>NZ_BAAAXV010000001.1:2703114-3378893 GCF_039535785.1 Nonomuraea helvata
CAGCCGCGGCGCGCCGTCGCCGATCACGTCGTCGACGGCCTCGCCCCACACCTCGGGCTTCATGACCATGCCGGGCCCCCCGCCGTAGGGGGTGTCGTCCACGGTCTTGTGCACGTCGTGGGCCCAGTCCCGGAGCTGGTGCACGCGTACGTCGAGCGTGCCGCGCTCTCGGGCCTTGCCGATCAGCGAGACGTCGAGCGGCGCGAAGTACTCGGGGAAGATCGTGATGATGTCGAGCCGCATCAGAGCAGGCCCTCTGGCGGGTCGACGATCAGCCGGCCCGCCGCCAGGTCGACCTCGGGCACCAGGACCTTGACGAACGGGATGAGCGCCTCGTCCGCCCCGCTCCGCCGCACCACCAGGAGGTCCTGGCCGTGGTGCAGGACGTCGGTGACCTCGCCCACGGGCTCGCCCGACGTGGTCTCCACCGCCAGCCCGATGAGCTCGTGATCGTGGAACTCGTCGGGGTCGTCAGACGGCACCACGTCGGCCGAGTCGATGACGAGCATGGTGCCCCGCAGCTCCTCCGCCGCGTCGCGGTCGTGGACGCCCTCGAACGCCAGCAGCAGCATGTCCTTGTGCCGGCGGCGGCCCTCGACGACGAGCGGCCCCCTGTCGCCGGGGTCCGTCGTGATCGACGCGCCCACGGCGAAGCGCAGCTCGGGATCGTCGGTGAGCACCTCGACGGTGACTTCACCGCGTACCCCATGTGGACGGCCGATCCGGCCGACGACCAGCTGCAACATGAACTCCTAACGCAAGCGCCCCCATCGGCCGTCAGAGCCGATGAGGGCGCGGAAACCTGACGCTAACGGACTGTTTCGTGCAGATCGAGCAGATCGACCCGCACGTACTTCCCGTCGGCCAGGGCGTTCACAACGGTGCGCAGCGCCTTGGCGGTGCGCCCGCCGCGTCCGATGACCTTGCCCAGGTCCTCGGGGTGCACCCGGACCTCCAGGACGCGCCCGCTGCGAATGCGGCGTGCGCGGACCCGGACATCGTCTGGATGTTCGACGATGCCCTTGACGAGGTGCTCGAGAGCCTCCTCGAGCACGTCAGGCCTCGCCCTCGGCCTGGGTCTCGGCGGGGGCCTCGGCCTCTTCCTTCTTCTTGGCCTTCTTCGGCGTGGTGGCGGCCGTGCCGGTGTCGCCACCGGACAGCGCCTCCTTGGCCGCGGCCTCGTAGAGGGCGTGACGGTCGGGCGCGGGCTCGGCGACCTTCAGGGGCGCCGGAGCGGCCTCGCCCTTGAACTTCTGCCAGTCACCGGTGAGCTTGAGCAGCTTGAGCACGGGCTCGGTCGGCTGCGCGCCGACACCCAGCCAGTAGGCCGCACGCTCAGCGTTGACCTCGATGCGCGAAGGGTTCTCCTTCGGGTGGTACAGGCCGATCTCCTCGATCGCCCGGCCGTCACGCTTGGTGCGGCTGTCAGCGACGACGATGCGGTATTGAGCGTTGCGGATCATTCCGAGCCGCTTGAGCTTGATCTTGACTGCCACTGGTGTGGTCTCTCCTGCATTCGAGCGTGGGTGAACGGCATCTCGCCGAGTGGGGCACGACGGGACGACGCTCCAGGGACAGGCGTGTCCGGCGGGAGGTGAGAGGGCACCCGCCTGGTCACGGTGTTCCAACATGTCATTGTGCCAGATCGACGGCACTGCCATCGACGTCCTGTACGGCGCGGCGCGCGGTCCGCGCCCGAACGCCTCTTGCCCGACGTCACGGACGTGGACACCGTCGGACGCAAGAGACCGACCCACGCGTGGCGGTCTGTGCGAAGGGCATGCCGCCAAGGTGCCACCGCTCGCGCAGCGGCCCGTGCAAGCGGCACGAGGCCGCCACCACAAGGCAGCCCCGCGCGGGAACGGCGCGTCCCCGGAAGGCGAAGCAGCCGGAAGGGCGGCCGCCGGGAGATGAAGGTCCCGGCGGCGGTTTACTTCTGCCCGGGCAGCCGGAGCTTGGACGGGTCGAAGCCCGGCGGCAGCTCCATGCCCGGCGGCAGCTTGCCACCGAGGTTGCCGAGCACGCCACCCTTCTTGGGCTCGTCGGCGGATGCGTCGGCGGGGGCCTTGCCGAGCGCGGCCTTGCGCGGGTCGCCGCTGACGCGCCGCCCCTTCTTGGCCTTCTTCTGCGCCTTGGCCGCCTTGCCACGACCGCCCGGCATGCCCGGGATGCCCATGCCGCCCGCCATCCGCTTCATCATCTTCTGTGCATCGAAGAAGCGGGTGACGAGGTTGCTCACGGCGGTGACCGAGACGCCGGAGCCGGCCGCGATGCGGGCCCGGCGCGAGCCGTTAATGATCTTGGGGTCCTGGCGCTCGCCGGGCGTCATCGAGCGGATGATGGCGGCGATGCGGTCGAGGTCGCGGTCGTCGATGGAGTTGAGCTGATCGCGCATCTGCCCCATGCCGGGCATCATGCCCAGCAGGTTTTTGATGGGCCCCATCTTCTGGACCATCATCATCTGCTCGAGGAAGTCCTCGAGCGTGAAGTTCTCGCCCGAGGTGAGCTTGCTCGCCATCTTGGCGGCCTGCTCCTCGTCGAACGTCTTCTGGGCCTGCTCGATCAGGGTGAGGATGTCACCCATGTCGAGGATGCGGGAGGCCATCCGGTCGGGGTGGAAGGCGTCGAAGTCTTCCAGCTTCTCGCCCATGGAGGCGAACATGATCGGCCGGCCCGTGATGTGCCGGACCGAGAGGGCGGCGCCACCCCGGGCGTCGCCGTCGAGCTTGGTCAGCACGACCCCGTCGAAGCCGACGCCGTCCATGAACGCCTGCGCCGTCGTGACGGCGTCCTGGCCGATCATGGCGTCGACCACGAACAGGACCTCGTCGGGCGAGACCGCGTCGCGGATGTCGGCGGCCTGCTTCATCATCTCCTGGTCGATGCCCAGGCGGCCGGCGGTGTCGATGATGACGATGTCGTGCTGCAGGCGCCTGGCCTCGTCGACCGACCTGCGGGAGACCTCGATCGGGTCGCCCACGCCGTTGCCCGGCTCGGGGGCGTAGACCGCGACCTGGGCGCGCTCGCCCACGACCTGGAGCTGCTGGACGGCGTTGGGGCGCTGCAGGTCGGCGGCGACGAGCAGGGGCGCGTGCCCCTGCTCGCGCAGCCACTTGGCGAGCTTGCCCGCCAGGGTCGTCTTACCCGAGCCCTGCAGACCCGCGAGCATGATGACGGTCGGCGGCGTCTTCGCCAGGCGGAGCCTGCGGGTCTCGCCGCCGAGGATCGCGATCAGCTCGTCATTGACGATCTTGACGACCTGCTGCGCCGGGTTGAGCGCCTGGGAGACCTCGGCGCCGCGGGCGCGCTCCTTGACCTGGGCGACGAACGCCTTGACCACCGGGAGAGCGACATCGGCCTCCAGCAGGGCGATGCGGATCTCGCGGGTGGTGGCGTCGATGTCGGCATCGGACAGCCGGCCTTTGGACCTGAGGGAGGAGAAGACCGATGTCAACCGGTCGGAAAGCGTCTCGAACACGTGGTTGGCCAGTCCTCGAAGCGAATGAACGTCTAAGACTCCAGCCTATCCGCTCCGTTAGCCGCTCCAGCCTGGCACGGCCATGCGGACTGTGAGAGCGTGCTCGACCAGGTTGATCAGCGCGCTCTTGACCGAGTCCTTGGAGCGGGCGTCGAGGCGCACCATCGGGATGTGCGGCGCCAGAGTGAGCGCGTCGCGCACCTCGGCGTCGCTGTGCCCGTAGACGCCGTCCCATCCGTTCACCCCCACGATGAACGGCAGCTGGGCCTCCTCGAAGTAGTCGATCGCCGGGAAGCTGTCCGCCAGACGCCGGGTGTCCACGAGCACGACCGCGCCGATCGCACCGCGGACCAGGTCGTCCCACATGAACCAGAACCGGTGCTGTCCGGGCGTGCCGAACAGATAGAGGATCAGGTCACGGTCGAGCGAGACCCGGCCGAAGTCCATGGCGACGGTCGTGGTCGACTTCAGCGGCGTCATGCCCAGGTCGTCGATGCCCTTGGAGGCGTCGGTCATGACGGCCTCCGTCGTCAACGGCATGATCTCCGACACCGCGCCGACGAACGTCGTCTTGCCCACCCCGAATCCGCCGGCGACCACGATCTTCGTCGAGGTCAAACCGGGGCTAGAGCCTGCGAAGTCCACTGAGCACCCTTTCCAGCAGGTTGACGTCCGGTCTACCCGCATCCAGCTGCGGCTGATGCACCCGAACCAGGCCTTCCGCCGCCATATCCGCGATCAGAACACGCACCACACCGAGCGGGATCCGCAGCAGCGCCGAGACCTCGGCCACCGACCTGACCTGCAGGCAAAGCTGGCTGATCGCTTTGTACTCGGGGGTGATGTGCGAGAACTCCCGGTGCTCGGCGGTCGCCGAGGACACCAGCGCCTCCATGGCCAGCTTGACCTTGGGCGCGGTACGCCCGCCGGTGACGGCATAGGGCCGTACCGGCGAGGCGGGGTCAGCGCTGGGAGGCGGTGTGGGAGGAGGCTGCCAGCTCGGCGGCGGAGGCTGCCAGCTCCCACTGTTCTGGGAGTCCCATGCACCGCTGTTATGGGAGTCCCAGCCGCCGCTGTTCCATCTGGGGTCTGTCACTTACATCACCTGGTCTGGCTGGCGCGCAGTTCGGCCCGCACAGCCGGAGTCAGCACCTGACCGGCGCGATCAACCATCAGCGTCATCTGGTACGCCACCAGCCCCATGTCACAGTCAGGGGACGCCAGCACCGCGAGGCACGAGCCGTCACTGATCGACATGGTGAGCATCAGGCCGTGCTGCATCTCCACGATCGTCTGGTTGACCGCGCCGCCCTCGAACACCCTGGCGGCGCCGTGCGTCAGGCTCACCAGGCCCGACGCGATCGCGGCCAGCTGATCGGCCCGGTCAGCCGGGAAACCCGACGAAGCCGCCAGCGGCAGCCCGTCGGACGAGACGACCACCGCGTGCGCGACTCCCGGAACGGTACTGACGAAGTCGGTGATCAACCAGTCCACCCCGCGTGCCGCGTGGCTAAGGTCGTTCACGCGCCCTCCTCCCTACTGTCACTCCTGGAGCCGGACCCGTACGTCCTGCCCTCGCTGATGTCATCGCGCGCGGCGCGGAAGCCCTGCTGGAAGCTGGAGAGCCGGCTGCGTACCCGTTCCGGGGAGACCGACGGCGTGGGCGCGACCCCCTTCGGGGCCGACACGGTGTCGGCCGAGCCGGGCACCAGGTTCGCCTTCGGCACCCGCTTGGGCAGGCCCGCCGCCGTCGAGCCATCACGAACCGGCTCGACCACGGCCTGGGCGGCGCTCCAGCCCGCGTCGGCCTTGGCGGAGCCCCAGGTCGCGCCGCTCTCGACGCCGTGGTCGAACCAGGCCGATTCGACCGAGGCGAAGATCGGCAGGTACTCGTCCCCGGCCGAGGCCGGCTTCACCGCGGGGATCGGGCCCGTCGCGGCGGCTTCGGTCTCGGGGAAGTCGTAGCGCTGCTGCGGGGGCAGGCCCTTCTCGGCGGCGCGCGACCAGGGGCGCGGGTCGTCGGGCAGGGCGCCGCGCTTGGGCAGCGCGGTCTCCCCGGTCATCGGCGCGCGTGAGGAGACCCACACGTCCGAGGCGGGCTCGTTGGAGGCCGCCCAGTTCGGCGACTCGGCCGGCCACTGCGGGGCCGACGGCCAGGCGCCGCTCGGCACCGGCTCCGAGGACGGGTACGACGGATACGAAGGGTGCCCGCTGCTGGGATACGACGGATGTCCGGGGCCCATCTGGTAGCCGCCGGACGGCCATGGGCTTGCCGAGGCCGGCTGCGGCGTGGGGAACGCCTCCTGGGCCGGCTGGTTCGCGGGCGTGGAACCGGCGTACGACGGGGCCGCGGCCCCCAGCAGCGACTCGGGGATGAGCACCATCGCGGTCAGGCCGCCCGTGCCGTGCGGGCGCAGCTGCACCCGGATGCCGTGCCGGTGCGCCAGCCTGGCGACCACGAACAGGCCCATGCGGCGGGAGACGGAGACGTCCACGCTGGGCGCCTCCATCAGCCGCTGGTTGGCCTCGGCGAGCTCCTCCTGCGTCATGCCGATGCCGGAGTCGCTGATGGAGAGCATGATGCCGCCGCCGTCGATCCTGCTGCCGGAGACCGGCACGCGGGTCTCGCGGGGCGAGAACGACAAGGCGTTCTCGATCAGCTCCGCGAGCAGGTGGATGACGTCGTTGACGGCCTGGCCGGCGATGGAGACACCCTCGGGGACCTCCAGGACGACCCGCTCGTAGTTCTCGACCTCCGACAGGGAGGCACGGGCGACGTCCACGAGCTTGACCGGCTGGCTCCAGCGGCGAGGCGGATCCTGACCCGCGAGCACCAGCAGGTTCTCACTGTTACGCCGCATACGCGTGGCCAGGTGGTCCAGCTTGAACAGGTTCCCGAGCCGCTGCTCGTCCTGCTCGCCCTGCTCCAGTCCGTCGATCAGCGTGATCTGCCGCTCGACCAGCGTCTGGCTGCGCCGCGACAGGTTCACGAACATCGCGTTGACGTTGCTACGGAGCCTCGACTCCTCACCGGCGAGACGGACCGCCTCGCGGTGGACCTCGTCGAAGGCCCGGGCGACTTCACCGATCTCGTCCTTGGTGTTGATCTCGATGGGTGGCACCCGTAGCTGTTCGGGGCGCACGTCGCTCTGGCGGAGCTGGCGGACGAGGTCGGGCAGCGTCTGGCCGGCGATCTTCAGCGCGTCACCGCGCAGGCGCCTGAGCGGGCGTACGAGCGAGCTGGCCATCAGGGCGGTGATCGCGAGGACCAGGACGAGCAGCACGGCGACGATGCCGATGTTGACCGCGGCCAGCTGCCTGTCGCTGCTCGCGACGTCGGCGCTCCGGGTGGCCACCTGCTCACCCAGCGACTTCTGCACCTGGTGGAGGCGGTCGACGGTCTCGCTGATGGACTGGAACCAGCGGTCGACGTCGTTCGTGGTGGAGCTGTCCAGCCTGCGCAGGGACTGGTGGTTGTTCGTCAGCAGCACGGCGCGGGCGATGTAGAACTCGGCGCGGCCGATCTTCACGCTGGCGACCGTGTTGTCGAACATCTGCCGCTGCGCCTGCGTGGCAACGGCGAGGAACGCGGCCCGCTCGCTCTCACGCCGGGAGCGGGCGTCGAGGAAGGCGTTGAACTCCGGCTCCTCGAACGAGCCTCTGGTCAGCGCGATCGCCAGAAGGGCGCGCTGCCTGGAGGCCTGCTCCTCCGTACGGGCGATGGCACGGAGCGCGGAGCTCGTGGAGATGAGCTCCTCGTCGGTCGCTCCCTGGCCGAGCTCCTCGTAGAGCTGCAGCATGTCGGCGATCGTCTCGGAGTACTTCTCCACCGTCGGCAGCGGCGGCAGCTGCGAGCCGGCGACGGTGGCGCGCAGCGAGGCGAGCTGGCCGAGGCGGGTGCGGATGCGGTCCAGGTTCCTGCGGCCGGTGTCGGACAGTGACGACTCGGCGGTCTTCGCGACCTCCAGGGTGCGGCCGACGCTGGCGTCCACGATCTCCTGCTGGCTCTTCAGCCGGTCCCGGTCGGCCGCGCTCCGGTTGGAGGCCACGAAACGGCCGGCCAGGTCACGTTCGAGACCGAAGTCCCTGGACAGCTCGCCGAGCTGCGTCACCAGCGCGCCCACCTGGCTGATCTGCTGGTACTGCTGGGCGCTGTTGATGGAGGTGGTGACGCGCAGCCCGCCCAGGATCACGCCCACAAGCGTGGGAACGGCGATGAGGGCGATGAGACGGGTACGCACCCGCCAGTTGCGCAGCGCGAACGGGCTACCCGGCCTGGGCTGCCGCACCTCTGGTGCCTCACCGCCCACAGATTCTTCAGGCAGGTCCGGAGCCCTGCCACGACCTGGGCCGGTCGTTGTTGTCGTCACTGATGGCAACCTCTCGCCATTGGCCTGCTTCTAGGGGGTCTCAGCGGCTTCGTCACATGGACGAGTGATCGCAGGCAAGTTCGAGGCCCAATTTGAGCACAAACCTCATACTTCAGCCAACGTCTCGTAGGGTTTCAACCGTTCCAAGTCACACATTGTTCACGTCGCAAGCTCCCGTTTACGGAGCGCAACCGCCGCACCAATCCGGACATAAGGTAACAAAAGATGCTATATGCCAATATTTACACCTATGGCGTCTTACAGTCATCTTTAGCAGATAACTTCATATTCGCGGCATGGATCTGCCGCCGCCATCTCCCCTCCGGTACGCTTCACGCCCGGCATCCCGTGCCGATCTCCAAAAGCTTCCCCTGGTAGGAGAACCCCCCGATGACACGCAAACTGCGCTGTAACGCCATTGCTCTCGGCGTCGCAGTCGCTCTCGCCCTGACCGGCTGCAGTGGGTCCGACAAGCCCGCGGACTCCTCGGCCGACAGCAAGGGCTTGGAGAAGACCACCATCAAGGTCGGCGCTCTCCCTGTTCCGGACGCCGTATCCCTCTACCTCGCCAACGAGAAGGGCTTCTTCAAGGAAGAGGGACTGACGGTCAACCCGGTCATCATCACCGGTGGCGCCGCGGCACTGCCGCAGATCGAGAGCGGCGCGCTGGACATCTCGATGACCAACTACGTCTCGACCTTCCTGGCCGTCAGCACGGGCAAGAAGATCAAGCTGATCGCGGACTGCTATCAGGCCGGTCCGAACACGTTCAACATCATGGTCCCAGGGGACTCCCCGCTCAAGACGGTGGCGGACCTGAAGGGCAAGACCGTCCTGGTCAACAACCTGCACAACATCTCCACCCTGGCGGTGGCGACGCAGCTCAAGGTGGCCGGTCTCAAGGAGACGGACGTCAAGTTCGCCGAGAAGCCGCTCCCCGAGATGGGCGCCGCGATCAAGAGCGGCCAGGGCGAGGCGGGCCTTCTCACCGAGCCGTTCATCACGGCCACCCAGAGCGCCAGCGGCTTCCGCAAGCTCGCCGACACCATGACCGGTCAGATGGAGAACTTCCCCATCGCGGGCTGGATGGCCACCGAGGAGTGGTCCTCGAAGTACCCGAAGACGCTGGCCGCGTTCCAGCGCGCCATCTCCAAGGCGCAGCAGCTCGCCTCGAGCGACCGCAAGCAGATCGAGACCATGCTGCCGAAGTACACGAAGATCGACGCCAAGACGGCGTCGGTGATCACGCTGGGCACGTACCCGAGTGAGCTGAACGCGGACCGCCTGCAGAAGGTGGCCGACCTCATGCTCGAGTACGGCTACCTCAAGGGCGCCATCGACGTGAAGTCCGTCATCGCGGCGCCGTCGTCGAGCTGATGGCCGGTGCCCGACTGCTCCGCGGCGCCGTCGGCGCCGCGGGGTTCCTTGTTCTCGGGGAGGTGGTGATCCGCTTCGGGCTGCAAGGCCTGGGCACTCCCCCTCCTTCGGTCATCCTGTACGAGGCCGCGCGCATGCCGGCCGACCCCGACTTCCTCGCGGGGGTCGGCGCCACGCTCACCAACTGGGCGCTCGGCCTGCTGATCGCCACCGCGGTGGCCGTGCCCCTGGGCGTGCTGCTCGGGGCGCTGGCGCCGCTGGAACGGGCCATCAGGCCGGTGCTGGAGTTCATGCGCCCGATCCCCTCGGTGGCCATCATCCCGCTCGCGATCCTGCTGATCCCGGCGGACGAGCTGATGAAGGTCTCGGTCATCGTGTACGCCTCCATCTGGCCGATCCTGATCAACACCCTGTACGGCATGCACGACGTGGACCCGCAGGCCAAGGAGTCCCTGCGCAGCTTCGGATTCGGCGACCTGGCCGTGCTCGCCAGGGTGAGCCTGCCCAGCGCGGCACCGTTCGTCGCGACGGGGATCCGGATCGCCGCCGGGGTCGCGCTCGTCCTGGCCGTCAGCGCCGAGCTGATCGCCGGCGGCGTCGCCGGCATCGGCGTCTACGTGAACGTCGCGGGCAGCGGCAACCGGATGGACCTCATGCTGGCGGCGACGTTCTGGGCCGGCATCATCGGCGTGATCGCCAACGTGGTCCTGCTGGCCGGCGAGCGACGCCTCTTCCACTGGCACCGCGTGCGGACGGGGGTGGCCGAGTCGTGAAAGCCCTCACCAGGTTCTGGGTGGTCCCCACGGTGCTGGTCGTCTGGGAGCTCCTCGGGCGCGCCATCGGCGACACCGACTTCCCGCCGCCCACGACCATCGTCGTCCGCATGTACGAGCTCTGGTTCTCCGGCCCGGTAACCCGCGTCTTCCTCACCGACGACGCGATCGGCAACATCCTGCCGAGCCTCGGCCGCATGTTCGGCGGCTGGATCCTGGCCGCGCTGATCGGCGTGGTGGCGGGCATATTCCTCGGGCGCTCGCGCTCGGCGACCGACTACGTGGACCCGCTGATCGAGTTGGGTCGGTCCGTGCCTCCCCCGCTGCTGCTGCCGGTGTTCCTCCCCCTGTTCAAGGCCGGGCTGGCCACGCAGCTGGCCACGATCGTGTTCGGCGTGATCTGGCCGACGCTGCTCAACTCGATCGAGGGCGCCAGGGCAGTGGACCGGACCTACACCGAGACGGCCACGGTGTTCAACCTGTCGAAGCTGCAGCGCCTGCGCGTGGTCATGCTCCCCGCCGCCTCGCCCAAGATCTTCGCCGGGCTGCGGCTGAGCCTGTCACTGGCGTTGATCCTCATGGTGCTCACCGAGTTCATCGGCGGCACCGACGGCATCGGCTACCAGTTGCTGACAGCCCAGCGCAGCTTCGACGGCGCCGCGGTGTGGGCGACCATCGCCTTGCTCGGCATCCTCGGTTACGTCGTGAACTCCCTGTTCGTGCTGGCCGAACGCCGTGTCCTCGTCTGGCACCGGCAGGCCACCCGCAATCCGTGACCCCTGGAAGGACCCATGCCGCATTCCGATGAGCTCCTTTGGGGAGCCTTAGGCGACATCTCCCGTTTCGCGGCCCTGCTCACCATGGCGGAGCTGGGCCTGGCCGACCACCTGGCGCACGGTCCGCTTGACACCTCCGAGCTGGCCGTGCGCGCCGGCGCCAACGCCCCCGCGCTGCGCCGGGTCCTGCGCGAGCTGGCGAGCATGGGCCTGGTCCGCACCGCGGGGCCGGGCGCGTACGACCTGACGGAGAAGGGCACCGCGCTCCGCTCGGACGCCCCCGACTCCGTGCGCTCCTCGATCCGCATGCTCGGCGAGGAGAGCTTCTGGTACGCCATAGGCATGCTGCCCGCCACGGTCCGCGACGGCAGCTCGGCCTTCGTCAAGCGGTACGGTCACGTGTACGACCATCTCGCAAAAAATCCGGCTTCGAGTCGGCTGTTCAACGACTACATGACGGCCAGGGCCGCCGCGCTGACCGAGGGCCTGGCCAAGCGGTACGCCTTCCCCCCGACAGCGACCATGGTGGACGTGGCCGGCGGCAAGGGCCACATCCTGGCCACGGTGCTGCACGCCAACCCGCAGATGCGCGGCATCCTGTTCGACCTGGAGCACGTCGCCGACCACGCCAGGCGGACGCTGGCCGCGGAGAGCCTGGCCGAGCGGTCCGAGGTCGTCGCCGGCGACTTCTTCGCCGAGGTCCCGGCCGGCAGCGACGTCTATCTGCTGGCCAGCGTCCTGCACAACTGGGACGACGAGGACTGCGTCAAGATCCTGCGCAACGTCCGCAAGGCCATGAACCCCGACGGCCGCGTCCTGATCCTGGAGGCGGTGCTTCCTGATGACGAGGAGCCGCACCTGGGTAAGGACATCGACATGCGCATGCTGGCGATTTTCAACGGCGGCACCGAGCGCAGCCGCGACGAGTTCGCGGCCCTGCTCTCCCAGGCCGATCTGGCGCTGACCGAAGTCGTCGAGCTGGGCTCCGGCGCGAGCCTCATCGAGGCCAGGCCGCGCTGACCCTCTTCTCCCGGTCTCCCACCTGATGACAAGACCAAGAAAGGCGGTTGCATGAAACTGGCCAGGTTCGTAGTCGCGGGTATGGCGATCGCGCTGACACTCAGCGCGTGCGGCGGAGGAGGAAGCGGGCAGACGGGCACGGGCGGCGCCGCGTCCTCCGGCGGGCTGGAGAAGACCCAGCTCCTGGTCGGCGTGGTTCCGGTCCCGTCGTCCGCGTCCCTGTTCATCGCGGAGAAGCGCGGCTTCTTCAAGGCGGAGGGCCTGACGGTCAAGACGGAGATCATCCAGGCGCCGCAGGCGGTCATGCCGAAGATCCTCAACGGCAGCATGGACGCGTTCATGACGAGCTACGTGGCGCTGATGACGATCAACGACTCCGGCGCGGCCAAGCTCAAGCTCTTCCAGCACAGCCAGGAGGCCGCCCCCAACGTCGCCGGCGTCGTCGTGGCCAAGGGCTCGCCGATCAAGGCGCCCGCCGACCTCAAGGGCAAGACGATCGCGGTCAACGTGCTCAAGGCGCTCGGCCAGACGCTGACCAACGCCCACCTGCAGGAGGCCGGGCTCAAGCCGGAGGACGTCAAGTACGTCCCCGTCGCCTTCGCCGACCAGCTCACCGCGCTGTCCTCGGGCAAGGTGGACGCGGCCTGGCTGGTGGAGCCGTTCCTGACCGCGGCCAAGAAGAGCGGCGCGACGCAGATCATCGACACGACCAGCGGCGTGACGGCCGGCGTGCCGATCGACGGGTGGGGCGTCACCGAGGACTGGCTGGCCAAGTACCCGAAGACGGCCGCCGCCTTCCACCGCGCCCTGGCCAAGGCCCAGCAGATCGCCAGCTCCGACAGGAAGGCGATCGACGAGGTGGTGCCGACGTACACGCAGATCCCGGCGGACGCGGCGGCGGCGATGACGCTCGGCAGGTTCTCGATGGAGGCGGACAAGGCGAGCGTCCAGAAGCTGGCCGACCTGCTGCAAGGCTACGGCTACCTCAAGTCCAAGGTGGATGCGGCGCAGCTGTTCGCGCCCGTGAGCGGATGATCGAACACCGGCTCGGGCGGGCGGCGCTCGGAGTGCTCGGGATCGCCGCCTTCGCCGCCCTCGCCGAGCTGGCCGGGCGGATCGGGCTCGTCCCCGACGTCGTGCCGCACATGTCGGCCGTGCTCGCCGCGGCGGCCGAACTGCCGCTGGAGCCGCAGTTCAGGGCCGACGTGCTGGCCACGCTGGCGGCGTGCGCGAGCGGGCTGGCGATCGCCGTGGCGGTCGCCGTGCCCGCTGGGCTGCTGCTCGGGACGGTGCCGTTCGTGGAGCGGTCGGTGCGGCCGCTGGTGGAGTTCCTGCGGCCGATCCCGTCGGTGTCGCTGATCCCCGTCGCGATGTTCCTGTTCGCCCAGAGCCAGGACGCCAAGACCGCGCTGGTCGTCTACACCTGCACGTGGCCGGTGCTGATCAACACGCTGTACGGCCTGACCGACGTCGACCCGCTGGCCAAGGACACCCTGCGGAGCTTCGGCTTCGGGCCGGTCGCCGTGGCGTTGCGGGTGAGCCTGCCGAGCGCGGCGCCGTTCATCGCGACCGGCATCCGGATCGCCGTGTCGGTCACCCTGATCGTCGCGGTGAGCGTGGAGCTGCTGGCGCCCGGCGACGGCGGGATCGGCGCGTTCCAGTCGCTGGCGGGCAGCGCGAACCGGCTCGACCGCATGCTGGCGGCTCCCCTGTGGGCCGGGCTCATCGGGCTGGCCGCCAACCTGCTGTTCACCGCCGCCGAGCGGCGCGTGTTCCGCTGGCACCGTGCGCGTACGGGGGGCACCGCATGAACAGCACGGCTCCTCCTCTCCCCCAAGGGCGGCCGCTCCGCCGTCGGAAACTCGGCAGGCGGCTGGTGTGGTACTGGCTGCTGCCGGTGGCGGTGGCGTGCTGGGAGCTGGCCGCGCGCTCGGCGGAGGCCGCGTACTTTCCGCCGCCGTCGCGGATCGTGGCCAGGCTGCACGAGCTCTGGTTCTCGGGGCCGGTGACGCGGGCGTTCCTGACCGACGAGGCCGTGGCCGACCTGCTGCCCAGCCTGGGCAGGCTGTTCGCGGGATGGACTGCGGCGTGCGCGGCCGGGGTGGCGATCGGCGTCGCGCTCGGCCGCTCCCGCTGGCTGTCGGCCCTGGTGGAGCCGCTGCTGCACTTCGGCCGCTCGGTGCCGCCCACCACGCTGGTGCCGGTGTTCCTGGTGCTGTTCAAGATCGGCACCCCGATGCAGCTGGCCTCCATCGTGTACGGCGTCGTCTGGCCCGTGCTGATCAACTCCATGGACGGCGCCCGTACGGTCGACCGGCAGTACATCGAGACTGGCACCGTCTACCGGCTCGGCCCGTGGCAGCGGCTCACCCGCATCATCCTGCCCGGCGCCTCCCCCAAGATCTTCGCCGGTCTGCGGCTGAGCGTCTCGCTGGCACTGATCATGATGATCATCTCGGAGCTGGTCGGCAGCAGCGAGGGCATCGGGCACCGCATGCTGGAGGCGCAGAGCCAGTTCGACATCCCGGCCATGTGGGCGGGGATCGTGCTGCTGGGGGTGCTCGGCATCGTGCTGAACGCCGCGTTCCTGGGCTTCGAGCGCGCCATGCTGTCATGGCACCGCGGAGCGCGAGGCTGAGTCAGCCCACGCGGCGCTCGTCGATCAGGGTCCGCTTCACGCACACGCCGTCCTTGATCCACTGCCAGACGCGGCTGCGTGACTTGCCGTCCTCGCTCAGCACGATCATCTCGTGTAGCCGCAGGTCCTCGTCCTCGGCCTTGTACTGCCAGCTGAGGTAGATGGTGGTCGCGTCCAGCTCCCAGAACTCGCCCTTGATCCGCTCGGTGTCGAACCCGCACCGCCCGCCGCCCAGGTACGTCCCCGGGAACTCGTGCACCTCCGTGCGCCCGTCGTCCCAGGTGTAGCGGTTGGTCTGGTGGTAGACGGCGTCGTCCAGGATCGCGCAGGTCATCCGGACGCGGTGCCGGTCGATCAGGGTGCCGTCGCGGTCGAGGTGCAGATACTCCCCCTCCCACTCGCCCTCGTGGCGGGCCAGCAGCGGCATGTCCGCGCGAAGTCCCATCCTGAGCTACTCCTTCGTCGTGTGCCACCACGGGTCGGCGGCGTCGGATCGGTTGACCAGGAAGGCCCGGCGGCGCAGGAACCTGCGGATGGAGGCCGCGCCCATACGGGAGCCGCCGAGGCCCGACAGGCGGAAGGAGTGCTTCTCGCCCTCGTGCACCAGCGCGGTCAGCGAGGCGTCGTTGACGCTGATCGCGCCCGCGCGCAGCCGGGCCGCCACGGCCATGGCCTGCTCCTCCGTGGCGGCGAAGACCGCGGCCGACAGCCCGTAGACCGAGTCGTCGGCCAGCGCGACGGCCTCGTCGGCGTCCTCCACGGCCATGACCGGCAGCACCGGGCCGAACGTCTCCTCCGTCATCACCAGCATGCCGTGGTCCACGCCGGAGAGCACGGTCGGCCGGCACCAGTGGCCGCCGCCGTGCCGCTCGATCGCGCCGCCCGTGTGCACGGTCGCGCCCTTGGCCACGGCGTCGGCCAGATGCGCGGCGATCACGTCCTCCTGGCCCGGGCCGATGATCGGCCCGATGGGGCCGCCCTCGCAGGTCAGCCCGACCCTCGTGGCCTTGTCCACGAGCAGCCCGAGGAACTCGTCGTGGACCTCCCTGGCCACATAGACGCGCTCGATCGACTGGCACGACTGCCCGGCGTTGGCGGTGCCGCCCCACAGGATCGCCGACGCCGCCCGCTCCAGGTCGGCCCCGGCCAGCACGATCGCCGGGTCCTTGCCGCCCAGCTCCAGGAACGCGGGCACGAACGCGCGCGCCGCCGACCCGGCGACGAGCCGCCCCGTCTCCACACTGCCGGTGAACACGACGGCGTCCACCAGGTCCACCAGTGCCGCGCCCGTCTCGCCGTCGCCCTCGACGACCTCGAGCGGCAGGTCGTCGGGGACCAGCCGCATCAGCGGCTCGATGAACCTGGGCGTCACCTCGCTGGGCTTGACCAGCACCGCGCATCCCGCGGCCAGCGCGGGCACGGCGTCGATCAGGCCGAGCAGCAGCGGGAAGTTCCAGGGGCTGATCACCCCCACCAGCTCGTACGGCACCGCGTCGCCCCCCACGAAGACACCGGGCAGGGAGGCGGGGAACTCGGCCGGCGGCTCGAGGAGAGCGGGCGCCTGGCGTACCCATCGGTCGATGAGACCTGCGACGATCTGCCGTTCCAGCACCGACTCCCCCACCCTGCCGGTGTCGGCCACCAGCGCGGCGAGCAGGTCGTCGTCATCGGCCAGCGCGGCGCCGAACCTGGACAGGGCCTCGCCGGCCGGTCGGCCCGAGGCCCGTTCGCGCAGGCCGGCCGCGACGGCGGCGAGCCGGTCGTGCGGGACAGGGGCGAGCGCCCTGTCGGTCTGCCCGGTGAGCGGGTTTCTCACGTTCATGTGGTGCGGCCACGGGACATGACGCTCCTGCGATGCTCGGCGGGAGCCATTGTGATCAGGAGAGTGCCGCGGCTGTCAACGCGCTCACGAACCGGGGGATCACCCGCCCCAGCCCGGCACGGCCATGCGCACCGAGAGCGCGTGCTCGACCAGATTGATCAGCGCGGCCTTGACGGAGTCCTTGGAGCGGGCGTCCAGCCGCACCAGCGGGATGTGCGGGGCCAGCGTCAGGGCGTCGCGCACCTCGGCGTCGCTGTGCGGATACTGTCCGTCCCAGCCGTTGACGCCCACCACGAACGGCAGCTGGGCCTCCTCGAAGTAGTCGATCGCCGGGAAGCTGTCGGCGAGACGGCGCGTGTCCACGAGCACGACCGCGCCGATGGCGCCCCGTACCAGGTCGTCCCACATGAACCAGAACCGGTGCTGTCCGGGCGTGCCGAACAGGTACAGGATCAGGTCACGGTCGAGCGAGACCCGCCCGAAGTCCATGGCGACGGTCGTGGTCGACTTCAGCGGCGTCATGCCCAGGTCGTCGATCCCCACGGAGGCGTCGGTCATCACGGCCTCCGTCGTCAACGGCATGATCTCCGACACCGCGCCGACGAACGTCGTCTTGCCCACCCCGAAACCTCCAGCCACCACGATCTTCGTCGAGGTGAGGCCGGGGCTAGAGCCTGCGAAGTCCACTGAGCACCCTTTCGAGCAGATTGACGTCGGGCCTGCCCTCGTCCAGCTGTGGCTGATGCACGCGGACCAGACCTTCGGCAGCCATGTCAGCGATCAGCACGCGCACCACGCCGAGGGGGATCCGCAGCAGGGCCGACACCTCTGCCACGGACCGGACCTGCCGGCACAGTTGACTGATCGCCTGGTACTCCGGCGTGATATGCGAGAACTCCCGATGCTCGGCGGTCGCCGAGGACACCAGGGCCTCCATCGCCAGCTTGACCCGCGGCGCCGTCCGTCCGCCTGTCACGGCGTACGGGCGGACGGGCGAGGCGGGGTCAGGATTCAGCTGCGACTGGGACTGGGGCACAGGCTGGGGCGCCCAACCGCCGCTGTTCCATCTGGGGTCTGTCACCTACATCACCTGGTCTGGCTGGCGCGCAGTTCGGCCCGCACAGCCGGAGTCAGCACCTGACCGGCGCGATCGACCATCAGCGTCATCTGGTACGCCACCAGCCCCATGTCACAGTCAGGAGCCGCCAGCACCGCCAGGCACGAGCCGTCGCTGATCGACATGATCAGCATCAGCCCACGCTGCATCTCCACGATCGTCTGGTTGACCGCGCCACCCTCGAACACCCTGGCAGCCCCCTGCGTCAGGCTTACCAGACCCGACGCGATCGCAGCCAGCTGATCGGCCCGGTCAGCCGGGAAACCCGACGAAGCCGCCAGCGGCAGCCCGTCGGACGAGACGACCACCGCGTGCGCGACTCCCGGAACGGTACTGACGAAGTCGGTGATCAACCAGTCCACCCCACGTGCCGCGTGGCTCAGATCGTTCATGCGCCCTCCTCCCTGTCGTTGTTCTTCGGGCCAGAGGGGAACGCCCTGCCCTCGCTGATGTCGTCACGTGCCGCCCGGAAGCCCTGCTGGAAGCTGGAGAGCCGGTTGCGGATCCGATCGGGCGACACCGCCGGCATCGGTGTCACGCCCTTCGGCGCCGCCGAGGAGTCGGCGGAGCCGGGCACCAGGTTCGCCTTCGGCACCCGCTTGGGCAGGCCCGCCGCCGTCTGGCTGTCACGTACCGGCTCCACGACCGCCTCCGCGGCGCGCCATCCCTCGTCCGCCTTGCTCGAGCCCCAGTTCGCCCCGTTGTTACGGCCGAACCAGGCGGACTCCACCGCGGCGAAGATCGGCAGGTAGTCGTCCCCCGCCGAGGCGGGCGGAACGGCCGGAATCGGGCCGGTGGCGCCGGAGTCGCTCTCCTGGAACTCGAATCCGGGCCGTTGCGGCGGCATGGTGTCGCGGCCCCAGCCGCCCGGCGGCGGTTCGGGCGCGGGCCGTCGGGGCAGGGCGTGGTCGCCGTTCCAGGCGGGACCGCGCGGCGGCGTCCAGACATCGGCGCTGTCGTAGCCGCTGAGGCGGGGCTCCGCCGGCCACCCTCCGGGCTCCGGCTGCCACTGCTGGGTGGCCGCCGGCCAGTTGCCGTCCGGGCCCGACGGGAACGACGGGTGGCCGGGTCCCAGCTGGTACGGGGCCTGCGGCCAGTCGGTGGCCGGAGGCGCGGGGTGCGGTGCTTGCGGCCAGTCCGTCGCCGGGGGAGCGGGATGGGGTCCCGAGTACGGCTCGTCCCTGGGCCCGCCGGCCACCGCGCCCGCGAAGGCGGGGGGCTGGTTGCCGGAGAGGGACGGCGTGCCGGTGAAGGTCGGGGCCTGGGAGCCGAGCATGTTCTCGGGGATGAGCACCATCGCGGTCAGGCCGCCCGAGGCGTGCGGGCGCAACTGCACCCGGATGCCGTGCCGGTGCGCCAGCCTGGCCACCACGAACAGGCCCATCCGCCGCGACACCGACACGTCCACGGTGGGCGCGTCCGTCAGCCGCTCGTTGGCCTGGACCAGCTCCTCCTGTGTCATGCCGATCCCGGCGTCGGTGATCGACAGCATCACGCCGCCGCCGTCGATCCTGCTGCCGGAGACCGTGACCCTGGTCTCGCGGGGCGAGAACGACAGCGCGTTCTCGACCAGCTCGGCGAGCAGGTGGATGACGTCGTTGACGGCCTGGCCCGCCACCGAGACGCCGTCGGGCACCTGGAGCACGACCCGCTCGTAGTTCTCCACCTCCGACAGGGAGGCTCGCGCGACGTCCACCAGCTTGACCGGCTGACTCCAGCGGCGCGGCGGATCCTGACCCGCGAGCACCAGCAGGTTCTCGCTGTTACGCCGCATACGCGTCGCCAGGTGGTCCAGCTTGAACAGGTTCCCGAGCCGCTGCTCGTCCTGCTCACCCTGCTCCAACCCGTCGATCAGCGTGATCTGCCGCTCCACCAGCGTCTGGCTGCGCCGCGACAGGTTCACGAACATCGCGTTGACGTTGCTGCGCAGCCTCGACTCCTCACCGGCGAGACGGACCGCCTCGCGGTGCACCTCGTCGAAGGCCCGCGCCACCTCACCGATCTCGTCGTGGGTGTCCACGCCGATGGGGATGACCGGCCCGATCGAGCCCTCGCCGTTCTCACGCAGCTGCCGCACGGTCTCCGGCAGGCGGTGGCCCGCGACGTCGAGCGCCTCGCCGCGCAGCTTGCGCAGCGGCCTGATGAGCGAGCGGGCGATGAGCGAGATGATCGCGACCACCACGAGCAGCAGGAGCAGGATGAGGCCGCCGGAGATCAGGGCCGAGCGGTTGGCGCCCTCCTCCAGGGCGCGGGCGCGCAGGATGACGGAGGAGGCGAGCTCCTTCTCCACGCTGCGCAGCGCGTCGATCTTGCCGGTGCTCACGTCGAACCAGGTGCTCACGTCCCTGTCCGGCCGCACGCCGATGCTCAGGTCCTTGCCCTCGGCGGACTGCGCCATGGCCCGGAGCCTGAACAGGTCGGTCTGGTCGACGTCCCTGCCCACGACCGTGTTGCGGTAGAGCTCGAGCTGGTCGAGGTTGGCCAGGGTCGCGAACAGCGTCTCCTCGCTCTCCTCGCGCGACTTGGCGTCGGTGAGCGCGTCGAGCTCGCCGCTGTCGAAGCCCTTCTTGTCCAGGGCGCTGGCCAGGACGCCGCGCTGCTTGGAGGCCTCCTCCTTGGCCCGCGCGATGGCGGCCATCGAGCTGGCGCTGTGCGAGACCTCGTCGTCCACCGCGACCTGGCCGACCTGGTCGTGGAACTGCAGCAGGGCGGAGATGATCTGGGAGTACTTCTGGATCATCGGGAGGGGCTGGATCTTCCCCTTGACCGCCGTGTCGCGCAGCGTCTGGATCTCATCCAGGCGCCGCAGCACCGGCCGTACGGCGTCCGCGTGGGTGTCCGTGAGCAGCGCCGCCCGCCGCTTGGCCTCGTCGATGAGGCCGTTCACGCCGCTGTACGTGGTGCGGAGCTGGGCCTCGCGGTTCTCCGGCCGGCCCTGGGCGATGTAGAGGGCGGTCTCGTCACGTTCGAAGCCCAGCTCGTGGGTGACGGCCCCGAGCTGCTCGCTGAGCTCGGCGACCTCCCTGAGGGTCTGATAGGTGCTGGCGTCGCTGAGCGAGGTGATGACGTTCAACCCGCCCAGCCCCACGGCCACGGCCGTGGGTACGACGATCAGCGCGACAAGGCGCGATCGCACGTGCCAGTTGCCCAGCCCGAACCTCCGGGAAGGAGGGTTGGGCAACCGTCGCTTCTGATGCCCGTGCGGCTCGCGGTCAGCGGAAGCTTCAGCGCTCTGCGTTCTCACTTGCCTTCGCTACCTCTCGCCCGTGGAGGGGAATTCTCGGTGACTCTGCAGGTAAATGCAGGTGGGGCATTATGTACGTCGAGATATGCGCCATTTGAGCACAGGGGTTGCCCAGGGCCAACCACCGTCAGTGCTCTCTTGAGGTGTTCATCCCCGATTGTCCAGAAAATTCGTTGAAATCGGTCCAACAGCCCTCTATCTGGGGAAAGAGGCAGCACAAAACCCTTCCGCGAGGCACCTCTTGACTCGCGGAAAAGATCGAATAGCATGCCCCATCAGTAACTGAAGACCCCGCCGACACCTCCTTTACCAAACCGGACAAACATCAGTTTCATCCGTACTTCAATTTTCACGATAGAGCCACAATCGGACATTGCAACTACAAGTGCTATTTTCGCGATAATGACTGCAGATTTGGTGTTACGGTCGATCCCTGTTGTGCGTCAGGCACACAGCCCCCGGGAGCAGAAGCCACCCGGTCCCCCCCTGGCTCCATGAAGGGAGTCCCTGACATGAGGCTTGGCCGTCCCGCCAGGGCCGCCGTCATCGGGTTAGCTTTGACACTCGGCGCCGTTGCGTGCAGCACAAGCGGTTCCACGACCGCGAGCGCGCCACCGTCCGCGTCCGCCGGCGGCCTGGAGAAGACGAAGATCAAGGTCGCCACCCTGCCCGCCATCGACAGTGCCGCCATCTACGTCGCCATCGACCAGAAGCTCTTCGAGAAGGAAGGGCTGGAGGTCACCCCGCAAGTGGTCCAGGCCGCGCCGGAGGCCATCCCCATGCTGGTCAAGGGCGAGATCGACGCCATGTTCGGCAACTACGTGTCGATGTTCCAGGCGCACGACAAGCAGGCGCTGAAGCTGCGCATCCTGGCCGAGGGCTCTCGCGCAGCCCCCGACTCGCTCAGCATCATGGCCCTGCCCAACTCACCCATCAAGACGCCGAAGGACCTCGAAGGCAAGACGATCAACGTGAACGTCCTGCACAACTTCCAGGAACTGGCGCTGACACAGGTGCTCAAGGCCAACAACGTCGACCCCGCCAAGATCAAGTACGTCCAGGTGACGTTCCAGAACATCATGCCCTCGTGGAAGGGCGGCCAGATCGACGCCGCGTACCTGGGCGAGCCCATGGTCACGGCGGCCACGTCCTCGATGGGCGCCCGCAAGATCCTCGACCCGGCGTCCGGTCCCGCCGCCGAGTTCCCGATCTCCGGCTACGTCAGCACGCAGGAGTGGTACGACAAGAACCCCAAGACCGCGGCGGCGTTCCAGCGGGCCATCCACAACGCGGCCAAGCTCATGGAGAACAACCGCGAGGTGGTGGCCAAGGTGCTGCCCAACTTCACGCAGATCGACGCGGCCACCGCGGCCACCGTCACGTTCCCGTATTTCTCCAGCAACGACAACCCCGTCAGGCTCCAGCGGGTGGCCGACTGGATGCTGGAGGCCAAATGGCTCTCCAAGGCGATCGACGTCAAGTCGCTGATGTCGCCCACCACCAACGGGTGAGCACTCAGACCCTGGCCCGTGCCCGTCCGGCGACCGCCGCCACACGCTGGCGTCGCCGGGCGGCCGGGGCCCTCGCCTTCGCCGCGCTGATCGAGCTGCTCAGTCGTACGGAGCTGGTGGACCCGCAGTATCTGCCGCCCGCCACGGAGATCCTCGGACGGGCGGTGACGCTGATGTCCGATCCGGCCTTTCACGCGCACGCCCTGACCACCCTGCTCTCGTGGGGCGCCGGCCTCGGCCTCGCGACGGTGATCGCGATCCCGCTCGGCCTGGTGCTCGGCAGCGTGCCGATCATCGACGCCGCCACCCGCACGGTCGTGGAGTTCCTGCGGCCGATCCCGTCGGTGGCGCTGATCCCGCTGGTCTCCCTCATGATCGGCACGGGGCTGCAGCTGCGCGTCACGCTGGTGGTCTACGCGTCGCTGTGGCCGATCCTCTACAACACGATGTACGGCCTGCGCGGCGTCGATCCCCTGGCCAAGGAGTCTCTGCGATCGTACGGCTTCGGACCTCCGGCGGTGCTGATGCGCGTCTCGCTGCCGTCGTCGGCGCCCTTCATCGCCACCGGGTTCCGGCTGGCCGCGGGGGTGGCGCTCATCCTGACCGTCATCATCGAACTCCTGGCCGGGCGGGGCGAGGGCATCGGCGTGTTCACCTTCTTCGCCTCTATCGCCGTGCCCGCGCGGATGACCGACATCCTGGCCACGGCCCTGTGGGTAGGGCTGTTCGGAGTGCTGGTGAACGCGGTGCTGGTGGCCGCCGAGCGGCGGGCGTTCCGCTGGCACCACGCGCGGTTGGGGGATGCCGGATGAGGACCAGGGGCATGCGTACGGCGACGTTCCGGTCGCTGGTCCTGGTCGTGCTGATCGTGGCCTGGGAGGTGGCCACGCGGGCCGCGGGCAACACGTTCTTCCCGCCGCCCAGCACGATCGTGGTCAGGATGCACGCGGCGTGGTTCTCGGGGCCGCCGGGGAGGCTGTTCCTGACCGACGCGGCACTCGAGAACATCCTGCCGAGCCTGGGCCGGATGGCCGCCGGGTTCGTGGGAGGCTCGCTGGCAGGGGTCGTGCTCGGGCTGGCCGTGGGGCTGTCCGCGAGGGCGTACGACTATCTCGACGGAGTGCTGCAGTTCCTGCGGGCCATCCCGCCGCCCCTGCTGATCACGATCTTCCTGGTGGTGTTCGGGTTCGGGCTGAAGATGCAGCTGGCGTTCATGACGTTCAGCATCGTGTGGCCGGTGCTGCTCAACACCGCCGACGGCGCCCGCTCGGTCGAGCCGCTGCACCTGCAGACCAGCCAGGCGTTCCGGCTTTCCAGGGCCGAGCGGCTGTACCGGGTGATCCTGCCGTCGGCGCTGCCCAAGATGTTCGCGGGGCTGCGGCTGGCCCTTTCCCTTTCGCTGATCGTCATGGTCTTCTCCGAACTGCTGCCCGGCACCGACAACGGCATCGGGTTTCAGCTCACGTCCGCGTACCAGATGTTCGACCTGCCTCTCATGTGGGGCGGGATCGTGCTGCTCGGAGTACTGGGCTATGTGCTCAACGAGCTGTTCCTGGCCGTGGAGCGGCGCGTTCTCGCCTGGCACCACGCAGCCCAGCAACTGACCGGCGAATGAGAGTACGATCGCCTAGATTCATGTTCGCGTTGTCCATGGTCTCGCCCCCCGAGGAAATCCATTGCTCGAGATAGACAACCTCTCCCATGTGTACGGCGGCGGTAGCCCCAACGAGCACCGCGCCATCGAGGGCCTCAACCTCAGTGTCGCCGAGGGCGAGCTGCTGTGCATCGTCGGGCCTTCCGGATGCGGCAAGTCGACACTGCTGCGTTCGATCGCCGGGCTGATCACGCCGACGGGCGGGCAGGTCAAGGTCGAGGGCAACGTGGTCCGCCAGACCCCGGACAACCTGGCCGTGGTCTTCCAGGACTACAGCCGTTCGCTGTTCCCGTGGATGTCGGTGGCCGACAACGTGGCGCTACCGCTGCGCCGCAAGAACATGGACAAGCGCCAGCGCCGCGAGGCCGCCCACGAGGCCCTGGAGTCGGTCGGGCTGGCGGACGCCGGGCGTAAATACCCGTTCCAGCTGTCCGGGGGCATGCAGCAGCGGGTGGCGATCGCGCGGGCGCTGGCGTACCGGCCGACACTGATGCTCATGGACGAGCCGTTCGGCTCGGTGGACGCCCAGACCCGCGAGGACCTCGAGGACCTGGTGCTCAAGGTCCGGGGCCACCACCAGATGACGATCGTCCTCATCACGCACGACATCGACGAGAGCGTCTACGTGGGCGACCGCGTGGTCGTCCTCTCCAAGGCCCCTGCCCACGTGGTCGGTGACCTCAAGGTGGACCTGCCCGCGCCGCGCGACCAGATCACGACCCGCGAGCACCCGGACTTCGTCCACCTGCGCGCCGAGGTCGGCCGTTTGGTCCGCGGCCACGCCACGGTGTAGGTGACCCAGGCTCACCCACCCGTTGCCCATCTGGGTGGTGGGCCTGCTGATGCCAGCCCTGCCGTCTGGACCAGGCGAGCGTGTTGACCATTTAACCAATCTGTCTCGTGCGGCCATTGCCCCGTCACAGCCACCGCGCCTATTCCTCTCGGGGTGCCGTCAGTCGCCGTTCTGCCAGGGGAACGGGGCAAGGTCGGGCTCGACCCAGCCGGTCTTCGCCTGTGGGCTAGCCAGCGTTGCCGGACGATAGAAGCGGGTTAGCAGGCGTTTGTCGAGCAGCGCGGGGTGGTGGTCGACAAACGCGGTGAAGTCGCCTTCGCCGAGTTCGGCCGCGTGGTGCCCGACCAGTTCTACCCAGGCGCGACTGATGGTCGCGTGGTATTTCTGCGGCGCGCCTGCGTAGCGGGCAGTGCGCTGGATGCCGTCGCTGACCAGGTCGACCGCTGCTGGCACGCCACACCGTCGCACCGCCAGCCACGTCAGGTGGACATGCTCCCGGTGACCGAACCGCTCAGCGATCGCCATTACTTCGGCCATCAACGCTTCGAAGGTGGAGGCGCTGTTGGCCTGCGTCCCGGCGTGGTGGGGGGTCATGAGGACACTTCCGTCAGGGCTTCCAGGCCGGCGCGCAGGCCCGCGATCGCGTCGGCGGGCAGGTTGCGGAGCGCGCGGTGCTCCAGGTCGGTGACGGCCTGTCGGATCGTGGTGGCGGTCTGGCGTCCGGAGGAGGTGAGTTCGATGAGCACTGCCCGGCGGTCTCCCGGGCGGGAGCCGCGGGTGATGTGGCCGCGTCGTTCCAGGCGGTCCAGCACGCTGGTCAGCGTGGTGGGGCGGGTGCCCACGGCCGCGCCCAGTTCGGACACGGTTCGCCCGTGGCCGTCAGCAAGGTTGGCCAGCGCATTGATCTCGGAGGCGGTCAGGTCTAGGTCGACGAGCTCTGTCGCGAGCATCTGCAGGGTGGCGTGGGTAGCCCGCTGCAGCGCGAGCAGTGCCGACCACTCGGGTGGTACGGACTCGGATTTCACGATATCGGACTATACGATTTCGTTGCATCTGCTGCAAGTGGCATCTCAGCCGCAGCCACCCGCCAATTGTTCTCCGGCCGCCAGCACTGATCACTGTCGCCTACGTTGAGCGCCGACAGACAGAGAGGCGTTTCCTCAAGGCAAGGAACAAAAAGCAACATCGCGGTTATGGTGGCTGAAGACCGGGCCACACGGCAAACACGGAGGTCGGAGTATGTCCAGCCCTCAGCAACGCCTAGACGAAGCACGAGGAATCCTCGCCGCCCGTCTGCGCGAGATCCGGAGTGCAGCCGGAATAACCGGCCGCGACCTGGCACAACAGGCAGGATGGCACTTCAGCAAAGTCTCGAAGCTGGAGAACAACAAGCAACTTCCGACGGAGGCCGACGTCCGGGAATGGTGCCGGGTCTGCGATGCCCAGTCTCAGACGACGGATCTGGTGGCTAGCGTCCGGAACGTGAACGCCTTCTACACCCAGTGGCGACGGCTCGAAGAAACCGGCATCGGCCAGGTACAGCGTTCCTTCCTCCCGCTGTACGAGCGGACCAACCACTTCCGGATCTTCCAGCACAGCGCGATCCCCGGACTCGTCCAAACGGCGGCATACGCGCGCGGCCACCTGTCGAAGATCGTCGGCTTCCGGGGAATTCCGGACGACGTAGACACCGCCGTCGAGGCACGCATGAAGCAACAGGAGGTCATGACGACCGGCGCGCGCCGGTTCGCGCTCCTGATCGGCGAGCAGGCGCTTCACACGCCATACTGCGCGCCGGCCGACATGGCGGAGCAGATGGACAAGCTCGCCGAACTGACGCGACGCGCCAACGTCAGCCTCGGCGTGGTCATCTGGCGACCCGACACCAGCATCTGGCCGCCGGAGAACTTCTGGATCTACGACACCGAACAGGTTCGCGTGGACACGGTCCCCGGTCAGGTCCGGGTCAAGGCTCCCGGCGACGTCGCGCTGTACGAGAAGGCGTTCCAGGCGCTGTCCGAGTCGGCCGTCTACGGCGACGAAGCGCGCGCCCTCTTCGCATCAGCACGGCAGGAATGGGCCGGACAGACCTGATCAAAAGGGATTGTTGCGAGGGTCCACGAGAAACATCAAGCAACATCGTGGACCCTCGAAAACCGGTGTTCGTACCTTCCTGGCATGGACGCCTTGACCAGCCGTCAGCTACCCGCCCCGGACAAGGTGGCGGTCGAGATCAACGGCATGCTGATCTTCGTTCCGAAGAACGCGACGAACGTGTATCTCGTGCAGGCTCACATCAACCCGATCAAGCCTGAAGAGGTCTCCGGATCGATCCTTACGACCGACCTCATGTTCGCCTGGACGTGGTTGATCGAGGGGCTCGCTGACGGAGGTTGGGGCGAGGTAGTCGCGTTCGATGTGGCGATCAAGAAGCTCCCGCGGTGGTCCCGCAGTCTGGGCAGAATCGATGGGCCGACAAAGTACCCCCACCCTCTTCGACACACTCCCGTCGAGCTATGACCACGCCGGGCACGACCAGCCTTGAGTGGAGCCCCTACAACTCACGAGGGACGCGACCAAGGATCAAAGAATTCGTCACCCATGGTGATGTCGAGTACGAGCAGTGCATAGAAGGCGGCTCGTACCTGATCCGGCGGACGAAGTGGAATGACAATGGCCAGCCGACGGTCATGGAGACTGGTCGTGGCATGGCACGGATCCGCGTACTTGGTCTCTGGAAGCTGATCGCCAGCGGAGATGCGAGCTGACAGTCGCGGATCACGAAGTGTTCCACGGCCTATCCCACCCCTCAGCCGTCGTCTTGCCGACAATCAGCAACTAAGCGGTCTCGCTCATAGGTTCTTCGGGCGTCAGTGGCTGAGGTAGAGATGGCAGCGCGGTCAAGAGATCAACGTGCGGCCACGACCATCGTCAGTGACGAGAGAGCCAACCCCGCACGGGCTGAACGACGCCCCGGCGCCGGTCAACCGTGTCGGGTCGGCCGATAGGTCAGCACCTGCGTGTGGCCGTCGAAGGTCCGGGCCTCGAGCAGCTCGAGGTCGAAGTCGTCCACACCGTCGAAGATCCGGTCCACGCCGGTCTTCCCGGAGATCACGGGGAAGACCGTCACCTCGATGGCGTCGATCAGGCCGGCGTTCAGCAGCGCCCGGTTGAGCGTCAGGCTGCCGTGGGAGCGCAGCGGCACATCGGATTCGGCCTTGAGGCGCGTGACCACTTCCACAGGATCGCCGGACTCGATGGTCGTGCCCGGCCACTCGAGCGGCTCGGTCAGCCCGCTGGAGAGCACCGTGACCGGGGAGTCGAACATGCGCGTGATCCACCCGTCGAACAGGCTGCGGTCGAAGCCCGCGTCAAGGAACGGCGCGTTCGAGGAGTAGGTCTTGGCCCCGAGCACCATGCGCAGCGGGTCGCGGTAGGCGGCGGCGCGATAGGCGAGGAATTCGGGGCCCTGCTTGCCCCAGTAACCGCCCCAGTCGCCGTCGTGGTTGGCGAAGCCGTCGAGCGTGGAGAAGATGTCGAAGGTGTACGTGGCGGTCATGGTGTCTCCTTGCGGGAAGTCGGTCGCCCGCCTTGCGGCGGCCTCACCCCTGCTACGAAGACCACCGCCCCGATCCGACACGCCTGCCGGATTTCTTTTCAGAACTTTTCGGGCTCGGCAGGTGCCGGTCCGGCCGAAGGAGGCCGGCACGTCGGCGGCCCGGCGTTTGAGCGTCCGCCCGAATGTGATCAGCTCTGTCAGGGCCGATGTATAGTCGAACTCGACTATACGAATTCGGCTAGGAGGAGCGATGCCTGCGCGTGTGCTGCGCACGCCGATGACCATCGCCGTGCTGGGCCTGCTCGCCGAGCGGCCCAGGCACACGTACGACATGCGTGTGGCGATGCGCGAACGAGGTCACGACAGGATGCTGGAGATCAAGAACGCCTCGCTGTACGACGCGCTGCGCCGGCTGGCCTCCGCGGGATTGGTGGAAGCCGGCGCGACCATCAGGGACAGCGCCCGGCCGGAGCGGACGGTCTATCACCTCACTTCGGCCGGCGAGCAGCGCCTGCTCGAATGGCTACGCGAGGTTCTCGGCGATCCGGCACACGACCGGACCGCGTTCATGAGCGCGCTGATGTTCATGTACGCGCTACCGCGCACCGAGGTCGCCGACCTTGTGATGCGGCGGGCCCGGCTCCTCCAGGAGGAGATCGATGCGTCCGAAGCGGCCATCGGCGCAGCGAAGGCACGCGGCGTCGAGGCGGTCTTCCTGTCCGAGGACGCCTACGCGCAGGCGCTACGTCGTTCCGAATGCGACTGGCTGCTCGCCTTCGCCGACGACCTGCGTGAACAACGACTGACTTGGCCCGAAAGGACGTTGACATGAGCATCGAGACCGGCAGCGGACCGGGAACGCGTGGGGACGAGAGCGGGGACCGGACCGCCGTTCTCGTCGTGGGCGGAAGCGTGGTCGGGCTGTCGGCGGCCGCGTTACTGGCTCGCTACGGCGTTCCGTGCGTGCTGGTGGAGAAGCACCGTGCCGCGCTGATCCATCCTCGCGCGCGCGGCTTCAACCCGCGCACCATCGAAATCTTCCGTCAGCTGGGGGTAGAGGAC
Source organism: Nonomuraea helvata (assembly GCF_039535785.1). NCBI lineage: Bacteria > Bacillati > Actinomycetota > Actinomycetes > Streptosporangiales > Streptosporangiaceae > Nonomuraea > Nonomuraea helvata. The sequence goes on from NZ_BAAAXV010000001.1 coordinate 2,732,309, forward strand.
GCCGTCATCGCGGCGGCCGGGCTGGGCAGCGACGATCCCTCCACGCCGGGCATGCGGGCCACCACGCTGTCCGACCCGGACTTCCAGTGGTTCGAACCGGGAGCGCTCGACGCCATGTCCGCGCTGAGCCCCTGCGCGGCACAGCCGGTGCACCAGGACCGGGTCGAGGAGGTGCTGCGCAGGCGCGCGATCGAGCTGGGAGCCGACATACGATTCGGGACGCGCCTGGTCGGCCTCGACCAGGACCCGGCCGGTGTCACCGCCACAGTGCGCGACGGCCGAGGCGTCGAGTCCGTCATCCGCGCGGACCATCTCATCGCGGCCGACGGATCCAGCAGTCCGATCCGCCGCCTGTGCGGAATCCCCGTGCACGGGCCCGGCACACTGTTCCAGGTCATCAGCCTCATGTTCGAGGCCGATCTGAGCGACCTGCTGAACGGGCGCCGGTTCAACGTGTGCTACCTCGACCGCCCGTCTCCCGGTACCGTACTGGCGCCCGCCGGCGAGGGCCGCTGGTCCCTGGCCACCAGATACCTCCCCGAGCACGGGGAGACCCTCGCCGACTATCCCCCTGAGCGATGCAGAGAGCTGATCGCCGCCGCACTGGGCGACTCCCGGGTGGAGGTGAGGCTGCTGCCCCAGATCCCGGGCACCGACGAGATCGCGGTACCGTTCGTGATCGGCGCCCAGGTCGCCGAGCGCTTCCGTCACCGGCGCGTTTTCCTCGCGGGTGACGCCGCGCACGTCGTGCCTCCCACAGGCGGTTTCGGCGCGAACACCGGAATCCAGGACGCCCACAACCTGGCGTGGAAGATCGCCGCTGTCCATCATGGGCAGGCCGGTCACGGGCTGTTGGACACCTACCACGCCGAACGGCACCCGGTGGCCTCGTACACGCTGGAGCAGGCCCTGGCCCGGGCACAGCAGCGCACCGGATACCGCGGCACCGACAGCCCACCACAGAATCTCGACCCGGCCCCCACCGTGATCTTCGGATATCGGTATCGATCGGCGGCGATCCTCGACGCACCCTCTGACGACGCTCCGGCGATCGAACCTACTCAGCTCACGGGCCGGCCGGGCACACGCGCCCCACACCTGCCGGTCCTGTGCGGCCCACACGAGAGGTCCACACTCGACCTGTACGGCGACGGCTTCGTCCTCCTGGCCGGCCCCGACGGAGATGACTGGGTCAAATCCGCGAGCGAACAGGCCGGGCAGCGCGGAATCCCGCTGAGCACCGTCCGCATCGGCACCGACATCGCCGACCCCGACGCCCAGGTCACCCGAGCACACGGCATCACCGCAACAGGCGCCCTCCTCATCCGCCCGGACGGCTTCGTCGCCTGGCGCAGCGCGACCATGACACCCGCACCGCACCGCACCATCGCCGACGTCCTGGAACGCGTCCTCTGCACCATCACCTGACCACACGACGGCGGACGATCGACACTCGCCCGGGCAGGCTGCCGCACTACCGACAGCCGCGTGAACCCCTGAAGAAGTTGCGGGCCGGGCCACTAAGCGGCGACCCGGGTGCGGTTGACCAGGGCGCGGGCGAGGACGATGGTGACGGTGCCGGCCAGGACGACGGAGAGCAGACCCACACGCAGGCTGCTGAGATCGGCGACGAACCCGACCAGGAGCGGGGAGAGCAGGAATCCGCCGCGCAGCAGCCAGCTGACGATGGTCAGGCCGGTGCCGGGGGGCAGGCCGGGCAGCTCGTCGGCGGTGTGCATGGCGGCCGGGATCAGGGTGGCGACGCCAAGCCCGGCCAGGGCGAAGCCGGCCAGCGCGGTGGCGACGGAGGGAGCGGCCAGCGCGGCGCCCATGCCGGCGGCGGCCAGGACGCCTCCCGCCCGGGCCACCGTGCGCTGGCCGAAGCGGTCCACGACGCGGTCGCCGGTGAGGCGGCCGACGGTCATGGCGATCTGGAAGACCACGACGGCCAGGCCGGCGGTGGCCGCGTCGGCGTGCAGGCCGCTGAGGTAGAGGGCTCCCCAAGACGCGCCGGCGTCCTCGACCAGCGCGCCGCAGGCGGCCAGCACGCCGAGCGCGGCGAGCATCCGCACGGCCTGGCCCGTGAACGAGCGGCGGCCCGCCTGCGGGGCCGGCGAGGCCGGCGAAGCAGAGGAGGCGGAGGCCGGCGAGGCAGGCGAGGCGTGCGGGTGGCCGTCGGCGGCGGCGGCGAGATCCTGGGCTTCGGCAGGGCGCTCGGCATCTTCCGTGCCGGGCAGCAGGAACCGGTAGGCGACGACGGCGACGATGCTGAACAGCGTCGCGGAGATGCCGAGATGGACCGCGAGAGGCAGGTGGAGACCGGCGGCGGCCGAGCCCATCAGGCCGCCCAGGACGGCGCCGATGCTCCACACGCCGTGCAGCGAGTTGAGGATCGAGCGCTGGTAGAGCCGCTGGACGCGCAGGCCGTGGGCGTTCTGCGCGACGTCGACGACCGCGTCGAGCGCGCCCACGACGAACAGCGCGCCGCCGAAGGCGATCCAGTTCGGCACGAAGGGGATGGCCAAGGTCACGACGGTGGTCATGACGATGCCGAACGCCGCCACGCGGGCGGAGCCGAAGCGGCGGATGGCGGCGCCGGCGAGCAGCCCGGCCAGCAGCGCGCCGATCGAGCAGCCGGCCAGCGCGGTGCCGAAGACGGCGTTGTTCACACCGAGCTCGGCCTTGATCTGCGGGTAGCGCGGAACGATGTTGAAGAACACGGCGCCGTTGGTGAGGAACAGCGCGGCGACGGCGGCGCGGGCCAGGCGCGCCTGGCGGGTGGGCATGGTGAGCGGGGCGGCGGCCATCGGCTCTCCAATCCGGGTGACGGAGGGGTGGATGAGGGGCGGGACGCAGGGTCAGCGCAGGAACCGGTGGATGGCGTGGCGGATCTGCTCGGGCGTCATCGGGTCGGTCGACAGGGCGCTGTGCAGCACGAGCCCTTCGATGAGCGCGTCCAGTTCGCGGGCGGTGGTGGCGTCGAAGTGGCGCTCCAGCGCTTGCCGGCTGCGCGCCATCCAGGCTTGGGTGACGCCCCGCAGGGCCGGGTTGCGCGCGGCGGCCACGTACAGTTCCACGGACAGGACGAGGTCGTGCTGGGAGCCGAGCAGGTCGTCGGCCACCAGCGCGATGACGGCCTCGGTCGCCTCCTCGCGGTTGCGGGCGGCGGTCAGGCGTTCGTCGAAGGCGCGGGCCACGGAGTCGGCGTGCCGGGTGAACGCCTCGGCGAGCACCTCTTCCAGCGAGGTGAAGTGGTAGGTCATGGATCCCAGCGGCACGTCGGCGACGCGAGCGATCTCCCGGTGCGTCGTTGCGGCCACGCCGCGCTCGGCAATCACGGTCAGGGCGGCGTCGATCAGCCGGTCCCGCCGGCCCGGGTCATGCCGGCGTGGCCGCCTCGCGACGGAGGGCCGTGGCACAGTGGGGTCACTCATACCGCGCCCAGGCCGTGCCGTGGAGGACCGTGGCGAGGTGGGTTCACTCATGCCGCGTGCCCGGCTGGATGGTGCGGATCACCCGGGCGGGGTTGCCCACCGCGACCACGTTCGGCGGCAGGTCGCGGGTGACCACCGCGCCGGCGCCGACCACTGTGTTCTCCCCGATGGTGACGCCGGCCAGGACGATCGCCCCGCTGCCCAGCCAGACGTTGTCGCCGATGGTGATGGGTTTGGCGGCTTCCCACTTGGCCCGGCGCAGCTCCGGATCGATCGGATGGGTGGGCGTCAGCAGCTGCACGTTCGTACCGATCTGCACGTCGTCGCCGATGGTGATCGGCGCGACGTCGAGAGCGACGAGGCCGAAGTTGGCGAAGGAGCGGGCGCCGATGCGGAGATTGCTCCCGTAGTCGACCCGGAGCGGCGGCCGAATCTCGGTGCCCTCGCCGATCGCGCCGAGCAGTTCGGCGAGCAGTCGGCGCCGCTCCAGCGGGTCACGGGCCGAGGTCGCGTTGTACGCCTCCATCAGGTCCGCCGCGCGCAGTATGAGCTCGCCCAACTCTGGGGCGACGGCGAGGTAGAGGTCGCCGGCGAGCATTCGCTCACGCATGGAGCGGTCATCCATATCGGGCAGCATATGTACGAGTGTACCTATGATGTGTACGCCCGTACATAGCGCGTGATACCCGGGTGGTCAGGCGATGCGCAGGATGCTCTTGCCGCAGGTGGCGCCGTCGGCGAGGTTCTGGACGGCGGTGTCGAGGTCGGCTGCTTCGTATTCGGCGGTGATGTCGATGCGGACCCGGCCCTCGGCGACGGCCTTGAGTGCCCGGCGGGCGCTGTCGGCCAGGCGCTCGGGGTGGGTCTGGCCGAGCAGGTTGCTGTTGTAGGTCAGCAGGGACTTGCCCTGCATGAGCAGGTCGTTTACGGAGACCTGGACGGGTTCGAAGGTGGCGATGTTGCCGTAGACGACAAGCCGCCCGTGCGGGGCCAGGCGTTCCAGGTTGGCAAGGCGCGCGGGTCCGCCGACGGGGTCGAGGATCACGTCGAACTGCTCGCCGCCCAGGGCATCGGGAAACTCCTCACGCACCAGCACCTGGTCGAAGCCGAACGAGGCGGCGTAGCTCGCCCGTTCGGCGCTGCCGACCACACCGACGACCCGGCCCGCCCCGGCGGCCTTGGCGAACTGCGCGGCCAGGGTGCCGACACCGCCTGCGGCGGCGTGGATCAGTACGCTCTCCCCGGGCCGCACGCGGGTGATGGTGTTGATCAGGTCGTAGGCGGTGGGGGTGGCCCAGCCGAAACCCGCCGCGACGCGCGGGTCGATGCCTGCCGCGTCGAAGGTGAGCACGGCGGGAGCGAGGGCCACTTCTGCGTACGCGCCACCACCGACCAGCGCGGTGACCTGCGCACCGATCCGGGCCGGATCCACTCCCTCGCCGACCGCGACGATCTGCCCTGCGGCCTCGAACCCGGGGACGAACGGCCGCGGCACCTCGAAGTGGCCGTTGCGGACCAGCACGTCGCCGTACTGGATCCCGGCATAGGCGACGGCGATGGCGACCTGGCTGGGGCCGGCGGTGGGCTCGTCGAGGTCGGCGAGACGGAGCTGGTCGTCGGTGTCGAGCACAACAGCCTTCATCATTGCAGCCTCCTGAGCTGAATCAGTAACCTGATACAGACGGAAACCGTAGCGAGTATCAGAATGCTGAGTCAACACAGCTATCTGTGAGATAGGCGGGGGATGATGGCCGAGATCCCGGTCGAGGAGTACCTGTGCACCCGCATCAGGCGTACCGAGCAGGCTCTGATGGGCCACCACGAAGCGGTGCTGCGCGGTCACGGGCTCACCATGACGCAGTACACGGTGCTGCTGACGCTGGCACGCGAGGGCGGCATGTCCGGCGCACAACTCGCCCGCGCCTGCGGCGTCACCCAGCAGACCATGGCCACCGTCCTCACCGGTCTGCAGAACAAGGGCCTGATCGTCCGCGAGCCCTCCACGGCCCACGCCAAGGTCCTGATCACCACGCCCACAGAGCAGGGCAGGCGGCTGCTGGACCGCGCCTACCAGGAAGTCATCGTGCTGGAACGCGCACTCACCGATGCCTTCACCTCCGACGAACACGCCGCCTTCTGCGAGCTGCTCGACCGCGCGACCAGCATCCTGACCCGGCAGACGCCGCGCACCGAGACCCGGTCCACATCCTGAGCCACTCCGGCCGCAAGGCAGGCAGCCCTTGACGACTGTTCACTCAAGTGGCAGAGCGGGGATGTCGGCCCGATAGAAGCTCAGGAGCAGCCCGTACGGCTCGGCCTCGGCGTCGGGCCCCGGGCCGGCCGCCGGGTGCTTGTCGGGGGCGAACGTGTCGAGCCGGGCGGCCAGCGCTCGGGCCTCGTCAGAGGTGAGCCAGAGATGCCACAACATCGTGTGCTCAGGGTGGCCGGGGCGGTCGGGCAGCATCTCCGCCAGGGCGGCGCCGACCAGGAACTCGGCCCCTACGCCGGCGTGCTCGTCCAGCTTGAAGCCCTTGCTGACGAGTTCGAAGCGCTGCTCGGTGCCGCCGCGCACGTGCCGGGTGCCGGCCAGGCGGACGAGGCCGGCCTCGCGCAGGACGCGCAGATGGTAACCGATCGTCCCCTTGGTCGACTCGAGCGTCGCCGTCTCTCGCCCAGCGTGGCAGGACGCCGGCGCAGCACGTTCACCATGCTGTGGGGCCGGCGCACAAGTGTCGAGGATTCTCGACACTTTCCTGGATGGTTGGGAAGGATCCTCGGATGCCCCTTTCAACGGCACATGTAGCAACCTCTCGCCCTGAGCGTTACGTCAAGCAGCTGATCTCACACATGAGTCACAAGGCCGCCGCCGAGCTCACCGACCACGGTAGGGGCACCATCGCCTTCCGCCACGGCACCTGCACGCTCGTCTCCGCGGGAGACGAGCTGATCCTGATCGCCGCCGCAGCGGACAACGACGCCGTGGCCGGGGTCCAGGACGTCATAACCCGCCACCTCCTGCGCTTCGCCACCCAGGAGGAGCTCAGGATCGACTGGACGGAGCCCGTCGCGGGGGACGCCCTTCGGATCGTCGACCCGAGCATCGACGACTACCTGCGCGCGCACTGCACCCCAGCCGACGAGCTGCTGCGGGAACTGGCCGCCACCACACGGGAGGCGACCGGCCACGCCGCCGGGATGCAGATCTCGGCCGACGAGGGCGCCCTGCTGAGCATGCTGGTACGCCTGTCCGGCGCGCGCCGCGCGATCGAGATCGGCGTGTTCACCGGATACTCGTCCCTGTGCATCGCCCGTGCGCTGCCCGCCGACGGCCAGTTGATCGCCTGCGACGTGAGCCGCGAATGGACGGCCATCGCCAGGACCTTCTGGGAGCGCGCGGGCGTGGCCGATCGTATCGACCTCAGGATCGGCCCGGCGCTCGAGACGCTGCGCGCGCTGCCCGCGGAGCCCGCCTACGACTTCGCCTTCATCGACGCCGACAAGGCGAACTACCCCGCCTACTACGAGGAGGTCGTCCCGCGGCTCAACTCCGGCGGCCTGCTCGTCCTCGACAACGTGTTCCTCGGCGGCAGGGTGCTCGACCCGGCCTTCCAGGAGGAGAGCCACCTGGCGATGCGCCGGGTGAACGAGGCGATCGCCGGCGATGACCGGCTGGATTGCGTGATGCTGCCCGTCCGCGACGGCGTCACGTTGGCGCGCAAGCGCTGAACCCCGCTGCACGACGATCCGCTCGGTTCTCCCCGAGATGACCTCGGGGAGAAACCGGGCGAGCCATCACAGGTCCACGGTCGGCATCTCCGGCTGCGCCCCGGTCGCCAGCCACTGGCCGCGCCGCGTGATCCCGGCGGCCCAGCCGTCCGGCACCACGGCGAAGGTCCCCGCCCGCACGGCCGCGAGAGCCTGTTCGGCGATGGTCGCGGGGTCCTCGCCTTCGGGTGACATGCCGGTGCGGACCAGGGCCGGGCAGAGCATCGTCACGCCGACCGGCGTGTCCGCCAGCGCGAGCGCCGCCTGCTCGGCGAGGGCGACGACGGCGTGCTTGGAGGCCGCGTACGCGCCGCCGGCAGGGAACGTGACGAGCCCCGCCAGGGACGCGGTGATCAGGATGTGCGCGGGCCGGCCGGCCGCGAGGAGGCGGGGGACGAACGCGCGCAGCCCGTTGACGACGCCGCCGACGTTCACCGCGAACACCCGGTCCCAGTCCTCGGGGCTCACCTCCCACGGCGCGCCCAGGTCCCGGCCGACGATGCCCGCGTTCAGGCACACCAGGTCGACGTCCGGAACGGCGGCGGCGAGGGCCTCCACCTGCGCGGCGTCGGAGACGTCGGTCCGGACGGCGTCGGCTTCCAGCTCGGCCGCGGCTCCGGCGAGGGCCGCGGCGTCGACGTCGGCGAGCACGACCCGCGCGCCGGTCGAGCGGAGACGGGCGGCGAGGGCTCTGCCGATCCCGCCGGCGGCGCCGGTGACGACGGCGCTTGTGATGTCCATGATCTGCTTTCCTCGCTAGAAGTTCACGGTGGGGTCGGTCGTCGCGGTGGGCGCGCTCATGACCGCGTCGAACGCCTGATGCAGCGGCGTGTTCACGAATGCGCTCTGCGATCGGATGCGATCGAGCGACGTGCGCGAACGGAGATCGGTGAGGGTGACCACCCTGCCGAGCCCGGCTTCGGCGAGTGCCCTTTCCACGCTTCCGGGAGGCGGCGCGTCCAGGGTGACGAGGCCGACCGTGAACCCCACCGGCGAGCCCTCGGCGGTGACGCTCATCTCCGGCACCTGGCCGGCCGTGTGGGTCAGCGCCACGGCGCGGTACTGCCGGCCGAGGTCTCTCGCCAGGTAGTGGCCCATCGGCAGGGCGGCCAGGTAGCCGCCGAAGGTGACCGGGGTCTTCTGGATGTGGTTGTTGTGGGCCACCAGCACGACCCGCGCGCCGGCGCCCGCTCGTGCGAGGTGCCACTGTACGGCCGCGGCCATGTAGTGGTCGCGAACCGAGGTGTCGCCCGTCGCTCCCCGGCCGGAGAACAGGTCGTTCATGGCCCGGAGCATGTAGTCGGTGTGGCAGGCCGCGTCGAGGTGGCGGCGGGCGGTGTCGTAGCGGTGCTGATCGCTGCGGGAGACGTAGATCGGCTCGAGCGCGCTGAGCCGCGTCGACAGTCGGGCCAGGCCCGCTGTGAGGGCGTCCTGGAACGCCGGGTCGAGACTCCCCCACCGGGGCCCCGACACGGCGGCCGAGTCACCGGTGATCTCGCCGGCCGCGCGCAGGACGTCCGCCACGAGGTCGCCGACGTCCGGGTCGACCAGCTTCAGATAATCGGCGACCGGATCGAGGTCCGGAAGGAGCGTCAGGGTGTTGGGAAGGTCGATCCCGACGATCTGGACGGGATGCGGCCTGCTCACGTTGAAGCGGCGCAGCCAGCGCAGCAGCTCTCCGAAGACGCCGAGGGTGAGGGGGCCGCTCAACCGGTGCAGGTCCGACTCGTCGCCGTCGCCGGCGAGCCAGGGGTTGACGTCGGAGGCCTGGGCGGATCCGAGCTCGAGCGCCACGTGGGTGAAGCCGCAGCGTTCGACGAGGAAGCGCAGCAGCCGTGCGCGGGCGAGGGTGAACTCCTGGACGAAATGGGCGCCCTCGCCGATGCCCACGACGCGGGCGTCCTCGATGACGCCGCGCAGCGGTTCGAGATCGTCCAGGACGGGGTCGCCGGGGTCGAGGGTGTTCAGGACAGCGGTGTGCTCGGAAAGGAAACCGGAAGCCATGGTGATGCACTCGTTTCTCTGCTGATGCCGATTGGCGGTCGACGCGGTGAGAGAACGCGGGCTACGGCCGGGCTCAGGCGCGGCCGAGCCGCCACTGGGGCCGACGCGCTCCAGCGGCACTGCGCCTTCTCACGAGTGCGTGATCAGCGAAACAAAGTGCCAGGTACCATGCGGCAATCCTACCCCAGCCGCATCAGGACTCCCGGTACCGTCACCGTCGCGCCGGGCCCGCATGCCGAGCCCCGGCGCGACAGGCTCAGGTCAGAGCGTGGTCAGCCGGAGGTCCGAGCCGCCGTGGCCGAGTCTCAGCGACACCTGGCCCGCCGGGGCGTCGGAGTCGATCTCCGGGTAGTCGTCGCTGGACACCGTGACGCGGAGGCTGTGCCCGGCCGCGACGCGGTAGTGGGTGGGCCAGGTCCGGATCTCCAGGTCGTACGTCCTGCCCGGGCGCACCGGCACGGCGCGGTCGTGGCCGAATCGGTGGCTCGCCTTCAGCCAGCCCTGGGTGATGCGGGTGGCGGCGCCGTCGGGGGCGACGTCCTGCACCACGACCGCGAGGTTGCCGTCGGTCGCGGTGAACGAGGCCCGTACCTTGGCCTGGACGTCACCGGCGAGGACCAGGTCGCGCTGGACCGGCGCCGTCGCGAACTCCAGCCGTTGGCCAGGACCGCCCGCGACCGGCTTGGTGTTGACCTCGAACGTACGGGTCGCCGAGGCCCCCGGGGTGGCCGACAGGGTGCCGTCGGAGGACAGGCCCAGGCGGACCTGCCGCGTCCCGGCGGGCGGCCAGCTGTCGAACTGCCGCCAGCCCGTGCCCGGCACCTCGTACGAGGTCACCTTGGCCGCGGGCAGCGGCGCGCCGGGGCGGCGGGCCAGCCAGCGGTCCCACCAGGCGAGATAGGCGCCGTTGCCGATGTCGGCCGGCTGCCCGGCCGGCCAGCCGTGCACCCAGGGGCCGGACACCAGCCAGACGTTGCGTTCGCGCGCCTGGAAGTTCTCGACCATGCCCTGGCGGTACCGGTCGTACCAGCCGGCGATCTCCAGGACGGGGACGTCGAGGTCCTGCCAGCGGGACTTGACGCTGCGCCCGCGCCAGAAGTCGTCGTAGAGCGGGTGCTGGGCGTAGGTCACGAGCGTGTCGGGTGCGGTGGCGCGCTGCCAGTCGCGGATCCTCGCCGAATAGATGCCGCCCCGGTAGATCGTGTTCTCGTACCAGTCGCTGATGCCGTCCACGGGGATGACGGCGGCCAGGTGGGGCGGCTTGTTGACGGCGACCAGGAGGGACGAGTGGCCGCCGTAGCTGACGCCCGTCTGCCCGATGCGGCCTGTGGACCAGGGCCGGGCGGCCAGCCATTCGATGAGGTCGTAGTTGTCGCGCTGCTCCTGGGGGCTGAACGGGTCGAGGTGGCCGGGCGAGTCGCCCGATCCCCTGACGTTGCAGACGGCCGCGACGTAGCCCCTGGTGACGAAGTACGCGGCGGCCCGGCCCTGGGCCTCCAGCTGGTTGTAGGCGTTGTAGTCGTAGACGATGCCGGGGAAGCGGCCGGGGGCGGGCGTGCCGTCGGGGGCGGCGGGGCGGTGCAGGTCGCAGGCCAGGTGGCTGCCGTCGCGCAGCGGTACGGTGACGCGCTCCTGGTGGACGCCGTACTCGGCGGGGCGGTCGTACGAGAAGAAGGGGTCGGACGGGAGCGGTGCGTCGGCCGTGGCGGAGACGGGGGCGGGAGCGCAGGTCAGAGTGAAGGCGGCCGACAGCGCGGCCATGATCTTGACAGATTTCACGTGCGATCCTCTGAGGGCGGAAGGGGGGTGGTTCAGAGGGAGAAGGCGCCGGTGAGCAGCGCGACCGCGGTCATGACGAGCGTGGAGGCGAAGGCCCACTTGAAGATGAAGCGCTGGTGCTCCCCCAGCTGCACGCCGCTCATCCCGACCAGGATGAACGTGGAGGCGGTGAGCGGGCTGAGCGGGAAACCGGTGGTCATCTGGCCGAGGATGGCGGCCCTCGCGACCTCGGCGGGCGCGCCGCCGAAGCCGCTGACGGTCTCGGCGAGCACCGGGAGCACGCCGAAGTAGTAGGCGTCGGGGGTGAAGACCAGACTGAGCGGCATGCCGGTGAGGGCCACGAGGACGGGCAGGTGCCCGCCGAGCGAGTCGGGGATAACGCTGACGAACGCGGACGCCATCTGGCTGATCATCTTGGTGCCGGTGAGGATGCCGGTGAACACCCCGGCTGCGAAGATCATGGTGGTGACCAGGACGACACTCTTGCCGTGCCGCTCCAGGAGCTCCTGCTGGCGTTCCCAGGTCGGGTGGTTGACCAGCAGCGCGATCGCGAACCCGACCACGAACAGCACCGGCAGCGGCATCACCTGCAGCACGAGCCCGACCAGCAGGGCGACGGTGAGCACCAGGTTGAAGACGGTCAGGGCCGGGTGCACGGGCGCCCGCTGGGTGCCGGGGCCCTCGCCGACCAGGCGCTCGTCGGGCACGTCGGCGGGCGGCAGCGCGCCGAGGCGGCGGCGCTCCCTGAGCCCGATCAGGTACGACGCCACCAGCACCCACACGATGCCCGCCGCCATGGCGGGCAGCACCGGGGTGAACACCTGGGAGCTGTCCAGCTTCAGCGCCGCCATCGCGCGTGCGGTGGGGCCGCCCCAGGGGATGAGGTTCATGACGCCGGCGCCCAGGCAGACTACGCCCGACAGCACCAGCGGGCTCATGCCGAGCCGCCGGTAGACCGGCAGCAGCGCCGAGACCGTGATGAGGAACGTCGACGCGCCGTCCCCGTCGAGTGCCACGCACATGGTGAGCACGGCGGTGCCGACCGCGATGCGCAGCGGGTCACCCTTGGCCAGGCGCAGGATGCCGCGGATGAGCGGATCGAAGAGGCCGGCGTCGATCATCAGGCTGAAGTACAGGACCGCGAACGCGATCATGATGCCGGTCGGCGCGACCTTGCCGAGCCCGTCGAGGATCATCTTTCCCAGCTCGCCGCCGAAGCCCCCGGCCAGCGCGGTCAGGACCGGGATCAGCACCAGAGCGATCAGGACCGACACGCGCTTGGTCATGGTGAGCAGCAGGAACAGAACGATCGTGGTGAATCCCAGGGCTGCCAGCATCGGTTTCGCCTTCTTCCTTGCCCGGCTCACGGGGGGTGATGTGCCGGAGTGTTACGGAAGAGTTTCCGAGCGACCAAATCGCAGGTCCAGCATCAAAGCAACATTTATCCATGCGATCTGCGCAACAGTTGCGTCTATGCTCACCGCCATGGAGGCGAACCTGCGGCTGCTGGCCGCGTACGCCGCCGTGGCCAGGGCGGCGAGCTTCACCGCGGCGGCGGCCGAGATGCACGTGTCGCAGTCGTCGCTCAGCCGCGCGGTGGCGGAGCTGGAGCGGCTGCTCGGCGCGCAGCTGCTGGAGCGCGACACCCGGAACGTGCAGCTGACGGCGGCCGGGGTGGAGACGCTGCGGGTGGCCGAGCAGATCGTGTCCGCTCACCGATCGGGCATGAAGGAGCTGGAGCGCTACCTGCTCGGCGAGTCCGGCGTGGTGGCGGTGGCCACGCTGCCGTCGGTGGCCGCGGTGCTGCTGCCCAGGGTGATCTCCGACTTCCGTGGGCGGCGGCCCCTGGTGACGTTGCGGATCATGGACGGGCTGGAGCAGGTGGTGCTGGGCCGGGTCCTCTCGGGGGACGCGGACTTCGCGATCTCCACGGTCGGCGCCGCGCCCGAGCAGCTCGAACACCGTCCGCTGATCAGGGACCGCTTCTACGCCGTGCTGCCCGAGCGCCATCCGCTCGCCGCGCAGGAGTCCGTCACATGGGAGGAGCTGGCGCGGGAGCCGTTCCTCGCCGTCGGGCCGGAGTCGAGCGTGCGGCGGCTCACGGACGCGGCGTTCGCCCAGGCCGGAGCCGCTGTGACGCTCGCGGCGGAGGCGGGGAGCGTGGCGACGGTGGGCGGTCTCGTCACGGCCGGGCTCGGGGTCTCGGCGATGCCCGCCCTGGTGCTGCCGCTGATGGGGGCGGGGTCTCTGGTGTACCGGCCGCTCACCGAACCCGTCGTGGACCGCCGCCTGGACGTCGTCGTCCGCGCCCGCCGCACGCTGCCGCTGGCGACGAGCGCGTTCCTCGACCTGCTCGACACGTTCCGCCGCGAACTGCGCGACCTGCCCACTGGCGTCTCCTGGAACCGCGACTGACGCGCACCCAAACATCCCCCCGATTTATGTGGAAAGCGCATTGAATGATGGTTTTCTTGTGCTGGACACGCATTTCACCACCTCGGCAGGATGAAACGACCGCAATCGCGATCGGGAGGCGAAGGAGCACAGGTGACAGGTACAGGGCAGCTGCGCGGCCTGAAGGTGGTGGAGTTCGCGCACGTGGTGGCCGGGCCGATGGCCGGCTCCATGCTCGCCGACCAAGGTGCGGACGTGGTGCACGTGGAGGCCCCGGGCGCCGGTGACGCCGCTCGCGCGATGGGTCCCGTACGCGACGGCGTACCCCTGTGGTTCAAGGTCGCCGGGCGCAACAAGCGTTCGGTCACCCTCGACCTGCACCACGCGGCCGGGCGGGAGATCGCCCACCGGCTCGTCGCCTGGGCGGACGTCGTGATCGTGACCCTGCGAGCCGGACGGCTGCGCGACTGGGAGCTGGACTGGGAGGCCGTGCACCGGATCAACCCCGCGGCGATCCTGCTGCAGATCTCCGGGTTCGGGGCGACCTCCTCGCGCGCGGACGAGCCGGGCTTCGGCAAGATGGGCGAGGCCAGGAGCGGGGTGGTGCACCTGACCGGGTTCCCCGACGGGCCTCCCGTGCACACCGGGTTCTCGCACGGCGACGCGGTCACGGGGCTGATGGGTGCGTACGCCGTGCTCGCCGCGCTCCACCGCCGGGCCACGGACCCCGGGTTCGACGGCGAGTGGATCGACCTGGCCCTCTTCGAGCCCCTGTACCGGCTGATCGAGTGGCAGATCATCACGTACGACCAGCTCGGCACCGTGCCCGGACGGGCGGGCAACCAGCTCGCCGTCGCGCCCGCCGCGGTGATCAACACCTACCGGTCGCGCGACGGCGAGTGGATCACGGTGACATCCGCGACCCTCCGTTCCGTACGCAACGTGGCCCGCCTGCTCGGCCTGCCCGAGGAGGACTTCGCCACCTCGGCGCAGCAGCACGCGGGCCGCGAGACCCTGGACGAGGGCCTGCGGGAGTGGGTGGCCGCGCGGACCACGGGCGAGTGCCTGGAGGAGTTCGCCCGGGCCGAGGTGGTGGCCTCGCGGGTGTTCACCGCCGCCGACATCGTCGCCGACCCCGTCTACGCCGAGCGCGGCGACGTCATCACCGTCGACGACGCAGACCTCGGCCCCGTACGCATGCAGGGCGTCATCCCGCACTTCCACCACCGCCCCGGGAAGGTCTGGCGCACCGGCCCCAGGCTCGGGCAGGACAACCGCCTCGTCTACCACGACTGGCTCGGACTCGGCGAGGACGAGCTGGCCGACCTGGAGAAGCAAGGTGTCATCTGAGCGGCTCCCCCTCCGTTCGCTGCTCTTCGTCCCGGGCACGCGGACGGACTGGCTGGCCAAGGCGGAGGCGGCCGGGGCGGACGCCGCGATACTCGACCTCGAGGACGCGGTCCCGGCCGGCGGCAAGGCCGAGGCGCGCCGCCGGGTGGCCGCGGCGGTGGCCGCGTTCGACGGGCGCATGGCCCTGTTCGTCCGCGTCAATCCGCTGGACGGCTGGGCGGGAGCCGAGGAGCTGCGTGCCGTCGCGCACGAGAGGCTCGCCGGGATCGTGCTGCCCAAGGTGACCGGCCCCGACGACGTACGGCTCGCGGACCGGCTGCTCGGCTGGTGCGAGCGCGAGCACGGCCTGGCGCCGGGGCACATCGCCCTGGTGCCGCTGCTGGAGACGGCCTCCGCGCTGCGCGGGGCGTACGAGATCGCCCGGGCGGCCGCCCGCGTCGCCTACCTCGGCGCCGTGACCGCGCCCGGGGGTGACGTGGCCCGCGCCGTCGGCTACCGCTGGAGCCTGGAGAGCACGCTGGGCCTGCGTTCCCGGGTGCTCCTGGACGTACGCGCGGCGGGGACGCCCAACCCGGTCGCGGGCCTGTGGACGGGCATCGGCGACCTCGAGGGGCTGCGTGCCTTCGCCGAGCAGAACCGCTCGCTCGGGTACGAGGGCATGATGGCGATCCATCCCTCCCACATCCCGGTCATCAACGAGGCGTTCTCCCCTTCGGCCGATGAGCTGGCCCGTCACGCCCGGCTGATCGCCGCTGTGGAGGCGGCCCAGGCCGGCGGGGCGGGGGCGGTGACGTTCGAGGGCGAGATGGTCGACGAGGCCATGGCCGCCACGGCCCGCGCGCTCCTGGCCCGCCACATCGAGGAGCCGGGCCGATAAACCGGTTGCGCCCGCCGAAATGATGGACGGCATGGACAGAGAGCTGATCAGCACCATCGCCCATCGTGACCACCCGATCGCCACGCCCATTTCGCCCGGCAATCTCGACCGGCTGCTGCGCCGGGCGGCCCTGCCGGAGCGGGCGCGCATCCTCGACCTGGGGTGCGGCGAGGGCGAATGGTCGCTCCGGGCGCTCGAGCTGGTCCCGTCCGCCGTCGCGGACGGGGTGGACATCTCGCCGTCGGCCCTGTCGGCAGCGGAGAAATCGGCCGCCGCGCGCGGCCTGTCCGACCGGCTGTCGCTGCACCGGGTGCCCGCCACCGAGTTCTCCGCCTCGGAGCCGTACGACCTGGTGCTCTGTGTGGGCGCGACCCACGCCTTCGAGGGGTTGGCGGGCACGATGGAGACGGTCGCGAAGTTCGTCAGGCCGGGCGGGCTGGCGCTGGTCGGGGAGGGTTTCTGGGAGCGGACCCCGGCTCCGGAGGTCGTGGCGGAGATCGGGGAGTACCCCGACCTGGCGGGCACGGTGACCGCCGCCGAGTCCGGGGGCTGGCTGACCGTCTACGCCCACGTGAGCACCCAGCCCGAGTGGGACGAGTACGAATGGTCGTGGACGGGAACGCTGGCCCGATGGGCCGCCGCCAACCCGGGTCCGGACGGCGAGCAGGCCCTCGCCGTCGCCCGGGAGCACCGGGAGATGTGGCTCAACGGCTACCGAGGGGCGCTCGGCTTCGTCTCCCTCCTGCTCCAGCGCGTGTGAGCGAACGGCCGGGCCCTTGAGCGGGCCCGGCCGTCGGAGCGTGCGTCAGCCGTTGATCAGGGCCATCGCCAGGTCGGGATCGAACGTCCCGGCCGTCTTGTCGGAGATGCCGCACTGGCCGTCAGAGTCGCCGGGCACCTTGACCCAGAAGAGGTACTCGGCGCCGTTCACCTGCCTGACCGGAGGAGTGCCGAGCTTGCGACCGGGCGGGTTGCACCAGTTGTCCCCAGGCGTGTCGTCCTCGTAGGGACCGTTGCCGTTGCGGCTGGTGTCGATCACGTACTTCTTGGCGCCGACCGTGCCCGACAGGTAGCCGTTGACCGCGACGGAGTACGTCTCGGAGTCCGAGGTGGTGAAGTAGTTCGACACGTTCACGGAGAAGCCGCGAGTGTTGGCGATGCCCGACTTGACCAGCAACGGCGCCATCTTGTCGGCCGCGATCCAGGTGGCGTTGGCCGCGTCCAGGTAGACCCACGCGTTGGGGGCCTGGGCCCGCAGCACCTGGGTGGCGTCGAGGAGCATCCGGTACTGGTCCTCGGGGTCCTTGCCGAACCTGGTGACACACCCGGCGGCGGCGACCGCGTCGGGCTCGAGCACGACGATCGCGTGCCTGGTGCCGATGGCCTTGGCGAACTCGGTGATCCAGTTGTGGTAGCCGGTCGCGTCACCCGCGCCGCCGCCCGACTGGTCGGCGCACGCGTCCCGGTTCGGGATGTTGTACGCCACCAGCATCGGCAGCTTGTCCTGGGCCTGCGCGGCGCCGACGTAGGTGTCCACGGCCTTCGTGATGTCGCTGAACCAGCCGCCGAACCACTCGAAGATCGGCTTGCTGCCGATGCTCGCCTGGATGGCCTGCCCCTTGGACGTGCCCATGTTGGCGGCCGCCCACGCGGCCGGGTGCGACTCGCTGGACACGTACAGGGCGGTCGGCCTTGTCGTCTGCGTCTCCATCAGCGACACGTTGTCGAACCGGACCACGGGGGTGGCGCCGGATCCGCCGAGCTGGAACGTCACCTCGGCCGCCGTGTCCGTGGCGGTCGCCGCCGTGAAGGGGATGCTGTAGCGCTTGCTCGCCGTGGTGAGTTGCACGCCCGTGGCCAGTGACTGGTTGCTGCTGGGCGTGGCCTTGTACTGCACCGTCGCGGTGGCCTTGAAGGCGACGGTGGAGTAGGCGTCGAAGGAGAGGGTGTAGCTCTTGCCCGGGTTCAGCGGGGCGGTGGTGGGCGAGGCCACCATGGCGTCCCACGGGTTCGCGACGACGGCCTTCACGTCCGCCCGCAGGCGACCGGACTCGGCCGCGACCGTGGTCCGGCCGATCGCGGACCAGGGGGAGGCGGAGCTGTTGAAGGTGCCGTTCCCGATGAGCTGGACGGCCGCGGAGGCGGGCTGGGGAGCGAGGAGGACGGCGGACAGGACGGCGGCCACGGTCGTGGCGGTGCCTGCGATTAATCGCACGTGATCACCTTTCGGCGGGATTCGCCGTTGATCATTACCGACCGACCTGACAAAGGTCAAGAGATCACAGGCCCCGTCACAAGCTTTTTGACCTCTAGGTCCAGAAGCTGCTACGGTCATGAGCATGGGCAGACCGAAGCAGTTCGATCCGGACGCGGCCGTCGACCAGGCCATGGACGTGTTCTGGCGTAAGGGCTACGCCGGCACCACGCCGCAGGACCTGGTCGACGCACTGGGCATCGGCAAGGGCAGCCTCTACAACACCTTCGGCAGCAAGCACGCCCTGTTCGAGGCGGCGCTGAGGCGCTACCGCGACGGCCAGGCGGCGGCGCTGATCGAGCTGCTGGGAGAGCCGGGGCCCGCGAAAGACCGGCTGCGCAGGGCGCTGCGCCTGGTGGCCGAGATGGACCTGGCCGATCCCGACCGGCGCGGCTGCCTGGCCGTGAACACCGCGGCTGAGCTCGGGCAGGCGGACGAGAGCGCGGCCCAGCTCGTACGGCGCATGCTCGACCGCACCGAGGAGGCCTTCCGCGCACTGATCGAAGAGGGTCAGCGCGCCGGGGAGATCGCCACAGACCGCGACGCCCACGCGATCGGGAGCCTGCTACTGAACACCATCGTCGGCATGCGCCTGATCGCGCGCGTCGCCGAAGGGCCGGAGCGCCTCGACAGAGTGATCGACGCGATCGTCGACTCCCTCTGATCCCGCCGGCCATGCCGGGATCTTCGCCATGCCCATTTTTTGTACCTACGGTTAAAGAATTGGAGCAGCTCATGGAGCTCAACCTTCACGCCAAGACCGCCGTCGTGACCGGCGCCAGCCGGGGCATCGGGCTGGCCACCGTGCGGACCCTGATCGCCGAAGGGGTACGCGTGGTCGGCGCCGCCCGCACCATCACCCCAGAGCTGGAGAAGTCGGGCGCCGTCGCGGTGTCGGCCGACCTGAGCACCGCCGACGGCGTCGCGAGCCTCATGGAGACTGCGCTCGCGCAGCTGGGCGGCATCGACCTGCTGGTGAACAACGTCGGGGGCGGCGACGCCATCGAGCCCGCCGGATTCCTCGACACCGGCGACGCCGAATGGGCCGCCATCTTCGACATCAACCTGCTCAGCGCCGTCCGCGTCACCCGGGCCGCCCTGCCCAGCCTGATCGAGCGGCGCGGATCGGTGGTCAACGTCTCGTCCATCAACTCAAGGCTCCCGGCCGCCGGCCCCGTCGCCTACAGCGCCGCCAAGGCCGGGCTGGCCGCGCTCGGCAAGTCGCTCGCCGAGGAGTTCGGGCCGCGGGGCGTGCGGGTCAACACCGTCTCGCCCGGCGTCGTCCGTACCGCCATCTGGGAGGATCCGGACGGCTTCGGCGGCAGGGTCGCCGCGCTCGCCGGAGCCGAGCACGGCGCGTTCCTCGAGCAGATCCCGCAGGCGTTCGGCATCACCACCGGCCGGATCACCGAGCCCGGCGAGGTGGCCGCCTTGATCGCGTTCCTGCTGTCGGACGTCGCCGCCAACATCACCGGCGCCGACCACGTCATCGACGGCGGCACCGTCAAGACCCTCTGACGGCCCCCTGACGTGAAAGGCGGCCCACCACAGGAACGTGGGGGCCGCCTGAAAACCGGGAGGGCTACACCGGGGTGTGCATGTGGCGGGTCAGGGCGTGTTCCACCAAGGTGATCAAGGTGGCCTTCACCGACTCCCGCTGCCTGGCGTCCAGGCGGACGATCGGGATGTGGTCGCCGATCGACAGGGCCTCGCGGATCTCCTCCGCCGCGTGCGCGAACTGCCCGTCCCAGCCGTTGATGCCGATCACGAACGGCAGCTTCGCCTCTTCGAAGTAGTCGATCGCCGGGAAGCTGTCCGCGAGACGGCGCGTGTCCACCAGCACGACCGCGCCGATGGCGCCCCGCACCAGGTCGTCCCACATGAACCAGAACCGGTGCTGTCCGGGCGTGCCGAACAGGTACAGGATCAGATCACGGTCGAGCGAGACCCGCCCGAAGTCCATGGCCACGGTCGTGGTCGTCTTGTTGGGCGTGAGGGAGACGTCGTCCACGTGTGCCGAAGCGTCCGTCATGACCGCTTCGGTGGTGAGCGGCAGGATCTCCGAGACCGCACCAACGAACGTCGTCTTCCCCACGCCGAAGCCCCCGGCCACGACGATCTTCGTCGAGGTTAGGCCGGGGCTAGAGCCTGCGAAGTCCACTGAGCACCCTTTCGAGCAAGTTCAGGTCCGGCTTTCCGGCGTCCAGCGCAGGCTGGTGCACGCGGATCAGGCCCTCCGACGCCATGTCGGCAATCAGCACCCGGACCACGCCAAGGGGCTGCCGTAAAAGGGCGGAGATCTCGGCAACCGACCGGACGTTCCGGGTCAGCTGGATGATCGCCTGATACTCCGGACTAAGTAGGGAAATGTCTTGGTATTCCGACGTCACGGAGGACACCAATGCCTCCATGGCGAACTTCATCCGCGGCGCGGTGCGCCCCCCGGTCACGGCATAGGGCCGTACCAGGGAGCTCGGCTTCTGCGGACGGGGAGCCGCCGGATGCGGCGGAGTGCTATCACCAGCCCAACCCTGACCTGACACCATGTTCTCCTGTCACCGCCCCGCTAGCGGGGGCGGGCCGCTTGCAGTTCGGCGCGTACGGCCGGGGTCAACACCTGACCGGCCCGCTCGACCAGCAAGGTCATCTGGTACGCCACCAACCCCATGTCACAGTCGGGAGCGGCCAGGACGGCCAAGCAGGAGCCATCGCTGATGGACATGATCATCAAGAGCCCGCGCTGCATTTCGATAACGGTCTGCGTCACCATACCGCCCTCGAAGACCCGCGCGGCGCCTTGGGTCAAGCTGATCACACCCGACGCCACCGCGGCGAGCTGGTCGGCTCGGTCCTTGGGAAAACCCTCCGAGAAGGCCAGCGGCAAGCCGTCGGACGACACCACGACCGTGTGCGCGACACCCGGCACGTTGTTCACGAAGTCCGTGATCAACCAGCTTATGCCGCGCGCTCCCTGGCTCATTTCTCTCATTTGTCCTCCTCATTCTCTTCTCCGCGGGTGAACGCTCGGCCTTGCCGGACACCCTGCTGGAAGCTGGAGAGCCGGCTACGCAGCCGCTCGGGCGAGATCTGCGGCGCCGGTGACGGAGCCTGGGGTTCCGCGAGGCTCGCCGTACCGGGCACCAGGTTGGCCTTGGGGACGCGACGAGGCAGGCCCGAGGGCGTTGTGCCGCTCTGCACGGGCTGCGCGGCGGCCTGTGCGGCCTGGAAGCCGGAGTCCGCGGGCGACGACCAGGTCGCGCCCGCCCCGGACGCGCCCGGCGTGCGCCGGGGCAGCCCGCTGGACGTGGGAGGAGCCGCCTCGACGGGCACCGCCGGATGCACAGCCGTGATGTCGGGCTCCGCCTCCCTCAGGGAAGGCGCCTCGATACGGTCCTGCAGCACCTCGGGATCGGGCCGGCGGAACCAGTCGGACCCGACCGACGAGAAGATCGGCAGGAACTCGTCGCCCTGGTCCTCCATGGGCGAGCTGCGCACCACGGGGAGCGGCCCGGTCATGTCCTGCGAGGAGTAGGCGCCGGGGCCGAACCTGTCGAGGTCCGAGCGCCCGTTCTGCTCGAACGGGTCGGCGGGCTTGGGCTCATCCGCGAACGGCGAGCGGTAGCCGTCGGCGGGCTGCGTCGGCGGCCGGTCCTCCGACTCGAACAGCGACCTGCGCGGCAGCGGGTCGGCGAACGACGACCACCGCGACTCGTCCTGCGGCTGCTGCTTCGGCGGCTCGGTGGCGAACGACGGCCAGCGCGGCTCGTCGTCCTGCAGGGGCGGCGGCTGCTCCGCGAAGGACGGCCACCGGTTCTCCGCGAACGGATTCTCCACGGCGGGCTGCGGCGTCTCCTCGGAGAACGACGGCCAGCGCGGCTCCTCGAACGGCTTCTGGGCCGGCGGCGCCGACTCGTCGGAGAAGGACGGCCAGCGCGGCTGGTCGCCGCCCTGCGCCCCCTGCGGCTGCTCGGCGAAAGGCGACTGCCGCTCACCGAAGGACGGCTGCTCACCGAAGGAGGGCCGCTCGCCGAACGCCGGCTGGTCACCGAAGGACGGCTGCTCGCCGAAGGGCTGCTCGAACGGGCGATCCCCGACCGGCCGCTCGTTGAACGCCGCGGGCTGCTCGCCGAACGCGGTCCAGCCCGCGCTCCCGGGCGCCGGCAGCGACCCCGGCCACTGCGTGTCCACCACCTGCTCGGGCCCGTCGGGCATCGAGTGGGCACCGTTCTGCGACGGCTGCCCGAACATGCTCGGGTCGAAGTCGGTGAACGCCTCGTACTGCCCGCCCTGCTGCGGCACGCCGATCCCGCTGCTGATCAGCATGTCGGGCAGCATGACCAGCGCGCTCAGCCCGCCGGTCTCCCGCTGGCTGAGCTGCACGCGGATGCCGTGCCGCAGGGCCAGGCGGCCGACCACGAACAGGCCCATGCGCCGCGACACCGACACGTCCACGACGGGCGGGTTCGCCAGCCGCCAGTTGGCCTCCGACAGCTCCTCGGGGCTCATGCCGATGCCCAGGTCGTTGATCGACACGAGGACGCCGCCCTCGGCGGGCGTGCTGGTGACCGTGACCTTGCTCTCGCGGGGCGAGAACGAGATCGCGTTCTCGATCAGCTCGGCGAGCAGGTGGACGGCGTCGGTGACGGCCGGGCCGACGATCAGCGTGCCGGACGGGATCTGGATCTGGACCCGCTCGTAGTTCTCGACCTCGGACAGCGAGGCGCGGGCGATGTCGACCAGCGGCACCGGCTCGCTCCACTTGCGCGCGGCCTCCTGGCCGGCGAGGACCAGGAGGTTCTCGCTGTTGCGGCGCATGCGGGTGGCCAGGTGGTCGAGCCTGAACAGGTTCGCGAGCCGCTGCTCGTCCTCCTCGCCCTGCTCCAGACCCTCGATGAGCTGCAGCTGCCGCTCGACCAGCGTCTGGCTGCGGCGGGAGAGGTTGACGAACATCGAGTTGACGTTCGTA
The DNA here is from genome assembly GCF_039535785.1 of Nonomuraea helvata. Lineage (NCBI taxonomy): Bacteria > Bacillati > Actinomycetota > Actinomycetes > Streptosporangiales > Streptosporangiaceae > Nonomuraea > Nonomuraea helvata. Next base: position 2,755,132 of record NZ_BAAAXV010000001.1, read on the forward strand.
CGCAGCTTGGCCTCGTCGCCGGCCAGCCGGATCGCCTCGCGGTGGACCTCGTCGAACGCCCGCGCCACTTCACCGATCTCGTCGCGGGTGTTGACGCCGACCGACGGCACCTCGGGCACGTGCGCGCCTTCACCGGACTCGCGCAGCACGCGGACGGTCTCGGGCAGCCGGGTCGTGGCGACCTGGAGCGCCTCGGCCCGCAGCCGGCGCAGCGGGCGGACCAGCGAGCCGGCCACGCGGGTGGTGAAGATCAGGACGAGGAGCAGCAGGACGAGGATCATCGCGCCGGAGATGATCGCGTTGCGCTGCTCGGTGTCGCTCAGGTCACGGGTCCTGGCCACGATCTTGGTGGCCAGGCCGTCCTCGACCTTGCGCATGGCGTTGCCGGACAGGCTGGTGCTGTCGAACCAGTTGCTCAGGTCACGATGGGTGGTGACGTCGAGGTCCCTGATCCGGTTGTACGCGCGGACCTGCGCCAGCGCGCGCTGGCGCATGGCGTCGGCGAGGTCGATCTGGGGGCCACGGACGAGCTGCTGGTACGTCTTCAGGTCCTTCGGGTCGGCCTCCTGCTCGAAGGCCGCCAGCTCGGCCTGCTGCTTGTTCCAGGAGCCCAGGAAGTCCGACAGATCGTCGCTGTCCAGCTGACGCTCGACGAGTGCCACGATGAGGATGATCTGCTGGCGCGAGATCTCCTCCTTGACCCGCTGGAGCGAGCCGAGCGCGGCCACCTCACGCTGAAGGGTGTCGTCGCCGACACCGTCACCCAGGTCGCCCTGGATTGTGGAGAAGATGCCGATCATCGTGCTGTACGTGCTGACGGAGGCGCGCGGCGGCACGTTCGAGACCATGGACTCGCGCAGGCTGTCGAGGCCGTCGAGCCAGCGGCGCATGTTCTCGACGCCCTCGCGGACGCGGGAGGAGTGCGTGGCGTCGATCGACTTGGCCGCGCTGAGCACCTGCTTCTTGGCCGCGTCGGTCGCCTGCCGCTGCGTCTTGAGCTGGACGAGGCGCTGGCCTCTGCTGCGGTCGGCGACGTACCACGCGGTGAGCGTGCGCTCCTTGCCGAGCTCGTGGTTGAGCGCACCGATGCGCTGCGCCAGCTCGGCGACCTGGGTGAGCCGGCGGTACTGGGCGCTGGTGCCGATGGCGTCGGCCAGCTGCACGCCGGCGAGCAGCACACCCACGACCGTGGGGATGAGGATCAGCGCGACCAGCCTTGAGCGCACACGCCAGTTCCCCAGCCGGAAACGTCCGCCTGTGTACTCCCCTGACCTCGTGTGCCTGGGGTCTTTCGTCCTCACTGACTCTCGCTACCTCTCGCCGGTACGTGCTCGAAAAATCAGACACGCGTGTGGCGCATGGGATTCTGTCCGGCTGGGTAATTGGAACACAACCCGTACCAGATCGGCCAACCGAACATATCCCATCACACGTGCCCAAAGCGTCACTTTGGGCAACATAACGCCGTACACGCTTCAGGCGGGCCGGAACGAATCCCGCTCTGCCGGAGCCGCGTGCTTCACCATCAGGTGCCGCGTCACCGAGTACTCCTGCACTGCTTCCTGGCTCATGTCCTTGCCGAACCCACTGCCCTTCACCCCGCCGTGCGGCGCCTCGCTGGCAATGGGCAGATGGTCGTTCACCCAGGTCACGCCCACATCGAGCCGGTGCGACACGCGCATGGCCCTGGCGACGTCGCGCGACCACACCGACGACGCCAAACCGTACCGGGTGTCGTTGGCGAATTTGACCGCTTCGTCCTCGCCGTCGAACGGTAGCGCCACGAGCACCGGTCCGAAAAGTTCTCCTTGCACGATCTCGCTGTCCTGAGCGACGTCGGCGACCAGCGTGGGCGGGTAGAAAAATCCGGAGCCCCCGATCGGGGCGCCGCCGTGCAGCACCCGCCCACCGGCCCTGGAGACGAACCCGTGCACCCGCTGCCGGTGGGCGGCGGAGATCAGCGGGCCGATGTCCGTGGCCGGGTCCCAGGGGTCACCGACGGTTATTTCGGCAAGAGTTGCCCGTAGGGCCTCCACCGCGTCCGCGTAGATCTCGCGGGCGATGTACACGCGGGTGGCGGCCGTGCAGTCCTGCCCGCTGTTGTACGTCGCCCCCAGGACCACGCCGCGGGCCATCTCCGCCAGGTCGGCGTCCCCGAAGACCAGCGCGGGCGCCTTGCCGCCGAGCTCGAGGTGCACCCGCTTGAGCGTGGTCGCGGCCCCGGTCATCACCGCCCGGCCGGTCTCCGTGGAGCCGGTGACGCTGACCATGTCCACGCCCGGGTCGGTGACAAGCGCCTGGCCGACCTCCGCGTCCCCGGTGACCGCCTGCACGAGCCCGTCGGGCGCGCCCGCCTTGGCGAACAGCTCGGCCAGCCGCAGCGTCGTGCGCGGCGTCTGCGGCGCCGGCTTGATCACCACTGCGTTGCCGGCGGCCACCGCCGGGCCGACCTTCCAGACGGCCATGACGAACGGGAAGTTCCACGGCGCGATCGATCCCACCAACCCGACGGGGCGGCGCAGCAGGACCGAGGTGTAGCCCGCGCTGAACACCCCGGCGCCGGAGCCCTCGAGCGAACGGGCGGCCCCGGCGAAGAAGCGCAGGTTGTCGACAGCGAACGGCAGCTCGCCGTCCCTGAACACCGCCGCCGGCTTGCCCGTCTCCTCCACCTCGAGCCTTGTCAGCTCCTCGGCGTCGGCCTCCACCAGGTCGGCGACCCGCAGCAGCAGCCGGGCGCGGTCGGCCGGGGTGGCCTGCGACCACTCCTCGAAGGCCGCGCGAGCCGTCCGTACGGCCGCCGCGACCCCCTCCACCGGCGTGTCCGGAACTTCGGCGCACGGCAGGCCGGTGGCAGGGTTGATCAGTTCACGCATGTCACTCGCCAAGTTGCTCGATCAGGTCGGCGGCCTTGCGCAGGCCGTCGCGACGGCGGATCTCCTCGCCCGCGGCGGCGAGCCGGGCACGCAGCTCGGTGTCCCCGAGCAGCCGCTCGACCGCCCCCTTCAGGTCCTCGTCCGTGAAGGTGTAGGTGGAGAGCCTGACACCATAGCCGAGTTCGTCGACCCGCTGAGCGTTGTCGTACTGGTCCCAGAAGAGCGGCAGCAGGATCATCGGCTTGCCGAAGTGCACCGCCTCCGTGGTCGTGTTGTTGCCGCCGTGGGTGATGACCAGGTCACACAGTGGGATGATCTTAGTCTGCGGGAGGAACTCCGCGCCCCACATGTTGTCGGCCAGCTTGATCTCCTCGTGCAGCGGGCCCTTGGAGACGATGTACTGGTGCGGCGTGGTGGCCAGGACGTCGATCACCCGCTGCATCAGCTCCACGTCGGACGAGCCGAGCGAGCCGAGCGAGAAGTAGACCAGGGACCCCTTGTCGTTGCGCTGGAAGGGCAGAGCGAAGTCGTCGTCGGTCTCACGCACGGAGGAGTCGAGCCGGTGCCAGGACGGGCCGAGCGGGCGGGCGTCGGTGTAGTCGAGGACCTCCGGGTAGACGTAGAGGTTCAGGTCGCCCTCGTGGATGAAGTCGAGGTCGGGCAGCGGCGCGGTGCCCTGCTCGACGCACCACTCGTTGAAGGCGCTCCAGAGCTCGCGGTGGGTGCGGTCGTACTCGGCGCGGAACGCCTCCCACTCGGAGCGGTCGTCGGCGGCCAGGCCGGAGAAGACCGGCGCGATGTTCTCGCCGCGCACCTCGAGCGGGTTGCAGGAGACGATGCGGACGAACTTCTTGCCCGCGGTGAGCAGCGCCGGGAACATGATCACGTTGTCCTCGACGATCACGTCGGGGTTCACCCGCTCGATGATGGCCTTGAGCTGCGGCTCGCAGTACTTCACGCCGTCGATCAGCTCGGCCCAGATGGGCTTGGTGACGGTGTCGAGCTGCTCCAGCGTGCTCTTGCGGTACTCGGGCGCGGTCTCGCGGATGAAGTCCTTCCAGAACTGACCGGGGTCCTGCTCCTCGGCGTTCTCGGGCGGCGGGGCGAGGTCCACCAGGTCCTCCTCGAAGCCGAGCGCCTCGAGCTTGCCCTTCCACGACGCCTCGGCCGCGAAGACGACGCGGTGGCCGCGGCGGCGGAGAATGTCGCCGATGCCGATGCAATTGTTGGTCGGACCGTACGCGCTTTCAGGCATGAACAGAATGGTGAGAGACATCTCGCGACTCCGGGGAAACTCATCAATTTGAAGAGGAATTCAAGAACTCATCTAGCGTTGAGGTCAAGTTACGGGCACTATGGTCACGGCTAACTGAACGGCGGGCGAACGAGTGAGGGTGGTGCGGGTGGCCCAGCGTAAGAGCCGCGACGACCGGCGCATCGACTTGATCGAGGCCGCGCGCAGGGCCATCATCCGCCACGGCATCGACGGTGTGCAGCTCTCGCACGTCGCCGAGGAGGCCGGGCTCACCTCCGGCGCGGTGCTCTACCACTACCCCGACCTCAGCGAGCTGCTGGTCGAGGCGCAGCACGCGGGCATGGAGCGCTTCTACGAGCAGCGCGCGCGGCAGCTCGCCGCGCTCACCGACCCGGCCGAGAAGCTGGTCGTCACGGTCAGGTCGGGGCTGCCGACCGGGCCGCTCGACCCCGACGTGCGCCTGCTCAACGAGCTGGGCGGGGCCGCGGGCCGCAACCGGGTCTACGGCGTGCTGCTCACCTCGCTCTACGACCGCCAGGTGTCGATGTACCAGGCGATCCTGGACACGGGGGCCGCCCTCGGGGTGTTCAAGCTGAGCACCGACTCGCTGACGATCGCGCGCAACCTGGTGGCCCTGGAGGACGCGTACGGCTACCGCATCACGGCCAGACACCCGGTCATCGGCCCGGACGAGGCGGCCGAGCTGATCCTGTCGTACGCGCGCACGGCGACGGGCAACGACCTGACCCGCTGACATCATGCATCGACCGCCATGATGACCGCGTCCTCGGCCTTCCAGCGCACCTTGACCTTGGCGCCCACTTCCACCGAGCTCGCCCCCTGCACGGCGACGAGCACCGGCTTGGCGCGGCCCGGCACGTCCACGGAGATGTGCGACACACCGCCGTAGAAGCTGACGTCCAGGACGCTGCCCTTCAGGCCGCGGGCGGCGCTCTCGTCGGCCAGCTCCATCTTCTCCGGCCGGACCGCCAGCAGCGCCTTGGCGCCCGCCTCCAGCTCCTCCAGCGGAGTGCCGGCCAGCATGCCGAAGTCGTCGGTCTTGATCCCGTCGAGCCCGCCGGCCGTGCCGTGGAAGAGGTTGTTGGCCCCCACGAAGTCGGCCACGAACGGCGTGCGGGGCCGCTCGTAGAGCGCGACCGGCCGGTCCACCTGGCGCACGCTGCCGCTGTCGAAGACCGCGATGCGGTCGGCCAGCGACATGGCCTCCTCCTGGTCGTGCGTGACGACCACGAACGTGATGCCGACCTCGTGCTGCAGCCGCTTCAGCTCCAGCTGCATGTCGGCGCGGACCTTCTTGTCCAGGGCCGACAGCGGCTCGTCGAGCAGCAGCAGACGGGGCCGCTTGACGATGGAACGGGCCAGCGCGACCCGCTGCCGCTGCCCGCCGGAGAGCTGGGCGGGCTTGCGGTCGGCGTGCGCCGACAGCCCGACGGTCTCCAGCACCTCGCCGACGCGCTGCTTGACCTCCTGGCGGGGCAGCCGCTCGCGCTCGAGGCCGTAGGCCACGTTCTTGGCCACGCTCATGTGGGGGAACAGCGCGTACGACTGGAACATGAGGCTGATCGGCCGCCGGTTCGGCTGCTTGGACAGCAGGTCGTCGCCGTCGAGCGTCACCGTGCCCGCGTCGGGCGTCTCGAACCCGGCGATGATGCGCAGCAGTGTGGTCTTGCCGCAGCCGGACGGGCCGAGCAGGGCGAAGAACTCGCCCTGGCCGATCTCCAGAGACACGTTGTCGAGCGCGGTGACCTCACCGAACCTGCGGGTGATGCCATCAATCTTGAGCACGAGCTTCACCGATCTTCGTCATACGCTGCCCGGCGATCACCGCCGTGAAGCTCACGAGGAGCAGGATCGCGGCCAGCGCGTTGATCTTGGGGGTGACCCCGAAACGGATCATTGAGTAGATGACGATCGGCAGCGTCTGCTCAGTGTTGCCGATCGTGAAGTACGCGATCACGAACTCGTCCAGCGACAGCGTGAACGCCAGCAGCGCGCCCGCGACGATGCCCGGCGCGAGCTGCGGCAGCGTGATCCTGATGAACGTCTCCACCGGTCCGGCGCCGAGGTCGCGCGAGGCCTCCTCCAGCGAGGTGTCGGCGTTGGCGAGCCTCGTGCGCACCACCGCGGCCACGAACGACATCGAGAACAGGCCGTGCGCGAGCACCGTCGAGTACAGGCCGAGCGTGAGCGCGATCAGGCCGTAGAACAGCAGCAGGCCGATCGCGATCACCAGGTCGGGCAGCACGGCCGGCATGAGCGCGATGGCGTCCAGCAGCTTCGACCTGCTGTGCCTGGCCAGCCCGACGGCCAGCAGCGTGCCCAGGACGGTGGCGATCACCGTGGAGCCCGCGGCCACGATCAGCGTGTTGACCAGGCCGTCCCTGACCCGGTCGTCGTGGGCCAGCTCGCCGTACCACTTGAGGCTGAAGCCCTCGTACGTGTACGCCGACCTGCCGGAGTTGAACGACATGACGACCAGCACGACGATCGGCAGGTAGAGGAAGACGTACGTGGCCCAGAACGGGACGAACAAGAGCTTGGACCTACGCACGGCGGGCCGCCCATGCCTGCGCGAGGAGCAGCACGATCAGCACCGCGATGAGCGCCAGCGCGAGCGTCGCGCCGAAGGGCCAGTCGCGCGCCTTCAGGAACTGGTCGCGGATCAGGTTGCCCACCATGATCGACTTGCTGCCCCCGAGGATCTCCGGGATGACGAAGTTGCCGAAGCTCGGCACGAAGACGAACAGGCATCCGGTCAGCACGCCGGGCACCGTCAACGGCAGCGTGACCTTCCTGAAGGTCGTGAACCCCGAGGCTCCCAGATTGGCCGAGGCCTCCCTGAGCTGCGGGTCGAGCCGCTCGATCGCGGAGTACAGCGGCAGCACCATCAACGGCAGGTACGAGTAGAGCAGCCCGGCGACGATCGTGCCCTGCTTGTACAGCAGCTCCATGTGCGTGCCCAGCAGCGAGTTCACCAGGCCGGGGCCGCTGAGCAGGATGATCCACGCGTACACGCGGATGATGAAGTTCGTCCAGAACGGGAGCACGATCGCGACCAGCGCCACCGTCTTCCACTTCCGCGGGAGCTGCGCGATCACGTACGCCGTCGGGTAGCCGATCAGCAGCGCGACGAGCGTCGTCAGCGCCGCGAGCTTAAGCGAGACGACCACCACGCCCAGGTAGAGCGGGTCGACCAGGCGCTCGAAGTTCTCGGTGGTGAACTCGTAGACGACGCCGCCGAAGCGGCCCCGCTGGAACACCGTGTTGCTCAGCACCAGCGCCAGCGGCACCAGCAGCAGCACGATCAGGTAGGTGACACCGGGTGACAGGAAAACGAACGCGCCCAGCCGGCGTCCCCGCCAACGGGACACCGGCCGGGCCTTGACCTCAGACTTCACCGCAATTACTGCTGTGCCGTGACTTCGGTCGACAGGCGTGTGTACTTGGTCGACGCCTGGCCCAGGTCGATGATCGACTCACCGTTGAGCAGCTCGGCGGGCTTGATGCCCAGCAGCGAGCCCTTGGGGATCGTCACCCGCTCCATGGCGGCCTTGTTCGGGACCTTGTAGTTGATGTTCTCGGCGGCCCAGCTGTGGATCTCGGGGTCGAGGATGTAGTTGATCAGGGCGTGCGCGGCCTCCTTGTTCTTGGAGGACTTCATGATCACCATGGTGTCCACCCAGAGGTCGCTGCCCTCCTTCGGCACCACGAACTTGATGTTGCCCTTCGGGTCCGTGGTCGGGCACCAGCCGTCCCACGCCTCGACCATGACGGCCTCGCCGGACTTCAGCTTCTCGCCGAACGTGGTGTCATCGTAGGTGAGCAGGTGAGGCTTCTGCGCGACGAGGGCGTCCTTGACCTTCGCGATCTCGTCGTCCTTGTCGGTGTTGAGCGAGTAGCCGAGCGCCTTGAGCGCGGGCAGGGCCAGCCAGCGCTCGGTGGTCATCATGGTGACCTTCTTGTCGGCCCAGGACGGGGGCTTGAGCAGATCGTTCCAGCTCTTCGGCTCGGACTTCACCAGGTCGCTGCGGTAGCAGATGCCGGTCGTGCCCCAGGTGTAGGGCACCGAGTACTTGTTGCCCTTGTCGTAGGAGAGCTGGGTGGCCTCCGGGTAGAGGTTGGCCAGGTTGGGGATCAGCTCGGGGTGGATCGGCTCCAGCAGGCCGGCCGCGTTGAGCGCCTGGGCGTACTGGCCCGACACGAACGCCACGTCGATGCCGCTGTCACCGGGGGCGGTGAGCTTGGTCATCGCGATCTCGTTGGTGTCGTGCAGGGTGACCTTCATGTCCTTGACGTGGAGCTTCTCCTTGACCTTCTGGGGCAGCTCCGCGGGCGTGTAGCCGTCCCATACTGTGATCTGGAGGGTCTGCTGCGACAGGTCCGCGTTCGGCTTGAGCTGGTCGGCCGCCGCCGCGGTCGTGCCTTCTGAGCTGGTCGACGACTCACCGCCGCACGCCGCGACGGCAAGCGTGAGGCCGGCCACCGCCACGGCGGCCGGGAGACGACGGGTGAACCGGGTACGGGACACGGCCGCTACTCCTTCTGAATTTGTGCTGTACGAGGGGTCGCGCGACCTTACCGGACACAGCAGACCAAAGCAGGAGTGTTGCAGGGTAAATCAACATGAGCAAGACTTTTGCCCACATTGCTACCTGGAAGTTTGGTAAATGAGTTGAATTGGGCTTCAATAGCCGCCCGGCTGATCCCTCTCGGTGAGTCTCCACTCACCGCCCGAGACCGCGGCCTCACGGCGGCCCTTCTCCTGCTGCTGGAGGGTGAGGTGCCGGCGCCGTTCGCGGTCCGCCGGTTCCTGCCGTTGCCAACCCTCTCGTACGGGGTTGGAGATCTCCACACTGGGGCTCCAGCTGAGCGCGACTTCGGCCCCCACGTCGACCAGACCAACTACTCCGTGGTGGTGGACGAGCAGGTCGTCGTCAAGTGGCTCACCCCACCGGTCCCGCTCCCGCATCCCACTCCGGAGATCTTCGCCCACCTCGTCGATGCGGGCTTCACGGACACCGCCCCGCCCTACGCCGCACTCATCCTTGCAACGGACACCCACGAGGAGCTCCTCGCCCTGGTCACCGGCTATCTGCCGGAGGCCCGCGACGGCTGGGAGTGGTGCGTGGACGAGGCCGCCGCGGGCAACGCGGACTTCGCCGCCGAGATCGGCCGCCTGGCCGCCGACCTCCACCTCGCCCTCGCCACACTCCCTTCCGCCGGTGCGGCGCACACCTCCGCGGCGTCCAGGGCGGAGGCGGCGCTCGCCGAGGCGCTGGAGCTCACCGGCGGCGAGGACGGCGCGTGGCTGGCCACCAGGGCGGGACGCATGAGGCAGGAGCTCGCGCCCCTCCAGGACGACATCACGAGCCCCCGCATCCGGATCCACGGCGACCTCCACGTGGGCCAGATCCTGCGGTGGCGGGACGGCTACGCGGTGATCGACTTCGACGGCAACCCCACCGTCACCGACGCGGCGCCGTGCCAGCCCGCCGCCCGGGACGTGGCCCAGCTCACCACGAGTCTCGAGCACGTGGCCCAGGTGGCGATCAAGCGACGAGGCACCGAGCCCGCTCATGCGGCGGCGTGGGCGGCGAAGGCCCGTGCCGGGCTGCTCGCCGCCTACGGACGGCGCCTGGCCGAGCGGAACAGGCCGGACCTCCTGGACGAAAGGCTGATCCGCCCGTTCGAGGTGGAGCAGGAGTGCCGCGAGCTGATCTACGCCGCCCGCCACCTGCCCCGCTGGAGTTACGCCCCCATGGGCGTTCTGCGTACCTGGTACCAAGAGGAGAACATCACGTGAATTCCGAGCTCTACCTGTCCGATCTGGAGGCCAAGCCGGGAGCGCTCAGGAGCCTGGCCGCTGCCCTGAAGGAGGAGAACCCCTTCGCCGCGCTCCCCCAGGGCCTCACCCGGGTGCTCTTCCTGGGCATGGGCAGCTCCAGGTACGCCGCCGGGGTGGCCGCCCTGCGCCTGCGCGCCGCGGGCATCGACGCGTACGCCGACTACGCCTCGGCCGCCGCCACCTACCCGGCCGCCGCGGGCACCCTGGTCGTCCCGATCTCGGCCACCGGCACCAGCAGGGAGACCCTGGACGCCATGGAACGGTACGCGGGCGGCGCGTCCTTCCTCGCCGCGCTCACCAACTCCCCCGATTCGCCTCTCGCCCAGGTGGCCGACCTGGTGGTCGGCATGCGGGCGGGCGAGGAGCGCGGCGGCGTGGCCTGCCGTACGTTCCAGCACACCCAGGCCCTGCTCCTGGCCTTGGAGGCGCACCTCACCGGGGCCGGCCGCGACGTGCCGGGACTGCTGGAGCGGGCCGCCGAGGCCACCGAGGACCTGCTTGACCGCAGGGACGAGTGGCTCCCCCCGACGATGGAGCTGCTGGACGGCGGGCACGGCGTCTACACCATCGCCCCCGCCGAGCGCCTGTCGTCGGCCGAGCAGTCGGCGCTGATGTTCCGCGAGGGTCCGCGCCGCCCCGCCGACGCCTGCGAGAGCGGCGACTGGTCCCACGTGGACGTCTACCTCACCAAGACCCTCGACTACCGCGCCGTTCTCTTCCCCGGCTCCCGCTACGACGGGCAGGCCATGGAGTGGGTTCGCGAGCGCGGCTCCACGGTGGTCGCCGTGGGCGCGGAGGTGAAGGGCGCCACGGCCGCCGTCAGGTACGTCCACGACTCCGAGCCGGACGTCGCCCTGCTCACCGAGACTCTGGTGGCCGAGCTGGTGGCCGCCTCCTGGTGGTCGGCGAGCTAGCTAGGACCGGACGCTCAGGGCGTGCTCGACGAGCGTGATGAGGGTGCTCTTGACCGCCTGCCGCTCCCGGGCGTCGGTGCGCGCGATCGGCACGTGCGGCGACAGGGTGAGCGCCTCCCGCACCTCGCTCTCGACGTGCGGGAACTCCCCGTCCCACCCGTTCAGCCCGACGACGAACGGGATGCCGGACTCCTCGAAGTAGTCCACGGCGGGGAAGCTGTCGGCCAGCCGCCGCGAGTCGACCAGCACGACGGCCCCGATGGCGCCCCGCACGATGTCGTCCCACATGAACCAGAACCGGTGCTGCCCCGGCGTGCCGAACAGGTAGAGGATCAGGTCGCGCTCCAGAGAGAGCCGCCCGAAGTCCATGGCCACGGTGGTGGTGGTCTTCCCCGGCGTGTGCGCGAGATCGTCGATCTCCGCGGCCGCGTCCGTCATCACCGCCTCCGTGGTCAGCGGCATGATCTCGGACACGGAGCCCACGAACGTGGTCTTCCCGACGCCGAAGCCGCCCGCAACGACGATTTTCGTGGAGGTGAGCCCGCTAGAGCCTGCGAAGTCCACTCAATACCCTTTCGAGCAGGCCCCTGTCGGGGAGGCCCGCATCCAGCTGCGGCTGATAAACCCTGACCAGCCCGTCCGCCTCCATGTCGGCCACGAGCACCCGCGCCACCCCGAGCGGCACACTCAGCAGCGCCGAGATCTCCGCCACGGACCGCACCTGGCGGCACAGCTCGCTGATCGCGCGGTATTCACGGGTGTACGTCGGACCGAGTTGTGCGGAGGTGGCCGACGATACCAGGGCCTCCATGGCGAGCTTCGTGCGCGGAGCGGTCCTGCCGCCGGTGACGGCGTACATCCGGACGAGCGAGCTGCGCTCCTGCTCCGGCTCATCGTTCTGCCACATGGATGTCCCCGTTCCTATCTGTCTGCCTCGCTCCGCGAGGAGGTCCCTGAATGGATGTCCTCGCTCCGCTGCGGATCCATTCAGGGCCGCGCCGCCGACAGTTCAGCCCGTACGGCCGGTGTGAGCACCTGCCCCGCGCGCTCGACCAGGATCGTCATCTGGTACGCCACCAGCCCCATGTCGCAGTCGGGCGCGGCCAGCACCGCCAGGCAGGATCCGTCACTGATCGACATCACCAGCAGCAGGCCGCGTTCCATCTCGACGAGGGTCTGGGTGACGCCTCCGCCCTCGAACACGCGCGCCGACCCCTGCGTGAGGCTGACGAGCCCGGCCGCGACGGCGGCGAGCTGGTCGGCGCGGTCTTTGGGGAAGCCCCTGGAGTAGGCCATGGGCAGCCCGTCGGCCGACACGACCACGGCGTGCGCCACGCCGGGAACCTCGTCGACGAAGCGGCTGACCAGCCAGTTGATGTCCCTGGCCCCCTGGCTCAACTCCTTCATCAATCCTCCTCGAGCTCGGCGCGGCCCTTGCGCACGCCCTGCTGGTAACTGGCCAACCTGTTACGCAGCCGATCAGGCGACGCCGGAGGAGCAGGGGCGGGCGGGGGTTTCGGATTCGCCGTACCCGGTACCAGGTTCGCTCTCGGGGTCCGCTTCGGCAAGCCGGAGCTGGTGGTGCCGCCCTGCTCGGGCTCGGCGGCCGCGCCGGCGGCCTGCCAGCCCTGGTCGGCGGGCGAGGCCCAGGCCGGGTCGCGGTGGTCCGCGGTCGGCGCCGACTTGGTGAACCAGCCGGTCTCCTCGATGGCGGCGTAGATCGGCAGGAAGTCGTCCTTGGCCGGGCTGGGAGTGGCGAACGAGGGGTACGCGTCGTGCGGCGTGGCGAGCCGGCCCGGCAGGTCCGGCGGCTGCGACTCGACCGAGTGGGCCGGGGCCGAGCTGAACCAGGACGAGGGCTCGGGCGCCGGGGCCACGCTGTCCAGCGACGGATGCCCGGGGAGCAGCCCGGCGGGCGGCAAGGTGGAGAAGGACGGGTGCCCAGAGGACGGGTGCCCAGAGGACGGGTGCCCAGAGGACGGCCGGCCGTTCACCGGCCCAGTGAACGGGCCGGTGAACGGGCCGGTGAACGGCTCAGGGGCCGGCGGGGAGGGTGCCCGCGTCGCCTGGGCGGGCACCTGGACGCGCTGCGGGGCGGCCGCCGGACCCGGCACCGCCGTGAGCAGCGCCGGCGGGACGAGCACCATGGCGGTCAGCCCGCCGATGTCCTGCCTGCGCAGCTGGACCCTGATGCTGTGCCGCAGGGCCAGGCGGCCGACCACGAACAGGCCCATGCGCCGCGACACCGACACGTCCACGACGGGCGGGTTCGCCAGCCGCCAGTTGGCCTCCGACAGCTCCTCGGGAGTCATGCCGATCCCGTGGTCGGTGACCGACAGCATCAGCGAGCCGCCGTCGATGCGGCTGCTGGAGATGACGACCTTGGTTTCCTGCGGGGAGAACGAGACGGCGTTCTCGATCAGCTCCGCGAGCAGGTGCACCGCGTCGGTGACGGCCTGACCGGCGATGGCCACGTCCGACTGGACCTGGATGCTGACCCGGTCGTAGCTCTCGACCTCGCCGAGCGCGGCGCGCACGATGTCCATCAGCTCTACCGGCTCGCTCCACTTGCGTGCCGCCTCCTGGCCGGCGAGGACCAGGAGGTTCTCGCTGTTGCGGCGCATGCGCGTGGCCAGGTGGTCGAGCTTGAACAGGTCGCCGAGCCTGGCGTCGTCGCGCTCGCCGCGCTCCAGCCTCTCGATCAGCGTCAGTTGCCGCTCGACCAGCGTCTGGCTGCGCCGCGACAGGTTGACGAACATGGCGTTGACGTTCGCGCGCAGCTTGGCCTCGTCGCCGGCCAGGCGTACCGCCTCGCGGTGCACCTCGTCGAACGCGCGGGCGACCTCGCCCACCTCGTCCCTGGAGAAGATCCCGATGGGCGGCACCTCGGCCTGGACCGCGCTGTCGCGCGACTCGCGGAGGTGCTGGACGAAGTCGGGCAGCCGCTTGCCGGCGATCTGCAGCGCCTCGCTCCGCAGGCGGCGCAGGGGGCGTACGAGCGACCTGGCGACCCCGGTGGTGACCAGCAGGACGGCCACGAGCAGCGCCAGCACGGCGCCGGCGACGACGAACGCCTGCCGCCGCTCGTCGGCGCTGAGCGCCTCGCTGCGGGCCACGATGCCCTGGGCCTGGCGCTCCTCGACCTTGCGCATGGAGTCGACGACCACGCCCGTCGCGTCGAACCACTCCTTGGCGTCGTCGCGCCTGCTCAGGTCGAGGCCGCGCAGGGGCAGCCCCTTCGTGGCCCTGATCAGCACGAGCTCGCGCAGGAACAGCATGCGGTCGGCGGACCTGCCGTTGACGGTCTCGTCGAAGAAGCGCCGCTCGTCCGCGGTGGCCTCGACGGCGTAGGCCTTGCGCTCGTTGAGCTCCTTGGACTGCTCGCCGAGGAAGCGCTCGAGCGGGTCCTCGTCGAACGCCCCCTCGACCAGCGCGACGGTGACGAGCGCCTGCTGGTACGAGACACTCTCCTTCGCCCTGGCCAGAGCGTCGAGCATGCGGGTCCGGCGGAACAGCTCGTCGTCCACGCTCTCTTTGACCAGCTCGTTGTGGACGGCGAGCAGGTCGCCGATCACGGTCGTGTAGAGCTCCACGGCCGGGCCGGGCAGCAGGGTGGCGTCGAGTGCCTGCTTGCGCAGGGCGGTCAGGTCGTCCAGCCGGCTGAGCAGGTTCTCGAGCTGGTCGGCGGAGCGGCCGGTCGCGTCGTTCAGCAGTTGCCGGACGGTGCCGCGTACCTGAGCGGCGGTCCTGTCCACCTCGTCCATCTGGGCGCGCACCGCGGACAGACCGTCCGCCGGGCGGTTGCGGGCGATGTACCAGGCGGTCCTGGCCCGCTCGGCGGCCACCTCGTGGGTGAGGCTGCCCAGTTGGACGGAGAGCTGGGCGAACTGGTTGGTGCGTGCGTAGTCGCCGGCGGCGGACGTGCTCGCGAGTACCTGGATGCCGCCGAGCAGCACGGCGGCGGCCGTCGGGATCAGGATGAGGGCGACGAGACGTGCGCGTACGCGCCAGTTGCTCAGCCGCCAGTTGCCCCTGCCGGCCTGCCTCTCGCCCAGCTCTGTACTCACAGAACGCACCTCGCCCGAAATCGGCGTATTTGAGGGGGATGTGCCCCATGGGAAAGCAGCAAGTGCCGGTAATTAGAACACATCCCAACGCAGCGTAGCCCACACGAAGATAACGCTACAAAAAACAAGTCCTGTGACTCTTGGGGTAAAAGCTGGGGTTCCACCATAAATGATCAGAGAGTAGGAAATAAACCCTTAAGGCCCTACATGTCCGATAGTGGGAGTTTCGCACGTTCCAACTCCATAACGTGCGAGGAGCGCCCCGATCTCTGGACGGTCACGGCGTTGAGATACCCGTTATTCGCGACATATGTTGTGCCAGTCATGAAGGAGGCAGGGTGGGAGATTCTCCCGACAGCGCGGCCATCACCGTTGAGGGTCTTTGGAAGATCTTCGGTTCCAGGGCACAGAAAGTGCTGGACAGCGAGGACAGACATCTCGACCAGGCGACTCTGAGAGAGAAGACCGGCTGCACCGCCGCCGTGAGAGACGTGAGCTTCCAGGTGCGCCCGGGCGAGGTCTTCGTGGTCATGGGCCTGTCGGGCAGCGGCAAGTCCACCCTCGTACGCTGCCTCACCCGGCTGATCGAGCCCAGCGCGGGCGAGATCAGGATCGGCGGCGAGGACATCGGCGGCGCCTCCCCCGCCCGGCTCCGCGAGCTCCGCCGCCACCAGGTCAGCATGGTCTTCCAGCACTTCGGCCTGCTGCCGCACCGCAAGGTGATCGACAACGTCGCGTACGGGCTGGAGATCCAGGGCGCCGCCAAGGCGGCCAGGCACGCGCGGGCCGCGGAGATCCTCTCCCTCGTCGGCCTCGACGGCTACGCCGACGCCTACCCCGACCAGCTCTCGGGCGGCATGCAGCAGCGGGTAGGGCTGGCCCGCGCGCTGGCCGTGGACCCGCAGGTG
This sequence comes from Nonomuraea helvata, assembly GCF_039535785.1. NCBI lineage: Bacteria > Bacillati > Actinomycetota > Actinomycetes > Streptosporangiales > Streptosporangiaceae > Nonomuraea > Nonomuraea helvata. The sequence continues at coordinate 2,771,015 of NZ_BAAAXV010000001.1, forward strand.
ATGCTGTTCGACGAGCCGTTCAGCGCGCTCGACCCGCTGATCAGGCGCGACATGCAGGCGGAGGTGATCCGCCTGCACCGGGAGGTCGGCAAGACGATGGTGTTCATCACCCACGACCTGTCGGAGGCGCTCAAGCTGGGCGAGCGGATCGCGATCATGCGGGCGGGCTCGATCGTGCAGCTCGGCACCGCCGAGGAGCTGGTGGGCGCGCCCGCCGACGACTACGTGGCCGACTTCGTCCGCGACGTGCCCAGGAGCCACGTGCTGACGCTGCGCTGGATCAGCCGCGACCCGGAGCCCGGCGAGCCGCTGGACGGGCCGGCGTTACCGGTCACCACGCTCGTCAAGGACGCCATCGGCGCCTGCTCGGCCTCCTCCCGCCCGATCAGGGTCATGGACGGCGACGATCTGGTGGGCGTCGTGGACCGCGTGGACCTGCTGTCCTTCCTGTCGGGCCAGGGCCTCGCGGTGCAGGCGGGGACATGAGCTCGGCGGCGGTCAGCACGCCGGCCAGGCTCCGGCTGCCCCGGTGGGTGGCGCCTGTCGGCGTGTCGGTCCTGTTCGTGGCCGCGTACCTCGTCTTCCGCGGCACGGCCACGCTGCCGCACGACAAGGAGGCGCCGCAGTTCCTGGCCGTCACCGACCTGCGCGAGTGGATCGACGACCACCGCAACGACAACCCGCTCTTCCTGTACTTCCTCAACTACATCCGGCTCTTCGTGGGCCGGCTCTACGACCTGTTCGAGGTCGTGCTGAACGCGCTCGGCTGGCCCGGCATCACCGGCGTGCTCGGCGCGCTGGCGTGGCTGGCGGGCGGCCGGAGGATCGCGCTGCTCGCGGTCGCGGGCGTGAGCGCGTTCGGCGTCCTCGGGCTCTGGCAGTCGAGCGTCGACACGCTGGCCCTGGTCGCGGTCTCCGTGCTGCTGTCGCTGGCGATCGGGATCCCGCTGGGCGTCTGGGCCGGGCTCTCCGGCCGCGTGCGGCGGTTGATCACACCGGCGCTGGACGTCATGCAGATCATGCCGACGTTCGCGTACCTGGCGCCGCTCGCGCTCTTCTTCCACATCGGCGCGCCGGCCGGGGCCATCGCGACGATGATCTACTCGATCCCGCCCGCCATCCGCATCACCGCGCTGGCCGTCTCGGAGGTCTCCCCCACGGCGGTCGAGGCGTCCACGTCACTGGGCGCAACACGTACGCAGACGCTGTTCAAGGTCTACCTGCCGCTGGCCAGGTGCACGATCGCGCTCGCCGTCAACCAGACGATCATGATGGCCCTGTCCATGGTCGTCATCGCGAACCTCATCTCGGCCCCCGGCCTCGGTGGCGACATCATTCGCGGCCTGTCACGGGCGCAGGTCGGCATCATGCTCCCGGCCGGCGTGGCCGTCGTGATCATGGCGGTGCTGCTGGACCGGATGACGATGGCGGTCGCCAGACGAGGACCGCATTCGAGGATCGGCAAGCTGGATCTCGCCGCCGCCGGCGTGCTCGCGGCGGCCGGGCTCGCGCTCATCCCCGTGCTCCCCCGGACGTGGCCGGACGGCCTCACGGTCAACTTCGTGTCCGAGGTGAACGCCGCCGTCCTCTGGGCCGAGGACAACTGGTTCGCGGTGACCACGTTCATCAAGGACCTCACCACCGCTGCCCTGCTCAACCCCCTGGAGACGCTGCTCACCTCGGCCCCGTGGTGGCTGGTCGCCCTGGCGGTGCTGACCGTCGCCTGGTGGGTGAGCGGCGTGCGCCCGGCGCTGACGGCGCTGGGCTGCCTGCTGGCCATCGCGCTGCTCGGCGTCTGGGAGCACACCATGCAGACGCTGACCACGGTGGTCGTCGCCGTGCTGGTCACGCTGGCCGTCGGCCTGCTGCTCGGGGTGGCCGCGGCCCGCTCGCCGCGCTACTCGGCCGTGCAGCGGCCCGTGCTCGACGCCGCCCAGACCATGCCGGCGTTCGTCTACCTGCTGCCGGCGCTGGCGCTGTTCGAGACCACCAGGTTCACCGCGATCTTCGCCTCCGTCATCTACGCGGTGCCGCCGGTGGTGCGCCTGGTCGAGGACGGCATCAAGGGCGTGCCCGCCACGGTCGTCGAAGCGGCCGTCTCGGCGGGCTCGACGCCCGGCCAGCTCCTGTGGAAGGTGCAGCTGCCCATGGCCAGGCGGGGCATCCTGCTCGCCGCCAACCAGGGCATCGTCATGACGCTGGCCATGGTCGTCGTCGGCGGTCTGGTCGGGGCCGGGGCCCTCGGCTACGACGTGGTCACCGGGTTCTCCCAGCGGACCGACTTCGGCATGGGCTTCGTGGCCGGCATCGCGACCGTGCTGCTCGGAGTCATGCTCGACCGCATCACGCAGGGCGCCGACAGGCGTCCTTCCCCCCGAAAGAGGAAGTTCACATCATGAAGATTCGCCTGCTCGCAGGCCTCCTCGCAGTTGGGCTCGGCGCCGCGGCCTGCGGCGGGGCCAAGGTCGAGACCTCTCCCAGCTCCTCCGCCGCACCGCAGGCCGGCTCCAGCGCCCCCGCGGGGACCGTGAAGATCGCCATCAACCCCTGGGTCGGGTACGAGGCCAGCGCGAACGTCGTGGCGTACCTGCTGAAGAACGAGCTGCACTACAACGTGGAACTGCCCGAGATCAAGGAGCAGCTCGCCTGGGAGGGCTTCGAGACCGGCGACGTCGACGTCATCATCGAGAACTGGGGACACCCGGACCTGAAGAAGAAGTTCATCGAGGAGAAGAAGGTCGCCGCCGAGGCGGGCTCCACCGGCAACAAGGGCGTCATCGGCTGGTACATCCCCAAGTGGATGGCCGACGAGCACCCCGACATCACCGACTACAAGAACCTGAACAAGTACGCCGGACTGTTCAAGACCTCCGAGTCGGGAGACAAGGGCCAGCTGCTCTTCGGCGACCCGTCGTACGTCAGCAACGAGGAAGCCCTGATCAAGAACCTCAAGCTGAACTTCAAGGTCGTCGTGGGCGGCAGCGAGGCGGCCCTGATCAAGGGCGCCCAGCAGGCGCAGGAGCAGAAGAAGCCGCTGCTGTTCTACTTCTGGGACCCGCACTGGCTGTTCAGCAAGACCCAGCTGGTCCGGGTGAAGCTGCCCGCCTACACCGAGGGCTGCGACGCCGACCCGAAGAAGGTCGCCTGCGACTACCCGGAGATGGACCTCGACAAGATCGTCAGCAAGAAGTTCGCCGACACCGGCGGCAAGGCGTACGAGCTGGTCAAGAACTTCACCTGGACCAACGAGGACCAGAACTCCGTCGCCGACGACATGACCAACAACGGCATGACCGGCGAGCAGGCCGCGAAGAAGTGGGTCGAGGCCAACACCGCCAAGTGGCAGGCCTGGATCCCCAAGTGACGCCCTCTTGACCGCGGCCCCCGCGGACGGGGCCGCGGTCTCCGGGAGACCTCTCATGTTGCGAACGAACAAGCTCGTCGGGCCCCTGGTCGCGGCCCTGCTCCTGGCGGCCGCCTGTTCCGGCGAGGAGCCCGCCGCCACCGCCGGGGCCAAGGGCACCGTCACCATCGACATCCACGGCTGGGTCGGGTACGAGGCCCAGGCCGCCGTGCTGGCGTACCTGCTCGAGCACGAGCTGGGCTACAAGGTGCACAAGCGCGCCATGAAGGAGGGCGATTCCTGGAAGGATTTCGAGACCGGCAAGGTCGATGTGATCGTCGAGAGCTGGGGTCACAACGACCTGAAAAAGACGTACATCGAGCAGAAGAAGGTGGCGCTGTCGGCCGGGCTCACCGGGAACAAAGGCGTGATCGGGTGGTATGTCCCTGAGTGGATGGTCAAGAAATATCCCGACATTACGGACTACCGAAACCTCAATAAATACGCCGGCCTCTTCCGGACCGAAAAAACCGGAAATCTCGGACAAGTCCTCGACGGGGATCCGACCTTCGTGACGAACGACGAGGCTCTCGTCAAGAACCTCGGCCTCAAATACAAGGTCGTCTACTCGGGCAGCGAGGCCGCGTTGATCAAAGCGGCCGAGTTCGCGACCAAGAACCGGACACCGCTGCTGATGTATTTCTACGAGCCGCAATGGCTCTTCACCAAGGTCAAACTGGCCAAGGTCGCGCTGCCGCCCTATGCCGTGGGCTGCGACGACGACGCGAAGAAGGTCGCCTGCGACTACCCGCCGTACCTGCTCGACAAGATCGTCAGCCGGCGGTTCGCGCAGACCGGCGGCAAGGCGTACGACCTGGTCCGCAACTTCACCTGGACCAACGACGACCAGAACGCGGTGGCCGGCGACATGATCAACGAGAAGATGACCGCCGAGCAGGCGGCGGAGCGGTGGGTGCAGGAGAACAAGATCATCTGGAAGGACTGGATCCCCCGTTGAGGTTCGACTACGTCATCGTCGGCGGCGGCAGCGCGGGCTGCGCGCTGGCCAACCGGCTGAGCGCCGACCCCTCGGTGTCAGTCCTGGTGCTGGAGGCCGGCCGGCCCGACCACCTGTGGGACGTGTTCATCCACATGCCCGCCGCGCTGATGTTCCCCATCGGCAGCCGCTTCTACGACTGGCGGTACGAGTCGGAGCCGGAGCCGTACATGGAGGGGCGGCGGATCTACCACGCCCGTGGCAAGGTGCTGGGCGGCTCCAGCAGCATCAACGGCATGATCTTCCAGCGCGGCAACCCGCTCGACTACGAGCGCTGGGCGGCCGATCCCGGCATGAGGCACTGGGACTACGCCCACTGCCTGCCGTACTTCAAGAAGATGGAGAACTGCCTGGCCGACCCGGGCACGCCCTTCCGCGGCGGCGACGGCCCGCTGAAGCTCGAACGCGGCCCGGCGCAGGGGCCGCTGTTCGAGGCCTTCTTCGAGGCGGTCCAGCAGGCCGGCCACCGGCTCACCGACGACGTGAACGGCCACCGACAGGAGGGATTCGCGGCCTTCGACCGCAACATCCACCGCGGCCGCCGCCTCAGCGCCGCCCGCGCGTACCTGCATCCGGTACGCGGCCGGCGCAACCTCACGGTCAGGACCCGCGCCTTCGTCGAGAAGGTCCTCTTCGAGGGCACGCGAGCCGTCGGCGTGCTCTGCGGCGGGAAGCGCGTGGAGGCCGGCGAGGTCATCCTGTGCGGCGGCGCGATCAACACCCCCCAGCTCCTGCAGCTGTCGGGTGTCGGCCCCAGGGCGCTCCTGGAGGGGGTGGGCGTGCGCGTGGTCCACGACCTCCCGGGCGTCGGGGAGAACCTGCAGGACCACCTCGAGGTGTACGTCCAGCACGCCTGCAGGCAGCCGGTCTCCCAGCAGTCGTCCCTGGCCCTGTGGCGCAGGCCCTTCATCGGCGCCCGCTGGCTCTTCCTCAGGGGCGGCCCCGGGGCCACGAACCACTTCGAGGCGGGCGGCTTCATCCGGTCGAACGACGACGTGGCGTACCCGAACCTGATGTTCCACTTCCTGCCGATCGCGGTCCGCTACGACGGCTCGGCCCCGGCCGGCGGCCACGGCTACCAGGTGCACATCGGCCCGATGTACTCCGACGCCCGGGGCTCGGTCCGCATCAGGTCGGCCGACCCCCGCGAGAAGCCGGCCCTGCGCTTCAACTACCTCTCCACCGACCAGGACCGCCGGGAGTGGGTGGAGGCCGTCAGGCACGCCCGGGCGATCCTGTCCCAGCCCGCCTGGTCGGACCTGGACGGCGGCGAGATCTCTCCCGGGCCAGGCGTGCGGACGGACGAGGAGATCCTCGCGTGGGTGGCCAGGGACGGCGAAACCGCCCTCCACCCCTCCTGCACCTGCAGGATGGGCACGGACGACAGGTCCGTCGTGGACCCCGGCACCATGCGGGTCCACGGCCTGGACGGGCTGCGCGTCGTGGACGCCTCGGTGATGCCGTACGTCACGAACGGCAACATCTACGCCCCGGTCATGATGCTCGCCGAGAAGTCCGCCGACCTCATCCTCGGCAACACACCTCTGCCCCCCGAGCCGGTGGAGTTCCACCGGCATCAGTGACAGACGGTTCAGCCTAAACTGAACGCCATGGCTCCTGACGACGACCGCGAGCGCATGCTCGAGTGGGTCGAGCGCGTGGCGATGTTCTGCGGCGACGCCTGGGGCCTGGCGCCCATCACCGGCCGCATTCTGGGCTGGCTGCTGATCTGCACGCCCGCCGAGCAGTCGGCCGGCGAGATCGCCGACGCGATCGGGGCCAGCCGGGCGTCCATGACGTCCAACATGCGCCTGCTGACCTCCGTCGGCCTCGTGCGCCGCCGCACCCGGCAGGGCGAGCGCACCACGTACTACCGGATCGAGGACGACGCGTTCGAGAAGGTCGTGCGCCAGAGGCTGGCCGCGTTCGCCGCGTTCGGGGAGATCGCCGAGGAGGCGCTGCAGTTCGGCGGGGAGGACGGGGAGCGCACCCGCCGCATCCGCTCGGCCCAGCAGTCCATCGCCCTCCTCACCGGCCCCGTGGCGTAGCGCTCACGCGGCGCGGCTGTTCACCAGGGTCTCGATGCCGTCGAGGACGCGCTGGAGGCCGAACTCGAAGGCGTGCTCCGGGCTGTAGGCCGCGTTGAGCGCCTCCCCTGCCGACTGGCCGACACGTGCGGCGACAGGGTAGCGGTCGGCGTCAGCGATCCGGCTCAGGAAGGGCGCGTGCGCGGCCCACCACTGCTCGTCGGTCATGCCCGTCTCGCTCTCGGCCTGCGCCGCCTCCACGGCGCCCCGCGCCGTCCCGTGCACGAAGCCGGTGATCAGCGTGATCACCGAGTCCATCTCGACGTCCGACAGCCCGATGCCGTCCACGGCCCGCAGCTCGTAGTCGTACTTGGCGGTGACGTTGGGCCCGAGCACCGGGCGGTTGGCCGCCACCTGCAGCAGCCACGGATGACGCAGGTAGAGCGCCCAGTTCTCCCTGGCGATCTGCTCCAGCCTGCCCCGCCAGCCGCCGGGCACGTCCTCCGGCTTGGCCGTCTCTCCGTAGACGGTGTCGAGCATGACGTCGAACAGCTCGGGCTTGCCCGGCACGTACGTGTAGAGCGACATCGTCCCGACGCCCAGCCGCTCGGCCACGCGGCGCATGGACAGCGCCTGCAGCCCTTCGGTGTCGGCCACGTCGATGGCGGCGCGCACGATGCGGTCGACGTTCAGCTCCGGCTTGCCCTTGCGGCTGACGCGCTCGCTGGTCCGCCAGAGCAGCGCCAGGCTGCGCGCGGGATCGCCCTTTCCCGAGTACTCAACGGTCACATGCGTACGGTACACCGTACGGTTGCGTGCGTGAACCCGTATCCTGTACGGTACGCCGTACGATCCAGGGGAAAGGGAGCACGTATGTCAGCGGTGCTCGCGCAGGACCTGCGCAAGACGTACGGCGAGAAGGCGGCGCTGGACGGCATCGATCTCGACGTGGGCCGGGGCACGGTCTGTGGCCTGCTCGGCCCCAACGGCGCGGGCAAGACCACAGCCGTCCGCATCCTCACCACGCTCCTGCGGGCCTCGGGCGGCCGCGCGGAGGTGGCGGGGTTCGACGTGGCGGCCCAGCCCCGCCAGGTACGCCGCAGCATCGGCCTGGTCGGCCAGCACGCGGCGGTGGACGAGATCCTGACAGGGCGGCAGAACCTCGAGCTGTTCGGCCGCCTCTACCACCTCGGCGCGAAGCAGGCCCGGGCCAGGGCGGACGAGCTGCTCGACCGGTTCGGGCTGGACCACAAGGGGCCGGCCAAGGAGTACTCGGGCGGCATGCGGCGCAGGCTCGACCTCGCGGCCAGCATGATCCTCGCCCCACCCGTGCTCTTCCTCGACGAGCCGACGACGGGGCTGGACCCCCGGAGCCGCACGGAGATCTGGCGCGCGGTGCGCGACCTCGTGGCGGGCGGCACGACCGTGCTGCTGACCACCCAGTACCTGGAGGAGGCCGACCAGCTCGCGGACCGGATCTCGGTGATCGACACCGGTCGGGTGGTGGCCGAGGGCACGCCGGACGAGCTCAAGTCCAAGCTCGGCGGCGACCGGCTCGACGTGGTCATCCACAACCCGGCGCGGCTGGAGGAGGCCGCCGGGGTCGTCGGGAGGGTGGCACCCGGGCCGGTCGAGGTCGACCGGGACACCCGGCACGTGAGCGCGCCGGTGAGCGAGCGGGTGCAGGCCCTCACGGAGGTGCTGGCGGCCCTGGCGGCGGCCGGGATCGAGGTCGAGGACGTCGCGCTGCGCCGCCCCACGCTGGACGAAGTCTTCCTGAACCTCACCAACAGGAGCACGAAATGAGATGGGCTCTGGTAGACGGCTGGACGGTCACCCGCCGCGACCTGATCCACTGGGCCAACCAGCCGATGACGGTGATCTTCGGGGTCCTCTTCCCCATCATGATCACGCTGGCCTTCGGCTACCTGTTCGGCGGCGCGGTGGAGGTGCCCTCGGGGGCCGACTACTTCGCCTTCCTCATGCCCGGCATGTACGGCATGACGATGCTCTTCGGGCTGAGCGCCACCATGATCGCCGTCACCACCGACGCGTCCAAGGGCGTCACCGACCGCTTCCGCTCGATGCCCATGGCACCCTCGGCGGTCCTGATCGGCCGGGCCGTCGCGGACCTGCTCAACTCGGTCCTGATCCTGGCCGGGCTCCTGGTCTGCGGCCTGGCGGTGGGCTGGCGCCCGTCCTCGCTCCCCGGCGCGCTGGGCGCGGTGGGCCTGCTGCTGCTCCTGCGCTTCGCGCTGCTCTGGGCCGGCATGTACCTGGGGCTGGTCGTCAAGGACGCGGGGGCGGTGGTGGCGGTGCAGACGCTGGAGTTCCCGGTCGGCTTCCTGTCGAACGCCTTCGTCGCGCCCGGCACGATGCCGGGCTGGCTCGGGGCGATCTCGGAGTGGAACCCGCTGTCGTCCACGGTCGCGGCGACCAGGGAGCTCTTCGGGAACCCGGGGTGGGGCGGGGACTCGTGGGTGGCCCAGCACGCGATCCTGATGGCGGTCGTCTGGCCGGTGGCCATCACCGTGGTCTTCTTCGTCCTGTCGGTACACCGCTACCAGTGCCTCGACCGCTGACTCCTGGAGGGTGGGGCGGTCAGGTGCCGGACAGTGCCTGCTCGTAGGCCAGGAGGGTGTCCACGAACATCCGGCGCTGCTCCGGTGTGAGCGGCTCCAGGGCCTGGCGCCAGGCTGTGGCGCCGTACCCGAGCCACTCGTTGATCGACTCCGCGTGCCGGTGGCCGATGCTCACGATCGTGCGGCGCCGGTCGGCATCGTCCTCGCGCCGGTCGAGGACCTCCTTCCGGCTCAGCTCCCCCACCATCAGGCTGACCGTCGCGGGCGCCACCTCCAGCCGCGACGCCAGCTCGTTCACCGTCATCGGCCCGTCGAAGAGCAGATACGCCAGCAGTGACAGATGCCGGGGCGCCAGCGAGAGCGACTGCAGCTCAGGGGGCACCCCCATGCGCTTGGCCCGTCCCACCATGCGCGGCATCAGCAGCAGCAGCGTCCTGATCCCGTCGTCCACGCTCAAGCCGTCAGTTGACATCCCCAATACCTTGCTGTCTAAATTAGCTTTGGTTGCAAAGCAAATACGAAGCCTCGTCCAAGGATAATGACGTGTCTGACTTCAATCAGCAGGTGATCGAGGAGTTCCGGGCGAACGGCGGCACGGTGGGCGGCATGTTCGAGGGCGCGCCTCTCGTCCTGCTCACCACCACCGGCGCCAGAACGGGCCGCCGCCGCACCAACCCGGCCGTCTACCTGCGGGACGGCGAGCGGGTCCTGGTGTTCGCCTCCAACGCGGGCGCCGACGCGAACCCGGCCTGGTACCACAACGTGCTGGCCAACCCCAGGGTGATCGTCGAGCTGGGAGCGGAGCGGTTCGCGGCCAGGGCGGTGCCGCTGGAGGGCGAGGAGCGCGACCGCATGTACGCCAGGCAGAGCGCGATCGACCCGGCCTTCGCCGCGTACCAGGAGGGCACCGCCCGGGTCATCCCGGTCGTCGCGCTCCATCCCGAGGCCGAGCGGCTGCAGGCGTTCGGGGACGAGCTGGTCAGGATCCACGACTACCTCAGAGGCGAGCTGGCCAAGGTGCGCGAAGGGGCGCCGGCAGCCGATCTGCGGGCGCACTGCCTGGCGTTCTGCGACGCGATGGCCTTCCACCACAACGGCGAGGACCGGGTGGCGTTCCCCCATCTGGACAAGCTCTTCCCCGAGCTGAAGGAGCCCCTCGACCGGCTGCGCGCCGAGCACGCGGTGATCGCCGAGCTCGTCGGGAAGCTGCGCGATGCGGTCGAGCCCGAGACGCTCGACCGCATCGCGAACGAGTTGGAGGCCCACTTCGCCTATGAGGAGGAGCGCCTGGTCCCGGTGCTCAACTCGCTGGAGAGCGTCCCCTGGGCCTAGCGGACGCGCTCCTTAACGTACGGGCGCGGCGCGCAGCCGTACGACGTGCTCGACCAGCGAGATCAGCGTCGCCTTGACCGACTCGCGGTGCCGGGCGTCGGTGCGCACGATCGGCACGTTCGGCGACAGCGCGAGCGCCTCCCTGACCTCGTCGTCGGAGTGCGGGAACTGCCCGTCCCAGCCGTTGATGCCGACCACGAACGGCAGCTTCGCCTCTTCGAAGTAGTCGATCGCGGGGAAGCTGTCGGCCAGCCGCCGCGTGTCGAGCAGCACCACCGCCCCGATCGCGCCGCGCACCAGGTCGTCCCACATGAACCAGAACCGGTGCTGTCCGGGCGTGCCGAACAGGTACAGGATCAGGTCACGGTCCAGGGAGACCCGGCCGAAGTCCATGGCCACGGTCGTGGTCTGCTTGTTCGGGGTGAGTCCGAGGTCGTCGATGCCCGCGGACGCGTCGGTCATCACCGCTTCTGTCGTGAGCGGGAGGATCTCGGACACCGCCCCCACGAACGTCGTCTTGCCGACGCCGAACCCACCGGCGACGACGATCTTCGTCGACGTCAGCCCGGGGCTAGAGCCTGCGTAGTCCACTGAGCACCCTTTCGAGCATGTTGAGGTCTGGCTGTCCCTGGCTGAGGCGTGGCTGGTGCAGGCGGACAAGCCCTTCGTCGGACATGTCCGCCACGAGCACCCTGGCCACGCCCAGCGGGACGCGGAGCAGGGCCGAGATCTCGGCGACCGACCGGAACGACCTGCACAGCTGCATGATGGCCTCCTGCTCGGGGGTGAGCATGGCCATCTCGTCGTCCGGGATCGACATCGACGAGATCAACGTCTCCATCGCTAGGTGATAGCGCGGCTCGGATCGGCCGCCGGTCACCGCGTAAGGACGGAACAGGGGCTCGTCGTCCCCGTTGCCGTCAACGCCATACACGGCCCGCTCCCATCAGTTCCATCACATCACCGGGTCCTGGCGGCCTGGAGCTCGGCCCGCAGGGCCGGTGTGAGCGCCTGTCCGGCTCTGTCCACCAGCAACGTCATCTGGTACGCCACCAGCCCCATGTCACAGTCGGGGCCCGCCAGCACCGTGAGCACGGAGCCGTCGCTGATCGCCATGACCAGCAGCAGGCCACGCTGCATCTCGACGACCGTCTGCGTCACCGCGCCGCCCTCGAACACCCTGGAGGCGCCCACGGTCAGGCTCAGCAGGCCGGCGGAGACGGCGGCGAGCTGGTCGGCCCGGTCCGGCGGGAAGCCTTCAGAGGCGGCCAGGCACAGGCCGTCGGCCGAGACCACGACGGCGTGCGCGACTCCGGGCGTGTTACGCACGAAGTCGGTGATCAGCCAGTCGAACCTGTTCGCCTCATGGCTAAGGGTTGTCACGCATCCTCCCCGGCGGGACGCTCACTCACTCTGTTCCTCCTGTCCACGAACTTCCTGGCGGCCCCGTCGCACACCCTGCTGGTAGCTGGCCATCCGGCTGCGTATCCGGTCCGCCGAGACCGGCGGGGTCGGAGCCGGCCGCTGCGGCTGCTGCGGCTGCGCCGGCTGGCTCGCCGTACCGGGAACCAGGTTGGCCTTGGGGGTGCGCTTCGGGAGCCCGGCGGCGGTGATGCCGCCGAGGCTGGGCTCGACGGCCGCGGCCGCCGCGCGCCAACCGGCGTCGGCCGCCGTCCGCCACGCTTCCTCCCCAGAGGGTACGGCTTGCGCGGACTTGTCCTCACCGGGACCTGCCGGCCGCGGCGCCGCCTCGCGCACCGGCGGCTCGTTGGGCGGCCTGCGGAACCAGGCGGACTCCACCGACGCGAAGATCGGCAGGTACTCCTCCTGCTCGGGCTCCATCGGCGACACGTCGACCGAGGGCGTGGGCTCCGGCCTGCGCACGTCGTTCGTGGAGAACGACGGAGCCGGCGGGGGCGTCTGGAACGCGCCATTACCGGATGGGCGCGGGGCCTGGTTCGGGAACGACGGGTAGGCGCCCGAGTCGAACGAGGCCGGCTGCCTGCGGTAGGAGCCGCCGTCGGTGTCGGCGCCGAAGCCGTTCACGCCGGCCCTGCCCGGGTCGGAGTGGAACGGCGCGCTGTCGAACGAGCGCGGCTCCGGCGTGCCCTGAGGGGGCCGGAAGCCGTGCCGGGGCGCGGGGGCGCCGGGCCGGGGGCCGGCGTCCAGGGAGTCGAAGCTGCCGAACGACCTGAAGGTCCCGTTCTGCACGGACGGGGCCGCCGGGGTCGGCACGGTGCCGCCGCCGAAGGCCGGCCGCTGCGGCATGGGCGGCTGCGTGCCGTCGCTGATGAGCGCGGGCGGGAGCAGCACCATGGCGATCAGCCCGACGCCCTCGCCCTTCCTGAGCTGCACCCGGATGCCGTGGCGCAGCGCCAGCCGGCCGACCACGAACAGGCCCATGCGCCGCGAGACCGACACGTCCACCACAGGCGGCTCGGCCAGACGGCGGTTGGCCTCGGCCAGCTCCTCCTCGGTCATGCTGATGCCGGCGTCGCTCACCGACAGCAGCGCGCCGCCGCCCTCGATGAGGCTGCTGGTGACCGTGACCTGGGAGTTGCTCGGGGAGAACTGGATGGCGTTCTCGACCAGCTCGGCGACCAGGTGGACCAGGTCGTTCGCGGCGCTGCCCAGGACCGAGGTGGCCCGGTGCACCTTGACCTGCACGCGCTCGTAGCCCTCGACCTCCGACAGCGCGGCGCGTACGACGTCGACCAGCTTGGCGGGCTGGCTGCGCCGGCGGGTGGCCTCGTGACCGGCCAGGACCAGGAGGTTCTCGGAGTTGCGGCGCATGCGGGTGGCCAGGTGGTCGAGCTTGAACAGGTCGGCCAGCCGGCCGCCGTCCTGCTCGCCCTTCTCCAGGCCGTCGATGAGCGAGATCTGCCGCTCGACCAGCGTCTGGGTGCGGCGCGAGAGGTTGACGAACATCGAGCTGATGTTGCTGCGCAGCTCGGCCTCCTCGCCCGCCAGGCGTACGGCCTGCCGGTGCACCTGGTCGAAGGCCCTGGCCACTTCACCGATCTCGTCGTTGCCCTCGACCTCGATCGGCCGGACGTCGGCCGTGGAGGCGTCGCCGTTGGCCCGCAGCCGGTGGACCACGTCGGGCAGCCGGAAGCCGGCCACCTCCAGCGCCTCCGTACGCAGCCTGCGCAGCGGGCCGACCATGGAGCGGGCGATGGCCACGGTGAGCAGCAGGACGAGCAGCAGCAGCGCCAGGATCAGGGCGCCTGCGATGATCGCGTTGCGGATCTCGGACTCGCGCAGCTCCTGGCTGCGCAGGCCCACCTGGCCGGCCAGCTCCTTCTCGATCCCGTTCAGCACCTTGATGGCGGCCGTGTTGTCGTTGAACCACTGGTCGCGGCTGCCGTTGGCGGAGATCAGGTTGTCGGCGATCCGCAGGCCCGGGGTCCGGTCGCGGGCCAGCGCCTGGCTGCTGACCAGCGTGACCGCGCGGGACTTGGTGAGCTGGGCGTTGACGTACTGGGTGTTGGAGGTGAGCGCCCTGGACAGCTTGAGGCCGACCTCGGCGCCGGCCTCCGCCCCGACGTCGGAGATGTCGCTCAGCTGGCGGGCGTTGGAGGCGATGAACCCCTCGACCTCCTTGGCGTCCACGTCATCGGGGTGGTACGAGGCCTTGAGCAGCTGGATGCGCTGCTGGGAGATCTCCTCCTTGGCCGCCGCGAGCGCGTTCAGGGCGCGGAACTGGCCGATGATCTGGGAGTCGTCGGACAGCAGGCTCAGCTCGTCGTGCAGCTTGAGCAGGGTGTCGGTGAGGAAGTCGTACCGGATCGTGTCGGCCTGGCCCTCGGCCCTGATCTGCGGCAGCCGGCTGAGGTCGTGCTTGGCCTGCTGGGCGGCCTTGACGATGCGGGGGCCGTACGAGTCGTCCATCGCGTCGAGGTCGGTGTTCACGACCTTGACCAGCGCGTCCACCGCTGCCTTGCGCTGCTCGAGCGGCCCGGCGAGCTTCTTGCGCATCGCGCGGCTCGCGCCGAGCCAGCCGCTCGTGTCACGCTCCAGACCGAGCGCCTGGACGAGGTCACGGACGTGGCCCGCCTGCTCGGCGCCGGTCGCCGTACGGTCGTAGTCGCCGATGCTCTGGACCGAGCCCACCACACGGGCTCCTCCGAGCACGACGCCGGCCATCGTGGGCACCAGGATGAGCGCGGTGAGGCGCCATCTCACGCGCCAGTTCCGCAGACCGAGGCGTGGCAGTGACCGCTTCCCGCGGTCCCGCTTCGCGGCGACGCCGCTGTCGGAGTTCCCCGTTGTCACTGCTTCCTGTACCCCTCAATCGTCCCGCCCGCCACGGGCCTTAAAGCCGTCACACAAGGTATCCGCAGCTACTGACTTAACCGGCAATTCGGACAAATTGTCGTAGAAATGTGACCGGCAGTCGTGTGCTGTTGGTTATCGCAGCGCGGCAAGGACCTGATCGCGGACTTGTGCCCTCTGCCCGGCGTCGCTGAGGGGGCGACCGGCGCGATCCACGACATAGAAGACGTCCACCGCCTCCGCGCCGAGAGTCTCTACGCGAGCGGCCCTCACGTCAAGACCACACTCCCCGAACGCCCGTCCAATACGCCACAGAAGTCCCGGTCTGTCATGGGCCCTGACTTCCACCACAGTGGCGGTCGCGGAGGCGTCGTCGACCAGTGTTACGCGAGGTGGAGCCACAGGCACCCGGGGCGGCCTCATGGAGCGGGCGCGGCGGGCCAATCTCTGTTCGATGTCAAGACGCCCAGCAAGGACGAGACGGAGATCGGACTCCAGCGTCGCGGGGTCCGGCGGGGAGCCGTACTCGGGGATGACCGAGAACTCGATCACCGCCGTGGAGCCCGCGGAGGCGGACGAGGCGGAGCGCACGATGAGCCGGTGCGCCGAGAGCACGCCGGCGGCGCTCCACAGCAGTCCCACCCGGTCGGGGGCGACGACCGTGACCGCTCCCCCGTTGACGCGTACGGCCCCGCCGCCGTGCCTGGCGAGCCCGGCCTGCTCGGGCGACAGGGTGGGCGGCTTGGGCGGCGGCGAGCCGGCCAGCACGGACCTGACGCGGCGCACGAGGTCGGCGACGAGCCCCGCCTTCCAGCCGTTCCAGGCGGCGGGACCGGTCGCGTGGCCGTCCGCGACCGCCAGCGCGGCCAGCAGGTCGAGGACCTCGCGCGTGCCGACGGTGGCGGCGACCTTCTCGATCGTGACGGGGTCGTCGAGGTCCCTGCGGGTGGCGGTCTCGGGGAGCAGCAGATGGTGGCGTACGACGGTGGCGAGGGTCTCGACGTCCTGCGGGGGCAGGCCGATGCGGGTGGCGATGTCGCGTACCACGACCTCGCCCGTGGCGGAGTGGTCCCCTGGCCAGCCCTTGCCCACGTCGTGCAGGAGCGCCCCGATCAGCAGGAGGTCCGGACGCGAGACGTCGCGGGTGTGGCTGGCGGCGTTCGCGGCGGCCTCGATCAGGTGCCGGTCGACTGTGAAGCGGTGGATGGGATTGCGCTGGGGACGGTGGCGTACGCGTTCCCAGTCAGGAAGGAGTTTGACAAGAATGCCCGCCTGGTCGAGCTCCTCCCACACGGGCACGGCGGCGCGGCCCGCGCCGAGGATCGACACCAGGCAGTCGCGCGCCTCTTCCGGCCACGGCACCGGCATGGGCGGTGACTGAGCTGCGAGTACGGAGACCGTGGCGGGGGCGAGCGGCAGCCCGGAGTCGGCTGCCGCGGCGGCGGCACGCAGCACCAGGACGGGGTCCTTGCGCGGATCGACCCCTCTGGCGAGCACCACCTCGCCGCCGTGCTCGACCACGCCGTCCGCCAGCGGGCGGCGGCCTCGTGGAGCGGGCCCTGACAGCAGCCTGTCAACGGTGCGCCAGGTGCCGTCGAAGGCGTGGGAGACGGTCCGGCCCGCCTCGGCCAGCCTGCGCATGAGCGCCTCGGCGTCGAGCAGGCCGAGCAGCCCGGCCACGGCGTCCTGCTCCTGGAGTACCAGCCGGTCGGTGCCGCGGGCGGTGACGACGTGCAGCGCGTGCCGCACGTCCAGGATGAACTCGTACGCCTCGCGCGCCCTGGGGCCGGGGGCCGAGGCGACCCAGGCGGCGGCCACCGCCTGCATGGCCTGGACGTCGCGGAGCCCGCCGCGACCGTCCTTGAGATCGGGTTCGAGCAGGAAGGCCAGCTCGCCGCTGACCTGGGCCCGCTTGTCGGACGCGTCACGCAGCTCGCCGAGCCTGCGCCGGGAGTCGGCCCGCCACTCGGCCAGCACCGCCTCCCTGGCCTTCCTGGTCAGCTCGGGGTCGCCGGCCACGTGCCTGGCCTGGATGAGGCCGAGCACGGCCTTCAGATCCTGCCTGGCGACGCTCACCGCCTCCTCGACCGTCCGCACGGAGTGGTCGAGATTGACCGCGGAGTCCCAGATCGGATACCAGATCCGGTCCGCGACCCGCGCCACGTCGGCCCGGCCGTTGTGCAGCAGGACCAGGTCGAGGTCGCTGCCGGGGGCGAGCTCGCCCCTTCCCAGGCTCCCGACGGCGACCAGTGAGACGTGGTCGCCGTCGCTCGCCGTTCTGAAGAGATCCTTGAGCCAGCGGTCGATGTCCGCCGCCCGCTCCTTGCGGGCCGCGGCGTACGAACGGGCCTCTCCCCTCACTACTGTGCCCCCTTGCCGAGCTCCGCCCGGACGCCGTCGTCCGGGCTTCGCGTTGTCATTGGCCTCACCCTCCGTCCGGAGGGCGTCTACAGGGCTTCCGGACCGCGTTCTCCCGTGCGTACCCGGACGACGGCGTCCACCGGGACGGACCAGACCTTGCCGTCGCCGATCTTTCCGGTGTGCGCCGCCTTGACGATGACGTCGATCACGTCCTCGGCGTCATCCTCTTCCGTGAGGACCTCCAGGCGGACCTTCGGCACCAGGTCGACCTGGTACTCAGCGCCGCGGTAGACCTCGGTGTGGCCGCGCTGGCGGCCGTAGCCGCTCGCCTCGCTGACCGTCATGCCCTTGATGCCGAACTGCTCCAGTGCGGCCTTCACGTCATCCAGCTTGAACGGCTTGATGATCGCTGTGATGAGCCTCATGCGTCCACCTTCTTAGCGGCCGGGGCGGTGGGCCCGTTGGGGGAGGTCACGCCGGAGGCGTAGACCGTGCCGAGGTCGTACCCGGTTTCGGCGTGCGTGGTGACGTCGATGCCGGTCATCTCTTCCTCGGTGGAGATACGGAAGCCCATCGTCTTGTCGATGATCTTCCCGAGGATCCACGTGACGATGAAGGAGTAGCCGCCGATGGCGACCGGGCCGAGGACCTGCAGGCCCAGCTGGCCGAAGCCGCCGCCGTAGAGCAGGCCCTTGCTCTGCTGGTCCAGGAAGGGGTACGCGGCCAGGAAACCGAGCGAGACGGCGCCGATGACGCCACCCACCAGGTGCACGCCGACCACGTCGAGGGAGTCGTCGAAGCCGAGCTTGTACTTCAGGCCGACGGCGTAGGCGCAGATGACGCCGGCGAGCAGGCCGATGAGGATCGCGGCCCACGGGTCCACGAAACCGCAGGCCGGGGTGATGGCGACCAGACCGGCGACCGCGCCGGAGGCGACGCCGAGGCTGGTGGCGTGCCCGTCACGCATCTTCTCCACGATGAGCCAGGCGCCCGCGGCGACCGCGGTGGCGATCTGGGTGTTCATGAAGGCGAGGCCGGCGGTGCCGTCCACGGCCAGCTCGGAGCCCGCGTTGAAGCCGAACCAGCCGAACCACAGCAGGCCCGCGCCGAGCAGGACGAACGGGAGGTTGTGCGGCCGCATCGGCTCCTTGCGCCAGCCGTGGCGCTTGCCGAGCACGAAGCACAGTGCCAGGCCCGCGGCGCCGGCGTTGATGTGGACGACCGTGCCGCCCGCGAAGTCCTCGATGCCCATCGTGTTGAGCCAGCCGGTGCCCCACACCCAGTGCGCGACCGGGAAGTAGACGATCGTCGCCCACAGGATGCTGAAGAGGATCCACGCGCCGAACTTCGCCCTGTCCGCGATCGCACCGCTGATCAGCGCGACCGTGATGATGGCGAACGTCAGCTGGAAGGCGGAGAAGACCAGGTTCGGCATGCCGGTGCCGTCGGTCTTGGTGGCGGTGTCCACCAGGCTCTGCAGGCCGAGCGCGTCGAAGCCGCCGACCACGTTGTTGATCGCCCCGATGGGGTTGTCGGTGAACGCCAGCGAGTGTCCGAAAAGCACCCAGGCGATGGTCACCGTGATGATGGCGCCGAACGACATCATCATCATGTTCAGGACACTCTTGGCCCTGGTCATGCCCCCGTAGAAGAAAGCGAGGCCCGGAGTCATCAGCAGCACCAAAGCGGTGGCCGCGAGCATCCAGGCTGTGGTGCCGCTATCGATCTTCACGACGCGACCCTCCTTACATGTGACGTGTGGCCACAGCGTGTTCGCCCGGGGTTTCATGGCTCGACCAGGCGTGTTTCACATTCGTGAATCTCGCCGGACGGGTGTTTCGCGTAGGTTTCGGAGTCCTCACTGATGCGTTTTCGGCTCGGCTATATCGGCCGTGAGATACTTAGGATTGCCTAACCTAAAAGATCAAGGAATGCCCATGCGCCTCCGCCTGGCCGTCGCCGCCATGCTCCCCGTCCTCGCCCTCTCCGCCTGCGGGACATCGACCTCCTCCCAGGAGACGGGCCCGACCCGGACCGTCAAGCACGCCATGGGAGAGACGAAGGTGCCGATGACCCCCAAGCGGGTCGTGGTCCTCGACACGGACAAACTCGACACGATGGTCTCGCTCGGCATGGCACCCATCGGCGCGGCGCAGGCCCAGGAGAACCAGAAGTGGCCCGCGTACCTCGGCTCGGCCCTGTCGGCCACCAAGGCGGTCGGCACCACGCAGGCCCCGAACATCGAGGCCATCATGGCGCTCAAGCCGGACCTCATCCTGGGCAGCAAGTTCCGGCAGGCGGCCTTCTACGACAAGCTCAGCAAGATCGCGCCGACCGTGTTCACCGAGAAGGTGGGCATCACCTGGAAGGAGAACTTCCTGCTCGACGCCGAGGCGCTGGGCAAGAAGGACCAGGCCCAGCAGCTGCTGTCGGCGTACGAGAAGCGGGCCGAGGAGGTGGGGGCCAAGTTCTCGAAGCTGCAGGTGAGCATCGTGCGGTTCATGCCCACGGAGATCCGCATGTACGGGCCCGAGTCGTTCAGCGGCATCGTGGTGGGCGACGCGGGCATCCAGCGGCCCGAGCCGCAGCAGCTGGCCGACCAGGCGGACAAGCGCTTCGGCAAGCTGAGCCAGGAGAACATCGCCAAGGCGGACGCCGACGCGCTCTTCTACACCGCGTACGGCGACGCGGCCGCCAAGGCGCAGGCCGCGGTGACCGGCGGGCCGCTGTGGAAGAACCTGAAGGCGGTCAAGTCGGGTAACGCGCACAACGTGGACGACGAGATCTGGATGACCGGCATCGGCGTCACGGCCGCCGGCAAGATCCTCGACGACCTGGACAAGTACCTGACGCCGCTGGTGTGACCCAGGTCAGGGGCGGTGGGCTGCGAGCCGTACCCGGTCGCCCCTCTTGACGCGGCCGGGCCGCAGCACTCGCGCGTACACCCCCGCGCACGGCTGCGCCCCCATCTCGAACACCGGCACCCGGTTGTGCCTGGCCACCGTGCGCAGTGCCTCCGTGTCGCGCTCCAGCGGCCCGTGCGCCAGGGTCGGCACGGCGCAGCGCGGGCTCGCCACGATGACCTCCAGCACCACCTCGTCGCCCACGCTCAGCTCCCGGCCCACCCAGTCGTTCTCCGGAAAGCCCTCCTCCTCCGTCCCGATGACCAGATTGGGGCGGTAGCGGAGGGCTTCGACATGCCCGCGCGGGCTGAGGGCCCCGATCCGCTCGACGGCGGAGGTGGTGATCAGGTGGATGGGCGCGAAGTCGAAGAACGTCCCTTCGGGAGCCGCGCCGCCGAGCCGGCCGACGGTGTGGGGCACCTCCGCGTCGATCCCCTCGGCCAGCACCTGTTCCGGCACCGAGCGCTCGAACTCGGCGCCCTCCGGTGGCACGTCGATCAGCCGTACCTCCCGCCCGAGCAGCGCCGACAGCTTGGGGTCCCCGGGGACGCGGGCGCCCTCGATCGTCAGCAGGCCGCGCCAGAGCCGCGGGTTCTTGGCGCTGGCGATCTTCCCGGTGGCGACGTCCAGCACCGCGTGCGCCCGGTCGCCGGCGAGCCCGCGCTCGGTGACCTCGCTCTCGGAGAGCTCCTCCCCCAGCATCGACTTGACGGGGTAGCGGAGCAGCGTCTCCAAGTGCATGCAGCCGATCTTAGGCCTGGGCCCAGAAGCGGCGCAGATGCGGCACCAGCTCGTCCGCCCGCTCGTCGGGGAAGAACAGCCTCCCGCCCTCGATCTCGACGATCTCCTTGACGCCGGGGATCGTGTCGCGCAGCCAGCGGGCCCAGCTCACGTCGAAGAACACGTCTCCCGTGCCCCAGACCACCAGCGTCGGCACGGTCAGCACGGTGAGCTGCGGCTCGATGGCGATCAGGTCCTTGGCGTCGACGGAGGTCAGCATCCGCTCGAAGGCACTGCCGCCGCCGGGCCTGGCGAGGATCGGCCGCAGGAACGCGTCCACCAGCTCCGCCGGATCATCGATCCGTTCGTAGCCCTCGCCGTACGCGGTCCGGGCCAGCAGTTCCGGCTGCTCCAGCACGGCCGCCGTCAGCGCGGCCAGCTCGCCCCTGGCGGCCAGCTCCACCGTGGGCCTGAACGCCTCGGGCGGGGCGTTGGTGTGGACGTCGCAGTTGGTGAGGGTGAGCGTACGCAGGCGCTCGCGATGGCGTACGGCGAAGATCTGGGCCACGGCGCCACCGGTGTCGTTCGCGACGAGATCCACCTCGGTGAGCCCGAGCCCGTCGCACAACTCCTCGACGGCCTCGGCCAGCGCGGGCATCGACAGGTCGTCGCGCGGGGCGCTGCCGCCGTGCGCCGGCAGGTCGATGGCCACGCAGCGGCGCTCCTCGCGGAACGCCTCGATGACGTGGCGCCACAGGTATGAGCTGGTGCCCACGCCGTGCACGAACAGGCTGACCGGCCCTTCGCCCACGTCCACGTAGCTGATGCCGTCCATGCGGATACTCCTTCGAGTTTTTCCAGACCGACTGTCGGTCTAGAAAATTACCGACTGACGGTCGGTTTGTCTACGGTGGGGCGCGTCCAGCGCACCACCGCAGGCAGCGTGGCCGCACCTAGAGTGGTCGCATGAACCTGAAGGCCGAGCGCGGAGCCGCCACCCGCGAGAGGGTCCTGGCGATCGCCACGCGGCTGTTCGCCGAGCGCGGCTACGACGACACCTCGATCGAGACGGTGCTGCAGGAGTCAGGCCTGAGCAGGGGGGCTCTCTACCACCATTACGCGGGCAAGGACGCGCTGTTCGAGGCGGTGCTGGAGGCCACGGAGTCGGACATCGGCCGCAAGATCGTCGAGGCGGTCCGCGGCATCACCGACCCGGCCGCCGCCCTGCGGACCGGCGTCCTGGCCTGGATCTCGCTCGCCGGGGATCCGGTCATCAAGCGCCTCGTCCTCATCGACGCGCCGTCGGTGATGGGGTGGGAGCGGTGGCGGGCCATGGAGGAGCGCTACTCGTTCGGGATGCTCAAGGCCGCGCTGGAGGCCACAGGAGCGGTGCCGGCCGAGTTCCTCGACCTGCACGCGCACATGCTGCTGGCGGCCGTCAACGAGAGCGCGCTGCTGGTGGCCAGGGGCGGCGAGCACGACACGGCGGTGGCCGCCGTGGAGGAGTTCCTCCGCCGCATCCTCGAAGGCTAGGGGCCCGCGTGCCGCTGTACCGGGCCTACGGCGAGTCCAGCGGGCCGACGCTCATCATGCGGTGACGCGCCCGCTTTCGAGCACGTCGGCGTAGAGCGCCATCTGGTGGCGCATGACCTTTCGCGTCAGGTCACCGATGCGCTGGGCGTGTTCGGCGGTCATGCTGGAGACCAGGTGCACCAGGGCGACATGGCCGTCCCGCTGCTCGATCGCCATGTCGGGCCACAGCTCCTTGCTGGTGATCGGCGTACGCGAGACGGTGTCGACCAGCGCCTTGTCGATCTCCGCCCGGTCGGTGTGCCACCCGATCGGCACGACCAGTTCCCCCTCGGCCGCCAGCGAGCCGTACCAGGCCCGTACGTCCTTCAGCATCGCCTCACGGGCCGCCTCGACCCGGCGCAGATCCTTCAGCGCCCGGTAGGCCGCCCGCGCGGCCAGCATGCTCTCGAACCTGGCGATCTCCCAGCCGTGCTCGGTGATCACCATGGACTGGCGCGTGCTCGGGTCGACCAGCTCCAGCACCGTCGCCTCCGCGACCGTCTGGCAGCGCGCGCCCGCGTCCGCCATCCGGAGCCACAGGTCCCAGTCCTCCAGCCCGGTCATGGACACCCGCCATCCGCCCACCTCTTCGGCCAGCCCGGCGACGTGAGCCGCCTGCGTCGGCTCGAACAACGCGTGCATCACCTGGAAGTCGGGGTGCCAGCACAGTTGGAGCGGCGGCGTGGTGTCGAGCACCGCGCCCGCCGCGTTCACCTTGGTCGCGGCCGTCGCCGCGAGCTGGGCGCCGCCGGCCAGCGCCCAGGTCAGGTGCTCGAGATGGCGTGGCAGCCACCGGTCGTCGTGGTCGATGTAGGCGATGACCTCGCCCTTGGACTCGGCCAGGCCGATGTTGCGGGGCTCAGAAGGATGACCGTGATGGCGGGTCCGGAGCAGGCGGACGCGGTCGTCCCGCTCGGCCAGCGATGACACCACCTCGTCGGTGTCGTCGTCGCTGCCGTCGGAGACCACGATCAGCTCCCAGTCACGCAGCGTCTGCGCCTGCACCGACGCGATGGTGTCGGCGATGGCGGCGCCACGGTTGTAGGCAGGACAGATCACCGAGACACGGGACACGTACGTTCCTCCTCATAGGGGGCCGTCAGGCCTTCGCCGGTGCGGGCTCCTGAACGCGACCGGGGTAGGGCATGACGACGAGCGCGATGATGTCGATCATGATGTGCACGAAGACCGGCGTGAGCAGGCTGCCCGTGCGCAGGTACGTCCAGGTGAGCAGGGCCCCGCTCACCAACGCCATCAGCGTGCCGACCGTGCCCTGGTAGATGTGCCCGAGAGCGAAGACCGCCACGGCGACCACGGCCGCGACGGGAAGAGCCAGCCCCAGCTCACGCCCGAGTCCGATGAACAGGCCGCGGAAGACCACCTCTTCGCACACCCCCGCGGAGACGGCGAGAAGGGTGGCCAGCCAGCGCTCGCGGGTGGTGCGTGCCATCAACCCGGAGGCGGCGGCGTGCCAGGGCATCGTGACACCCTGTTTCGCCAGCCAGCGCAGGACCAGCACGACCGGCGTCATCCCCAGCGGGAGCCCCAGCAGGGCGCCGTACGCGATCGCGGGGTCGGACGGTTCCTTGAATCCGATGTCGGCCGCGCCGATCGTCGGCGACAGCGCCACGACGAGGATCGCCACCGTCGCCCACACCCACATCTCCGCCGACAGGGCGGTGTAGTAGCGCGGGCGGGAGACCTCGCCGCGTACGAGGCGTGGATACGCCCGCCGGCCGAGGAACGGAGCGACGACAGCGAGATAGAGGACAAGAGCGGCAGCGAGTATCCAGGCCAGCGGTGCGGACTCGAACGGCACGGTTACCTCTCAGAGCTTCGCTGGGTACGACCGGCGCGGGACGATGCAGGAGCCGCGCGCCGGTCGTACGGAATACATGGTAGATGGCATGACCGCTCCTTTCGGGCGGGGTGGCTCTACCGTCAGTTTGTGCGGACGTCCTGGCTCCGAGTAGACGCCGAAGTCATCGTCGCCCTATGACATCTGTCATCCAAACCCCTCGGACCTGCGGGAATGCGGGCGAGGAAGCGGCGGGGAACTCAGCACCTCGTATAAATGCGACGTAAGCAAACTCCTCAGCAAACATCCGGAACATCGCACGATGGACTGATTAATGACCAAATACTCGGTGCTGGTCCCGTTTGTTACTCGAAGGCCTGAGCAGATTCTTCCCTACGCGGCATTGGTGGCCCTGAGCCGGGCACACGCGCTGTGGCAGGGGCAGTCCACGCTCATCGAGCCGCACCAGGGTTTCACCTACGCGGCCGGCGCCGGGTTCCGCTCCCCGGTGGGCTTCGGCGTCACCCTCATGCCGCTGCGGCATCCGTACGAGGCCGCGCTGCAGGCGCGATCGGTGGCCATGACCACAGGTCACCCCGTCGTGGCGGGCTTCGGCCCGGGCCCGGCGATCTTCCAGGAGAACATGCTCGGCCGGCCGTATCCGAGCCAGCTCACCGCGGTCAGGGAGTACGTCACCGTGGTGCGCGGGCTGCTCGGTGGCGGCGCGATCGACTTCAGGGGCGAGTACTTCGGGTACAGGGGCATCCTGCCGCCCGCCGTGGCGCCCAAGGTCGAGATCGGCCTCGGGGTGCTCAGGCGCGGCATGGCCAGGCTCGCCGGCGAGGTCGCGGACGTCGCGGTGACCTGGTTGACCCCCGCCGCCTGGCTGGCCGACACGATCATGCCCGCGCTGCGCGAGGGCGCGAAGGCGGCCGGGCGGGACATGCCCAGGGTGGCCGCGATGGTGCCCGTCGCACTGCGCCGTCCCGACCGCACGCCTGCGGAGCAGGCCCTGGCCAGCAATGCGATGCACCTGCAGGCGCCGCACTACATCGACATGCTGCGGAAGGCCGGCGTGGGGGTGACGGGCAAGAACACCGCGGCCGACGCGGCGGCGCTCGTCGAAGGCGGCGCCTTCGTGAGCGGCGACGTCGAGCAGGTCCTGACGGGGCTGAAGGAGTTCGAGCAGGCGGGCGCCGACGAGATCATCCTCAACCTGACCGGGGTCTACAACCTGCAGGGCCCCGACGAGACGACGAACGAACTCAAGTCCCTGCTGGGGGCACTGACCGGCCAGAAGCTGCGCTGAAGGGGGAGCGATGACTTCGACAAAGCGGAACCTGATGCACTGGGGCACCGGCCAGGCCCTGACTCCTGGCGAACCCCACCGTGTCTCCACCCTCGTCCTGGAGGACCCCGGCTACCTGCACGCGCTCCGCAGGTCGGGGCTGGTGGGCGCGACCAGCGTGGTCTTCCTGCCCGGCGGCCCGAGCGACGACGCGGGCCCGGTGGTGGTCGGCTACACGGGTTCGCTGCGCGAGGCCGGGAGCGAGATCTCCATCTCCGACTCGTTCTTCCTGCAGACGCAGGACTACTCGACCAGCGAGTTCATGTCGGTGATCGGCCCGACCTCCATCAGGATCTTCAACGAGGCCGACTTCGAGCTGTTCCTGGACGACGCCGACCGGGCGAAGAACGAGGGTCAGTTCCGCGAGTTCCTCATCCATCCCGCGGTACGGCTGGCCGAGCTGCCGGCTCTGGGCGCGGGCACCGACCGTGACGGCCCCCGGCACCGCCTCTATGTCACCGCCGACGGTGACATCCACACCTCACCCACCGGGAGCGCGATCGGCCACGCCGGCGACGACCTGCCGACCCTCGAGAAGGAGTGGGCCCGGCTCAACGCGGACAGCGACCAGCCGTGCGCCGTCTGCCTGGCGAAGGCGGTCCCGGAGGAGCGGCGGGCCGCCGAGCTCGCGTCCCGCCCCTGGCTCGGCCGCTACCACGGCGCGATCTCGGCCCAGCAGGATCTGCTGACCCGCGGCGAGACGGACTTCCGCGTCTCCGGTTTCGGCGGCCGGCTGGTGCGTGGCCTCGAGGAGGTCGAGAACCCGGCCGACCTGGTGACGGCGGGCCTGCCGCTGCTGCTGTGGACCGAGGAGTCCGCCTACGTGCACACTCCGTGGCCGTCGAGGACCTTCAAGATCGAGCACCGGGCGGGCCAGCTCGTGGAGGCGCTGCTGGTGCACGGATCGATGGAGGCGGCCGCCCGGCACGACGACCCCAGGGGCCTGGAGACCGTCTCGTCGTTCTTCGCCAAGGCGGGCGTGCGCCTGACCGCCGAGGAGGCGTCGTGACGTCGCTCGACGCCCCCGCGCTCGCCCGAGGCGCGGCCCATCTCCTGGCCGAGCTCGGGAACCGCGCGGAGGTCCACGACCTGTACAGCCCGGAGGGCGCGGCGGTCTATCACGACATGGCCGGCGGGGACACCCAGGAGGTGCGCGAACTGGTGACGCTGGTGCGCGCCCTCCCCGGTCCCGTCCTGGATCTCGCCGCCGGCTCCGGGAGGCTGACCCTGCCGCTGCTCGCGCTCGGCCGCGAGGTGACCGCGCTGGACCTGTCGGAGACCCTGCTGGCGCTGCTGAAGGAGCGGCTGGCACAGTCGCGGGGCAGGCTCGCCGAGCGCTGCACGGTGGTCCACGCCGACATGCGCGACTTCGCCCTCGACGAACGGTTCGGCGCGATCGTCCTTGGCACCTCGTCGATCTCGCTGCTCGACCCGGCCGGCCGCGCCGCGCTCTACCGCAGGGTCCGCGCCCACCTGCTGCCGCAGGGACGGTTCCTGCTGACCACCGTCGAGCTGCACGCCCCGCCCGGGCAGGAGGAGGCCGAGTTCGCCTTCACCGGTCCCAGCGGCCGCTCCTACCGCTTCTTCGAGCGCTGGGCGCGTGCCGACGGGCGCCGCGTGGTCGCCGTCTTCCCCGCGGAGACAGCGACGGAGACGGAGGCGGAGCAGCTCACCGTCTGCACGACCACGATCGGCGTGCTGCCCGCCGACCTCCTGGAGTCGGAGCTCACCGCGCACGGCTTCGCGGTGCGCTCCCGGATCCCGCTCGGCGACCAGAGCGGCAGGCACCGCGACGTGCTCATGGAAGCCGAGGTGGCCGCATGACGCCCGCCGGCCCGCCGCTCTGGCCCGCCCTGCTGCCACCGGACTCCCACGGCTCCGACGAGCTGTGCACCGTCTCCGCGAAGGGGGTCAGGGTCCGCTTCGCCGACGGCCGTGAGCTCCTGTGCGGCACCAGCGGCCTGTGGAACACCAACCTCGGGTACGGCAACGAGGCGATCGCGGAGGCGTCGGCACGAGCGCTGCGCGAGGCGTCGTACCTGAACGTCTTCCGCTACGAGAACGTCTACGCCCGCGAGGCGGCGGCGGCCCTCGTCGAGGTGTGCGGCCCCGAGCACTACGGGCGAGTGATCTTCTCCACCTCGGGCGGGGCGGCCAACGACGCGACGACGAAGATCGTCAGGCAGTATCACGCGCTGTCCGGCGCCCCCCAGCGCAAGATCGTCGTCGGGCTCCTGGGCAGCTACCACGGCCTCACCTTCGGCGGCTTCGCCCTCACCGGCGAGGATCTCGGGCAGCGGCTCTACGGAGTCGACCAGCGGCTGACCAGGCACGTGCCGCCGAACGAGCCGGCGGAGCTGGAACGGCTGATGTCCCGGCTGGGCGGGCAGGTCGCGGCGGTCGTCGTGGAGCCCGTGCTGGGCAGCGGCGCGATCCCCCTGGACGACGCGTACGTGGCCGCCCTGCTCCGCCTGCGCCGCGAGCACGGTTTCCTGCTCGTGGCCGACGAGGTCGCCACCGGGTTCTGCCGGACGGGGAGCTTCTTCGCCACGCAGGAGTGGCCTGAGCCGCCCGACCTGCTGATCACGTCCAAGGGGCTGACGAACGGCACGAGCGCCGCCGCGGCCGTGGTGGTCTCCCACGAGGTCGCCTCGGCGTTCACCGACGCGGGCGCGGTGCTGGCACACGGCGAGACGCAGGCGGGCACACCCGTCACGTGCGCCGCGATCCTGGCCACCATCAAGGAGATGCGGCGGCTGGACGCGGAGGGCATGAGCAGGCGGCTGTCCGCGCTCCTCGACGTCGAGCTGGCCGCGCTGGAGTCCGACCATCCGCTGGTGGCCGGGACCGTGGGACGGGGATGTTTCCGCTCGATCCGCCTGCTCGGGCCGGACGGCGCCCCGCTGCCGCAGACCGAGGTGCCCGGCGTGGTCGCGGCGATCCGCAGGGCGGGCGCGATCGTGCACTACGGGGTCAACGGCGTCCAGCTCTTCCCCGCACTCACCTACAGCGAGGCGGACCTGCGGGAGCTGATGGAGTGCGTACGCAAGGGACTGTCGGCGTACGCCGCCCAGGCGGTGTGCGCATGACACACGTCCTGTACGGCGCCGAGGGCCTCGCACCCTGGCTGGCCGGGAGCGGGCCCGCGAGCGGGGAGACGACCCTGCTCGTGGACGCCGCCGTGGCCCGGAACCCGATCACCGAGCGCGTCCGCCGTCAGATCGGGAGGGCACGACGCCAGGAGAGGCTCATCGAGCTGCACGGCCCCGGCGACGCGGACAGCGTACGTGAGCTGGCGGCCCGCCTGACCGGCACGGGACTGATCCTGGCCGTCGGCGGCGGCTCACTGCTCGACCAGGCCAAACTGGCGTCGCTGCTCTGCGGTGACGAGGACGCCCGGCGCCGCCTCATAGTCCGCCAGCGCAGCGGGCTGCTGCTTCTGCCGCCGCACACCAAGCGGTCCGTACCGCTGTTCGCGGTGCCGACGACGCTCGGCACCGGGGCGGAGGTCAGCACGGTCGCGTGCCTGGCCCACCCGGAGGGCAAACGACTGGTCACCGGCGCCGGCCTCCGTCCTGACCTGGCCGTGCTCGATCCGGTGGCGACCGCGACGCTTCCCGCGGAGCTGGTCTCCGAAGGCGTGCTGGAGACGCTCTTCCGGCTCACCAGCGGCTACCTCGGCGACCACGAGGACCGGCCGACGGAGGACGCTCTGGTGGAGACGCTGGCCGCGCGCGTGGCCGAGGAGGGTTACGCGGTGGCCCGTGCCCACGCGGCGGGCGGGCGGGTGGACGACGCGCTGCTGTTGGAGATCGCCAAGCTCAGCGGCCTCGCCCACAACGAGTTCATGCACTTCGGCAGGCCTTCCTTCGTCAACAAGGGCTGGCTGATCGCCAACGAGCTGTCCACCGGGCTCGGCGCGAGAAAGATGGCCGCGGTCGCCGTGATCATGCCGGAGCTGTGGCGGCGCGTCGCCGGGGGCGACCGCCGCCTGGGCTCGGCCCGGCGGCTGGCCAGGCTGTGGACCCGGATACGCGCGGCGGCCCCAGCCGGCCTCCCCGCCGACCCTGGGCAGGGCATCGCCGCCCTCATCGACGCATGGGGCGTGGACAGATCGCTCCGCGCGGACGGGGCCACGCTCGATCTGATCGCCGGCCGCATCGTCCGTTCCTGGGGCACGGGGCTGCCCATGCTCGGCGCTCTCACCAGGGACGACATCGACGACTTCCTGACACGCGCGGTCTCCGCCACCGCGCCTCACGACTTCCCTTGCCACACGGGCGCGGGAGATCACCACATGAGAAAGGAGGTGTGCAAATGAGCACAACGACAGCCGAAGCCCTCGACCTGTTCCCCCTGGAGCTTGGGATGCAGGAGCTGGAGCCGATGGATGCCCCCGGCTTCTGGTCCGGGTTCAAGATCGGCGTCACCATCTCGGGCGTCGCCCTCAGCTTCGGAGGCGCCGTTTTCGGCGGCACGGTGGCCCTCGCCACCGCGTCGATCATCTCGACGTGAGCGGCCACACCCTCATGAACCGCGACTCGGTCAGAAAGGAGGAAGGCCATGGAAACGATGACAGACCTACCCCTTGAACTGGGCATGCAAGAGCTCGAATCGATGGAGGCACCCTTCTGGGGAACCTTCTTCGGCGTCGCCACCGGTGTCTCAGTGGTGACCATTGTCGGATCGCTGGTCAGTTACGGCGTCAGCGCTGTCGTGACCGTTATCAGCACCTGACGGCGCCGCGATCGAGCTTTGATGCAGGAGCTCGAGCAGTGGTGACCAGCTGAGGTGCGGTGGCGGCGGTCACGCCGCCACCGCACCTCACCCCCAAACGTTAACGGGAGGCATGATGAACTCGACTGTGGTGTGGTGCATCGCCGCGAGCGTGGTGTGCGCCCTGGCGCTCCTGGTGATTGTCAACGTCGGCATGCCGGAACCGCTGCGCGTCACCCTGATGATCGTCGATGCGGTGGTGCTCCTGGCCTTCATCGGCCTCCTGGTCGCCGCGGCACTCGGCCAACGCAATGGTTGAGGTTACGGACACCGTGCTACGAAGAGAGCCGGACCTCGCCGTCCCCGCCAGACCCAGGCTCGCCGAGGGCGTCCAGGTGCACGCGCCGTCGGCCGAGGGCGCGCTGTGGATCATTGAGCGACCCGGTTCGTACATGAGAGTGGGAGCGGACCTCGCCAAGCTCGCGGGCGCACTCGACGGCGTCCGCGACCACGGGCAGCTCCTGTCCTACCTGGGCGCACAGTGGACCGGCGAGTCGCTGGCCTACGCGCTCGGTCAGCTCAAGCGGGCCGAGCTCCTCGACGACGGGCTGCGCAAGAAGCGTCGCATCCGGTGGGTGACCTACGTCCCACCGCTGACCGTGCAGGTCACGCTCCTGCGCCCGCATCGCCTGCTCACCGCCTGCGCGCCGCTGTTGGCCGCGCTGGCCAGGCGCGGCTGGGGGGTTGTCGCGGCGATGCTGGCGCTCGGCGGTCTGGCCGGGCTGGTGCTCATGAGCGGGACGCTGATCGACACGCTGAGCGGCCCCCTTGCGATGCCGGTGTACGCGGGCGTGGCGGTCGCCACCTACGCCGTCATCGTGCTGCACGAGTTCGCCCACGCGGCGGTGCTCACCTATTACGGCGGGCGGCCGAACCGTATGGGGTTCATGCTGCTCTACCTGCTGCCCGCGTTCTTCTGCGACGTCTCGGACGGCTGGCGGCTGGCCGAGCGCGGGCAGCGCGTCAGGGTGGCGCTGGCAGGCGCCGCCACCCAGTTCGTGGCCGCCGGGTCGGCGTCGCTGGCCGCGCTGTTCACGCCGGGTTCGGACCTGCGGACCGGCCTGCTGGTCTTCTCCGCGCTCAACTACGGCAGCGGGCTGCTCAACCTGCTGCCCTTCATCAAGCTTGACGGCTACCTGGCGCTCATGAGCCACCTGGACATCCCCGACCTGCGCAAGCGAGCGATGATCGACGCCCGCCGCCACACCGCCGGGCTGCTGTTCGGCGGGCGGTACGAGCGGGAGCTGCCGCAGCTGCGGTGGGCGGTGCCGTACGGGCTGGCCTGCCAGCTCTTCCCCATCTACCTCGTCGGCGGGCTGGCGCTCTCGCTCTGGGGCGACCTGCTGCTGAGCTTCGGCGTCGTCGGGACCGTCGCGCTGCTCGTCGTCGTCGGCCTGCTCATCGGCCGCCTCTGCCACGGCTATCTGGTGCGCCTGCGTGAGGCGAGACAAGCGGGCGCGCCGGCATGGCGGGCCGTCCTCGTCACGCTGGCCGTCGTCGGCGGAGCAGCCGCGCTGCTCGCGCTGGTCCAGGTTCCCTACTCGGTGGCCGGCGGCTACCGCTATCACGCGGGCAGGGCCGATCTCGTGCTCACCACCGACCCGGGTCCCGACGTGCTCAAGACGGGTGCGACCGTCCAGCTGCTGCGTAACGGGGTGGTGTTCAAGGAACGCGTCGGCACGGCCACGATCGCCGGGACCCACGCACGTGAGATATCCGTGCCGGTCTCGGTCCTGCTGCCGGTCCGCACCGACCTCGAGCTGCCCGGCACCGTCTCCGGCTACCCGCTCGAGATGACGACGGCGCCGCCGGACAGCCAGGGCGTGGCCCGGATCGAGGCGGGCCGCCGGCCGCTCGGCGTCTGGCTCTACCGCACTTATGTCTCCGCCGCCTGGTGAACAGGAGTAACAGTCATGGAGTTCATGCGATACATGGAGCACTCCCCGCCGGGTGTGCCTTTCTACGATGTCGTCGACCGGGGCGCCGACCACGAGTTCGCGCTCACCCGGCAGTCCCCGCCGCCGGGCTGGCAGCGCACCGAGAACTCCGAATGGGCCATTTACCGGGCGCCCGCGGAGAACCTCCTGAAACAGGGCTGGAAAATCCACGCGTCGGCCACGCCGGAGAACGCGGAGAAGATCCTGGAGACGGTGTGGGACTATTGCGTGCCGCGGCAGTTCAGTTTCAAGTTCCTGAAGTCCCCGAGAGTGCTCGCCGCCAGGAACGGCAAATATGGTGAACGCGGCAGCGCGGGTAAGTTCATCACCGTCTATCCCGCCGACGACCAGCAGCTCGAACAGATCCTGCACGAACTCGGCCCATTGCTGGACGGCGAATCCGGGCCGTACATCCTGAGCGACCTGCGCTGGCGCTCCGGACCGCTCTACGTCCGCTACGGCGCGTTCGTCGAGCGCACCGTCAAAGGCGAGAACGGCGAGACCGTGTACTGCATCGAGGACCCGGACGGCCGGCTCGTGCCCGACGTCAGGGGACCGTCGTTCCGCCCTCCGGCGTGGGCGACCCTGCCTGCCTGCCTGGAGGAGGCGGTGGCGGACCGGAACAAGGGGACGCTGCGCGACTTCCCCTTCCGCGCCACCAAGGCCTTCCACTTCTCCAACGGCGGCGGCGTCTACTACGCCACCGACACCAGGACGGGCGAGGCCGTCGTGATGAAGGAGGCCAGGCCGCTGGCGGGGCTCGACCAGCAGGGCCGCGACGCGGTCGCCCGGCTGGAGCAGGAGCACTGGGCGATGCGGAAGCTGGAAGGGCTCCCGTGGATCCCCAAGGTCATCGACTACCGCATCGGTCACGAGCACTACTTCCTGGTCCGCGAACACGTGGACGGCCAGCCGCTGGCCAAGGAGATCGACCGCCGCAATCCGCTGATGCGCGAGCACCGGGCCGCCGGGGACTTCGCCGCCTACGCCGCATGGGCCACGAAGATCATCGCAACGGTCGAGGAGGCCGTCGAGGCCATGCACGGGCGTGGCGTGGTCTTCGGCGACCTGCATCCCGCGAACATCCTGATCCGTCCCGACGACACGATCGCCTTCATCGACCTGGAAGCCGCGACGGAGGCGAGCGAGAACGCCACGCAGCCGATGGCCGCGCCCGGTTTCGTCGCCCCGCCCTCTTACCGGGGCACCGCCATCGATCGCTACTGCCTCGCCTGCCTGAAGATCGCGTTCTTCCTGCCGATGACCCCGTTGCTGCCCTGGGGCACCGACAAGGGCGACCGCCTGCTCAAGGCCATCACCGATCACTTCCCGCTGCCCGACGGCTTCGCCGAGCAGGTACGCGCCGATCTGGGCCCCGACGCCCACTGGGCGCCCCTGGTGGGCCTGACCGCCGCACCGCAGCCACTGAGCTGGCCGGAGGCCGGCCCCGGCGCCTGGCCTGAGCTCCGCGCGGGCCTCGCGGGCGGCATCCTGGCCGCGGCCACCCCCGAACGCGCCGACCGCCTCTACCCCGGCGACATCAGCCAGTTCCTCGGGCCCTACGGCGGGGTCAACTTCGCCCACGGCGCGGCGGGCGTCCTGTGGGCGCTGCGTCAGGCCGACGCGGAGGTCCCGGAGGAGCACCTGCGGTGGTTCGCCGACCACGCGCGCGCTCTCAAGGAGGCGCCGCCCGGCTTCTACGACGGCTGGTCCGGCATCGCCTACGCGCTGCACGAACTGGGACTGCCCGACGAGGCCCGGGGACACCTCGACCGGGTGCACGGGCTGAAGCCGGAGCAGGCACCCGTCGGCGGGCTGTACTCCGGGCTGCCGGGAGTGGGCCTGACGCTGC
This sequence comes from Nonomuraea helvata, assembly GCF_039535785.1. Lineage (NCBI taxonomy): Bacteria > Bacillati > Actinomycetota > Actinomycetes > Streptosporangiales > Streptosporangiaceae > Nonomuraea > Nonomuraea helvata. The sequence goes on from NZ_BAAAXV010000001.1 coordinate 2,804,898, forward strand.
TGCACTTCGCCGCGGAGACCGGAGCCGAGGAGCTTCACGAGCAGGCAGGGACGCTGGCCGAGTGGCTGATCGACCACCCGCTCCCTCCGCGGGGCCCGGTCCTGCCCGGCCTGATGCACGGTGGCGCGGGCATCGCGCTGTTCCTGCTCCGCCTGTACGAGACCAGCCCCGATCCCCTGCTGCTCCAGCACGCCGAGGCCGCGCTGCGCCGTGACCTGAAGGTGGCGGGCGTGGGCGGGCCGACGCCGCCGATGGAGGCGCCGTGGCGCGCGCCGGTGCTCGCCGCCGGTGGCGCGGGCCTGGCCCTGGTGGCGGACCTGCTGGTCGGGCACCATCCCGATCCGGAGCTGATCGAGCTACGCGACGAACTGCGCCGCAGGGTCGACAACCACGTCGTGACGGGCGCCGGGCTGTTCAACGGCCGGGCGGGCGTCGTGCTGACCCTCGCGAACCTGACCGGGGCCGTACGCGCGCGCCACCTGAACGACCTGGCCTGGCACGCCGTGGCACGTGACGGCCACATCGCGTTCGTCGGCGAGCAGGCGCTGCGGCTGTCAGCCGACCTGGCCACCGGCGCCGCCGGCGTGCTCTTCGCGCTCCGCTGCGCGCTCGACGACGACCGCGCGAGCCTTCCCTTCTTGCGCCCACGAAACCTGTAAGAGAGGACGAACCATGAAACAGATGTTGAAGGCGGAGGGCCTGACCAAGCGGTACGGCCCCGTGGTCGCGCTGAGCAACGCCACGTTCTCCGCCCGGGCGGGGGCCATCACCGGCTTCCTCGGCCCCAACGGCGCGGGCAAGTCGACCGCGATGCGCCTGTTCCTCGGACTCGACCGGCCCACCAGCGGGACGGCGCTCATCGACGGCAAGCGCATCGACGAGTGGCCCATCCCGGCCCGGAAGATCGGCGCGGTGCTCGACACGCAGTGCGCGCATCCCAGCCGCAGGGCGATCGACAGCGTGCGGTGGGCGGCCAAACTGGCCGGGGCGGGCCAGGGGCAGGCCGAGAGCCTCCTCGACCGGGTGGGGCTGACCGACGTGGCAGGGCAGCGGGTCGGCAGGTTCTCGCTCGGCATGCGCCAGCGCCTGGCCCTGGCCATCGCTCTGGTGGGCAATCCCGAGATCGTCGTGCTGGACGAGCCGATGAACGGGCTCGACCCCGACGGCATCGCCTGGCTGAAGGCGCTCCTGCGGCAGTTCAGGGATCAGGGCAGGACGATCTTCCTCTCCAGCCACCTGCTGGCGGAGATGGAGGACCTGATCGACGACCTGGTGGTGATCGCCCAGAGCAAGATTGTCGGCGCGGGCTCCGCCGAGTCGTTCATCAAGCGGTTCCAGAGCCACACGGTCAGCGTCGAGTGCGACAACCCGGAGGCGCTGGGCGCCGCCATCTCGAAGGCCGGCGGCCGGGTGCTCGGCGTCGTGGGCTCGCAACGACTGCAGGTCACCGGGATCACCCCCGTCATGGTCGGTCAGATCGCCAGGGACAGCCGCATCGCGATCTTCGGGCTGAAAGAAGAGCACAACCTGCAGCGGGCCTTCGCACAGGCGACCGCCGACAAGACCGGCATCCGAGGAGAGGTGGGCTGAGCCATGTCATTCGCTAATCTCTGGTCGGCGGAGATCATCAAATTCCGCACGCTGAGGAGCTATCTGATCACGGTGATCGCGTCCATCGCCGTCGCCGGCATCGCCGCCGCCCTCGTCGGCACCGGAGTCGACGCCAAGGGCAACATCCCCGGGATGGGCACGTCGATCCAGGCCGTCGCCTTCCCCATGGAAGTGGTCATCTACGCGATGATGGTGCTCGGCGTGCTCATCGCCACAGGCGATCTGCGCAGCGGCACCTTCCGCATCACCTCGATCATGTCGCCCTGGCGCCGGCAGGTGCTGACGGCCAAGTTCACCGCGGCCGCGGTGATCGCGCTCGCGGTCGGCGTCGTGTCGACGGCTCTGGCGTACGTGGGCGGGCTGCTGACAGGCGGCAGCGGATACTCGCCGCTGAGCGGTGACGGTGGGCTGCTCGTGCTGACGACCCTGATCGCGGTCCCGCTGGCCACCATCCTCGGCACGGCCATGGGGCTGCTGCTCAGGAGCACCGCGGGCGCGGTCGCGCTGCTGCTGGTGTGGGCGCTCGGCATCGAGGCGGTCTTCGCCTACACCGTCCCGCCGGAGGTCGTGGCCTTCCTGCCGTTCAAGACGGTCGGGGCGGCCGTCGCGAACCTGCCGCTCGGCCCGCTGCCCGGACTGGGGATGTTCACCCTGTACGTAGCGATCGCCACCGGTCTAGCGATCTTCGTGTACGAGCGACGCGATCTCGGTACGTGACGACACCCCAGGAGGAGACGCTCCATGCACGTATGGGATTACCTGGCCGAATACCACGCCGAGCGAGAGGACATCCTCGACGCGGTCGAGCAGGTCTTCGAATCCGGCAGGCTCATCCTCGGCCAGAGCGTGCTGGGCTTCGAGTCCGAGTTCGCCGCCTACCATGGCCTGCGCCACTGCGCGGGGGTCGACAACGGCACCAACGCGATCAAACTCGCCCTCCAGGCGCTCGGCGTGGGCAAGGGTGACGAGGTCATCACGGTGTCCAACACCGCGGCGCCGACCGTCGTGGCCATCGACGCGGTCGGCGCCGTCCCGGTCTTCGTCGACGTGCACCCCGGCACGTACCTCATGGACGTGGACCAGGTGGCCGCCGCCATCACGCCGAGGACCCGCTGCCTGCTGCCCGTGCACCTGTACGGGCAGTGCGTGGACGTGGCGCCGCTGCGGCGCCTGGCCGACCGGCACGGCCTGGTGATCCTGGAGGACTGCGCGCAGGCGCACGGGGCCCGCCGGAACGGCGTGATCGCCGGATCCACGGGCGACGCCGCCGCCTTCTCCTTCTATCCGACCAAGGTCCTGGGCGCCTACGGCGACGGTGGCGCGGTTCTCACCGACGACGACGCGGTGGACCGCGCCCTGCGCCGGCTGCGTTACTACGGGATGGAGGAGCGCTACTACGTCGTCGAGACGCCCGGCCACAACTCCCGGCTGGACGAGCTCCAGGCGGAGATCCTCCGCCGCAAGCTCCGCAGGCTCGACGGCTACATCGCCGGACGCCGGGCCGTGGCCGCGCGCTACGCCGACGCGCTCGGGGACACCGACCTGGTGCTGCCCGCCACCGACCCCGGCAACGACCACGTGTACTACGTCTACGTCGTACGGCATCCGCGCCGTGACCAGATCATCCAGGCCCTCGCGGACGAGGGCGTCCACCTCAACATCAGCTATCCATGGCCGGTGCACACGATGACGGGCTTCGCCCATCTGGGCTATCGGCAGGGCAGCCTGCCGGTGACCGAGCGCCTGGCCGGCGAGATCTTCTCGCTGCCGATGTACCCCTCGCTGTCGCAGGAGAAGCAGGAACGGGTGATCTCGGTGCTGCGGAAGGTGCTATGACCAGGCATGCCGCACCGCTTCGCACGCGGCGTGATCGGGCAGCAGGCCGCGCTCCGCGGCCTGCGCGAACGTGGGCGCGGCACGGTCGCGCTCGGACAGGACGGGCTCCAGGTCCCGCGGCAGCGGCAGGCCGAGCTCCGGGTCCAGCACCGAGAGTGCCAGCTCGTTGCGCGGCTCGTACTCCTCCGACAGCAGGTAGGAGATGATCGTGTCGTCCTCCAGCGCCACGAAGGCGTGCCCGACGCCGGGCGGCAGGTAGACGGCGCAGTGACCGCTCCCGCTGAGCTCCACCTGGTCGACCCGGCGAAAGGTCGGCGACCCGAGCCGCAGGTCGACCACCAGATCGAGCGCCCTGCCGCGGACACACCGCACGTATTTGGCGGTTCCCGGCGGCGCCGGCGTGTAGTGCAGGCCGCGCACCACGCCGCGCCGGGAGGTGCTCTGGCTGGCCTGCGCGACGGGGAAGAGCGGATGCCCGAGCGCGGCCACGAAGTCCGCGCGCTGGTACGCGGTGACGAACTCGCCGCGCTCGTCGGGGTAGGCCGTCGGCTGGAAGGCGAAGGCGCCGCGGACCTCGAGCTCCCGGCTAAGCAACGTGGACCTCCGGCACGTAGAGGATCCACTGCCCGCCCGCCTCGCGGAACTCACGCTCCTTGGCCATGATCTCCGCGGCGTGGTTCCAGGCGAAGAGCACCGCGTAGTCGGGGTAGGGATCGCGGAAGGCCTCCGGCCCCCTGATCGGGATGTGCGAGCCGGGAGTCAGCCTGCCCTGCTTGGCCGGGGTGGTGTCGACGATGAACGGGATCAGGTCGGGTCCGATCCCGCAGTAGTTGAGCACGGTGGCGCTCTTGGCGGTGGCGCCGTACCCGGCGACGCTCGCGCCGCGCTCGCGCAGCTCGGTGAGCAGCGCGACCAGGCGGTCACGGTTGTCGGCGGCGCGGCCCGCGAAGGCACGCAGCGCGGCGGCGGTCGCGATGCCCTGCGCGGCCTCATCGGCGAGCAGGTCACGCACGGCGGCGCTCTGCTCCCTGGCTCCCTTTCCGGCCAGCGTGTATCTCACCTCTCCCCCGTGGACGTCCAGCCGCTCGACATCGACGAGCTCCAGCCCGTACGGCGCGGCCATCCGCTGCACCGAGCCGGCGGAAAAGAGGAAGAAGTGCTCATCGTAGATCTGGTCGAAGGAGGTCAGGCGGACGACGTCGCCCAGATAGGGGTCCTCGAACACGAAGACGCCGTCGGGGCCGAGCAGCGTGGCCACGCCGCGCAGGATCGAGCCGATGTAGGGGATGTGGCACAACGTGTTGGCCGCGTAGATCACATCGGCGGGTCCGTCGGTGGCGCGGATCCGCTCGGCGACGCCCGACTCGAAGAACTCCTTGCAGACCCGTACCCCTTGGGCCGCGGCGCGGTCGGCGACGCCTCCCGACGGCTCCACGCCCAGGTGCCTGACGCCCGCGCGAGCGAGGTTGCCGAGCATGACGCCGTCGTTGCAGCCCAGCTCGACCACGAACGGATCGCTCCGTTCGCTCATGACCCGCTGGGCGAAGCCGGCGAAGTGCTCGCGCATCACCGACGAGCCCGAGGACAGATAGGGATAGCCGTCGTGGAACATGCGTTCCCGCGGGACCTCCTCCATGAGTTGCACCATGGAGCACGAGCCGCATACGCCGACGGCGAGCCGGAAAAAGAACTCCGCCCGTTGTTCGGCCGGTTCTCTGAATGCGTCGGACAAAGGCTGCCGCCCGAAGTCGGCGACCTGTTCCAACCGCCCGGAACAGATTCGGCAACGCATCTTAATTTCCATGGAGCCACTATATTATGAATGCCCTCCGCTGGCTTTCCGCGCACGGCTCGATGAAAGCCGAAAGAATTCCGCTGGACGAACTCACCGGCTGGCGCCGCGACCCCGGCACCGGCAATCTGGTGCATGCGAGCGGAAAATTCTTCAGCGTCGAGGGGGTGGACGTCCGCTACCCCGACGGGCCTGTGTCACGGTGGGCGCAGCCCATCATCAACCAGCCCGAAGTGGGCGTGCTCGGCATCCTCATGAGACGGCTCGACGGTGTCCCCCAGCTGCTGCTTCAGGCCAAGCACGAGCCCGGCAACGTCAACGGCGCCCAGCTGTCCCCGACCGTGCAGGCCACCCGGAGCAACTACACGCGCGTGCACGGCGGGCGTCCCGTGCCCTACCTGGACAGGTTCCGCTCCCCGGACGGCCGGGTGCTGAGCGACGTGCGGCAGTCGGAGCAGGGCAGCTGGTTCTACCGCAAACGCAACAGGAACATGGTCGTCGAGATCACCGACGACCTCGCGCCGTCGGCGGGCTTCCGCTGGCTGGCCCTGGATGACGTGCTCGACCTGCTGTCGGTGCCCGACGTGGTGAACATGGACACCAGGACCGTGCTGTCCTGCCTGCCGCCGTCCGTATGGGGCGACGAATACGCCATGTCCGGCCGTTCCCGGCACGACATGGGCGAGATCCTGAGCTGGATCACCCAGCGGCGCTCGACGGTCGAGATCCACGTCGAGCGGATACCGCTCGACCGGGTCGGCGGCTGGCGGAGGGAGCGCGGCGCGATCGCCCACGAGACGGGCAGGTATTTCACCGTGATGGGGGTGAGCGTGACCGCCAGCGACCGTGAGGTGGGCGCCTGGACGCAGCCGATGATCGAGCCGACCGCGACCGGCGTCGTGGCGTTCCTGCTCAACCGGTTCGACGGCGTGCCGCACGTGCTGGTCAGGGCACGCGTCGAACCTGGATACGCCGACGTCGCAGAGCTGGGGCCGACCGTGCAGTGCGCGCCCGCCAACCACGACACGCCGCCGCCGTACCTGGAGGAAGTGCTCGGCACGCCGCCCGGCCGGGTGCTCTTCGACACCATGCTGTCGGAGGAGGGCGGGCGTTTCCACCACGCGCGCAACCGTTATCTCATCGTCGAGACCGACGCCGACCATGCGCACCCGGACTTCCGCTGGGTCTCCCTGCCGCAGCTCACCGAGTTGCTGCGGCACAGCCACTACCTCAACGTGCAGGCCAGGACGCTCATCGCGTGCTTGTACAGCGTGGTGCGAGAGATGGTCGCAGCGCGTTAGCCACGGTCTCCCTGAGCCCCTCGCTCAGCTCGACGAGCGGGCTCCAGCCGGTCACGGCGGTGAAGCGCGACGCGTCGATCTCCACGTCCATGAGGTCCCCAGAGGTGGCATGCGCGGGCGGCGGCACGGATCGCAGCGGCACCGGGTGCCGGCCCGTGTGCTCGGCGACCGTCCTCGCGACCAGCCCGAACAGGGTGGCGACCGCCACCGGGCGTCCCGTGCCCACCACCCAGTGCCGTCCCGCCAGCGTGCCGGCGTGGTCGAGCGCGGCCACCAGGGCGCCTGCCGCGTCGCGCGCGTGCAGCAGGTCGCGTCTCATCCGGCCGTCTCCCCACATCTGCAGCGGCTCGCCGGTCAGGGCCCGGCGCGCCATGGCGGACACCACGCCGCGTTCGGCGCCGTCGGGGCGGCAACCGTACACGGTGGGCAGCCGTACGGAGACGCCGTGCGCGAGCCCGGCCGACGTCGCGCGCATGAGCGCGGTCTCGGCGGCCAGCTTCTGCCGGTCGTAGAGGCTTGCCGGACGGTCCGGTTCGGTGCCGTCGATGCGGCCCGCCGCGCCGGACTGCGACGTCGAGCCGGCGAACACCACGACGGGTCTCGCGGGCCCGGTCGCGGCGAGCACGTCGCTCAGGACGCCGACGTTGATCCGCTCGCCCGCGTCGTCGCCCTCGGCCACCCGCCAGGCGCGCGTGCCGTCGTGGCGGGCCACGAGGTGGAGGACGGCGTCGGCGCCCGCCACCGCCGCGGCGACCTGGCCAGGAGCGGTGAGGTCCGCGGCGAGGGTCTCCGCCTCCGCCCTGCCCGTGAGCCGCGGCGGCTCGTGCGAGGCGACCAGGCGCAGCCTGATGTCCCGGTCCGCGAGCAGGTCGGTGACCTGCGAGCCGATCAGCCCCGTGGCCCCGAGGACCACGACGAGGCGCCGGTGCGCGGTCACGCCGAGCCGCCGCCGATCCCTTCGGCCGTCTCCCACTCGTCGAGGTTCATCAGCATCAACTCGAAGTGGTCGCGCAGCTTGCCGCGATACGCCTGGTTGGCCGCGCGCAATCGGGCGATCTCCCGGCCCACCGACTCGTCACCGGCGACGCCCTGCTCCCCGGCCGCCTTGGCCAGCATCGCGCCGCGCCTGAGCAGCGCGTCCTCGATCAGCTCACGGCTGTAGCGCTGCGCGTCCTGGATGTACTGGTCGGCGGTCTGCTGCGCCTGCGAGAGCAGGCTCGCGGCGTACACATGCGCCTCCTGGACGCGGCTGGCCACCGTACGCGACGCTGCCTGCTCGGCCGGGTCGACGCGCGCCAGCCCGGTCTCCCTGGCCTTGGGCTGCTCCCTGGGAGGTTCGGCGGGGGCGGCGGGCTCCGGCCCGCTCTGCGCCTGCCGCGTCGCGGTGTCACGCAGCAGCTTGACCTCGGCCTCCAGCGCCTTCTTCTCCTGTGTCAGCCGTACCAGCTCGGTCTCGACCCGGTCGAGGAGGTTGTTCACCTGGTTCTCGTCCAGGCCGCGCTTGCCCAGCGGAGCGCGGCGGAACACCACCGAACGCAGCGCCGCCGGGGTCAGCCGCTCGGCGGAGACGTCATCGCCCGCCGTCTGGGGCTCGTCCCACTGCGGCTCCTCCCAGGCGTCCTCGTGCCATCCGCTGTTGGCGTCGCTGTTGTCACCGGGCGTTTCCTCGGTCCACGGCATCAGGTCCTGGGCCGCGCGGTGCCCGTTGCCGTTCAGCGACTGGCCCGGCGGGGGAAACGGTTCCATCGAGTCATTCATGTGGCAAACCTCCGGGAAGGCGTGACGGCGGTGGCGAATCTCTCCAGCCGGATGCGGTTGTCGCTGAAGCCGTTCGCCAGTAGCATGGCCACCGTGCTGTCGACCATGCCCGGCGGGCCGCACACGTAGGCGTCGTAGCCCTCCCAACGGCCATAGCGGCTGACGGCCTCGCTCACCGTACCCGTGGTGGCCACGCTCTGGTCCTCCAGCTCCGACAGCGCCGCGCGGACAGTGAGCCAGGGGAACTTCTCCTCCCAGCCACGCAGCGCGTCGAGGTCGTACAGCCCTTCGGGCTCGCGCGCACCGACGAACACCGACACCCACGGCGGCACCGGGAGCTTGGTGACGTGCTCGAGAATGGCTTTGATGGGGGCGAATCCGGTGCCGCCCGCGATGAGCAGGATGTTGCGCCCCGTGTTCGGGTTGAGCGTGAGAGTGCCGACGGGTGCGCCCAGCTTGACGACCTCGCCCTCGCGTACGTCGCGGACCAGCGTGCGACCCACCGCGCCGTCCGCCTTGACGTGCAGCTCGATCGTGTTGTCCCGGCGCGGCAGGTTGGCCATCGAGTAGTAGCGCCACATGTTGGGCCACTGCTTGACCTCCACGGGCGCCGACTGTCCTGGGACGTATTTGAAGGGCCGGTCCACCAGCAGCCGCAGCACCGCCACGTCCACGCTTCTCCGCTCGTGGCTGATCACCTCGGCCGTCCAGTACGCGGGCCGGAGGCTGGCGTCCTGCCGCGCCCCTTCCGCCAGCGTCCGGGTCAGCAGCGACAGGAAGTCCCGCCACTCCTCCTCGACCGCCTCATTCCACACGTTTCCCGAAAAGCGCTGCATGGTGTGCACCAGGCTGGCGCCCCACTGCTCGTAGTGCTCACTCTGGATGCCGGACTTCCGGTGGCTACGGGCGAGCTGGTGCAGGTACGGCGTGATCTCCGACAGGTTCTGCGCATGCTCCACGGCGTACGACAGCGCCGTCATCAACCGGTCGCGCTGGCGGCGCATCTGGACCGGGAACAGCTCACGCAGCGCGGGAGCGCGGAGGAACAGGTCGGAGAACAGGTAGAGCGGCACGTTGTCGCCGTATTTGGCGACGAGCTCGAAATTGGCTTTCACCTGGGTGAACGCGGGGGCGCTCGCGCCATGGGGCGACAGCTCGACGCTCATGCCCGGCATGTGGCCTCCAGCCTTCTGTCAACGCTCCGACTTCCCATCAGTCTCGCGTCGGCTGGGACGATCTTGTAGTCGCCTGAGTCATGGGCCCCATATGACATCTGTCACCCGCCGGCCCGGGCAGCGGGCGCAACGCAAAGGGCGCCCCGGTTACTGGGGCGCCCTTTGCGAGGATCAGGCGGCGGCGGTGGCCATCTTGCGCAGGCGGGCCAGCGCGTCGCGCTCGATGCGGCGCGCCCGGTCGCGGCCGATGCCGTAGCGTTCGCCCACCTCCGTGAGCGTGTGCTCGCGCCCGTCCACCAGCCCGTACCGCCAGCGCAGCATCTCGCTGGTGGGCCCCTCGAGCCCGGTCAGCCACTGGTCCAGGCGCTCGCGCTCCAGGATGTCGATGGCCTGCTGCTCGGGGTCGGCCCACGTCTCGTCGGCGATCATGTCGCCGAGCTCCGTCTCGTCCTCGTCACCCACACCGAGCTGGAGCGAGACCGGGTCGGACGCCCACCGCCGCAGCTCGCGCACGCGCTCGATCGGCAGGTCGAGGATCCCGGCGAGGTCGTCGTCGGTCGGCTCGGCGTCGAACTCGGCCAGCATGTCGCGCCGGACCCGCATCAGCCGGGTCATCTGCTCCCCCGCGTGCGTGGGCAGGCGTACCGGGCGGGCCTGCTCGTGGATGGCGCGGCCCACCGACTGCCGGATCCACCACGTCGCGTACGTCGAGAACTTGTACCCCCGCCGGTAGTCGAACTTCTCGACAGCGCGCACCAGCCCGAGATTGCCCTCCTGCACCAAGTCGATCAGCGGCATCCCCCGCCCCGAGTATTTCCTGGCCACCGCCACCACCAGGCGCAGGTTGGCCTGGATGAACTCGTCCTTCGCCCGCTGGCCCGAAATGGCCAGCCGCTCCAGCTCCTCGTCGGCCGCGTCCCCGATCCGCGGCTCCGAGCCCCCGCTGTCGAGCAGCTGCTCGGCGAAGAGACCCGCCTCTATCCGCTTGGCGAGCTCCACCTCTTCCTCCGCCGTGAGCAGTGGGACCCGGCCGATCTCAGCCAGATATGTCCCCAGCAGATCGCGCTCCGCGACGTGCTGCTCCTGCGTGCGACTCCCCGTAGGCCTTGCCATCCCCAGGCACCTCGTTCCGCAGCTGCGTTCTATATCCGGCCAACGTCCGGCCAGAAGCAAAGATTCCCTAAAGCACTACGTCCGAGGGATGGTTCTGGATGTCCTACTCAAGGAGGAGACCGTCGTGAAACACCTGGTGAACGAGGGGGACGCCAGGCCGGTAGGCCAGGTGTACATAGGAGGGGGCGTCGAGCACGACCACGTCCGCGCGGGCTCCGGGCCGCAGCGAGCCTACGTCCGTACGCCGTAGCGCGCGTGCCCCGCCGTACGTCGCCGCCCTGACCGCCTCCAGCGGCGTCATCCGCATCTCGCGTACGGCCAGCGCCACGCAGAACGCCATCGACGACGTGAACGACGACCCCGGGTTGCAGTCGGTCGCCAGCGCCACGGTCGCGCCCGCGTCGATCAGCCGCCGCGCGTCGGGGTACGGCGAGCGCGTCGAGAACTCGGCCCCCGGCAGCAGCGTCGCCACGGTGTCCGAGGAGGCCAGCGCGTCCACGTCGTCCGGCGTCAGGTGGGTGCAGTGGTCGGCGGAGGCCGCGCCCAGCTCACAGGCGATCCGCACGCCAGGCCCCTCTCCGAGCTGGTTGGCGTGCACGCGCACCCCCAGCCCCGCCTTCAGCCCGGCGCCCAGGATCTCGCGCGTCTGGTCGCCGTCGAACGCACCGCGCTCGCAGAAGACGTCCACCCATTTCGCGTACGGTGCGCACGCCTCGAGCATCTCGCCGGCGACGAGCCGTACGTAGGAGTCGGCGTCCATGTCCGCGGGCACGACGTGCGCCCCCAGGAACGTGGTCTCATCGGTCAGCCTGGCGGCGATCCGCAGCGAGCGCCGCTCGTCCGCGACGGTCAGGCCGTACCCGCTCTTGATCTCCACGGTGGTCGTGCCCTGGGCGAGCATCTCGTTCACCAGGCCCAGCGTGCGGGCGGCCAGCTCGGCGTCGCCGGCCCGCCGGGTGGCGGCGACCGTGGTCCTGATGCCGCCGCCGGTGTACGGCTCGCCGGACATGCGGGCCTGGAACTCGGCCGTCCGGTCACCGGCGAAGACCAGGTGGGCGTGGCTGTCCACGAAGCCGGGGATGACGGCCCGGCCCTCGACGTCCACGCGCTCGTCGGCGTCGGGAGCCTGCGACGACGGCCCGACCCACGCCACCACGTCGTCGTCCAGGACGAGGGCCGCGTCCTCGATCTCCTCGCGCTCGGGGTCGCCCGTGTAGAGCAGCCCGATCCCGTCGATCAGCGTCGTGGTCATCGCACCCTCTCCATCACCTCGGCCAGCGTGGTCATCGCAACCTCTCCATCGCCTCGGCCGGCGTGGTCATCGCACCCTCTCCATCGCCTCGGCCAGCAGGGATCCGACGTCGCCGAGCTCGTGCCGGCCGTCCGTGACGATCCGGCGGCCGCCGGAGACCACCGAGTGCACGTCCGCCGCCGTGGCCGCGAACACCACGGCCTCCAGCCCGCGGGCGCCCGCCGTACGCACGGAGTCGAGCCGTACCGACACCAGGTCGGCCCAGGCGCCGGGCACGAGCAGGCCCGCGTCGGGAAAGCCGAGCGAGGCGTGGCCCGCGCCCGTGGCGGCGGCGAGCAGCTCGGCGGCGCTCCAGTTGCCGCGCTTGCCACTGCTCAGCCGCTCGTCCAGCTCCACGGCCCTGGCCTCCTCGAACAGGTCGATCATGGCGTGGCTGTCGGAGCCGAGCGTGAGCTGCGCGCCCCGGTCGGCCGCCGCCCTGGCCGGGCCGATGCCGTCGGCGAGGTCGCGTTCGGTGGTGGGGCACATGCAGATGTACGTGCCGGACTGGGCGATCAGCTCGATGTCCACGTCGGTCAGGTGGGTGGCGTGCACCGCGGTCGAGCGCGGGCCGAGCGCGCCCCGCTCGTGCAGCACCTGGACCGGCGTGGCCGCGTACATCTCCACGCACGCGGTGTTCTCCGCCGGCTGCTCGGACACGTGCATGTGGAGCGGCGCCGCGAAGCGGTGGGAGAACTCGGCCACGACCGGCATCTGCTCGGGCGGCACCGCGCGTACCGAGTGGATGGCCGCGCCGATCTCCACGTCGGGCTGCCCCTCGTACGCCGCCGCCAGCTCCTCGGCCCTGGAGGCCCAGTCCTCCGCGGACCCGTCGGTGAAGCGCAGCTGCGCGCCGGAGAGCGGGGCGCCGATGCCGCCGGACAGGTAGCACGTGTCGAGCAGCGCGATGCGCAGGCCCGCGTCGCGGGCCGCGCGGATGAGGGCGTGGCCCATCGCGTTGGAGTCGTCGTACGGGCGGCCGTCCGGCGCGTGGTGCAGGTAGTGGAACTCGCCCACACAGGTCACCCCAGCCAGCGCCATCTCGGCGTAGACGGCCGTGGCCAGCCGGAGGTAGGAGTCGGGGTCGAGCGCCGCCGCCACTTCGTACATCTGGTCGCGCCATGTCCAGAAGTCGCCCTTGCCCTCCTGGGCGCTGCCGCGAAGAGCGCGGTGGAAGGCGTGGGAGTGGGCGTTGGCCAGCCCGGGGACGGTGAGCCCTGGCAGGCGCACGGCCGGGCCCGGCGGCCCCTGGCCGACGCTCGCGATCCTGGCGCCCTCGACCTCGATGAGCACGCCCTCCGCGACACCGTCGGGCAGCCAGGCGTGCTCGCACCAGTAGGTCAGCGACACAGATCCTCCAGCACGTCCGCGAGTGCGATGACCCCCGCCTCGCAGTCTGCCTGCTCGGCGTGCTCGTGGGGAGAGTGGGACACGCCGGTGGGGTTCCTGACGAACAGCATCGCGCTCGGAACGCCCGCCGCGGCCAGGATTCCCGCGTCGTGGCCCGCGCCCGTGGGGAGGATCGGCGCGGGCGTGTCGCCCCCGGCCACCCGGGCCAGCCGCTCTCCGAGCGCCGCGTCGAAGTCGACCACCGGCGTCCACGACTCCTCCCGGACCTCGACCCGCGCGCCTGCGCCGGTGCCTGTGCCGGGGCCGCCGCCCGCTCCGGAGGTCGCCTCGCGCTCCAGCTCGGCGACGAGGTCGCGGACGGCGCTCTCCTCCGCCCCGCGGGCGTCGAGCCAGGCCGAGACGAGGCCGGGGATCGCGTTGGCGTTGCCGGGCGAGACGCGTACCTTGCCCACCGTGGCCACCACCCCGCGCTCCGCCGAGGCCGTGCGGGCCGTCAGCACCATGCGGGCGAACGGCAGCATCGGGTCGTCCCGGTCGGCCAGCCGCGTGGTGCCCGCATGGTCGGCCCGGCCCCGGAAGTCGAAGCGCCACCGCCCGTGCGGCCAGATCGACTGAGCCACCCCGACGGGCCGCCCCTCGTCGACGAGGCCGCGGCCCTGCTCGACGTGGAGCTCCACGAACGTGCCGACCATGGCGAGCGTCTCGTCGTCCCGCCCGATCTCGTGCGCCGCCCGCCCCGCCTTCGTCAGGACGTCGGCCAGCGTGTCGCCGGAGTCGTCCGTGAGCGCGAGCGCCCTGTCGGGCCCCAGCACGCCCGTGAGCAGCCGCGACCCCATGCACGGCACCCCGAACCTGGCGCCCTCCTCGTCGGTGAAGCACGCCACGCCGACCGGCACGGCAGGCCGCGTCCCCCGTTGCCGGAGGAGGTCCAGCGCCGCGAAGGCCGACACGACACCTAGCGGCCCGTCGTACGCGCCGCCCTGCCGTACGGAGTCGAGATGGCTCCCCGTGACCACCCCCGGGCGATCCCGCGAAGGGGAGCCCCACCACGCCCAGAGGTTGCCGTTGCGGTCCTCGCGCAGGTCGAGCCCCCTGCGCCGGGCCTCGCCCGCGAACCACTCGCGCAGCTCCATGTCAGCGTCCGACCAGGCGTCCCTGACGTAGCCCCCGGTCGCCGGATCCCGTCCTATGTGCGCGAGTGGTTCAAGAAGCATGGCCCCACTGTAATGAATGGATCCATTCAGTTCACGGGGCCGCCCCTGGGCCGCAGGGTCAGCTCGGTGAGGTGGGCGTCGGGACCTGCGGTGACGGCGGCGAACACGGCCCGCGCCACGGTCTCGGGCTGGAGGTACTTCTCGGGCTCGAACTCGCCGCCCTCGTAGCGGCGCAGCTCGCGCTGCATGTCGGTGGCCGTACGGCCCGGGTAGACGGTGGTGACCCTGAGCTCGGGCTCCTCCAGCCGCAGCGCGTCGGCGAACGCCTTCAGCGCGAACTTGCTGGCCGCGTACGCGGCCCACTCGGGGTTGGCCCGCTGCCCGGAGCCCGAGTTGACGCAGACGACGTGCCCACCGGCCCGCCTGAGCGCGGGCAGGAGCAGCCTGGTCAGCTCGGCCACCGCGACGACGTTCACCTCCAGCGTCTGGCGCCACGCGTCGGCGGCCAGGTCGGCGATCCTGCCCATGCGGTTGATCCCGGCGCTGTGCACCAGCACGTCGAGCCGGTCGATCCCCGCGACGTCCGGCTCCGCGACCTCCGTCAGCTCCACCGGCCAGGGCCGCGCGTCGGGGAGCCCGGCCGCCACGGCGGCCAGCGACTCCTCGTCCCGGCCGTTGAGAATCACGTGATGCGTGGGGCCGAGGGCCTTGGCCACGGCCGCGCCGATCCCCCGTGAAGCGCCTGTGACCAGCGCCGTCGGTCGTTCACTCATGGAGATCAGCTTATTGAGGTTGACGGTTGCTCAAATTTGAATACAAACTTGTACCCATGTCTTCGACGCGCATCCTCATCCTCGGCGCCCTGCTCGACGGCCCGATGAACGGTTACGGGGTCCGGCGGCGACTGGAGGTGATGGGCGCCCACCAGTGGGCGAACGTCGCCTTCGGGTCGATCTACCACGGGCTCAGCAAGATGGCCGACGAGGGCCTCCTGGAGATCGTCGAGGCGGGCAAGGGCGGCAAGGTCGTCTATGAGCTGACCGAGCATGGCCGCAAGGAGTTCCACCGGCTGCTGATGACCGCCTGGCACGAGGTCGAACCGATCGTGGACCCGTTCCAGGTGGCGCTGACGTTCATGGACCGGCTGGAAAAGCAGGAGATCCTGGACGCTCTGTATGGCAGGATGCAGCAGCTCAGGATGCGCGTCGAAACCATCGGTCACATCTTCGGCGTCAAGCAGCGCTATGGCGCCCCCAAGCACGTGGACGAGAACCTCCGCCTGAGCAGAGCCATGCTCCAGGCCCAGCTCGACTGGGTGGAGAAGGCCATCAAGCAGGTGGAGGCCGACGAACTGCCCTAAGGAGCTGGGACCCCCCAATGATCATTGAGGCACACGGCTTAAGAAAGACGTTCACCACCAGGAGCAGGAAGGGCACGCAGACCGTCGAGGCGGTCCGCGGCGTGGACCTCGAGGTGGAGAAGGGCGAGATCTTCGGTGTGCTCGGGCCCAACGGCGCGGGCAAGACCACCACGATCAGGATGCTCGCCACGCTGATCACCCCCGACGCGGGCACGGCCACCGTCGCGGGCCACGACCTGCTCAAGGAGCCCGCCGCGGTGCGGACCAAGCTCGGGTACGTGAGCCAGGCCGGCGGCGTGGAGGACACCACGAGCGCCAGGGCTCAGATCATGATGGCCGCCAAGATCCACGCCATGGCGGATCCGAAGCGGGCCGCCGCCGAGGTGCTGGAGCGCTTCGACCTGACCGAGATGGCCGACCGCCCCGGGCGTACCCTGTCGGGCGGGCAGAAGCGGCGCGTGGCCATCGCGCTCGGCCTGGTGCACAACCCGCCGCTGCTCTTCCTCGACGAGCCCACCACCGGCCTCGACCCGCAGAACCGCGCCAACCTCTGGGACCGCATCAGGCAGCTGCGCGAGTCCGGCACGAGCGTGCTGCTCAGCACCCACTACCTCGACGAGGCCGACGCGCTGTGCGACCGGCTGGTGATCGTCGACCACGGCCAGATCGTGGCCGAGGGCACCCCCGGCGACCTCAAGCGCGAGGTCTCCGGCGACGTGATCACGCTCAGGGTGGACGACCCTGAGCGGGCCGCCGACACGCTCAAGCCGTACGCCCGCGAGACCCGCGTCGACGAGGACCTCCTGCGCGTCTACGTCGACGACGGCGAGCACACGCTGCCCGCGCTGCTGCGGGCGCTGGAGGAGCAGGGCCTGGGCCTGAGCTCGATCGCGCTCGACCGGTCCACGCTCGACGACGTCTTCCTGGCCAAGACCGGCCGCACCCTCCGCGACGCTGGAGCCGCCGCATGATCCGCCACATCGCCCTGTTCACCGGCTACGAGCTGAAGAAGTCGTTCAGCAACCCGATCTGGCCGCTGTTCGGCATCATGCAGCCAGTGCTGTACCTGCTGATGTTCGCGCCGCTGCTGAAGTCGCTGACGCCGGGCGGCACGACGACGGACGCGCTGCGGATGTTCACCCCGGCGTCGATGATGATGATCGCGGTCTTCGGCTCGCTCTTCTCCGGGTTCGGGCTGATCGCCGAGCTGCGTAACGGCTCGCTCGAACGGTACGCCGTCAGCCCCGCGTGGCGGCCGGCCATCGTGCTCGGCCGGGTGGCCAAGGACATGGTCGTGCTGGTGTGCCAGGCGATCCTCGTGCTGATCGTGGCGATCGCGATGGGCGTGCGCATCGGGGCCGTCGAGCTGCTGCTGGTGCTGCTGCTCATGGCCGCGACCGGGCTGTTCGCCTCGGGGCTGTCGCAGGGGCTCGCGCTGACCGTACGCGACGAGAACGGCATGTCGCAGACGCTCAACCTGTTCATGCTGCCGATCATGCTGCTGGCCGGGCTGTTCATCCCGATCTCGTTCGCGCCGGACTGGATGCAGGTCGTCGCCCCGATCAACCCGCTCTACCACGCGGTCGAGGCGGGGCGGGCGCTGTTCGCCGGGCGGCTGTCGGACTCGTCGATCCCGATCGCTTTCGCGGTGTTCATCGTGCTGGCGGTGCTCACCACGATCTGGTCGATGCGATCGCTACGCAGGATCGCCGGGTAGGAACGCACCGGTCTCGTCGGTCATCCGCTCGTACTCCTCCAGCCGGGCCTGGGTGCGCAGCGGCGCCGCGTCGGCCATGGCCTCGACCAGGGCCATGGCCAGGGCCAGCGGCGCCGCGTGCGAATCGAACACGAGCCGGTCGCCGACGGGCGCGTCCAGCACGACCTCGGCCGGGAAATCGGATTTATCGGTTATGGCCGCCACGCGCAGGCCCAGCTTCTCCGCGTACTCCAGGGCCTGCACCGCCTCCGTGGGATAGCGCGGCAGCACCACGGCCACCACCCACTCCGCGCCCGCCCTGCGGGCGGCGTGCAGCCCGTCCACCAGCTCCGACCCGCCGTGCGTGAGCAGCCGCACGTCGGGGTGGATGCGGCGGGCGTAGTAGGCGAAGGTGGTGGCCAGCCCGCACGAGACCCGCAGCCCCAGCACGGGCAGCGGCTCGGTGGCGGCCAGCTGCTCGCCCAGCTCTTTCAGCGGGAACGTCGACAGGCGCTCCCTGACGAGCGCGAGATTGCGGATCTCACAGTCGATGGCCCCGCGCAGCAGGCTCTCCTGCGGGCCCTCCACCCCGCCGCCGCCCAGCACCAGGGGGCGCAGCGCCTGGCGCAGCTCGGGGTATCCGGCGAACCCCAGCACCATGGCGAACCGGGTCACGGACGGCTGGCTCACCCCTGCCCGTTCGGCCAGCTCCACGCTGGACAGGAAGATCGCCTCGTCGAGATGCTCGCTGAGGTAGTGCGCGATCCTCCGCTGCACGGGCGACAGCCTCCGGCCATCCAGCAGCACACCCAGCCCACCGTGATATCCGTCCGCCACGCCCATCTCCAACGTCTGCCACCCCACATCTCATCCCGCTCGGAGGCCACAATCGCCCCATGGCCCCCAGGCCCGACCAGCGGACCCCGCCCTCAACGCCCGCGCTGCGAACGGGCCCCCGCTCTCGGGGCGCCGCGTCGGGGAGGCGACGTGCGGCGGCGCCCGGCGCGACGCGGACGGCGGGCCAGGGTAAGGGCCAGGGCCGACGTCAGGACTCGCGCATCGGGATGCGGACGCCGCGCGTGGCGGCCACCTCGGCGGCCTCCTCGTACCCCGCGTCCACGTGCCGCATGACCCCCGTCCCAGGGTCGTTGGTCAGCACCCGGTTCAGCTTCTCCCCCGCCAGGGCGGTCCCGTCGGCCACCGTCACCTGGCCGGCGTGGATGGAGCGCCCGATGCCCACCCCGCCACCGTGGTGAATGGAGACCCAGGCCGCCCCCGAGGCGGTGTTCAGCATGGCGTTGAGCAGCGGCCAGTCGGCGATCGCGTCGGAGCCGTCGGCCATGGCCTCGGTCTCGCGGTACGGCGAGGCCACGGACCCGCTGTCGAGGTGGTCGCGCCCGATCACGATGGGCGCCCGCAGCTCACCGGAGGCCACCATGTCGTTGAAGCGCTCCCCGGCGACGTTGCGCTCGCCGTACCCGAGCCAGCAGATCCGCGCCGGCAGCCCCTGGAAGTGCACCTTCTCCCCGGCCTTCCTGATCCACCGCGACAGGCCCTCGTTCTCGGGGAAGAGCTCCAGGATGGCCCGGTCGGTGGCGGCGATGTCGGCGGGATCGCCACTCAGCGCCGCCCACCGGAACGGCCCCTTGCCCTCGCAGAACAGCGGCCTGATGTACGCGGGCACGAACCCCGGGAAGTCGAAGGCCCGCCCGTATCCGGCCAGCCGCGCCTCGCCCCGGATGGAGTTGCCGTAGTCGAAGACCTCCGCCCCCGCGTCCTTGAACCCCACCATCGCCTCCACGTGCCGCGCCATCGAGGCCCGCGCCCGCTCCGTGAACCCGGCGGGATCCTTGTCCCGCTCCGAGGCCATGTCCTCGAAGGCGACCCCCAGCGGCAGGTACATCAGCGGATCGTGCGCCGAGGTCTGGTCGGTGACGATGTCGATCTCGGCCCCGCGTGCCAGCAGGGCGGGCACGGCCTCGGCCGCGTTCGCCACGACCCCGATGGACAGCGGCTCACGGGCGTCGCGCGCCGCGTACGCCAGCCGCAGCGCCTCGTCCAGCGACGCGGCCTCCACGTCGAGGTAGCGGTGCTCGATCCGCCGGGCGACCGAGCGCGGGTCGCAGTCGATGCAGATGGCCACCCCGCCGTTCATGGTGATGGCCAAGGGCTGGGCTCCGCCCATCCCTCCGAGCCCGGCCGTCAGCGTGATCGTCCCAGCCAGCGAACCCCCGAAGCGCTTCTCGGCCACCGCCGCAAACGTCTCGTACGTGCCCTGCAGGATGCCCTGCGTGCCGATGTAGATCCACGAACCGGCCGTCATCTGCCCGTACATGGTCAGCCCGGCCGCCTCCAGCCGCCGGAACTCCTCCCAGTTCGCCCAGTCGGGCACCAGGTTGGAGTTGGCGATGAGCACCCGGGGCGCCCACTCGTGGGTGCGGAACACACCCACCGGGCGCCCCGACTGCACCAGCAGGGTCTCGTCGCCCTCGAGCGTCGTCAGCGTCCTGACCAGCGCGTCGAACGACGCCCAGTCACGCGCCGCCTTGCCCGAGCCGCCGTAGACGACGAGTTGCTCGGGGTGTTCGGCGACCTCCGGGTCCAGGTTGTTCTGGAGCATGCGGAGCGCCGCCTCCTGCGGCCATCCCTTGGCGGTGATCGTCGTGCCTCGCGGCGCGCGCACGCTGCGGCTCATCGTGACCCTCCTGAATGAAAACATTCATCTTTGTCACCGCAGAGTACAACGGGCCGCGTTCAGCGGTCCGTTGCAGGTAGCGGAGCCTGCACCTACAACGGGCCGCGTTCAGCGGTCCGTTGCAGGTAGCGGAGCCTGCACCTACAACGGGCCGCGTTCAGCGGTCCGTTGCAGGTAGCGGAGCCTGCACCTACAACGGGCCGCGTTCAGCGGTCCGTTGCAGGTAGCGGAGTCCGCACCTACAACGCCTAGCTGACCAAGAACTGGGTGGCGGCCAGCTCCCGATAGAGCTCGTCCTCGCCGACCAGCGAGTCGTGCGTCCCGACCGCCCGTACGCCACCGCCTTCCATGACCACGATCCGGTCCGCGTTCGTCACGGTGGACAGCCGGTGGGCGATCACCAGCACGGTGGTCTCCTGGGCCACCTCGGCGATGACCTCGCGCAGCCGCAGCTCGTTGACCGCGTCGAGCTGCGAGGTGGCCTCGTCGAGCAGCAGCAGCCTGGGTTTGCGCAGCAGCGCCCTGGCGATGGCCACCCGCTGGCGCTCGCCGCCCGACAGCAGCACGCCGCGGTGCCCGACCGGCGTCTCCAGCCCCTCGGGAAGCCTGGCCACCAGGTCGTCGAGCCTGGTACGGGCGACGGCCCGGCGCAGCTCCTCCTCGGTGGCGTCCTGGGCGGCGAAGAGCAGGTTCTCCCGGAGCGTGCCGGCCAGCACGGGAGCGTCCTGCTCGACGTACCCCAACGCGGCCCGCAGCTCGCCCAGCGGCCAGTCGCGGATGTCGCGCCCGCCGATCTCGATCGTCCCGTCCTGGTGGTCGTAGAAGCGTTCGAGCAGCGCGAACACCGTCGACTTGCCCGCCCCCGACGGCCCCACCAGCGCGGTCAGGCCGCCTGGCGTCACCTCGAAGCTGACTCCGTCGTGCACGATCGGCCGGTCGTCGCCGTACCTGAAGACGACGTTCTCGAACGTCACCCCGACCGGTTCCGCGGTGCCCGCGACGGCGGCGCCGGCCGGCTCGGCGGGCAGGTCCTCGATCTCCTTGATCCGCTTCATCGCCGCCAGCCCCTGCTGGAGCTGCACCCCGCCCTGGACGAGCTGCCCGATCGGCGGCACGAGGTAGAAGAGGTACAGCAGGAACGCGATCAGCGACGACACCTCGAGCGCCCCCGAGGAGACCCTGGCCCCGCCGATGGCCAGCACGGCCAGGAACGCGATCTGCACCGACATCCACGTCGCCACTCCCGCGAGCGACGTCCACCCGGCCACCTGCAGCCCCCTGTCGCGGGCTCGCGTCGCGGCGTCGCCCACCACCGCGATCTCCCGCTCTTCCGCGCCGCTGGCCTTCACGGTCCTGTACGCCTGCAGCGCCCGGTCCAGCACGGAGCCCATCTCGCCCACGGCCTCCTGGGCCTGGATCTGCGCCCGACGGATCTTCGGCATGATCAGCGCGACCAGCCCGCCGACCACCACCACCACGAGCAGCGTGACCAGCAGCAGCACGGCGTCCATGGTCGCCATCATGACGATGGCCCCGACCAGCATGAACGCGGCGCTGACGGACTCGACGATCCCGTTGGTCAGCACGGAGCGGAGCAGCGTCGTGTCACCGGTCACCCGCGACAGCAGGTCGCCCGGCTTGAGCCGGTCCACGTCCGCGACCCTGAGCCGCAGCATCCGGTCGACCAGCCTGCGCCTGGCGCCGAGCACGATGCCCTCGCCCGTGCGCTCCATCAGATAGTTCCCCCCGGCCGACACGGCCGCGCCGACCAGCACCGCCGCGGTCAGTCCTAACAGCGGGCCGGCCACCGATCCTGCCTCGCCGAACGCCTCCACCACGTACTTGGCCAGCAACGGCATGGCGAGGCCCGCGGCCGAGCCGATCAGTCCCAGCAGCCCACCCAGGACCAGGATCTTCCGGTGCGGGCGGATGTAGGCGAGCAACTCCTTGACCACCGCATCTCCTCTCACGACATATCCCGACTTATCTCCAACGAACGGAACGGCGGATCCGCACCGCCCCGGCAGGGTCAACCTAAATTGACGACCTAAGTATGTCAACTTTGGTTGACCCTCATTCCTGAGGAGGAGACGACATCCGGCGACCGCCCACAGACGAATAGGGCGTCGAGGAACCCGGCCGGAACCTCGCAACACCTGATCAGCCCTTCGAAAGGACCGAAAATGGAGCTCCGGATCAACCGGCGCGCTCTAGTCGGACTTGGCCTCGCCGCAGCGGTCGCCGCGTCGTCGTTGGCCGTGCTCCGTACCGACTCCGGCATCGCTTCCTCGCACCGCGAGGCGCCCATGATCGCGGGCGACCCGCAGCACGACAACACGGACGTGTACGCGTTCGTGAGCCCTGACAAGGCCGACACGGTGACCTTGCTGGCGAACTGGATCCCGTTCGAGGAGCCCCAGGGCGGCCCGAACTTCTACCCGTTCGCCACGAGGTCCCGGTACAACATAAAGATCGACAACGACGGCGACGCCCGGCCCGACATCACCTACGAGTGGACGTTCCGCAACGAGGACAAGCGCGGCACCACCACGTTCCTCTACAACAACGGCCCTGTCACCTCGCTCGACGACCCGAACCTGCTCTTCCGCCAGCGCTACACGCTCAGGAAGATCACCCCCGGCGGCACCAGGACGCTGGTCGGCGACGGCATCGTCGCGCCGAGCAACGTCGGCCCGGCCTCCATGCCCGACTACGGCACCCTGCGCGCCCAGTCCCTCAGGAGCCTGCCCGGCGGTGGCAAGGTGTTCGCCGGGCAGTCGGACGAGGCGTTCTTCCTCGACCTGCGCGTGTTCGACCTGCTCTACGGCGGCAACCTGTCCGAGGTCGGCCAGGACACCGCCAAGGGCTACAACGTCAACACCGTGGCCATCCAGGTGCCCGCCAAGGAGCTGGCACTCAAGGGCGACGTCAGGCGCAACCCCGTGATCGGCATCTGCTCCACGACCGACAAGTTCAACGGCAGCAGGTACGTCCAGGTCTCGCGCCTGTGCAACCCGCTGGTGAACGAGGTCGTCTCGCCCGCCGGGCTCAAGGACGCCTTCAACGCCCTGCCCCCGGAGAAGGACGCCGACGTGGCGCCGCTGGTCAAGCGGGTCACCGACCCCGAGGTGGCCAGGCTGCTCGAGGCCGTCTACGGCATCAAGGCCCCCGCGACCCCGCGCAACGACCTGGTCGAGATCTTCCTGACCGGCATCGCCAAGCAGAACGGCCCGATCAAGGCCGACCTGAACTCGCAGGTGCTCAACAAGGACGCGGGCAAGCTGCGCCCCTCCGAGATGCTGCGGCTGAACATGGCGGTCCCGCCCGCCAAGGACCCGAACCGCCTCGGCGTGCTGGCCGGTGACCTGCAGGGGTTCCCGAACGGCCGCCGTCTCTCCGACGACGTCGTGGACATCGCGCTGCAGGCCGTGGCCGGCGCCGCGCTGACCGGCAAGCTCGTGCCAGGGCTGACGGACAAGGTGGACGGGAACGACAAGCCGTTCCTCCAGTCGTTCCCGTACATCCCGCTGCCCAGCAACGTCGCGGTGAACCGGCGCTGACCCTCTGGCCGGCCTGCTCCCTCTCCAAGCAGGCCGGTCCGCCCCAGGCGGCAGACTTCCCGTCTCCCACCGTCTGCCGCCGGCAAACGGCCGGCCGCCCGTGGTCCCCGTCACGGCCGGCCGGCCGTCACCCCTTGAGGTCCCTCAGCACTGGAGCCCTGGACATGCGTTCCCTCGCCGTACTCGCCGGACTGGCCCTTCTCGGGGCCATGGCCTTCACGATCTTCTCGTTCTCGGCGGCGCCATCGGAGGCGCCGGTGGCGCAGGCCGCGCCGGCCGCCGAGACGCTGCAGGAGCGGCTCAGGCGCCTGCCGGGCGACCACCGCGGCTGGGCCGAGCTCGCCTCCCAGTACGTCGACCAGGCCAGGATCACCGGCGACCCGTCGTACTACACCAAGGCCGAAGGCGCGATCGCCACGGCCGCCAAGCTCAGGGCCGGTGACGACGCGGTGCTCACCGGTCAGGCGGCGCTCGCCGCGGGCCGCCACGAGTTCGCCGACGCGGTACGCCTGGCCGAGCGCGCCGTGAGCGTCAACCCGTACGGCGCGGCGGCCTACGGCGTGCTGGCGGACGCGAGGACGCAGCTCGGGGACCTGCGCGGGGCGCGGCGCGCCGTGGACCGGATGATGGACCTGCGGCCCGGGGTGGCCGCGTTCGCCCGCGCCTCGTACGCGGCCGAACTCCGCGGCGACCTGGCCGGCGCCCGGAAATATCTGGAAATGGCGGAGGACGACGCCTGGTCCCCCGCCGACGTCGCCTACGCCCGCTACTACCTGGGCGAGCTGGCGCTCCACTCCGGCGACCTCGCCACGGCGGCCGACTGGTACGCCAAGGCCCTGCAGGCGTACCCAGCCTACCCGCCGGCGCTCGCGGGCCAGGCCAGGACCGCCGCGCTGAGCGGCCGCCTGACCGAGGCGCTGACCCTGTACGACACCGTCGTCGAACGCCTGCCGCTCCCCCAGTACCTGATCGAGCAGGGCGAGACCCGGATCAAAGCGGGCCAGGCCCCCGACTGGACGCTGCTCAGGGCGCAGCGCAAACTGTTCCAGGCCGCGGGCGTGCGCGACGACCTGACCTGGGCCGAGTTCGAGGCCGACCACGGGGACCCGGCGTCGGCCGTCGAGCACGCCAGGGCCGAGTACGCCCGCAACCCGAACCTCGTCGCCGCCGACGCCCTGGCCTGGGCCCTGTTCAAGGCGGGCAGACCGGCCGACGCGCTGCCGTACGCGAAGAAGGCCACCGCCACCGGCTGGCGGAACCCGCTGCTGACCTACCACCGCGCCAGGATCGAACAGGCGCTCGGCCGGCCCGTGAAGGTGGACGCCGGCTTCGACCCGACGCTTCCCGCATTGGCGAGGTTCTCATGAGACCGGTCCGGCTCGGCCTGCTGTCCGCCCTGCTGTCCCTCTGCGCGAGCCTCCTGCTCGGCACGGGAGCCGCCCAGGCCGCCCCAGTGATGCTCCACCCGCTGGGCAACTTCACCGTCAACCACTACAACGGCCTGCGCATCTTCCCCTCCGAGATACGCAACCTCGCCGTCGTGGACCTGGCCGAGCTGCCGACGCTGCAGGCCCGCCCCCAGGTGGACGGCTCGTACGCGGCCCGCCGCTGCGCCGCGCTGGCCGCTGCCCAGCGGCTCGAGGTGGCGGGCGGCGCGGTGCCGTGGCGGGTCGCCGGTTCCTCCTTCGCGTACGCCCCTGGTCAAGGGGGCCTCCGGACCAGCCGCCTGTCCTGCCGGCTCGTGGCCGACGTCCGCGCCGCGGGGGCCCTGCGGTTCCGCCTGGCGTTCACGGACGGGTTCGAGCAGGACAGGATCGGCTGGCGCGAGATCACCGCCGTGGGCGACGGGGTGCGGCTGGTCCGCTCCTCGGTGCCCTCCGTGAGCGCGAGCAGGGAGCTGCACGCGTACCCCGAGGACCTGCTGGCGAACCCGCTCGACCAGCGCACCGCGACGCTGACCGTCGCCCCCGGCCCGAGCCTGCCCGCCTCCGGGACTCCCGGCGGCGCGGCGCCGGGCGGGATCGGAGGCCCGATAGGTGACGCCTTGGGCGCCCTGGACCGGATGTTCACGGGGCTGATCGGCTCCGACTCGCTGACGGTCCCGCTCGGGCTGCTGGCGGTCGGGCTGGCCGTGGTGCTCGGGGCCGGGCACGCGCTGATCCCGGGGCACGGCAAGACCATCATGGCCGCGTACCTGGCGGGGCGGCGCGGGCGGCCCCGCGATGCGGTCGTGGTGGGCGCGACGGTGACGGCCACGCACACGGTCGGGGTGCTGGTGGTGGGGCTCCTGCTGAGCGTGTTCACGGCGCTGGCGGGCGAGTCGGTGCTGGCCTGGCTGGGGGTGGCCAGCGGCGCCCTGATCGCCGCCATCGGCCTCCGCCTACTCCTGAACGCCCGCCGCCGCCCCGACGCCGACCTCCACGGCCACGGGCACGGGCACGGGCACGGGCACGGGCACGGCGATGAGGGCGAGCACGGGGGCGAACGAGGGACAAAACGGGCAAGCCTGGTGGGCCTCGGCATCGCGGGCGGGCTCGTCCCCAGCCCCTCGGCCCTCGTCGTGCTCCTCGGGGCCATCGCGCTCGGCCGCACCTGGTTCGGCGTGGCGCTGGTGACCGCCTACGGCCTCGGCATGGCGGCCACCCTCACCGTCACCGGCCTGCTCCTGGTCAAGCTCGTGGACCGCCTGGAACGACGCGCCTCGGCGGGCCGCCGCCTGGCCGCCCGGCTCTCCGGCCTGGCCCCGGTGGGCACGGCCGCGATGGTGATGCTGCTCGGCGCGGGCCTGGCCCTCCGCTCGGTCGCCACCCTCTAGCTCCTTGAAGGAGGCGCCGTGGCTCAGGTATGCCGACGGCCACGCCGCGTGGAAGGCAGATCATGACGCCCGGAGAGGAACTCCTGGAAGGCGATCTTGGCCTTGATCACCGGTCGCCGCCACCGCTCCTCCCGCCGTAGGGCCTTGGCCAGCTTGCGCGGTGACTGCTTGGCGTAGAGCCAGCGGGCCCACGGGGAGTCGGGGCGTGCCAGCCGTACCGCTCCCACCAGCAGCATCGGCGGGACGAACAGGCCCGCCATCCCCGTCCAGATCTTGCCCTTGAGCAGCGTGATGACGGCCAGCAGGAGATTGGCCACGATCAGCACGGCAGGATTGACCGGCGTGCCGTAGTCCCAGGTGAGGGGGCGCAGGCCGATGAGGAGCAGGCCGGTGACGGCGACCGCGATGAAGACCGCGTCCACCGAGGTGCGCCCCTCCTCCTCCCAGTACACGTCGTGCAGGTGCAGGATCAGCGCGAACTCGTCCAGCACGAGCGCGGACCCGATGCCGAAGATGCAGGCGGCGGCCGCGTAGCCGGGCTGCGAGGCGGAGGAGACGATGAGCCCGGAGACGCCGCCGACCAGCATCAGCACGACCCCGAACACGACGTGGTGGATGTGCATCTCCCCCACGTTCACGTTGCGGAACCAGCCGACCTTCGCCCTGATCAGGCGGACGTTGATGCGGGTGGCGATGAACGCGACGATGAGCGTGACGAAGTAACAGAACAGCGGCAGCCGTCCTGTGGAAACAATGCTCTGCTCGAACCAGCGCTCCATGACTCTAGAAACAGATGGTACGAGCCGTTCGCCCATTCCATGAATCAGGAGAGGAATGCCCGCAAAAGAGCTGCCGTGCCCTCCAGATGCTCGCTCACTGCCCGGCGGGCCGCCTCAGGATCGCCGGCGAGCACGGCGTCCACGATGGCCTGGTGCTGCACGGCCGCGTGCTCGAGGTTGACCTGGAGCATCGGGATCGCGTTCAGCAGGTCGCTGACCCGCGAGCGGGCGTCGGCGCACGCCGTGGCGAGCAGGGTCGAGCCGGTCAGCTCGGCGATGGACAGGTGGAAGGCCGTGTCGAGGCGGCGGTAGTCCTCGATCGGGGCCGCGTTCAGGTCCGCCAGGCGGCGGAGGAGCACGTCCCGCTTGTCGTCCGTGAGATCGGACGCGGCCAGCACCTGCGCCGCCCCGCACTCCACCGCCAGGCGGAACGTGAGCGCGTCCGACAGGTCGTCCCTGCCCATCTCGGCCACGACCTGCCGCAGATCGCCGGGATCGGGCTTGGGCGGCACGTACGTGACGAACGCCCCGCCGTAGCGGCCACGGCGCACGTCGAGATAGCCGGCGTCCGACAGGGCGCGGATGGCCTCGCGCAAGGTGACCCTGCTGATGCCGAGCTGGACGGCCAGCTCGCGCTCGGGCGGCAGCTTGTCGCCGGGCGCGACCACGCCCAGCTTGATCGCCTGGAGCAGCCGTTCCACGGTCTCCTCGAAGGCGTTGCCGGCCCGCACCGGCCGTAACACCGTCATCAAACGCGCCGACTCGTCCAACGTGTCCTCAGGTCTTGACAAGAGATCCGGTCATACTTCTCAATGGTCTGACACTAGCCCAATCAGCGGAGAGCGCCGCGGCCCAGATCGGAGCGGGATAGCGTGAGCGAGGAATCGAGCACCGGGTTCCTTTCCGTCAGCGAGCTGCGCGACGAGGTGGCGGCCGGGCGCATCGACACCGTCCTCCTCGCGATCGCCGACATGCAGGGCAGGTTGCAGGGCAAGAGACTGTCCGCACGCTATTTCCTCGACGAGGTGCTGCACCACGGCTCCGAGGGCTGCAATTACCTGCTGGCCGTGGACGTGGACATGAACACCGTCTCCGGGTACGCCATGTCGTCCTGGGAGCGGGGCTACGGCGACTTCGTCATGAAGCCGGACCTGGCGACGTTGCGCAGGGTGCCGTGGCACGAGGGGACCGCGATGCTGATGGCGGACCTGGGCTGGGAGGGCGGCGGCGACGTGACCGCCTCGCCCCGGCAGATCCTGCGCAGGCAGCTCGCCCGCCTCGCCGAACGCGGCCTGGCCGCGTACGTGGGCACCGAGCTGGAGTTCTGCGTGTACGAGGACACCTACGAGGACGCGTGGAAGCGCGGCTACCGCGACCTGTCCCCCGCCAACCTCTACAACGTCGACTACTCGCTCCTCGGCACCGCCCGCGTCGAGCCGCTGCTCAGGCGGATCAGGCGGAGCATGGAAGGCGCCGGTCTCTACGTCGAGTCCGCCAAGGGCGAATGCAACCTGGGCCAGCACGAGATCGCCTTCCGCTACGACGAGGCGCTCAGGACCTGCGACCACCACGTCATCTACAAGACCGGCGCCAAGGAGATCGCCGCCCAGGAGGGCAAGTCGATCACCTTCATGGCCAAGCCCAACCAGCGCGAGGGCAATTCCTGCCACATCCACATCTCACTGCGGAGCAGCGAGGGCGATCCGGTGATGGCGGGCGAGGGGCCGTACGGGCTCTCCCCGCTCGGCGCCCGCTTCGTCGCCGGTCAGCTCGCCTGCCTGCGCGAGCTCACCCTCATGTACGCGCCCAACATCAACTCCTACAAGCGCTACGTCCCCGGCAGCTTCGCGCCCACGGCCGTCAAGTGGGGCGTGGACAACCGCACCTGCTCGCTGAGGCTGGTCGGCCACGGCCTGTCGCTGCGCGTCGAGAACCGGGTCCCGGGCGGCGACGTCAACCCGTATCTCGCGGTGTCCGCGCTGATCGCGGCCGGGCTGCACGGCATCGACAACGAGCTGCCGCTGGAGAACGCGTACGAGGGCAACGCCTACGACTCCGGCGCCGAGACCGTCCCTCACACGCTGCGCGACGCGCTGGCGCTGTTCGAGGGGTCGAAGCTGGCGCGCGAGACGTTCGGCGAGGACGTGGTCGAGCACTACGCGAACAACGCGCGGGTGGAGCTGGCCGCGTTCGACGCGGCGGTGACCGATTGGGAGCTTTTCCGTGGTTTCGAGCGGATGTGAATGGGGCGCATGAAGATCGTTAATCCGGCCACGGAGGACGTCGTGGCCGACGTCGAACTGGCCGACGCCGCCGAGGTCGACCGGGCCGTGGAGCGTGCCAGGACGGCGTACGAGAGCTGGCGTAAGGTGTCGCCGGGCGACCGCGCGCGACTGCTGCGCAGGTTCGCGGACCTGGTGGACGAGCACGGCGAGGAGCTGGCCCGCCTGGAGCTCGTCAACGCCGGCCACCCGATCGGCAACGCCCGCTGGGCGGCCGGCAACGTGCGCGACGTGCTCCACTTCTACGCCGGCGCCCCCGAACGCGATCACGGCAGGCAGATCCCGGTGCCCGGCGGCGTGGACATCACGTTCCAGGAGCCACTGGGCGTCGTCGGTGTCATCGTGCCGTGGAACTTCCCTATGATGATCATGTCCTGGGGCATGGCCCCAGCGCTCGCGGCCGGCAACACGGTGATCGTCAAACCGGCCGAGTGGACCCCGCTGACCGCGCTGAGGCTGGCCGAGCTGGCCCTCGCCGCGGGCCTCCCCGAGGGGGTGCTCCAGGTTCTGCCTGGGGCAGGGGAGGTGGCGGGTGCCCGCCTGGTGGAGCACCCCGGCGTGGCGAAGATCGTGTTCACCGGCTCGACCGAGGTGGGCAAGGAGATCGCCGCCAAGGCCGCGCGGCACGTCAAGCGGGTCACGCTGGAGCTGGGCGGCAAGTCCGCGAACATCGTCTTCGCGGACGCCGATCTCGACAAGGCCGCGAGCACCGCCCCCTACGCCGTCTTCGACAACTCCGGCCAGGACTGCTGTGCCCGCTCCCGGCTCCTCGTCCAGGCAGAGGTGTACGACGCGTTCATGGAGCGCCTGGCGACGGCCGTACGCGGCGTCAAGGTCGGCGACCCGCTCGACGAGAGCACCGAGATGGGCCCGCTGATCAGCGCCGAACACCTCGACCGCGTGCGCGGCTTCGTCCGCGGCACCCCCTACCTGCAGGGAGCCTGCCCCGACGGCAAGGGCTACTGGTTCCCGCCGACCGTGCTGACGCCCGAGGTGACGGACCCGGCGTTCACCGAGGAGATCTTCGGGCCGGTCGTGTCGGTGGTGCGCTTCGAGGACGAGGCCGAGGCCGTACGGATCGCGAACGACACCCCCTACGGCCTGAGCGGCTCCATCTGGACCCGGGACGTCGGACGGGCGCTCCGCGTGGCCAGGGCGGTCGAGGCGGGCAACCTGTCGGTCAACTCGCACTCGTCGGTCCGCTACTGGACTCCGTTCGGCGGCTTCAAGCAGTCCGGGCTCGGCAGGGAACTCGGCCCCGACGCCCTGGCGGCGTTCACCGAGACCAAGAACGTCTTCATCTCCTGGGAGTGAATTCAGTGCAGCGTTTGCAGGACCGGGTGGCGGTCATCACCGGCGCGGGCAGCGGCATCGGGCTGGCCACCGTGCGCAGGTTCGCCGAGGAGGGCGCCAAGGTCGTCTGCGTGGACATCGACGAGGAGGCGGGCGTCAAGGCGGCGAACGAGGTCGGCGGCCTCTTCGTCAAGGCCGACGTGACCAGCGAGGACGACGTCGTCAGGATGTTCAGGACGGCCTTCGACACCTACGGCAGCGTGGACATCGCCTTCAACAACGCGGGCATCTCGCCCCCCGACGACGACTCCATCCTGGAGACCGGCATCGACGCCTGGCGCCGGGTCCAGGAGGTGAACCTGACCAGCGTCTACCTCTGCTGCAAGCACGTCATCCCGTACATGCGGCAGCAGGGCAAGGGCTCGATCATCAACACCGCGTCCTTCGTGGCGGTCATGGGCTCGGCGACCTCGCAGATCTCGTACACGGCCTCCAAGGGCGGGGTGCTCGCGATGACGCGCGAGCTGGGCGTGCAGTTCGCCAGGGAGGGCATCAGGGTGAACGCGCTCTGCCCCGGGCCGGTGAACACGCCGCTGCTGCAGGAGCTGTTCGCCAAGGACCCGGAGCGGGCGCAGCGGCGGCTGGTGCACATCCCCGTCGGGCGCTTCGCCGAGGCGTCGGAGATCGCGGCGGCGGTGGCGTTCCTGGCCAGCGACGACGCGTCGTTCATCACGGGCAGCGAGTTCCTGGTGGACGGCGGCATCTCCGGCGCGTACGTCACGCCGCTCTAGCTCTGGGGGATCATCGTGCAGCGTCCCGTCATCGGCATCACGTCGTACGTCGAGCCGGCGAACTTCACGGTCTGGGCGGACATGACCGTGGCGCTCCTGCCGTACATGTACGTGGAGCAGGTCGTACGCGCCGGCGGGCAGCCGGTCGTGCTGCCGCCCGCCGGCGAGCCCGCGCAGGTGGTGGGCCGCCTGGACGGGCTCGTCCTGGCGGGTGGCGGGGACATCGACCCGGCGAGGTACGGCGAGCCGCCCGGGGATCACACCGGCTATATCCGGAAATTTCGTGATGAGGCGGAGTTTGCCCTGATCGGTGCGGCCCTCGACGCGGGCCTGCCGTACCTGGGCATCTGCCGCGGCCTCCAGGTGCTCAACGTCGCCCTCGGAGGCAGCCTCCACCAGCACCTGCCCGACGTGGTCGGGCACCCGGGCCACTCCCCCGCGCCCGGCCGCTTCGGCCCGCTGCCCGTCACCGCCGTGCCCGGCACCCGCGTGGCCAAGGCGCTGGGCACCGAGCCCGTGACGGTCCCCCACTACCACCACCAGGCCATCGACCGCCTCGCACCCGGCCTCACGGTCGGCGCCACCGCCGACGACGGCACGATCGAGGCGGTCGAGCTGGACTCGGCCCCCTTCGCCGTGGCCGTGCAGTGGCACCCGGAGGCCGCCGAGGACTGCGCACTCTTCGAGGCCCTCGTCGCCGCCTGCTGACCGCAGGGTCCACGGCGACCGGACGGAAGCCACCATTCGCCAGAGCGGTTCGTGAGAGGCCGGAACGCGACAACACCCCCATCACCGCACTAGGCTGACGAACATCACCGGCAAAACCGTGCGGGAGAGCACCCTGACAGCCGGTCAGGGTCCCTGAAGGAGCAAGCCCTCCCCGCAAACCTCTCAAGGCAAAGGACCGCGCGGTATGTGGTGACCTCTGGAAAGCAGGCCTGCGTGGCCTCGCCGAAGGTGAAAGTCCGGCAAAACTCGGGCGAAGCTCTCAGGCATCGATGACAGAGGGGGAGGATGCTGGCATCCGATCCTGTCCAGAGGTGCGACAAATGTCCCGACCCACACCGCTACGAGACGTTCACGAGAGCCTCGGCGCCATGCTCACCGACTTCGCGGGGTGGCTCATGCCGCTCCGGTACGGGAGCGAGTCCGCGGAGCACAACGCCGTCCGGCAGGCGGCCGGGCTGTTCGACCTCTCGCACATGGGCGAGATCTTCCTGACCGGGCCGCAGGCGGGCGAGGCCCTCGACTACGCGCTGGTCGGCCACCTGTCGGCGTTGGCGCCCGGGCGGGCCAGGTACACCATGATCGTGAACGAGCGCGGCGGGGTGCTCGACGACCTCATCGTCTACCGGCTGGGCGACGAGGAGTTCATGGTCGTAGCAAACGCCTCTAACTACGAAAAAGTCGGAAATGAGCTGAAAGAGCGGTCGAAGGCGTACGACGTGGTGGTCGAGGATCGCTCGGACCAGTACGCGCTGATCGCCGTACAGGGACCCCGAGCCCAGGAGATCCTCGCCACGCTCACCGACGCCGACCTCGACGGCCTCAAGTACTACGCGGGCCTGCCCGGCGTCGTCGACGGGCGGCAGGCGCTCATCGCCCGCACCGGTTACACCGGCGAGGACGGGTTCGAGCTGTTCGTCGCCAACCAGGACGCGGTGCCGCTCTGGCACGCGCTCATGGCGGCGGGCGAGCCGCACGGCCTCAAGCCCGCCGGCCTGTCCGCCCGCGACACGCTCAGGCTCGAGGCGGGCATGCCGCTGTACGGCAACGAACTCGGCGTCGGACTGACCCCGTTCGACGCGGGGCTGGGCAAGGTGGTGAAATTCGACAAGCCGGGCGACTTCGTCGGCAGGTCGGCGCTCGAGGCGGTCAAGGACGACACGCCGCGGCGCCGTCTCGTCGGCCTGGTCGCGCGGGGACGCCGGGTGCCGCGCCACGGCTACCCGGTCACCAAGGACGGCGCCGTCGTCGGCGAGGTCACCAGCGGTGCGCCCTCCCAGACCCTGGGAAAGCCCATCGCGATGGCCTACGTGGACGCGGGCGTCGAATCAGGCCTGGCCGTGGACATCCGGGGCAGCCAAGAACCTATGGACCTGGTTGAGCTGCCCTTCTACAGGAGGAACAAGTGAGCAACATCCCTGACGACCTGAGCTACACCAAGGAGCACGAGTGGGTGGCGGGCCTCGACGACGGCCTCACCGTGACCGTCGGCGTCACGGCCTTCGCCGCCGAGTCCCTTGGTGACGTCGTCTTCGTGCAGCTCCCCGAGGTCGGCTCCACCGTCGAGGCGGGCGACTCGGTCGGCGAGGTGGAGTCCACCAAGTCGGTGAACGAGATCTACACCCCCGTCGGCGGGGAGATCGTCGAGGTGAACCAGGTCGTCGTGGACGACCCCAGCCTGGTCAACAGCGACCCGTACGGCGATGGCTGGATGTTCCGGGTGCGCGTCGAGGGCGAGGCCGAAGACGTGCTCTCCGCCGAGGAGTACAAGGCACTCACCTCAGGCGAGTCCTGACCTGTTCGCCGGGGCCCGATCCCGGGCCCCGGCACCGTACGAAAGGCAGCGCTCATCAATGGCGATCAGCGTCTTCGACCTCTTCAAGATCGGCATCGGCCCGTCGAGCTCCCACACGGGAGGCCCGATGGCGGCCGCGCACAAGTTCGCCCGCGGGCTGCACGAGGACGACCTGCTCCCGCAGGTCGCCCGCGTCGAGGCCATCCTGTACGGCTCGCTCGGCCTGACCGGCAAGGGCCACGGCAGCGACAAGGCGGTCCTGCTCGGCCTCTCCGGCGAGAAGCCCGAGCTGGTGGACGTCGACTCCATCGACGGCCGGCTGGCCGAGATGCGCGAGTCCGGCACGGTCAAGCTGTACGGGACGCAAGAGATCCCCTTCGTCGTGGGCGAGCACCTCGTCTTCGAACGCAAGATCTCGCTGCCCGAGCACCCGAACGGCATGCGCTTCACCGCGTACACGGCCGATGGCGAGAAGCTGAGAGAGAAGGTCTACTTCTCGGTCGGCGGCGGCTTCGTCGTGGACGAGAAGGCCACCGGCGCCGACCGCATCAAGCCGGACGACACCGTCCTGCCCTACCCCTTCACCACCGGTGAGGAGCTGCTCAAGCACTGCTCCAACACGGGCCTGTCCATCTCGGCCCTCATGCTCGAGAACGAGAAGGCGTTCGGCCGCACCGAGGAGGAGATCCGCGCCGGCCTGCTGCGGCTCTGGCAGGTCATGTCGGAGTGCGTGCACCGCGGCATCTCCAAGGAGGGCGTCCTGCCCGGCGGCCTCAAGGTCAAGCGCCGCGCCAACCAGCTCCACCGCCGCCTGCAGTCCGAGCCGCCCGAGAAGGACCCGCTGCAGGCCATGGACTGGGTGACGCTCTTCGCGCTGGCGGTCAACGAGGAGAACGCCGCCGGGGGCCGCATCGTCACCGCCCCCACCAACGGCGCCGCCGGCATCATCCCGGCCGTCCTGACGTACTACACCCGCTTCGTGCCACGCGCGGACGAGGAGGGCGTGGTGCGCTTCCTGCTGACGGCCGGCGCGATCGGCGTGCTGTTCAAGGAGAACGCCTCGATCTCGGGCGCCGAGGTGGGCTGCCAGGGCGAGGTCGGCTCGGCCTGCTCGATGGCCTCGGCCGCCCTCACGGAGGTCCTCGGAGGCACACCCGAACAGGTGGAGAACGCCGCCGAGATCGGCATCGAGCACAACCTGGGCCTGACCTGCGACCCGATCGGCGGCCTGGTCCAGATCCCGTGCATCGAGCGGAACGCGGTGGCCTCCAACAAGGCCATCACGGCCGCCCGGATCGCCCTGCGCGGTGACGGCCGCCACTTCGTGGCCCTGGACAAGGCCATCAAGACGATGCGGGACACGGGGCGGGACATGCTGGACAAGTACAAGGAGACGTCACGCGGCGGCCTCGCCGTCAACGTGATCGAGTGCTGACGGTCGGCGACTGCGGGTGGCCGTGGACCTTACCGATACCTCTGGGAATGTCAGAGCGAGCAGGTAACGTGAGAGCATGACGTCGCATCACCACGACAAGGTCGTCACCATACCTCGTGACGAATACGAGGCGCTGAAAGCCGAGGTCCGGCGGCTGCGTCGAGAGGTAGGGCGTCAGCAGGCCATGCGCGCCATCATGGACAACGCGGCCGACCCGGGCCAGGTGCGAACGTTCACCCGCGACGAGTTTGCCGCCGAGTGGGGCATCGTTGGCTGACGTTGCGGCAGCCCATACGCACAATGAACAGCGTGGCGCGGGAACTCATATTTGTAGGGCCGGTGGGATTCGAACCCACACTAACAGCCACCTAAAGACTGCGCCTCTGCCATTGGGCTACGACCCCTTTTTCGCCTTCCCCTTGCCCGCATAGTTTTCGGTCTGGGAATGGCAATTCGGACATAGGAAGCGTAGATTCTCCACGCGATTGTCGAGCCAGTCACCGTTGATGTGGTCGACGTGGAGCGTCAGCGGCCTTCCCTGCCACGTGTCACCGATTCTACAGCCTACGCAAGTGTACGGGATCCCGGCCTCGCACATTGCACGGCGAAGCGCGGGTGCCTTCTCTCGGATAGAGCCGGGCGGCCGGAGCGCCAGAACCTGCTGGTACGGGCGGAGAGTAAGGGAACGCCGCCCCTTACCGTGAGCCTGGCCGACGAAGTGGGACGTGTCAATGTCGAAGTGCTTCAGCCGCCGACTGATGTGAGCGTGACTGCCGCCCGTCCACTTGATGCCCAGGTGACGGAGCACATCGGCGACGCTGCGAGACTTGACCGCGGCCTCGGCGAGCAATTCTCGGGAATACTTGATATACGCTGCCACGGGGCAAGTCTAGAAAACGCCGCTGACATTTCCACAGGAAAAAGGAATTTCCATATCAGGACAATTGACGCATTCATTGTGAGACGCGGGCCCTCGAGGGAGGACCCGCGGGCAGTGGTCAGCTCAGGCCGAGCTTCTTCTTCAACGAGGCCACGTGACCCGTGGCCTTGACGTTGTAGAGTGCCTGCTCGACCTTCCCGTCCGCGTCGATGACGAACGTCGAGCGGATGACCCCCACGACCTCCTTGCCGTAGAGCTTCTTCGTGCCGTACGCCCCGTACGCCTGGTGCACGGCCAGGTCGGGGTCGGACAGCAGCGGGAAGGTCAGGGCGTCGCGCTCGGTGAACTTGACCAGCTTCGCCGGCTTGTCCTTCGACACGCCGAGGACGACGAAACCCTCGGCGGTCAGCTGGTCGAGGCTGTCGCGGAAGTCGCAGGCCTGCTTGGTGCAGCCGGGCGTCATCGCGGCGGGGTAGAAATAGAGGATCACCCGCTTGCCGCGGTAGGCGTCAAGGGAAACAGCGGTGCCGTCGGCGGCGGGTAGCGTGAACTCGGGCGCGGCGTCGCCGGGCGCGAGCTTGGTTTCGGTCAATGTGCCCTCCTGAGTTCCTTCCCGCCAACTTACCGGCCTGGCCGCCGTGCCGTACGGCGTGCCGACCTGACAGACTGATCACGACCAGAACGGACGGAGCTCGCACGGCACGCGGAGCGGGCGCGGCCCCGCGTACGGTCGAGAGGAGAGACATGGCTGACACCGATCCCGACGAGCTGGAGCGGCGGATCGCGCGGACGCGCGCGGAGTTGGCGCAGACGGTTGACGCCATTGCCGACCGGGTGAGCCCCAAGCGGGTCGCCGAGCGCACGGTGGCCGACGTCAAGACCCGGGCCACGAACTTCGTGGTGTCCGTGGGCGACGCGCTGGGAGTGACGCCGCGGCCGGCCGCCTACGGCGACGACACTGACCAGGTGTGGGAGGAAGAGCGGCCCGACCTGGCACCGGTGCTGATCGGGGTCGGGGCCGTGCTGGTCGTGGGGGCGGCCATCATGCTCTGGCGCCGCCGCAACCGCCGCTGACCCGCCGGGACCGGGGCGGTCAGAGGAAGGTCCGGCCCTCGCCCCGGTAGGTGGGCACCGACTCCACCAGGGTGTCGCCGTCGATGAGGTGGAGCGTGTCGAAGCGCTCGCACAGCTCACCCGCCTTGGCATGCCTGAACCACACCCTGTCCCCGATCCGCAGGTCCTCGGCCGCCTGGCCGAGCAGCGGGGTCTGCACCTCTCCCGCTCCCTCGTCAGGCGCGTAGCGGAGCCCGGCGGGCAGGTACGGCTGGGGCAGGCGGCTCGGCCCCGGGGCGCCCGAGGCCAGGTAGCCGCCGCCGAGCACGGTCACCGTGTCAGGGCCCGGGCGGCGTACCACTGGAAGGGCGAACAGCGCGGCCGGGTGCCCGGTGAAGCGGCGGTAGAAGTCGAACAGCCTCGGATGGAAGAAGCCGGATCCGGCCGCCACTTCCGTGATGGCCTTCTCCCGCACGGTGCGCTCGACCGATCCGGTGCCGCCGCCGTTGACGAACTCGAGGTCGGCGACCTGGCGGACGGCGTTCACGATGCGGCCGCGCCTGAAGACGAGGTCCCTGGCGGAGCGGGCCTGCATGATGCGGATGGCGCGGCTGTAGGCGGCGTTCGCGGGCGGGGCGTCGCCGACTCCGGCGATCTGCGCCTCGTACGCCAGGAGCCCGGCCAGCCTGAACCCGGGGCGCTTGGCGACGGCGGCGGCCAGGTCGGCGGCCTCCTCGGGCTCGCGAATCGGCGAACGGAGAGCCCCCGCCCGAAACTTCCCACCAAAGGCGACATATCCGGCATCGATGTCGATACATATCCGGATTTCGGCCCGAGAGTGCACTCCCGCCACGGCCGCCTCGATGAAGTCCAGGTGGGCGAGCGAGTCGATGGTCACGGTGATGTGCCTGGCCGCGTCGGAGTCCCCGGCCAGCTCGGCGAGCGCGTGCCGGTCGGCCGTCGGGTACGCCACCAGGAGGTCGGTGAAGCCCTGGGAGGCCAGCCACAGGGCCTCGGGGAGTGTGAAGGCCATGATGCCCTGGAAGCCGTCCATGGCCAGGATGCGTTCGAGCACGGGGCGGCTGCGTACCGACTTGCTCGCCACCCGGATCGGCTTGCCGGCCGCCCGCCGCACCAGGTCCGCCGCGTTGGCCCGCATCGCCTCAAGATCGAGGATCGCGAGCGGTGGTTCGAGGACCGCTGTGGCGCGGTCGTAGCGCTGGCGGTCGTCCATATGAGCAGCCTAACGGCATATCCGGCAAGTGAATATGAGCGCCGTTCGCATTACTGCCCGTCCCCGTAATGTTCGGGCAAACGGACGGCGAGGGCGCGGTTCCGGTCACGCGCCACCCATGTACGTCTGTCGTTGTGATGACCACGCTTCAGCAGACAGCGCCCGGCGCCGCCGCCATCACGACGCGGCAGACCGGGCTGCGCAGGGCGAGAAGGGCGCTCAGGCCGGCGCGTACCCTTCCTGGAGCCTTCGTCGCGCTCGCGCTGGCCGCCGGCTTGGGGGCGACGGCGGCCGAGGTGGTGTCGGGGCTGCTCGGCCACCCGCTCGGCTGGGTGCCCGTGAACGACCTCGTGGACCTCGCAGGCAAGACCACCTGGCCGGAGCTGTCCACCGCCGCCCTGGTCACGGTGGGGGCGGGCCTGCTGATGCTGCTGCTGGCGCTCGTACCGGGCCGCTCCGGGCTGGTGCCGGTGGAGACAGCCGACCCGCTGATCGTCATCGGCATCACCCGCTCGGGCCTGCGCCGCACGCTACGCGCGGCCGCCCAGCAGGTGGCGGGGGTGAAGAAGGCCCGGGTACGGCTGCGCCGCCGCACCATCGAGGTCACCGTCGTGACGGAGTCGGAGAGTTCGGGCGCCATGCTCAGGCAGATCGGCACGGCGGTGGGCGACCGGCTCGCAGGCGTGGGCACGCTGGGCACGGGCGAGGTCGTGGTCCGGCTGCGCAGGAAGGGGCGGTAGATGCGGCAGTACACAGGCAACCGCACAGGCCTGGCCGTCGTGGGCGGGACGCTGCTGAGCCTGGGCGTCTACGCCTGGCTGCGCGGCCACGACCGCTTCTTCGACCTGCCGCCCACCGCGAAGGTTCTGCCCGCCCAGGCCCGCAAGGTGCTCGACGAGCCCTGGACCCTGTGGTCGCTGGCCCTGAGCCTGATGCTGCTGGCCCTGTTCTCGCTCCGCTGGCTGCTGCTCAGCCTCGGCTGGGGCCGCCGCCGCGTGCCGAACGGCACGGGCACCGCCATGCTGTTCGTCGGGCTGAAGAACGTGGAGGGGCTGGGCAGGGCGCACGTGCGGGTCGGCGAGGACGGCCTGCGCATCGGCCTCACCTGTCCGTCGTCGGCGGATGTGGGCGCGGTGGTGGGCAAGCTGGACCAGGAGATCGTCGGCAGGATCCGCCGCGAGATCCGCAACGACGACGCGGGCACCGTGGTCCGCCTGCACGTCCGCCGTTAGCTCCGCCTAGCCGGTGCGCGTCGGCAAGGGCTCGGGGGCCATGCTGAAGGTGGGGTCGGGGGGCGCCGAGGATCTGGGGCAGGGTCGCGCGGTGCTTCCTCTTCACCGCGCGACCCGGCTTCGCGATCATGATCCGCCATCACGATCTCCCTTTACTCGCCCGCTAGAGGGGCGCTCCCAGGAACCAGAATGCCCAAATCACCGTAAGACCGGCGTAAGACCCGGCCCTGCCCCGCGTCATGTAAGACCTGGGTCGTAGTCGCACTTCCACCTCCAGGCGGAACAAAGGTCAGATGGAGGTACATATCGTTAGGGTGTGTTCGGCAGGGTACGGGCGTGGTCGAGGCGCCATGAGAAGCCGGCGGCCACCCTCCGGGTGCTGCCGCTCGCCGCGCTCTGCGCGATCCTGGCGATCCCGTACGCGAGCATGCAGCCGCCGGTGGGCAGCACCAGCACGCACCTCAGCGTGGCCGGATATCTGGCCCTGTCGGCGGCGCTGCTGCTGCCGCTGCTGTGGCGGGACCGCCCGATCGCCTCGTTCGCCGTCGTCTCACTGGTCAGCTTCGGCCAGTGGGTGCTGCAGGTCGCTCCGCTGCCCGCCAACCTCGCGGTGCTCGTCGCGCTCTGGGCCGTGGCCTACCGGTGCTCGTTCCGCTGGGCGCTGGCCGCGTGCCTGGTGGCGGAGCTGGGGGTGTTCCTGGCGCTGGTCAACTGGGACACGCCCACGTTCGGCATGTTCTTCAGCGGCTCGATCTTCGTGGTGACGATCTGGCTGACCGGCCTGTACGCCAACACGCGCAGGCGCTACCTCGAAGGACTGGAGGAGCGCGCCGAGCGGGCCGAACGCGAGCGCGACCAGCAAGCCAGGATGGCCGCGGCGGCCGAGCGCGCCAGGATCGCCAGGGAGCTGCACGACGTCGTGGCCCACAACGTCAGCGTCATGGTGGTGCAGGCCGACGGGGCGGGCTACGCCCTCGACACCGACCCGGAGCAGGCCCGCCTGGCCGTCAAGGCGATCTCCAAGACGGGCCGCGCGGCCCTCGCCGAGATGCGCAGGCTGGTCGGCGTCCTGCGCGAGGACGAGGCCACGACCATCGACTACACCCCGCAGCCCGGGCTCGGACAGCTCGAGGAGCT
Source organism: Nonomuraea helvata (assembly GCF_039535785.1). Lineage (NCBI taxonomy): Bacteria > Bacillati > Actinomycetota > Actinomycetes > Streptosporangiales > Streptosporangiaceae > Nonomuraea > Nonomuraea helvata. Next base: position 2,846,042 of record NZ_BAAAXV010000001.1, read on the forward strand.
GGTACGTGGCTCGGCCGTGCCCGCCCGGCTCGAGGTCGCCGGGTTCCCGCGCGACCTGCCCGAGGGCCAGCAGCTCGCGGTCTACCGCATCGTCCAGGAGGCGCTGACGAACGCGCTCAAACACGGCGGCCCCGGCGTACGGGCGGTCGTGGAGATCGACTACAGCGGCCCCGAGCTGGTCGTGCGCGTGACCGACGACGGCAGGGGCGCGGCGGCGCCCAGGAGCCCCGACGGCCACGGCCTGATCGGCATGCGCGAGCGGGTCGGCATGTACGGCGGCGCCATCTCGGCGGCCCCTCGCCAGAGCGGCGGCTTCGAGGTGCTGGCCAGGCTGCCCATGGTCAACGCGGCGTAGAGGAGGCGGCAAGGTGATTCGGGTGATGCTCGTCGACGACCAGGAGCTGCTGCGGGCCGGGTTCAGGATGGTGCTGGCGGCCCAGCCGGACATCGAGGTGGTGGCGGAGGCCGGGGACGGGCTGTCGGCGCTGGAGAAGCTCGAGACCACCGAGGTGGACGTCGTGCTCATGGACGTGCGCATGCCGAACATGGACGGCGTCGAGGCCACCAGGCACATCAACGGGCCGAAGGTGCTGATCCTGACCACGTTCGACCTCGACGAGTACGCGTTCGCGGCGGTCAAGGCGGGTGCGGCCGGGTTCCTGCTGAAGGACGTGCCACCGGCCGACCTGGTCAGCGCGATCAGGGTCGTGCACGCGGGCGACGCCGTGGTGTCGCCGAGCACCTTAAGGCGGATGCTGGACAGGTTCGCCGCGCAGTTGCCGACGGACGAGCCGGTGCCGGGGGCCGACCTGACGCCACGCGAGCGCGAGGTGCTCCTCATGGTGGCGCGCGGCCGGTCCAACGCCGAGATCGCGAGCGGCCTGGAGGTGGCGGAGGCGACGGTGAAGACGCACCTGGGGCGGGTGCTGGCCAAGCTGGGGCTGCGGGACCGGGCCCAGGTGGTGGTGTACGCGTACGAGGCCGGGCTGATCGTGCCGTCGCGTCGACCGAAAGTCTGACCGGGGTCATCCAGAGGCCTACACAAAGTCCATCCACAAGGCCCATAAATCCCGAACTTTCCACTCCTAGCGTGATGCGCATGAATGTGACGCTCACGCAAGCCCCGCCCGCCGTGGTGGCCAGAGATCTCACCAAGGTGTACGGCCAGGGCGACGCCCAGGTGCACGCCCTCCACGCGGTGAACGTGTCCTTCGCCACGGGCGCGTTCACCGCCATCATGGGCCCGTCGGGCTCGGGCAAGTCCACGCTGATGCACTGCCTGGCCGGGCTCGACACCGCCACGTCGGGCACCGTGCACATCGGCGACGTGGAGCTCACCGGGCTGAGCGACCGGCAGCTCACGCTGCTGCGGCGCGAGCGGATCGGGTTCGTCTTCCAGGCGTTCAACCTGCTGCCCACGCTCACCGCCGAGCAGAACATCCGCCTGCCCCTCGACATCGCCGCCCGTCAGGCGGACCAGCCGCTGTTCGAGCGGGTCATCGAGACCGTGGGCCTGAAGGACCGGCTCTCGCACAGGCCGGCCGAGCTGTCGGGCGGCCAGCAGCAGCGGGTGGCCGTGGCCAGGGCGCTGATCAGCAAGCCTCAGGTGATCTTCGCGGACGAGCCGACGGGCAACCTCGACTCCCGCAGCGGCGCCGAGGTCCTGTCCTTCCTGCGCGCCTCCGTACGCGAGCTGGGCCAGACCATCGTCATGGTCACGCACGACCCGGTGGCCGCCTCGTACGCCGACCGCGTGGTCTTCCTGCGCGACGGCGAGCTGGTCACCGAGATCACCGCGCCGACGCCGCAGTCGGTGCTGGACACGCTCGTGAAGCTGGAGGGGTGAGGTGCTGAAGACGGCACTGGCCGGGCTGCGCGCGCACAAGCTCCGGCTGCTGCTCACCTCACTGGCGATCACGCTCGGCGTGGGGTTCATCGCGGGCACGTTCGTCCTGAACGACACCATGCAGGCCGGGTTCGCGCAGCGCGTCACGGCCGACGCGGCCAAGGTGGACGTGGCCGTGCTGCCCAAGGGCCCGGACGCCGTGCTGCCCGAGCGGGTCCTGGAGCGGATACGCGCACTGGACGGCGTGACCGAGGCGCAGGGCCTGATCCGCGCCGCCGCGCCCGTGCTCGGCAGGGACGGCAAGACCGCCGGGAACGCCCCGACCACCGCCCTGTCCGTCGTCCGCGGCCCGCTCGACCGCACCGACATCGTCTCGGGCACCGGTCCAGGGACCGACGACCAGGCCGCCGTGCTCGACAAGAACACCGCCAAGGCCCAGGGCTTCCACCTCGGCGACACGATCACCGTGCTCGACGACAGGCAGCGCCCGCACCGGTTCAAGCTCGTCGGCCTGCTCGACCCGGGCGTGGACCAGGAGCTCTCCTACACCGGGGCGGTCGGCTTCACCGCTGCCACCGCGCAGCGGATGACCGGCGCGAAGGGCTACCGCGAGATCGACGTCGCCGGCACGGCTCCCGGCCTGAAGCAGGCCGTCGCGGCGGCGGTCGGCGGCGCGTACGCGGTCAGGACCGGCGACGAACTGGCCGGCGACCTGGCCAGAGCGGCGGGGGTGGAGATCCGCTCACTCACGACGGGGCTGCTGCTGTTCGGCGTCGTGGCGATGATGGTGGCCGCGCTGGTCATCTACAACACCTTCAACATCCTCGTCGCCCAGCGCACCAGGGAGATGGCGCTGCTGCGGTGCATCGGCGCCACGCGCGGGCAGGTGTTCGGCTCGATCCTGCTGGAGTCCGTGGTGGTCGGCGCGCTCGCCTCCGCGCTCGGCCTGGTCATCGGGTACGGCCTGGCCTCGCTCACGCTGACCGTCCTGCGCGCGCTCGACGCCCCGATGCCCACGAACGCGGCCGTCACGCTCACGCCCGCCACGATCGCGCTCGGCCTGGCCGTCGGCGTGGTCGTCACGGTGGGCGCGGCCCTGCTCCCCGCCAGGTCGGCCACCGGGGTCGCGCCGATCGCGGCGCTGCGCTCCCAGCTCGAGGAGCAGACGTTCCGGTCCGGCCGGCTGCGCGGGCTCTTCGCCGCGCTCTTCCTGGTGGCGGGCCTCGCCACGACGTCGGTGGGCGTGTTCGTGCTCCCACCGGGCCAGCAGGTCGCGCTCTTCGTCGTGATGGCCGGGGGCGCGCTGACGTTCCTGGGGGTGTTGATCCTCGGGCCGGTGCTGGTCAGGCCGCTGAGCGCGCTGGCCGGCTGGCTCCCGGGCAGGCTGTTCGGGGTGCCGGGGCGGCTGGCGGTGGACAACTCGGGCCGCAACCCGAGGCGGGCCGCGACCACCACGATCGCGCTGACCATCGGCGTGACGCTCATGACGCTGATCTCCGTGGTCACCGCCTCCACCAGGCTGACGATGACGGCCAAGCTCGACGACCAGTTCCCGATCGACTACCTGCTGGCGACTCAGGAAGGCGACGCGGCCGTCCCCAGGTCCGTGGCGTCGCAGCTGCGCGGCCGGCCCGAACTGGCGTCCGTGGCGCAGATCCGCGACGCCAAAAGCACGGTCGGGGGCAAGCGGCTCAAGGTCGGCACCTTTACCGGCCCGATCAGCCCGTATGTCATCGCCGGCTCCATGAACGGCTTCGGCGCCGGACAGGCGGCGGTGGACGACGACCTCGGCATGCGGCTCGGCGAGTCGATATCGGTCAAGACGCCCAAGGCCGGCACCGTCTCGCTGAAGGTGGTCGCCCTGCTCGACGGTAGCCAGTCGTCACTGCCGCCGGTCACGGTCGCGGAGGCCGCGTTCGACACCTACTTCGGGGCCGTGCCGGACTCCCGCGTCCTGATCAACATCCGGGACGGGGTGCCGCCCGAGCAGGCGCGCAAGGTGGTGGACGCCGCCGTCGCGGCCTATCCGACCGTGCGGGTGACAAGTTCGACGGAGGTACGCGGCCAGTTCGACGAGACGCTGGACATGCTGCTCATGATCGTCACTGGGCTGTTGGGGCTGGCGATCCTGATCTCGCTGCTGGGCATCGCGAACACGCTCTCCCTGTCGGTCCACGAGCGGACCAGGGAGTCGGCGCTGCTGCGGGCCCTGGGCCTGACCAGGGCGCAGCTGCGGCGGATGCTGTCGATCGAGGCGCTGGTGCTCGGGCTGATCGGAGCCCTGGTCGGCGTCGTGCTCGGAGGCGTCTTCGGATGGGCCGCCATCAGGGCGATGCTGGACGGCGCCGTCTTCACCGTGCCTGCCGGGCAGATCGGGCTCTTCGTGGTGCTGTCGGGAGTGGCCGGGATGCTGGCCGCGGTGCTTCCGGCTCGCCGCGCGGCCCGTGCTTCGATCGTCGGCTCCCTCGCCACCGGCTGATCCGGACAAATTGCTACGCAGTCCAATAAAAGCGAAGAAGTCGCATAAAAGCGAAAAACGCGGAAAGGGGGAGCGCGCGGTCGGTCGGGCGTCTCATGGGGGCGGCGCCCGGCCCTCCCCTTGAGGACGTCAGCGGGGCGTGAGGCCGGGCCAGAGGTCGGCGACCGTCTCCGGGTCGAGGAGCGGCCGGGCCACCACCTCGCCCGTGGCCCGGTCGATCACGATGCACCCGCCCCCGATCGTCTCCGGCAGCCTCGCCGGATCGTCGAGATCGAGATCGCGCACCCAGGCGACATAACCGTCATGGAACCCGTACACCCCGACCGGCACCGCCTCGTCGTGCGCCCGCACCCCGTTGAAGTACTCCTCGGCTATCGCCCGGGCCTGGTTCAGGTTCATCGCGGCCGCCCCTGCCGGTCGAGCAGCACGCAGAACACCCCGGTCACCGTCGTGTACGGCGGCTCGACGGACATGTGCCCCCTCTGAGCGTCGATCCAGATCACCTCGCCATCGGCGTTGACCGCGTTCCAGGCATGGGAGCCGCCGCCGGGCCAGCGCACCGCGATGACGGCGCCCGCCCCGTGGCCGGCGTCGAGCAGCCGCCGCGCGATCATCGGGTAGCCGTGCCGGCCCTGCCCCGCGTACTGGAAGCGGTGCCCCACCCACCGCTCGATCCGGTGGAGACTGCCCTGCTCGCCGGTCAGCAGGGGCCGGCCGACCCGGTCGTACTCGGGAAATCTCGGGGCGGCCGTGGCGGGCTCGCCGTGCCAGGTGGACAGCACCGCCAGCGCGCAGTCAGCGGCGTTGGAGGCCCTGAACGGGTCATCGGCGGGGCCGCCGCCGTTGATCAGCCGCACCCAGGTGCCGCGCGGGTCGGGAAATCGGTCGCCGGGCCGCAGCGCCTCGGCGAGGTCCCGCTCCACCTGCGGGTCCGGCTGCGCGAGCCCGCCGGGCACCCCGTACGGCCTGGAGTCGGCGAGCCTGGGCGGCCGACGCGGCCCGTCGAACCAGTCACCCTCGCCGGCGTCAAGCCGGTCGGCCAGTGGTTCGCCGTCGTACAGAAAAGCGTCGGACTGCGAATCGGCCGGCGGGGAGGCGACGGGCGCCAAGGTGGCCGGGCCCTCCGGCGAGTAGCCGTCCCGCGCCGTGACGCCACCGGCCTCGGCGGCGCGCTCGTAGTCGAGCCACCGCACCCCCTCCGCCACCAGGGGGTTGTACTGCCCGTCTCGGACACTCGGCTTGCGCTCGCGGAACACGGCCTGCCTCCTGTCATGCTCGACGACCGATCGTAGAGGCGTCACCGTGACAAGGAGGGGAAGTCGGCAAGATTCTCCGCAGGAACCACCGGCCGTACCTGCGGAAACAGGGACAAGTCAGGCCTGGGCCACCTGCACCGTGATGGTGTGCCAGCCGGTCGCGCCGTCGGGCGCGGGCGGGGCCTCCTGCTCGGTCTGGGTACGCCCGGCCGCGTCGGTCGCCCGTACCTGGATCGTGTGCCGCCCGGGTGCGGCGTCCCAGTCGATCGACCACTGCCGCCAGGTGTCGGGGCCGGGCACCTCGGCCGGCCGCGCCTGCCGCCACTCCCCGCCGTCGACCCGCACCTCCACGGCGTCCACCCCGGTGTGCTGCGCCCAGGCCACTCCGGCGATCGTGGTGCGCCCCGGCTTCAGGGAGGCGCCCGACTTGGGGACGTCGATCCGCGACTGGGTCTTGATGGGACCCTTGGCCGCCCAACCCCGTGGCGTCCAGTACGCCTCGTCCTGGTCGAACCTGGTCACCTTGAGATCCACGACCCATTTGGTGGCCGACACGTACCCGTACAGGCCGGGCACCACCTGCCGCACGGGGAAGCCGTGCTCCACGGGCAGGGCCTCGCCGTTCATCGCGATGGCGAACAGCGCGTCGCGGCCGTCCATGACCACGTCGACCGGGGTGCCGCAGGTGAAGCCGTCGGCCGAGGTGGACAGGAGCATGTCGGCGCCGGACTGGAGCCCGGCCTTGCGCAGCACCTCAGCCATGCGGGCGCCGAGCCAGCGGGCGTTCCCGACGTACTCGCCGCCGACCTCGTTGGAGACGCAGGTGAGCGTGACGTCCGCCTCGGTGAGCGGCATGGCGAGCAGGTCCGCGTACGTGAGCTCCACCGGCCGGTCGACCATGCCGTGAATGCGCAGCTTCCAGTCGCGGGGATCCACCTGGGGGACGATGAGCGCGGTGTCCACCCGGTAGAAGTCGTGATTTTTCGTGATGAACGAGGACAGGCCGTTGATGCGGAGGTCGGCGCCCGCCGGGACGGGCTTGGCGGGCGTCACCGGCTTGGGCAGTGCCACGCCCACCCGCGCGGCATCCACGACCTGCCGCCCGCCGAGCTGCCTCCCCAGCACGGCGGCCGCCCCGGCGACCACCACTCCGCCGGCGGCGCCGGTCAGCAGCCGCCGCCGGTCGAAGGCCCGCAGGTCATCCCCCGCCCGCATCACGGCGGGCCGCTCCACCGCCGCACCGGCGGCTGACGAAGATGCCTCGGCATCGCCGCCGGCATCGGCACCGGCGTCCGGTGTCGCGCGCCGTACCAGCCAGGAAAGCGCCCACGCGCCCGCCGCCACCCCCACGAGGGTCGGCAGCAGGTCCAGGACCCCGGCGCCAGGCCGGGTGAGCACCGCGACGGCGCCGATCACCCCGAACGCGGCCAGCCCGGCGAAGCCGTAGGCGAGCCGGCGCAGGGCCAGCACCCCGATGAGCGCCGCGACCGCGGCGAGCACCACCAGGACGCCGCCGATCAGGACCGTCTTGTCGTTCTCGCCGAACGCGCTGATCGCGAACTCCTTCACAGGAGCAGGCGAAAGATCGACCGTCACATCCCCCACGGCCACGACGGGAAACGTCTCCGGCCCGACGAACGCGGCCACGAGCTGGGCCACTCCAAGGGCCACACCACCGGACACCAGCCCCGCGAGGGCCCCGGCCCAGGCGGGCGCCACCGAATTACGCTGCACAATCCGACGCTACGCCGTCCGGCCCCACACGGTTCTTACGCGGTGATTACGAGCTGAGCAGCTCCCGCACCAGCGGCGACAGCGCGCGGAAGGCCCGCCCTCGGTGGCTGATCGCGTCCTTGTCCTCCGGCGACATCTCGGCCGTCGTGCGCTCCTCGCCGTCGGGCACGAAGATCGGGTCGTACCCGAACCCGTTGGACCCCCGGGGCGAGCTGACGAGACGGCCCGGCAGCACGCCCTCCACCACGCGGGTCTCCCCCGACGGGAGCGCCAGCACGGCGGCGCAGGCGAAGTGGGCGGTCAGCCTGTCGGCAGGCACGTCGGACACCTGCGCGAGCAGCAGGTCGAGGTTGGCCTGGTCGTCGCCGTGCCGCCCGGACCAGCGGGCGGAGAAGACGCCCGGCATGCCGCCGAGCACGTCGACGCAGAGCCCCGAGTCGTCCGCGACCGCGGGCAGACCCGACCCCTGGGCGACGGCGTGCGCCTTGAGCAGCGCGTTCTCCTCGAAGGTGACGCCGGTCTCGGCGACCTCGCCGATCGAGGGGAACTCCTCGAGGCCCACGATGTCGAAGTCGGCCAGGATGCGGCGCAGCTCCGCGATCTTGCCCGCGTTGCGGGTGGCCAGCACGATCTTCATGAGCCCAGGGCCTCGTGCTGGATCAGCGTGAGCTCCTCGCAGCCGGCCACGGCCAGGTCGAGGAGCTGGTCGAGCGCGCCGCGGTCGAACGGGGCGCCCTCGGCGGTGCCCTGCACCTCGACGAAGCTGCCCTCTCCGGTCATCACGACGTTCATGTCGGTCTCGGCGGCCACGTCCTCGGTGTAGCAGAGGTCGAGCATCGGCACCGAGCCGACCACCCCGACGGAGACGGCCGCGACCGAGCCGATCAGCGGGTCGCCCGGGCACATGCGGCGCTCGCGCATCCACGCGACCGCGTCGGCGAGCGCGACGTAGGCGCCGGTGATCGCGGCGGTCCTGGTGCCGCCGTCGGCCTGCAGCACGTCGCAGTCGAGCAGGATGGAGTTTTCGCCCAGCGCCTTGTAATCGACGCAGGCCCGCAGCGAACGCCCGATCAGCCGGGAAATCTCATGAGTCCTGCCGCCGATTTTGCCGCGGACCGATTCGCGATCGTTGCGAGTATTGGTCGCCCGGGGCAACATGGCATATTCGGCCGTAACCCAGCCCTGGCCGCTGCCTCTGCGCCACCGGGGCACACTGTCCTGGACGGAGGCGGCGCACAACACCCGCGTGTTGCCGAATTCGACCAGCACCGAACCTTCGGCGTGGTCCAGCCAATGCCTGGTGATGGTGATCGTGCGTAGCTGGTCAGGGTTGCGGCCATCCTGTCTGGACATGCAGATCACCCTATCTCCGGGCCACGACACTCTTGACCAAATGTGTCCACCACATGGATCCTTACCGAATGACAACGGGGGTGTTGCGAAACCCTGACTTCCTCCGGTTCCTCAGTTCGCATGTCGCGGACGAACTTGGGGCGAATATCTCACGTGTGGCACTCCCCCTGGTGGCCGTGCTCACGCTCCACGCCGGGCCGGCGGCGGTCGGCGCGCTGTCGGCGCTGCAGACGACGGCGTTCCTGCTCATCGGTCTGCCCGCGGGGGTATGGGTCGACAGGATGCGCAAGCGCCGCGTGATGATGGTCACCGACCTGGCGAGGTTCCTGCTGCTCGGCAGCATACCGCTGGCGGCCCAGCTGGGGCTGCTGTCGATCGGCGTGATGTTCGCGGTCGCCCTGCTGGCGGGCGCGAGCCAGGTCTTCAACGACGTGGCCGACCAGACGTACCTGCCGGAGCTGGTCGGCACCGGGCAGCTCAGCGACGGCAACTCGAAGCTGGAGGTCGTCCGCTCCGGCGCGTTCCTGGCGGGGCCGGGCATCGGGGGCGCGCTGGTGCAGCTGCTCGGTGCGCCGTGCACGGTGGTCGCCACCGCGCTCGGCTCGCTCGGCTCGGTGCTCTTCCTCGGCTCGGTCAAGGTGCCCGACAAGCCCCCCGCCGTCGCCGAGCGCACCCCGTTGCTGCGCGGCATCGGCGAAGGTCTCGCGTACGTGTGGCACGACCGGCTGATGCGCATGTTCGTGGCCTCCACGGCGGCCGTCAACCTGTGCGTCAGCGCCGTGCTCGGCCTGTCGGTCTTATTCCTCGCCGACGAGGTCGGGCTCGCGCCCGGCGTCGTCGGCGTGCTGCTCATGTCGGGCGGCATCGGTGGCCTGATCGGCGGCCTGAGCGCCGGCTGGCTGTCCAGGCGGTACGGCATCGCCAGGACGACGTGGCTGGCCGTCAGCGTGGCCTCGCCCTTCGGCCTGCTGCTGCCGCTGACACAGGCCGACTGGCGGGCGGTGTGCTTCGCCATCACTTCCATGGCGCTCTCTTGGAGCGCGACATTGATGAACGTGGGTCAGATCACCTACCGGCAGACCGTGACCCCCGAGCACCTGCTCGGCCGGGTCAACGCGTCGGTGCGGTTCATGGTCTGGGGCATCATGCCGCTGGGCGCGCTGCTCGGCGGCCTCGTCGCCCAGCAGATCGGCGTCCGGGACGCCCTGTGGGTCTTCATGGCGGGCAGGCTGCTGGCGTTTCTCCCGCTGCTGTTCTCGCCGCTCCCCCGAATGCGCGACTTCGGCGAGGTTCAGTCCAGGTCGTAGACCGCGCCGCAGCGCGCCAGCTCGACCGGGCCCGCGAAGCCCCCTCCCATCGCCTGCTCGAGCACCGTGCTCTGGTCGTTCCACGGGACGAGATGGGTGAGCACGAGCCGGCCGACCTCGGCCCTGTCGGCGTGCTCGGCGGCCTGACGGCCGGTCAGGTGCAGGTCGGGAGGCAGGTCGGGGCCCTCGACGAACGACGCCTCGCACAGCATCAGGTCGGCGCCCGCGGCCAGCTTCACCAGTTCGGCGGACTCGCCGGTGTCGCCGGAGTAGACCACGGACCTGGTGCCGTCGGACACGCGGAAGCCGTACGCCTCGACCGGGTGGTTGACCAGCCCCGCGGTCAGCGTGAACGGCCCGATCTCGAAGGAGCCAGGCGCCAGCGGCACGAACTCGAAAGCGGTCTCCATGCCCGGCTCGTCCGGCATCCCGTACGCGGCCGAGAGCCGGCGCGGCGCGTCGGCGGGCGCGTAGACGGGCACCAGGGGGTACGGCGCCGCGGGCCCGTACGTGCGGGCCACGTGGTATCCGCACATGTCGAGACAGTGGTCGGCGTGCAGGTGGGTCAGGCAGATCGCGTCCACGTCGTACACTCCGATGTGGCGTTGGAGCGCGCCGAGCGATCCGCTGCCGAGGTCGAGCAGCATCCTGAACCCGTCCGCCTCGACGAGGTAGCAGGATGCGGGGCTGTCGGGGCCGGGGAAGCTGCCCGAGCACCCGACGATGGTCACCTTCATGTGGGCTCCTTCCGGGCGGCCGAGTGGCCGTTAGAGGTAGTACCCCCCACTGGTGCGACTTCGACCACGTCGATCTCCGGGCCCAGGAAACGCCGCCCGTGCCGGGCGAAGAGCAGGGAGTCGCCGGTGGCGAGGAAGCGGTGCCGGGGGGTGGCCTCGCCTCCCGCCGCCAGATCGCGATCGTGCAGGATCCGGTAGACGTCCTTGGCCGTCTCCTCGGCGCTGGAGACCAGCGTGACCCCGTCGCCCACGACGTAGGAGATCGCGCCGGTGAGCAGCGGGTAGTGGGTGCAGCCCAGGATGAGGGTGTCGCATCCCGCGGCCCTGATGGGCTCCAGGTATTCGCGCACGACCTCGATGAGCTCGTCGCTCATCGTCTCCCCTCGTTCGACGTACTCCACCAGGCGCGGGGCGGCCACGCCGGTGAGGCACACGTCGGGCGCCGCGGTGAAGGCGTCGTGGTAGGCCATGGAGTCGATGGTGGCCCTCGTGGCGATCACGCCGACCCTGCCGGTGCGGGTGGCGCGCACCGCGCGCCTGGTGGCGGGCTGGATCACCTCGACGACCGGCACGTCGTAGCGCTCGCGCGCGTCACGCAGCACGGCCGCGCTGGCGCTGTTGCACGCGATCACGAGCATCTTGACGCCCTGCTCGACGAGGTGGTCCATCACCTCCAGGGCGTAGGCGCGGACCTCCGCGATGCGTTTCGGCCCGTACGGCTGGCGGGCCGTGTCGGCCACGTACGTAATGGACTCGCAGGGCAACTGGTCGATGATCGCACGGGCGACCGTCAGGCCGCCGACCCCGCTGTCGAAGATCCCAATACTCGCGTCCGGCACGCTCTAGAGGGTAGGCGACCTGCGTGATCAACTCTGCGTAAGAATCCTCACACCTATGAGAAGTGGCCTTTGAATCGGTGTCGTCTTCGTCACATTCCTGGTGATCAGCCTCTTCCGACCCGGGCCAGCTGGCGCGACTGGGCGACGAGGCGGCCGGCGGAGTCGCGTACCTCGACCTCCTCGTCGAACCAGCCGTCCGAGATGAGCCGGCCGCCGCCGAGCAGCGTGAGCCAGCCGGGCGCGGGCAGCGCGCGCAGGTGCCAGGTCAGCTCCACGGTCGGCGCCCAGCCCCGTGCGCCCGCGGAGAACACCACGGGCGGCAGCGCGTCCACGGCCAGCGCCAGCACGTACGGGTCCGGGTCTTGGGGCTCGGCCATCCTGAAGTACGCCCGCGACTCCGGCCTGCCGGTCGGCTCGCCCTTCAGCCAGCCGATGGTGGGCGGGTCGAAGAGCAGCTCCATCTGGGCGTTCAGGGTCATGCCCGAATCGGGCTTGGGATCGGGAAGCCTGACGCACTCCGCACGACTCGGCATGTCCTGGGCGGGCGCCTCGAAGACCGGCTCGGCCTCGTTCAGCGTGGCAGTCGTGATCAGGCCCTCGATGTGCGCCACGCCGTCCTGCACGAGCGTGGCCCTGGCGAAGGCGGCCGTCCTGCCCGCTTTGAGCGGCTCGATCCGGACCTGCGCGGGCCCGGCGATCGGCGCCTTCAGGAACTGCGCGGTCGTGCTCACCGGATGCTCGAACGGCGAGGCGTCCACGGCGGCCCGGAGCATCACGGCCATGAGGTAGCCGCCGTTGAGCGGGCCGCCGATCGCGTAACCGGGATCCAGGCACACGTCGTACACGCCGTCATCGACCTTGATCGCCTGTGTCGCCTCGTCGAACTTGGTCATCCACGCCTGCCTCAAATCCAGAACACTATTCTGGAGGCATACTCTAGTGCATCCCGCTATCAGCGCGCCTACCTGCGAAAACGTGATACGGCTGAGAAAGTTCGATCATGTCGAGTGTCACCGAACTCATCGGTCAGTCCGTCTGGGACTCCAATGGGGTGTGGGTCGGCCACGTGGTGGACATCCGCGTGGTCAAGCACAAGGGGGAGCTGCAGCAGAGCCACACCGTCTACGGACTCGTCGTCTCGAGCATGCGCGCGCCGCTGCTGCTGGGCCTCACGCGCGAGCGCGCGGACCGCCCGGAATGGCTCTCCCGGATCCTGTCCCGTCTGGCCTATGCGGGTTGCACGTTCGTGCCGTGGGAGTCCATCGCGGAGTACGGCGAAGGCGAGGTCCACATCAGCACGCTGAGAAAGGAGCTCACCCGGGTCTGAATCTCACTTCAGCACATTTCAAGCGCCCGTCAAGCAACATCAGCTAACTTCTTTTGGGTCCAAAGTCCACATTGTGAGTTGAGTGATGTCTGCGAATAATCCCCCCTACGGCCAGGATCCTGACCGGACCGCGACGTACAACTGGAACCAGGGGCAGCAGCCGGAGAACCCTCCGGCATCGGGCCAGCCGTACCCGCCGCAGCAGCCCTACCAGCAGCCGTACGGCCAGCAGGCGTCCTACGGCCAGCAGCAGCCGTACAACCCTCAGCCCGGCTACGGGCAGCAGCAGCCCTCCTATGGCGACCCCTACGGTCAGCAGGGCCAGCAGAATTGGCAGCAGGGCCAGCCGCAGGCACAGAGCGGCTGGCAGCAGCAACCGCAGCAGGGCTGGCAGCAGGAGCAGCAAGGGTGGCAGCAGGGCCAGGGATGGCAGCAGGAGCAGCAGGGTTGGCAGCAGGAGCAGCAGGGTTGGCAGCAGGACCAGTACGCCCAGGGCGGCTGGCAGCAGCAGGGGCCTGAGGGCTTCGGCCCCGCGGAGCCGGCCAAGAAGGGTCGCAAGACGTGGATCATCGCCGCCGCGGCGGCGCTCGCGGTGATCCTGCTCGGCGGCGGCGCGGTGTGGGCCACGGGAGCCATCGGCGGCGGCGGCACGCAGCCGAACGAGGTGCTGCCCGCCAACTCGATCGCCTACGTCCGGCTCGACATGGACCCGGCGGCGAACCAGAAGCTGGCGCTGTTCCAGGTGGCCAAGAAGTTCACGATGACCAAGGACACCTTCACCGGCGAGGACCCGCGCAAGGCGATCTTCGACATGTTCAACGAGGGCTCCGACTCCAAGATCGACTTCGCCAAGGACGTCGATCCCTGGCTGGGCAGCAGGGCCGGTTTCGCGGCCGTGCCCTCGGGCAAGGAGCAGCCCGACTACGCGGTGGCCATCCAGGTCAAGGACGAGGCGCAGGCCAAGGCCGGCATCGCCAAGGTCATGAAGGGCGAGAAGTACGGCATCGCCTTCCGCGAGGACTACGCGCTGCTCAGCTCGACCCAGCAGCTGGCCGACAAGTTCGCGCAGTCCGACACCAGCCTGGCCGACAACAGCGAGTTCAACGACGACATGGGCGCGGTCGGCGAGCAGGGCGTGCTGTCGTTCTGGGCCAACATGGGCGGGCTCATGCAGCTGGCCAAGGAGGAGATCCCGGCCGAGCAGGCCGCCGCCGTCGAGCAGTTCAAGGAGGCCAGGTTCGCCGGCGCGCTCCGCTTCGACAGCGCGTACGTCGAGCTCGCCGGTGTCATGCGCGGCGCCAAGGGCCTGAACGCCGAGGGTGACCTGCCCAAGGCCGAGCTGGGCACCCTGCCCGCCACCACGGCGGGCGCCGTGTCGGTCTCCGGCCTCGACCAGATCATCACCAAGCAGTGGGCCGACATCCAGAAGCAGGCCGCGGCGGCCGGCGGCGCGGAGGTCAAGCAGTTCATCGAGCAGGCGCAGAGCCAGCTCGGCCTGCAGCTGCCCGGCGACCTCGCCACGGTCGTCGGCCAGAACTTCACGCTCGCGGTGGACAGCCAGGGCCTGGGCGGCGAGCAGATCAAGGGCGGCGTGCGCGTCGTCACCGACCCCGCCAAGGCGCAGGCCGTCCTGGACAAGGTCCAGAAGGCGCTGGGCTCCCAGGGCCAGGGTGCGCCGCAGATCGCCAAGGTCGCCGGCGACGGCGTCCTCGCGGTGGCGACGTCGGACGAGTACGCCAAGCAGCTGGCCGGGGAGGGCTCACTCGGCGACTCGGAGACGTTCCAGACGGCCGTCGCCAACGCCGATGACGCCAACTTCGCGGTCTTCGTGGACCTGGACAAGGTCGAGAACCTCTACCTCAAGTCCATGGACGGCGACGACAAGGCCAACGCGCAGGCGCTGCGGGCCATCGGCATCAGCGGCACCCGGACCGACACCGAGGCGACGTTCTCGGCGCGGGTCCTGTTCAACTGACGCAAAAGAGAAGGCCGCCGGTCATGGGACCGGCGGCCTTCTCTCTGTCGTCTCACGCCCAGAGCTGGCCTTCGAGGCGCTCTTCGGCCTCGTCCAAGGTGCCCTCGTAGGCACCCGTGGACAGGTATTTCCAGCCGCCGTCGGCCACCACGAACACGATGTCCGCGCGTTCGCCCGCCTTGACCGCCTTGTTGGCCACCCCCAGCGCCGCGTGCAGCGCCGCGCCGGTCGAGACCCCGGCGAAGATGCCCTCGGAGGCGAGCAGCTCACGCGTGCGCCGCAGCGCGTCGGCCGAGCCCACGGAGAAGCGGGTGGTCAGCACGGACTCGTCGTAGAGCTCGGGGATGAAGCCCTCGTCCACGTTGCGCAGCCCGTACACCAGCTCGCCGTAGCGCGGCTCGGCCGCGACGATCTGCACGCCCGGCACCCGCTCGCGCAGGAACCGGCCGACCCCCATCAGCGTCCCCGTCGTGCCGAGCCCGGCCACGAAGTGGGTGAGGGTGGGCAGGTCCTCGAGGATCTCGGGGCCGGTGCTCTCGTAGTGGGAGCGCCAGTTGGCCGGGTTGCCGTACTGGTAGAGCATCACCCAGGAGGGATTCTGGGCCGACAGCTCCTTGGCCACGCGTACGGCCTCGTTGGAGCCGCCCGCGGCCGGCGAGGAGATGATCTCCGCACCCCACATGCGCAGCAGCTGGCGGCGCTCCTCCGAGGTGTTCTCCGGCATCACGCAGATCAGCCTGTAGCCCTTGAGCCTGGCCGACATCGCGAGCGAGATGCCGGTGTTGCCGCTGGTGGGCTCGAGGATCGTGCAGCCCGGGGTGAGCCTGCCGTCCTTCTCGGCCTCCTCGATCATCCAGAGGGCCGGCCTGTCCTTGATCGACCCGGTCGGGTTGCGGTCCTCCAGCTTGGCCCAGATCCGCACCTCCGCGGAGGGCGACAGCCGCGGCAGGCCGACGAGCGGCGTGTGGCCGACCGAGTCGATCAGCGATTCGAACCGCATGTCACCCGCCTGCGACGGCAGGCAGCACGGTGACCGTGTCGCCGTCGGACAGCGGCGTGCCCAGGCCGCCCAGGAAGCGCACGTCCTCGTCGTTCAGGTAGACGTTGACGAAGCGGCGCAGGCTGCCCGCGTCGACCAGGCGCTCCTTGATGCCGGGGTGACGCGACTCAAGATTGCTGATCAGCTCTTCGAGGGTGGCGCCCTCGGCGTCGACGGCCTTGGCGCCGCCGGTGTAATTACGCAGGATGGTCGGAATGCGAACTTCGATGGCCATCGCGCTCAGTCTCCTCAGGTCAGGTCGTCCCATCGGCAGCAACGCCGACGGCTGAAGGGGGATTCCGGGCAGGGGGCTTCCAGGAAGAAACCTGCTCAGACTGCTGCTGCCGCCGCCCTACTCTCCTGCCCGGCCAGGACCGTAGCGGCAGTGAGACGGCAGATTTCTCAGCGACAGTCGTAAACGACGACAGCCGGAGTGTGCGCGAAGAGGAAGCTCTGCACCGGCCTGGCCATCATGGGAGAAACCTTACCTCTTCCTCCGTAATCACTCCGTCGAGGATCCGGTACGAGCGGAACTCGGCCTTGTCCTCGTCCCGCGTGGAGACCAGCACGTAGTGGGCGTCCGGCTCGGAGGCGTAGGACACGTCGGTGCGCGACGGGTACGCCTCGGTGGCGGTGTGGGAGTGGTAGATCACGACGGGCTCCTCGTCGCGGTCGTCCATCTCCCGCCAGACGCGCAGCTGCTCCATGGAGTCGAAGCGGTAGAAGGTGGGCGAGCGTTCGGCGTTCTCCATCGGGATGAACCGCTCGGGAACGCCGTTCTTGCCCGCGATGACGCCACACGCCTCATCGGGGTGGTCGGCACGGGCGTGGGCGACGATCTTGTCTGCCAGTTCCTGCGCGATCGACAGCATGCCCGGAAATTACCAGAGCGCCCGTACCAGGCTGTCCTGGAGGTAGGTCAGCCAGTCGTAGGTGACGTAGGCCGGGTAACGCGGATCGTCCTCGGACATCATGGCGATCTCGTCGTGGACCTCCTCGGTCACGTCGAGCTTGGTGCCGAGCGTGAGGCGTACGTCGTTGAGCGAGCGCAGCCACGCCTGGGCCTGCTCGGGTGTGAGCTCGGCCCGGCCCGACTTGGCGGTGTCGAAGACGGTCTGGGCGTCGGCCCGCTTGCCGTCGCGCAGCGTGGCCTCGGTGTAGCGGCGGAACTCCGCCGACTCCTGCTCGTCCTCGTACGCCGACGGGAACAGCCTGGCCAGCACCGGGTCGGACGGCGCCTCGCCCCCGCCGATGCCCAGCGCGCGCTCCAGCGGGTCGTCGCTGGTCTGCCCCGGCTCCACGATGCCCAGCATCATCGAGACGAGCGAGCGCAGGAGCGAGACCTCGGCGGCCTCGAACTCCGCGATGACGCCGCCGCCCTTGCCCGGTGAGAATCCCGATGTCACCCGTGCCGCCGCCTCACTTGACCGAGTCCGGCTGGAGCGTCGCCCACAGGCCGTAGGAGTGGAGAATCTGCACATCGCGTTCCATCTCTTCCCGCGTGCCGCTGGACACGACGGCCTTGCCCTTGTGATGAACGTCCAGCATGAGTTTCTCGGCCTTCTCCTTCGTGTAGCCGAAGACCGTTTGGAAGACATAGGTCACGTAGGACATGAGGTTGACGGGGTCGTTCCAGACGATGGTCACCCATGGCAGATCGGGTCGGACGTCCGATGACGGACGCTCAACGGCGATTGGAGCGGTGCTACCCACATCCCCGAGTCTGCCCTATCTGGGCCGTAGTCTTCGAGTCGTGAGGATGGCCATGAGCACTGCGTTGCTGACAGATCACTATGAGCTGACGATGCTACAGGCGGCCCTGCAGAGTGGGGCCGCACACAGACGCGCCGTTTTCGAGGTTTTCGCCAGACATCTACCAGGCGGCAGGCGCTACGGGGTTGTCGCCGGGACGGGACGTGTCCTGGACGAACTGGAACGCTTCCGTTTCGGTGAGGAAGAACTCACCTATCTGCGGGAGAACCACGTCGTCGACGGCTCCACTCTGGCGTTTCTCGCCGATTACCGGTTTTCCGGGAACATCTACGGCTACCGCGAGGGCGACCTCTACTTCCCCGCCTCTCCCATCATGATCGTGGAGGGCACGTTCGCGGAGGCCGTGCTGCTGGAGACGCTCGCCCTTTCGATACTCAACCATGACTGCGCCATCGCCTCCGCCGCCTCGCGCATGACCAACGCGGCGGGCAAGCGGCCGATCATCGAGATGGGCTCGCGCCGTACGCACGAGGGCGCCGCCGTGGCGGCCGCACGGGCCGCGTACATCGCCGGGTTCGCCTCCACCTCCAACCTGATGGCCGGGCACGTGTACGGCGTCCCCACGGCCGGCACGGCGGCGCACGCGTTCACGTTGCTGCACGACACGGAGAAGGACGCGTTCAAGGCCCAGATCGCCTCGCTCGGCCGCTCGACGACGCTGCTGGTGGACACGTACGACGTGGCCGAGGCGGTACGCACGGCCGTCGAGCTGGCCGGGCCGGAGCTGGGCGCGGTCCGCATCGATTCGGGCGACCTGGCCGCCGCCGCGCAGGAGGTCCGCGAGCAGCTCGACGCGCTCGGGGCCTTCAACACCCGCATCCTGGTCACCTCCGACCTGGACGAGTACGCCATCGCCGCGCTCGCCGCAGCCCCCGTGGACGGCTACGGCGTCGGCACCTCCCTCGTGACGGGCTCCGGCGTCCCCACGGCGGCCCTGGTGTACAAGCTGGTGGCGCGTGAGACGGCCACGGGCAAGCTGGAGGCCGTGGCCAAGCGCTCGGTGGGCAAGCCGTCGCGCGGGGGCCGCAAGCAGGCGTACCGGCTGCTGGACGAGTCGGGCAACGTGGAGACCGAGCTGGTCACCACCGGTGGCCTGGCCCCCGAGGGCGGCATCCCGCTGCTGCACGAGCTGGTGCGCGACGGCGAGGTCGTGGGCAGGGAGCCCCTGTCGGCCGCCCGCGAGCGCCACGCGCAGGCCGTCGCCAGCCTCCCCCAGGAGGCCCTCCACCTCGGCCGGGGATATGCGGCGGTCCCCACGGAATTCGCCTGACATATGGTGCTACGTATGGGTACCGCGTTGATCATCGTGGATGTGCAGAACGACTTCTGCGAGGGCGGCAGTCTGCCCGTGGCCGGAGGCGCCGAGGTGGCGGCGGCCATCACCCGTCACGTGGCCGAACACGGCTACGACCACGTGGTGGCGACCCGCGACTACCACGTCTCCCCCGGCGCCCACTTCTCCGGCACGCCCGACTACGTCGCGACGTGGCCCGCGCACTGCGTGGCCGGCTCCCCGGGAGCGGACTTCCACCCGGCGTTCGACGTGTCGGGCGTGGAGGAGGTGTTCAGCAAGGGCGCGTACGCGGCCGCGTACAGCGGTTTCGAGGGCGCCTCCGGCGACGGCGTGCCGCTGGCCGAATGGCTGAGGCAGCGCGGGGTGCACGAGGTCGACGTGGTGGGGATCGCCACGGACCACTGCGTGCGCGCCACGGCGCTCGACGCGGTGAAGACCGGGCTGGCGGTGCGGGTGCTGCTGGACCTGACGGCGGGCGTGGCCCCCGCGACCACGGAGGCGGCGGTGGCGGAGATGAAGAAGGCGGGCGCCACTCTCCGGGGAGCGCCTGTCGTGGAGTGAATTCGCCACTGATCACGATGCGTACATGATGGGCAACGCAGAGGTCATGTGATATTCATGAGGGCGAACCCTCTCCGGAGCCGTAGTAATACGGAGAGTCACATACTTCTTTTCGTGTGAGGTCCTTTCATGTTGGCCGTCTCCCTGGGTGTGGCCTGGCTCCTGCTCGGCCCCCTGTGCCTGTGGCTGCTCGTGAGGGGCCGCGCCGGCGAGCGGGTGGGCGCCGTCGTGGCGCTGGCGCTGCTGGAGGGGGGCACGATCGCGATGAGCGACATCCATCCGGCCATGCCGCCCGCCCACGCCGTCGCGGCGCACGTCGAGCCGTCCTGCGACGGACGTGTGCCGGTGCCCCGGTCCGCGAAGGTGGGGCGCGAGATCGTGCTCACCTGGCCGGCGGCCCCGCACGAGTGCCAGGCGGCCGAGGCCGTCGTACGCACTCAGGGGCGGAAGATGCTGGTCTGGCTGTACGAGGGGCCGAGCATCGGCCGGCGCGTCTCCGTGCTCACGGTTCGTCACCAGCGCGTTTTCACGCTGCCCGTCCGCGTGGACGGCGGTAGAGCGGTGCTCAGCGTTCCGATGCGCGGAAAACCGCATGATGTTCTGACCGATGGGCGCACAGGGCGGCGCATCCCGGAGCACTCCCCGCAGGCGGCCTGAGCTCAGGTCTTGGCCACCGCCAGCCGCAGCGCGTCGTCGAGCCGGGCGAAGACCTCGAACGCGTGCCGCAGCCCGGTGATCGACAGCACTCTGGCCATGACTCCCTGGACCCCTCCGAGCAGGAGCCTGGTCCCCCTGGCCTCGCACCGCTGCAGGACCCCGAGGAGCTCGTTCACCCCCATCGAGTCGCAGAACCGCAGCTCGCCCAGGTCCAGGATCAGGAAGGGTCTCGGGGGCAGGTCCCAGATGGGCTCCATGTGCTCGCGCAGCACCGGCAGCGCATAGACGTCGAGCTCACCCTCGAGCCTGACGAGAACCGCAGTTCGGGTGAGGCCGGAAGTGACGCTCAACGTCGGCTTTCTGGTGGCCTCAGACGACATGGGCAAAGTCCTTCTGCGTATCCCGAGACAAGCCAAAAGTGGTTGTTGCCGTATCGGTCGAGTTTCTAACAAGAGGGCATGGTTCTGTGGCGAAATGCACAGAGTTACGGAGCGTAACAGGGGCCGATCGGCAGAGCTGAGGCGGTCCCCACCCCCCGCCGTACTTCGGCCGGGGAGCGGGGACGGCGATCGCTCGGGACGTCGATGAAGAGCGGGGTCAGCGGCGTTGGGTGGCCCAGCGGCGGATCGTGTCGATCCGCTCCTGGATCTGCTCCGCCGTCGCCTGCGCGATCGGCGGGCCGCCACAGGAACGCCGCAGCTCCGAGTGGA
Source organism: Nonomuraea helvata (assembly GCF_039535785.1). Taxonomy (NCBI): domain Bacteria; kingdom Bacillati; phylum Actinomycetota; class Actinomycetes; order Streptosporangiales; family Streptosporangiaceae; genus Nonomuraea; species Nonomuraea helvata. The sequence goes on from NZ_BAAAXV010000001.1 coordinate 2,866,929, forward strand.
TGACGCCGTGCGGCTGCCCCGTGCGGTGGTTCCACGCGCCCACCAGGCCGTTGAGCTCGCGCCTCAGCTCCGCGATCTGCTCGTGCGGCGCCAGGGTCTCGCTCGGCTGCTCCACCGCCTGCTTGCGCTTGGCCGCCTGCTGGTCGGACTGGCGCTTGCGCAGCAGCGTCGCCACCTGGTCGGGCTCCAGCAGCCCCGGCAGGCCGAGGAAGTCCTCCTCCTCGGCAGAGCCGATCTCCGCGCCCGTGCCGAACTCGCCTCCGTCGAACAGCACCCGGTCGAACGTGGCCGACGTCTCCATCGTCTCGAACGGGAGCTCGTCGCCCAGGACGTCGGGATTGTCCTTCTGGCGGTTGGCCTGATCGAGAAGGCTGTCGTCGAGGCCGTCCTCCGGGGGCCGCTTGTTGAGCACGTGGTCGCGCTCCACCTCCATCTCGTTGGCCAGCCCCATGAGGGTGGGCACCGAGGGGAGGAAGACCGAGGCGGTCTCGCCGCGCTTGCGCGCGCGCACGAAGCGGCCCACGGCCTGGGCGAAGAAGAGCGGGGTGGAGGTGGAGGTGGCGTAGACGCCCACGCACAGGCGGGGGATGTCGACGCCCTCCGACACCATGCGTACGGCCACCAGCCAGCGGGCCTGCGAGGCCGCGAACTCCTTGATCTTCTTCGACGCCCCGGGGTCGTCGGAGAGCACGACCGTGGCGCCCTCGCCGGTGATGTTGCGCAGGTGCCGGGCATAGGCCCGGGCGGTCTCGTGGTCGGTGGCGATGACCAGGCCGCCCGCGTCGGGCACGCCCCTGCGCACCTCCGTGAGACGGCGGTCGGCGGCCTGCATGACCTGGCGGATCCAGTCGCCCTTCGGGTCGAGCGCGGCCCGCCACGCCTGCGAGAGCTGGTCCTTGGTGAGCGGCGTGCCGAGCGTCGCGGCGATCTCGTCGCCCGCCCGGGTGCGCCACTTCATCTCGCCGGAGTACGCCAGGAAGATGACCGGGCGCACGACGCCGTCGTCGAGCGCGGGACCGTAGCCGTAGGAGTAGTCGGCGACGCTGCGCTTGAGGCCCTCGACGTCCTCCTCGTAGCCGACGAAGGGGATCGGGTTGTCGTCCGACCTGAACGGGGTGCCGGTGAGCTGGAGGCGACGGGTGGCGGGCTCGAACGCCTCGCGCACGCCGTCGCCCCACGACTTGGCGTCGCCCGCGTGGTGGATCTCGTCGAAGATCACCAGCGTCTTGCGCGCCTCCGTGCGTGCTCTGTGCAGCGCGGGGTGCATGGCGACCTGCGCGTACGTCACCGCGACACCCGTGTAGTCGCGCGAGGTGGCGCCCTGGCTGTTCTTGAACTCGGGGTCGATGGCGATGCCGACCCGCCCGGCGGCATCGGCCCACTGGCGCTTGAGGTGCTCGGTGGGCGTGACGATGGTGATCGCCTTGATCACTCCGTTGGCGATCAGCTCGCTGGCGATCCGCAGGGCGTAGGTCGTCTTGCCCGCGCCCGGCGTCGCCACGGTGAGGAAGTCACGCGGCTCGCGCCTGAAGTAGAGGTCGAACGCCTCCTGCTGCCAGGCACGCAGTTTGGGCGCGGTGCCCCATGCGGCTCGGTCTGGATAGGAAGGCGATAGGTGGGACGCGGCGAAGGTGCTCACCGCATCACCTCTGGGGTTCGTGTGCTTCGCTTTCTCACAGTGACCCAAGGGTAATCGGGCCCACCGACAAGACGTGCCGTGAGTCGAGGATTCTGGCCAAGGTCATCTCCACGTGCTATGCGGCTTATCTGATCTTCGCCATGACCGAGTCCAGCGCCTGTCTGCGAGCGGTGTCCTCGGGTTGGAGCAGTCCGACGAGCAGGACTCCGTCGCCGCTCCGAGTGAGCAGTGTCACTCTCATGAACGCCGGCCGGTTGACCACATCCTGATATTCCGCCCGCAGCGCCCGCGTGCACCCTCCCGGAAGTTCCTTGTTCTCGACGACCGTCACCCGGTCTCCCTTGAGCAGCAGCCGGGAGTACAACTCGGCGGCCTCCGTGGTGGCCTTCTCGGCGTCCTCCACGGGCCCCGGGACGGGCCTGGCCATGACGAGCCCGCCGCTGCCGTCCCTGATCACCGACGTGAACCCCGTCACCGGCGCCACCGCCTCCTGACTCCACCCCTGCGGCAACGTCACGGACACCCTGGCCAGCGAGTCGCTCAGCCGGCCGCTCTCCACCGGTGGCGCGGTGATCCGCAGCACGACCGCGCTCGCCCCCGCCACCAGGGCCACCCCGGCCAGCACCGCCGCCGCCACGCCTGCCCACCGCCGGCCCGGTCCTGGCGCCCGCATGCGCGGCCCCGGGTCCGCCGGGGTGCCGCGCAGCCGGGCGGACGGGGGAAGCGAGTCCCAGGGGTCCTCGTCGCGCTGCACGGTCCTGTGGATGCGCGGGTTCCAGGGCTCGACCGGGTCGGGGTCCAGCGGGGAGGGCCCGGCCGGGTCGGGGCTTCGGCGCGGGTAGGGCTCGCCGCGTACCGGCCGCAGGTCGAGCGGATGCGGGTGCCGGCGTATCGGCTCGGTGTCACGGACGGGCTCCGGCTCTGGGTCCGGCACGGCCTCCAGGGGGCCCACGCGCCCGCGCCGCGGCTCCTCCTCGTGAGGCGGGCCCCACGTGTACCGCGGAGGAGTACGGCGGTGCCTCGGGCCCGGCTGAGGCGGCCAGACACGGCGATCATCCTCCATGGCACCTCCCTGTCCCGCTGTCCTATCACTCCTCAGGACGGGCGGCAGGAGAACCGTGGTGGCTGTGACAGGAGGGGCGGAATTCAGCGGGTGCGTCCGGCGAGCGCGGTGGCGCTCAGCGCGATCGCGGCCATGAGGAACGAGATCACCACGAACCCGGTGGAGATCTGGGCCGGTGCGTGCCCGATCAGGTTGACCAGCGCGCCGCCGATCCCGACCGACAGCGCGGAGCCGAGCATGTCCGTGACCGACAGGGCGGCCGAGTTGGCCCCCTGCTCGTTCACCGGCGACTGCTTCAGCGCCGTGACGCTGACCGTGGTCATGCCGAACCCCATCCCGAACCCGGCCACGATCCACGCGGGAACCGCGATCCACCCGGTCACCCCAGGAAGGACACAGAGCACACAGATCAGGATGGCGACGGTGACGCACCCGGCCCCCAGCCGGATCCTCTTGTACGCCTCCCCCTCCTGCCTGCTCTGCAGGTACGACCCCGTGGACCACCCGATCGCCCCGGTCGTCAGCGCGATCCCCGCGTAGCTCGGGTCGAAGCCCTTCACCTCTTCCAGCGCCAGCGGGATGAAGGAGTTCACCCCGAAGAAGGCGGCCGAGAAGAACCCGCGCATCAGCACGGTCGTCGCCAGCCCGCGCCCGAACCGCAACGCCCGGGGCGGCAGCAGCCGGTACAGCCCGTACACGAGGAACGCGAGCCCGGCCACCGTCTCGACGGCCGCCGGCACGACGTCCACGTGCAGCCGGTCCGCCCCGTGCAGCAGCGCCCCGGCCCCGCCCGCCGTGGCGGTGGCGGCCAGCGTCATCGCCAGCGGCCTCGACCGCGGCCCCTGCGAGGGCGCAGCCTCGGACGAGGAGGGCATGCGCAGCGCCGGCACGAGCATCGCCAGCGCGGGCACGACCAGCGGGATGATCCCGAAGAAGACGTAGCGCCATCCCCAGTGCCCGGCCACGAACCCGGCCACGGCCGGCCCCACCATGGCGGGCACCACCCAGGCCGCGGAGACGGCCGCGAACACCTTGGGCCGCAGCCCCGACGGATAGACCCGGGCGATCATCACGAGCAGCGCCACGATGGAGGCCCCCGCCCCGAGGCCCTGCACCGCCCGCGCCACGAGGAACAGCACCGCCGACTGCGCCGCGCCGGCCAGCGCCATGCCCGCCACGAAGAGGACCACCCCGGCCAGGAACGGCAGCGCGTAGCCGCGCCGGTCCGACCAGAGCCCCGCCACCACGTTCGCGAACAGGCTGGCGATGAGGAAGGCGGAGATGCTGATCCCGTAGAGGTTGAGGGCGTTCAGCTCCTTCGCCACCGTGGGCATGATGACCGCGACCGACATGCCCTCGAAGGCGACCAGCGTGATCGTCAGGACGATGCCGACCGTCGCGGTGCGGAATTCGGGTGCGAGGATGCGCGTGGGCGTGTGCGGAGTGTCGAGTGCCTTCGGTCCTGTCACCTACACATCGTAATTTGTCGGACACCTAAGCCGATGTCGCGTGCCGGTACACCGCCCACATCTCGTGCATGCGCTCGGCCTGCGCCCGCGTGAACTCCGACATGCACCGGTCGTACGCGTAGTCCATGAAGTTGCGGGTGGGGTCGGTGCCCGGGTTCGTGCAGGTGTCCTTGGCCGGCGGGCAGCCCTCGGTCGGCCCGGCCTCCATCGGGGTGTCGTCGATGCCGTCTCCGGGCGCCGCGCAGCCGTTCTCGAACGGGTGGAAGAGGCCGAGCCAGTGCCCGACCTCGTGAACCCCGGTGAATCCGCGGTTGTACTCGGCCATCGGGCCGCCGGGCAGGCTGCGCCAGTCGATCACGACGCCGTCGAGGCCGGGGGACTCGGCGTACCAGAAGGGGTAGCTGGCGAAGCCCAGCATCTGCTCGCTGAGCTGGGCGATGTAGAGGTTGAGCGTGGTGGCGTCGCCGCGGTGCAGCTTCGCCTTCATCGGCCGCTCGTTGCCGATGGGGTCGGCGAACCACAGGGCGTTCTCGTCGACCGTGACGCCCTCGAGCTTGAAGCGCACGCCGGTGTCCACGCCGCCGTAGCCGCCGCCGTACGCGGAGTTGAGCGCCTTGATCTGGGCCGCGACGTCCTGGTCGGAGACCCGGCGCGCGCCGGCGGTGATGATGTGCACCCAGATGGGCACGGTGATCCGGGCGGGCGGCGTGGCGCCGCTCAGCCTCCTGGTCAGCTCGGCCATGACCCTGGCCACGTCTTCCGGCTTGGGCGAACGTGGCCACGGCCCCCGTGACGGCCCCCGTGACGGCCCCCGCGCGGCATGGGCGGCGCAGCCTGCCGCGCGCGCGGCCTCGAGCCGGAGCGGCGGCGGGTGCCCGGCCGCGAGCAGGCATGCCAACGAGACGGCGGCCACGCGCCGGGCCATGCGATCCCCCACTACGAACGCGAGCTGGTCTGGCTACCGACCGTAACTCGACGTGGTGGGATTACCGCTCAGCAACACTCACTGCTTGTCGTCGCCGCCGTCGCCGCCCTTGGGCAGACCCTCGTAGATCTCCTTGCACTCCGGGCAGACCGGATATTTCTTGGGGTCCCGGCTGGGCACCCAGACCTTGCCGCACAGAGCGCGGATGGGCGTGCCCGTCACCATGCTCTCGGTGATCTTGTGCTTGTCCGCGTAGTGGGCGAACCGCTCGTGATCGCCGTCGCCGTGCGACGTCCGCGGCGTGGTCTCCTGCTCTGGGAGGATCTTCGTGGTGCTCACCCACTGATTTTATGCCCGCCCGCCCGTTGGTCCCCCACACAGCGGTACGGCCCCCGCCGCGTGGCGAGGGCCGTACGTGAAACCGGGGGTCAGCCCACGTGGACCGGCGCGCTCTCGGTCTTCCTGCCCGCCTTGACGAACACCGTCAGCGCGGCGGTCAGCACCGCGATGCAGGTGCTCACCAGGAAGGCCACGTGCATGCCGTCCATGAAGGAGTTGTGCACGGCGTCGCCGATCTGCTGCGGCAGGCCGGGCGGCACCTTGCCGAAGGAGGCCGCCTTCTCCAGACCGGCCAGCTGGTCGGGCTGGAACATCTTGGCGGCCGGGCCGAGGTAGCCGGGCAGCTTGTCGGAGATCTCGCCGGCCATCACGGCGCCCAGGATCGCGGTGCCGAGCGCGCCGCCGACCTGCATGGCCGACTGCTGCACGCCGCCCGCGACGCCGGTGAGATGCACCGGGGCGTTGCCCACGATGATCTCCGTGGCGCCCACGAACACCGGCGACATGCCGAAGGCCAGCAGCACGAACGGGATGGCGCTCTGGAGGAACGACGCGTCGATGCTGAGCTGGGACATCAGGAACATCGCGAGGGCGGTGATCAGCAGGCCCGTCGCCATCGTGATCTTCGGCCCCAGCTTGCCGATCGCCATGCCGGCCAGCGGCGAGGCGACGATCATGCCGGCGCTCATCGGCAGCATGCGCAGACCGGCCTCAAGCGGGGACAGGCCGTGCACGCCCTGGAAGAAGAAGCCCAGGAAGAACATCGCGCCGAACATGGCGAACGCGACCATCATCATCAGCACGGTGCCGATGGAGATCGAGAGGTTCTTGAACAGCGACAGCGGCACCAGCGGCTGGCTCGCCCTGCTCTGCCAGAAGATGAACGAGCCGACCAGCACCACGAACACGGCACCGAAGGTCAGCGTCGTGCTGTCGCCCCAGCCCCACGTAGGAGCCTTGATGATCGTCCAGACGAGCGAGAACATCGCGCCGGACAGCAGCAGCACGCCGAGCCAGTCGATCCTCGCGAGCGTCTGCGCGCGGTTGTCCTTGATCAGGATGGTGCCCAGGACAAGGGCGGCGAGGCCGACGGGGGCATTGATGAAGAAGACCGTCTCCCAGCTCGCGTTCTCGACCAGCAGGCCGCCCACGATCGGGCCGGCGGCACTGGACAGGCCGATGATCGCGCCCCAGGCCCCCATCGCCTGGTTGAGCTTCTCGCCGGGGAACGCTCCACGCAGCAGCGCCAGGGCGGCCGGCTGAAGCAGCGCGCCGAACAGACCCTGCAGCACCCGCAGGGCGATCAGCGCGCCTACCGGGCCGAGACCGGGAATGATGTCGGCGAGCTGGGCGCTGAGTCCGATGCCCACCGAAGACAGGGCGAAGCCGGCCACGCCGATCAGAAAGACGCGCTTGTGCCCGAACAGGTCGCCCAGCTTGCCGGCGGTGATCAGGAACACCGCCAGCGCCAGCAGATAACCGCTGGTCACCCACTGCAGATCGGACAGCGAGGCCTTGAGGTCAGCCTGGATGGACGGGTTGGCGATGCCCACGACCGTGCCGTCGAGCATGACCATGATGACGCCCAGGCTGACCGCCAGCAGCACGAGCCACGGGTTGCCACCTGTCCCCGGTTTCGCGGGGCCGAGCGACGGCGGCGCGTCTACCGCCTTCGCGTGAGCCATGAAGTCCCCCTAAGTAAGCCCCCACCGGGGCAAAGAACGCGTAGTCGAATCGACAGGTAATCTATGGCAGAGGATGACTTATCACAATCGATTTTCGATCGTCACACTATGACTTATGGCACACTGTGACAGAAAGGTGTCGAGGGAGTGGCCACTGTGGGTCTTCGGGAACGCAAGAAGGAGAAGACGCGCCTGGCGATCCTCGACGCCGCGCTCGAGCTCTTCCTCGAACAAGGATACGAGTCGACCACGGTGGAGCAGATCGCGGGGGCCGTCGACATCTCCCCTCGCACCTTCTTCCGTTACTTCACCAGCAAAGATCACCTTGTGCTGTGGTTCCACGACCACGGCGAGGAGATCATGCTCGAGACCCTGGACTCCCGCCCGGAGGACGAGCCGGCGTTCACCTCGCTCATGCACGCGGTCCGCGCGGTGCTGCACGACATCGAGAGCTCAACGCCCGATGAGACGGAGAGGTTCCTGAAGCTGCGGCGGCTCCTTGACGACCAGCCGCGCCTGGTCGGACTGTCGGTGGCCAGAGGCGCGACGACGGAGCGCAACCTGGTCGAGGCGGTCGCCGCCCGCCGGGGCGTGAACCCCGACGAGGACCAGCTCTCGCACCTGATCGTCGCGTTCGCCTCCTGTGCCATGCGCGTCGGCTTCGAGTGCCCGCGCCACGACGCCACCGTGCCGGAGATCACGCGGCGGATGGCGGAGACCATCGAGCTGGCCGAGCGCTCGCTGCGGCCCGGCTGGGACCGCTGAGGTCAGTTCATCGTCGGGTCGTCCGGGCAGGTCGCCACGAAGGCCAGCTCGCCGCGCTGGCGTCGCAGCACGTGCCGCCAGAGCGCCCTGGGGTCGGCGTGGAAGGTGTCGCCGGCCTCGGAGTCGACGACATACCAGGCGCCTTCGGCGATCTCGCTCTCCAGTTGGCCGGACGACCAGCCCGCGTAACCGGCGAAGATGCGCATCTGCGCGATCTCCCCTTGCAGGATCTCGGGCGGCGCGTCCAGGTCGACCGTGCCCAGCCGCGAGACGGCCGGAGTGCCCGCGTGCAGTCTGCGCCAGCCGAGCGGCTCCTGGCCGCTGGGCACCGCCGCCAGCGCGAGCGCGCTGTCCGTCTGCACGGGCCCGCCCTCGAAGAGCACGGACGGCCCTGTCACCAGCGGATCCCACACGGGGAGCACCTGGGTCACCGAGATGTCGCTCGGCCTGTTGAGCACCACGCCCAAGGTCCCGCCGTCTTGATCGTGTTCGAGGATCAGCACGACACTACGCCGGAAATTGGGGTCGTCGAGAAGCGGCGTCGCCACCAACAAACCGCCGACGTAGATCGCTTCCGCCATACCTCCATCATGAAGGGTCCGGGGCGCTCTGCGCTCCCCCAGTGCGCTCATGTTACTTTTGGTGCTCGCTTGGGCACCTTACGTAACAAAGATCGCGCCGAGGGGAGTTCAATGCGCACAAGTTCACGTGCCGTCCTGGCGGCGCTCGCGGTGTGCGGTGCGCTGTTCCTTCCCCACCAGGCGCATGCGTGGCCGTGGCCCGACCGCGGCGACGACCCGTTCACCCTGACCGTGGACGACGTGGCCTGCCGCTCGGGACGCGCGGAGGTCACCCTGCGGAACCTGACCTCCGCGCCCGTGCGTTTCGACGTCCAGGCCGACGGGGAGAGCGTGGCGACCGGCTCGATCGCGGCCCGCAAGACGGTCTCGAGGCAGGTCCGGGTGCGCAAGGGCAGCGCGGCCGAGATCGAGGCGTACTGGGTCGACGGAGGCCGCCAGAACGCGCTCATCGACTCCACCCGCGTCACGAACGACTGCCCCTGGGGTCACCACCGCGGCAACCTGCCCTTCACCGGCCCGCCCGCCGACCTCATGGCCAAACTGGCCACGGCGGGGGGCCTGATCGTGATGGGTGGCATCCTGTGGTGGTACGGCTCCATCTGGCCGCGCTCGACCCCCTAGGGCGCCGTCTCCCGTACGACGAACGCCCCGGCCCTGGCGGCGGTCAGCGTGCGTGACACCGACCGTTCGGCGTCCTCCCGGGTCACCGGCTCCCTCGTGACCACCAGCCGGTAGTAGAGCGGCGCCGAGATCGCCCGGATCACCTCCCCGCCGTCCGTGCCCTCGGGCAGCTCGCCCCGCTTGACGGCCAGGTCCACGACGCCGGCCCACTCCTCGATCCGGCGCAGATAGAAGACGCGCAGCGCGCCGGCGGCCTGCTCGTCGCAGGTGGCGGCGGCGATCACCGCCTGGAACGTGGCCCCGAGCCGCCCGTCGGTGATCGCCCCCAGGACGGACAGGGCGTTGGCCCGTAGGTCCTCTTCGACGTCACCCGTGTCGGCATGGGGCGTGGACTGGTTCGCCAGCTCGGTCATGAGGTCGGTGACCAGGCCTGCCCTGCTCCCCCAGCGCCGGTAGACCGTGGTCTTGCCGACGCCCGCCCTGGCCGCGACCTGGTCCATGGTCAGGCCGTGGAAGCCGTGCTCGACCAGCTCGTCCTGCGTGGCCTCCATGACGGCCGCGCGGACCCTCGCCGTACGGCCCCCTGGCCGCACGGTTCCCGCCGAACGGGAAGGTTGGTCCATCAATGCTCCTTGTCGCAACGTTCCATTTTAACGGAACTTCCATTCCATTAAGGATCAACATCGCGTTTTCCCCTCCTCCTGGACGCGGATGCGGGGTGATCGGTTCCACCCCACAATTCGTTCGGCAATACCGAACGCAACTGCGCTATGGTTCGGGTTGTGGGAGAGACGATTCAGTCGGTCGAGCGGGCGGCCGCGATCCTCCGCCTGCTCGCCTCAGGGCCGCGCCAGCTCGGTGTGGCCGAGCTGGCCAGGGCGCTGGGGCTGCCCAAGGGCACGCTGCACGGCATCCTGCGCACCCTGGTCCACGTCGGGTTCGTCGAGCAGGACCAGGTCAGCGGGAAGTACCGCCTCGGCGCCACGCTGCTCCATCTGGGCAGCAGCTACCTCGACGTCAACGAGTTGCGCACCCGCGCCATCAACTGGGCCGACGCCCTGGCCGGGCGGAGCAGGGAGAGCGCCTGGATCGGCACGCTCCACGAGGGCCACGTGCTGGTGATCCACCACGTGTTCCGGCCGGACGACAGCATGCAGACCCTCCAGGTGGGTACCTACCTGCCGACGCACGCCAGCGCGCTCGGCAAGGTCCTGCTCGCCCACGACCCGTACGGCGAGGCGCCCGCTCCGCCGCTCCAGCCGTACACGAAGCACACGATCGTCGACCCCGCGGTGCTGGAGCAGGAGCTCGACCTGGTCAGGACGCGCGGCTGGGCGGCCGAGACGGAGGAGCTGACCGAGGGCGAGGTGGCCATCGCCGCGCCTATCAAGGACCCGCGCGGCCTGGTGGTGGGCGCCATCGGCATCCGCGGCGCCGTCGAACGGCTGGCCGCCGACGGCGTCCTGCACATGGAGTTCGTCTCGTACGTACGGGACGCCGCCCGCGCGATCACCCGCTCACTTGAACATCCCTAAGGCCACGAAATAGCATTCGTTCGGCATTGCCGAACCTGAACCAAGCGAGGAACCTCGTGCCTCGATCTCACTACGTCGCAGCCATCGACCAGGGCACCACGTCCAGCCGCTGCATCGTCTTCGACCAGGCCGGCAACATCGTCTCCGTCGCCCAGCGCGAGCACCGCCAGATCTTCCCCAAGCCCGGCTGGGTGGAGCACGACGCGGCCGAGATCTGGCAGGCCGTGCAGGGCGTGCTGGCCGATGCCGTCGGCGGCGCCGGACTCGAGGACGGGCAGATCGCCGCGCTGGGCATCACCAACCAGCGCGAGACCACCGTGCTGTGGGAGCGGGCCACCGGCCGCCCCGTCTGCCCCGCGATCGTCTGGCAGGACACCCGCACGGACCAGCTGACCCGGGCGCTGGCCGAGCACGAGGGGCTGTTCAAGGAGAAGGCCGGGCTGCCGCTGACGACGTACTTCTCCGGGCCGAAGATCCGCTGGCTGCTGGACGCCTATGGGCTGCGGGAGCGGGCGGAGCGCGGCGAGGTGCTGTTCGGGACGATGGACAGCTGGCTGCTGTGGAACCTCACCGGCCGCCACATCACCGACGTGACCAACGCCAGCCGGACGATGCTGATGAACATCCACACGCTGGCCTGGGACGACGAGCTGCTCGCCGCGCTCGGCGTGCCCCGCGCGATGCTGCCGGAGATCCGCCCGTCCGCCGAGGTCTACGGGCACACCGCGGCCGGCGTGCCGGTCGCCTCGGCGCTCGGCGACCAGCAGGCGGCGCTGTTCGGGCAGACGTGCTTCGCGCCCGGCGAGACCAAGAGCACCTACGGCTCCGGCAGCTTCCTGCTGATGAACACCGGCCAGGAGCCCGTCGTCTCCAAGCACGGCCTGCTGACCACCGTCGGCTACCAGATCGGCGACGGCCCCGCGACCTACGCCCTGGAGGGCGCGATCGCGGTCACCGGCTCGCTGGTGCAGTGGCTGCGTGACAACCTGGGCCTGATCTCCAGCGCGGCCGAGATCGAGACGCTGGCCAGGACGGTCGACGACAACGGCGGCTGCTACTTCGTACCGGCCTTCTCGGGGCTGTTCGCGCCGCACTGGCGCTCGGACGCGCGCGGGGTGATCGCGGGGCTGACCGGGTTCGTCAACAAGGGGCACATCGCGCGGGCCGTGCTGGAGGCCACGGCGTGGCAGACCCGCGAGGTGGTCGACGCGATGAACGCCGACTCGGGGCTCGATCTCACCACGCTGCGCGCCGACGGCGGCATGACCGCCGACAACCTGCTCATGCAGACGCTCGCCGACGTGCTCGCGGTGCCGGTGATCCGCCCCATGGTGGCCGAGACGACCGCCCTCGGCGCCGCCTACGCCGCGGGGCTGGCGACCGGCTACTGGCCCGACATCGAGAGCCTGCGCGCCAACTGGCACAAGGCCGCCGAATGGCGCCCAGCCATCGACGAGGCCGCCCGCGAGCGCGAATACCGCAACTGGAAGAAGGCCGTGGCCCGCACCCTCGACTGGGTCGAGCAGTAGGGAGTTTGGACATGAGGACCACGACCGGCGCCGACCGGGCGGAGATCCGCGAGGAGCTCTCCCGCACCGCCTACGACCTGCTCGTCATTGGCGGTGGCATCCTCGGCACGTCGGTGACCTGGATGGCCGCCCAGGCCGGGCTGCGGGTGGCCATGGTGGACGCGGGCGACTTCGCCGGCGCCACCTCCAGCGCCTCGTCCAAGCTCGTCCACGGCGGCCTGCGTTACCTGCAGACCGGCAACGTCAGGCTGGTCGCCGAGAACCACCGCGAGCGCCGCGCCCTGGCCGCCGACATCGCCCCGCACCTGGTCAAGCCGCTGACGTTCCTGGTGCCCATCTACAAGGGCGGGCCGCACGGGGCGGCCAAGCTGGGTGCGGGGGTGTTCCTGTACTCGGCGCTGTCGGTGTTCGGCGACGGCATGGGCAAGGTGATCACTCCGCACCAGGCTCTCTCCAAGGTTCCGGCGCTGCGCACCGAGGGCCTGCGGGCCGCCGCCGTCTACGGCGACCACCAGATGAACGACAGCCGCGTCGCGGTCATGACCGTCCGGGCCGCCGTGGACGCGGGCGCCGTCGTGCTCAACCACGCCGAGGTCGTCGGACTGCGCCAGACCGGAGCGGGCACGGTCATCGGTGCCGAGCTGCGCGACCGGCTCGACGGCACCGAGTTCGGCGTCTCGGCCCGGCTCGTGCTGAACGCCACCGGGCCGTGGGTGGACCACCTGCGGCGCATGGAGGACCCGGGCGCGGCGCCGAGCATCCGGCTGTCCAAGGGAGCCCACCTGGTCCTGCGCCGCCACGAGCCGTGGAAGGCCGCGCTGACCACGCCGATCGACAAGTACCGGGTGTCGTTCGCCATCCCGTGGGAGGACCACCTGCTGCTCGGCACCACGGACGAGGCGTACGAGGGCGACCCGGGCGCGGTGGGCGTCACCGAGGCCGACATCGCCCAGATCCTGGACGAGGCCGGCCACGCGGTACGCGACTCCCAGGTCAGGCGCGAGGACATCACCTACGCCTTCGCCGGCCTGCGGGTGCTGCCCGGCGGGCCCGGCCAGGTGACGGCGGCCAAACGGGAGACGGTGGTGACCAGGGGCGTGGGCGGCATGCTCTCGGTGGCGGGCGGCAAGTGGACCACCTACCGCCACATCGGCAGGCATGTCCTCGACACGCTCGCCCACCTGCCGGGGCAGCCGCTGGGCGACGACCTGGCAGACATCCTGCCCGCCGTACCGCTCCCGGGCGTGGCCAGCCCCGACGCCGTGGCCATGCGGCTGTGGACCGACCGCGACCCGGGCGCGCGCATGGACCCGCTGGTCGCCAGGCATCTGGCCACGCATTACGGCTCGATCGCGTTCGACCTGGCCCGGCTCATCCGCGAGGACCCCGCGCTCGGCGAGCGCATCCACCCGGACGGTCCCGACATCTGGGCCCAGGCTGTCTACGCGCGCGACCGCGAGTGGGCGGCCACGGTGGACGACGTCGTACGCCGCCGCACGACGCTCACGGTCCGCGGCCTGGACACACCCGACGTACGGGACAGGATCCAGGAGTTGCTCGGCTGATCCCAGGGCCGACACGAGGGCCTGACAGTGGTCTGGCCGTCCGGCGGCTGGGAAGGGGGGTGGCATGTGCACTCCCATGAACCAAGCCCTGATCCGTCACTTCTGCGATCTTCGCGACGGCATCCACGGCCAGGCCGTCTCGCGGGAGGACAAGGAGCGCCTGTTCGCCACGGCCACCGAACTGCTGGACCCGGTGGCGCGCAGAGCCCTCGACGAGGTCAACGCCGACCTGCTGCTCGGCACCGGTGAAGTGGTGGCGAGCGGGGTCACCCGGTCCCGCGAGGGCGGGCTCAACGCGATGTGGTCGCTGACGTGGCCGGAGCAGCGCGCCAGCCACGTCCAGCCGATCGCCGTCGTGGCCCATTACGGGTGCGACTTCCACCACCCGCACCTGCGGGGGAACACGGTCGGTGACTGGCCGTTGAACGTCTTCGACGCGGCGGACGCGGAAGCGCAGCTCGACACGTTGCGCGTGATCGCCGCCGGCGACGCCCACAACCTGGTCTTCCAGGAGAGCTACCACCTCATGCCCGCCATCGAGACCCCGGTCTCCTGAGGGATGGGTGCGTAACACCCCTGAACGCCCCTCCGAGCAACGCGGCGTTCCCGGATCAAGGCGCTCATCCACGGGCGGCGGGTGGCGCCGCCCGTGGCTCGCCGTACCGAGCCTTACGCCTCGGTGAAGCCCCGCGCACGTCCGCCGGCGGATTCGCGCACGGCGGCGGCGACGGCGGCCGCCACGTCGGGGTGGAACACGCTGGGGATGATGTAGTTGGGACCCAGCTCCTCCGGCGTCACGACGGCGGCGAGGGCGCCGGCGGCGGCCAGCAGCATCTCCTGCGTCACCCCGTCCGCCTGCGCGTCCAGCAGCCCGCGGAAGACGCCGGGGAAGGCCAGCACGTTGTTGATCTGGTTGGGGTAGTCGGAGCGCCCCGTGGCCACCACGGCCGCGTGCTCGCGGGCGTCGTCGGGCGACACCTCAGGCTCCGGGTTGGCCAGCGCGAACACCACCGCGTCCTTGGCCATCGTGGCGATGTCGTCACCGGTCAGGATGCCCGGCGCGGAGACGCCCACGAAGACGTCGGCGTCCTTGACCGCCCCCCGCAGGTCGCCCGAGTAGCCTTCGGCGTTGGTGTGGTCGGCGATCCACTGCAGCGACTCGTCGAGGTCGTCGCGCCCGCGGTGCACGGCACCCAGGTAGTCGCACACGACCACGTTGCGCGCGCCGGCCGCCAGCAGCAGCCGCAGCACCGCGTTGCCGGCCGCGCCCGCGCCCGCCATGGTGATCTTGACATTCTCGATGCCCTTGTTGACGACCCGCAGCGCGTTGGTGAGGGCGGCGAGCACGCAGATCGCCGTGCCGTGCTGGTCGTCGTGGAAGACGGGGATGTCGAGCAGCTCGCGCAGCCGCCGCTCCACCTCGAAGCAGCGCGGCGCGCCGATGTCCTCGAGGTTGATCCCGCCGAACCCGGGCGCGATCACCTGCACCGTGCGGACGATCTCGTCGACGTCCTGCGTGTCGAGGCAGATCGGCCAGGCGTCGATGCCCGCGAACCGCTTGAACAGCGCCGCCTTGCCCTCCATCACCGGCAGCGCGGCCTCGGGGCCGATGTTGCCCAGCCCCAGCACGGCCGAGCCGTCGGTGACGACGGCGACCGTGTTGCGCTTGATGGTCAGCCGCCTGGCGTCCTCCTTGTTGCGCGCGATGGCCATCGACACGCGCGCCACGCCCGGCGTGTACGCCATGGACAGCTCGTCGCGGTTGCGCAGCGGCACCTTCGACTTCATCTCGATCTTGCCGCCGAGGTGCATGAGGAACGTGCGGTCGGACACCTTGTGGATGACGACGCCCTCGACGGCCTCGAGCTGGTCGACGATGGTCTGGGCGTGGTCGGTGTCCCTGGCCGCGCAGGTCACGTCGATGCGGAGCTTCTCATGGCCCGCGTTGCTGACGTCGAGGGCGGTGACGACACCTCCTGCCGACTCTACGGCGTGGGTGAGCTGGCTGACGGCCTTGCCGCCGGCCGGAACCTCGAGACGCACGGTGATGGAGTACGACACACTCGGGACGGTCGCCACGTCAATCGCTCCTTCGGGACTGACCAAGAATGTCCCCCATGATAGGGCTCCCCAGGTCAGTCCAGTGCCTCGGCCGCCGTGACGATCAGATCGACGCATGCCGGAACGGGGATCGTGGTGCTGTCGATCACCAGGTGATATTGACAGGGGTCAGTCGGATCCACCCGGTAGAAGTGGCGTACGTAGGACACCCTGGCGCGGTCGTTGTCCTCGATGATCTTGCGGGCGTCGCGCTCGCTCATCCCGCCGAGCGTGGCCGTCTGCCGGATCCTGCGCCTGACCGGCGCGTCGAGCCGGACGTGCAGCGCGCCCGGATGGTCGGCCAGCACCACGGCCCCGGCCCGGCCGAGGAACACCCCGCCCTGGTCGCCGGCCATGTCCTTGAGCATGCGTTCGGTACGGCGGACGAACTCCTCGGGCGCGAGCGGCATCGCGCCCGGCACGTACATGTCCACACCGCCGAAGGTGACCGTGGGCAGCCGCATCGCACCCGAGAGCAGCCTGCCGAGGCCGTGTTCGGCCCGGTCGTCGTGGGCCAGCGCCTCCTCCAGCGTGCAGCCCAGCTCCTGGGCCACGGCGCTGGGGATGGCGCGGTCGACGAACGGCACGCCGAGACGCTCCGCGACGGCCGGGCCGATCTGGCTGCCGGCCGTGCCGTATGTCGCGGATATGGTGACGACCCGCATACACCCAGGTTAGAACAGGGCGCTCGCCAAAGCTCTACGGGCTTTCGCCAAAGATGGGTCGTCGGCCGGCAACGCGTCGAACAAGCCGAGCAGGTGACGCCTGGCCTTGTCGCGCTCGTCGCCCGAGGTGCGCTTGACCACGGCGATGATGCGGGCGAACGCCTCGTCGACCGAGCCGGACAGCATCTCCAGGTCGGCGGCGAGCAGGTGCGCGTCGATGTCGTCCGGGGCCTGCAGACGCCGCTGGACGTCCGCGTGGTCGACGCCCTCGGTGCGCCTGATCAGGTTGACGCCGGCCAGGCCCATCTTGGCGTCCTCGTCGCCGGGCGCGCGGGCCAGCAGGCGCTCGTAGGCCGCCGCCGCGGCGTCGAGGTCGCCCTTCTCGATGGCCTGCTCGGCGGCCAGGATGTCGGGGTCGACCGGCGGCCCCACCGGCTCCTCCTGCCCGCCGGGCGCCGTCTCGGGCCGGGCGCCGGGGTTGGCCTGGTAGAACTGCTCGACCGCGCCCATCAGCTCGTCGAGCCAGCGGCGCACCTCCTGCTCGGGCAGCACCTGCTGGAAGCCGGTGACGGCCTGCCCCTGGAAGATCGCCAGCACTGTCGGCACGGCCTGCACGCGCAGCGCCTGGGCGATCTGCGGGCTGGTGTCGACGTTGACCTTGGCCAGCACGGCCCGGCCGCCGAGCTCGCCGACCACCTTCTCCAGCACCGGGCTGAGCTGGGAACTGCCCGGCGCCCTCGGCGACCACAGGTCGAGGACCACGGGCACGGTCATCGACCGGTCGATGACCTCGGTCGTGAACGTCTCCTCGGTCACGTCGACGACCGAGGCCGACGAGGCCGCCTGGGGACCCGCCGCCTCCCGCCGGGCCTGCGCCTCAAGGGCCTGCTTGCGCGCGCCCAGGTCAATCGCTCCGTAGAGCGACCCGGGCCTAGAGAAGTCCGCCATGCTCTTCATCTTGCCGCATTGTCGAGGCGACGAGTCACTCGCCGCCCTCTTGGAAGTCTCCCGCCGCCACCCTGAGGGTGCGCAGGTGGGCGAACATCTGGTGGAGTTCGTCCTCGGCGTACATCGTCAGGCCGAACTCGGCGTCCATCAGGTCGCGGGTGGCCCGCTCCACGACGTCCCTGCCGGTCTTGGTGATCTCGGCGAGCACGCCGCGCCCGTCGCGCGGGTTGGGCAGCCGGATGACGAAACCGGACTTCTCCAGCCTGTCCACCGTGTTCGTGACGCTCGTGGGATGGACCATCAGCCGTTCGCCGATCTTGGACAGCGGGAGCGCGCCCGTCTTGCTGAAGGTCAGCAGGACGAGGGCCTCGTACCGGGCGAACGTCAGGCCGTACGGCTTGAGCAGGGCGTCGAGCTGCGACAGCAGGATCTGGTGTGCTCGCATGATCGAGGTCACCGCGGCCATGGCGGCGGAGGGCCCGAAGTGGGCACGCCAGCTCTCCGCGGCGCGGTCGATGGGGTCGAACGGCAGGTTGAGCGGCTTGGGCTGCGACACAGCGCATACGCTAGCGCGCCGGTCATCCCGGTTCGTCCGGTGACCTGGAGCAACAGGCGTCCCCGCTTGACCAAGAATACGGACGTCAATCATCACGCTCAGTTATGGTTCTCGTACACATGGTGACGCGGAAGCCAAGTCCATGGGCCTGTGGGGACAGGCCGGACTGACCGTTTTCGTCTTGCCGAGGGGCACGGGGGGTGCTTGATGAACGTCAACGGGGAAAAGGGTGCGTGAGCACGCGGGCGTTTCACGAGAGGAGCTGAAACACAGCGCGGCCGTCACGGTGGCCGTGCTCCTGGCTCTCGGCCTGGTGGCGGCGTGGAACGTCCTGATACCCGGCGTGGACGCGTGGGAGAACATCGTGGCCGCCGTCATCGGCTCGCTGCGGATGACCGGGCCCGTGGCCGCGGCGTTCGCGGCCTGGGTGGCGCTGCGCAAGCGCAGGGCGTTGCGCGGGCGGTCGCTCACGACGTGGCGCGCGCTGAAGGCGCCGCTGGCGATCGTGGTGGTCGTCATGTGCTCGTTCGGGGCGACGGTGCTGGTGCTGGCGGTCAAGACGGTGATCACCGACCAGGCGGGGCGCCTGAGCCTGTCCGGTCTCGGGATGGGCATGGCGGGGCTGGCCCTGTACTCGGTGATCGGGTGGGTGGCCGGGTGGGTGCTGCCCAGGGCGTTCACGCCGCCCCTGGCAGGGCTCGCCTGTTACGGATTGTTCTCGTGGCTGGCCGAGGACCGCGGCTGGGCCGACAAGCTGGCGCCCGGCACCGGGGAGCCGTACGACCTGTTCCAGGGGTTGAGCGGGGCGCCGTTCTTCGACCAGACCATCTGGCTGCTCGGCCTCACGGCGGCGCTGCTGCTCGGCTGGGCGGCGCTGGTGACCAGGCAGGCGCTGGTGCTGGCGTGCGCGCTGCTGTCGGTTTTGGCGGCCGGGACGGGCGTGGCCAGGATGCTGGCCGAGCCCAAGCCGGCCGCGGCCGTGGACATCGCGTACAGCTGCCAGGACTGGCCGATCACGGTGTGTGTGCATCCGGGGATGCGGGCGGGGCTGACCGAGCTGGGCGCGACGTTCACGCAGATCGCCTCGCGGCTGGCGGGCACGCCCGCGGCGTTCACGCGGGTGGAGCAGCGGCCGCTGGAGGAGGAGCTGAGGCCGTCGAACGGGCTGGCGCCCATCCATGTGCCCGACCTCTCCGCGGGGTTCGCCGAGGAGGCCGCGTACGAGTACATCGAGTCCCTGGCCGCCCGCTGCCAGGGCACGGTGGCGGACGGCTACCGGGAGATCGTGATGGCGTGGCTGCGCGGGGAGCCGCTGCCCGGGGGCCCGCTGCCCGAGCACCAGTACGCGGCGTCGTGGTTCTCGTGGCTGAGCGAGCACCAGCGGAGGGAGTGGCTGCGGATGTTCTACAGCGACTTCCAGAACTGCGGCCTGTCGAGCACGCACTTCGGCGGAGGCCCGGCGCGGGCGCAGGTGGCGCCGTCGTCGGCCCACCCGTCGCCGGAGTCGACCCACGTGTATCCGGTGTACCCGGAGACCGAGGGCACGCCCAACTCGGCGCCCAGCACGTCCATGGCCGGCTTGGGATCCCCGACCGACTGACGGCCGGATTGGAAGATGTCACCTGACGGCTGGGAATGGTGATCGCCGGGCGGGTAGTCATGCTCGCATGACGACTTCCCGTACGTTGCCGCCCGGGGTCACCCCCGAGCGGCGCCGCAGGTGGCGATATGTAGCGGGGCTCCTCGTCCTGGCGGTCCTGCTCGTCGTGGGCGGCCGCCTGGCCTGGACCTGGCTGAACCCGCTCGGAGAGCGGAGCATCGACCGCAGCCAGCCGGTCCTCCTGCAGTCGATCAAGGACCTGAGCCGTTTCGAGGCCGCGACCGGGAACTTCCAGGTCGTCGTGGACCTGGAGAAGGACGCCAACTTCCTGCCCGACTCGATCAAGGGCACCCGCACGCTGTTCGTGGGTGCCGGCGGGGTGGACGCGTACGTGGACTTCTCCGGCCTGGCCACGAACGCGGTGACGGTCTCCGAGGACCGCACCCAGGCGACCGTGCGCCTGCCCCGGGCGCAACTGGAGAAGCCGAACCTGGACAACAGCCGGTCGTACGTGTACGCGCAGCAGCGCGGCCTGTTCGACCGGGTGCATGACTTCCTGTCCGGGTCGCCGAGCGATCAGCGTGAGCTGTACCTGCTGGCGGAGAAGAAGATCACCGAAGCGGCGGTCGCGAGCGACCTGCGCGCCCGCGCGGACGCCAACACCAAGGCGATGATGACGGGCCTGCTGAAATCGCTCGGTTTCACCAAGGTCACGGTGAAGTACACGGACGAGCCCTAGCTCCCTATGGGTGCCTTAGTGCCTCTGCGCACCCTCCTAAGGACCTCCCTATCTGCCCTTACGCCCTGAGATAGGGCATCCGCCCGATGTGTCGGGGAGGGCCTTAGGAGGAGTCTTAAGAGTGCAGGGAAGAAGAAGCACGAAACACAAGGGGCACTCGGATGAACGCCGAACTCGAATACTCCGTCATGCAGTACCGCGCCTCCGAACTCCGGCGGGCGGCCGCCGAGGAGCGGCGCGCGCGAGAGGCCGGCAAGGGCCTGCGGTCCGAGCGCCGTCACCGCTCGGTCCTCGCCAAGTTCCTCTCCTCATGACCTCCCACAAGCAGCCCGGCCGCAGCCTCCCTCGCGGCCGGGCTGAACAGCCCCCGTAAGGGGGCCGGCGTCACGGGTTCATGACGCGAGCGCCGCGATGCCCCGATCCCTTCCTGGTGGGACCGGGGCATCGCGCTATGCAAGGGCCAGATCACGCAGGACGGCCATCGCGCCCTCGCGCCACACCCAGTCCAGTGACCAGGACCTTCGCCATGCGGCGAGACTAACCGGCCGGTACGGTGATGACGGCTTTACCTCGCACCTGGCCGCGCAGCAGGAGACGGACGGCCTCAGGGGCCTCGCTCAGCGGGAAGGTCCTGTCGATGACGGGCGTGAACCGGCCGGCACCGGCGAGCTCCGCCAACTGCCGTAAGTCCGACTCCCGGGGGAACGCGAAGACCACGCGGAGCCGCCGGCGGGCGAAGGGCGCCAGCAGAGCGGTACGAAGCTGACGGTCCAGGCCCGACAGCCATCGCCCGCCGCCTTCGCCGCCGACGATGACCAGCGTTCCCCGAGGGGTCAGGGCGCGACGGAGACGGGACAGCGGGCGGTTGCCCGCCGTGTCGACGATGAGGTCGTAACGGCGTCGCCCGTCGGCGAAGTCCTCGCGCGTGTAGTCGACGACCTCCGCGGCGCCGATCGACCGTACGAGGTCCGCCTTCGCCGCGCTGCACACCCCGGTGACCTCCGCGCCGAACGCCTTGGCCAGCTGCACCGCGTACGTCCCCACTCCCCCGCCGGCCCCGATGACCAGGACCTGCTGTCCCGCCCGTACCCGTCCTTTGTCGCGCAGTGCCTGGAGGGCGGTGATGGCCGAGGTCGGGATGGCCGCCGCCGGCTCGAAGGCGAGGTTCTCCGGGATCGGCATGAGCCTGTCCTCGCGGGCGCACGCGTACTCGGCGAAAGCGCCGCCGCCACACGTGCCGAAGACGCGGTCGCCCGGCCGGAACCGGGTCACGTCCGCTCCCACCGACTCGACCGTGCCCGCGACGTCCGTGCCGAGCCCCCTGGTCTTGGGGGCGCGGAGTCCGATGGCGGGGCGCATCACGTACGGCACGCCTTCCATGAGATGCCAGACGCCCATGTCGAGGCCGGCCGCGTGCACGCGCACCAGGACGTCGCCCCGGCCGGGCTCCGGGCGCGCAGTGTCCACATATTTCAGGACGTCAGCGGGCCCATACGTGTCGCGAACGATCGCTTTCATGACGCTTCTCCGTCCGGATATTGGAACACGTCATCGAGCGGGGCCCCGAACACCCGCGCGATCTGGAACGCCATCTCGAGTGACGGCGAATAGCGGCCCTGCTCGATGGCGATGATGGTCTGGCGCGTCACCCCCACCCTCTCCGCCAGCTCCGCCTGCGTCATCTCACCGTGCGCGAACCGCAGGGCCCGGATCGAGTTGGTGACCTTGGTGGGCTTCACCATGACGGCAGGCCCCGGCGGTAGGCGACGATCTTCAGCACGGATCCGAGGACGCTCGACAGGACGAACGCCAGGTAGATCGCGTTCGCGATCCAGAAGTGGTCCACCTCGGCCATCGCCATCCCCAGGGCCGCGACGCCGCCCAGCACGAGGCACCACTGGCCGGTGTACTCGCCGTACCGATGGATCTCTCTGTCGCGCTGGTCCTTCTTGCCGACGTCCCTGGGGGAGGCCATCGAGACCGCGATGTTCAGCACGATCGTCACCGCGATCGCGCCTCCGATGCTCCACAGCAGCGTGGCCGCGTACGGCACGTCGGCGATGGGGATGCCCTGCGCCCTGCCCAGGATGATCACGACGTAGGCGCCGTAGGCGCAGGCCGAGACCACCGCCATGATCCACGCGCGTTTCTCTTCGGGTGCCATGGCTCGAATGTAAAACAACTCCGACTTGATGTCTAGAATTCTTTACATCACACGGCCGAAGAAGGGCGGCCGGATGACCGGCCGCCCGACAGACTCCTACCGCTTGGGGACGGTGATGAGCAGGGCGTCGCCCTGGCCGCCGCCGCCGCACAGGCCCGCGGCGCCGAGCCCGCCGCCCCTCCGCTGCAGCTCGTACGCCAGAGTCAGCACGATCCGCGCGCCCGACGCCCCGATCGGGTGGCCCAGGGCTATGCCGCCCCCGTTGACGTTCACCTTGTCGAGGGGGACGTCCAGCTCCTTGACGGACTGCAGGACCACGCTGGCGAAGGCCTCGTTGATCTCCACCAGGTCCAGGTCGCCGGCCGTCACGCCCTGCTTGGCCATCGCCTGCTTGATGGCGTTGGCCGGCTGGGACTGCAGGGAGGCGTCGGGGCCCGCGACGTTGCCGTGCCTGCCGATCTCGGCCAGCCACTCCAGGCCCAGCTCTTCCGCCTTGGACTTCGACATGACCACCACGGCGCACGCCCCGTCCGAGATCTGCGAGGCCGAGCCCGCCGTGATGGTGCCGTCCGCCGCGAAGGCCGGGCGGAGCCTGGCGAGGGTCTCCGGGGTCGTGTCGCCGCGTACGCCCTCGTCCTCGCGGACGATCAGCGGCTCGCCGCGGCGCTGCGGGATCTCCACGGGGACGATCTCGTCCTCGAAGACGCCGTTCTTGATGGCGGCGGCGGCCAGCTGGTGCGAGCGGGCCGACAGGGCGTCCTGCTCCTCGCGGCCGATGCCGAGCCGGGCGTTGTGGCGTTCCGTGGACTCCCCCATCGCGCACTGGTCGAACGCGCAGAACAGACCGTCGTGAGCCATCGAGTCCACGACGTCCGAGCCGCCGTACTTGACGCCCTTGCGCAGGCCCGGCAGGAGGTGGGGGGCGTTGGTCATGGACTCCATGCCGCCGGCCACCACGATGTCGAACTCGCCCGCGCGGATGAGCTGGTCGGCCAGGGCGATGGCGTCGAGGCCCGACAGGCACACCTTGTTGACGGTGATGGAGGGGACGGTCATCGGGATGCCCGCCTTGACGGCGGCCTGGCGGGAGGGGATCTGGCCGGCGCCGGCCTGGAGGACCTGGCCCATGATGACGTACTCGACCGCTTCCGGCGCCACTCCGGCGCGCTCCAGGGCCGCCTTGATGGCGATGCCCCCGAGCTCCACGGCCGGCAGCCCGGACAGGGATCCCAGCAGTTTGCCGATGGGAGTGCGAGCTCCGGCCACGATGACGGAACTGGACATGACAACGGCCTCCTACGCTCACGTCGGGTTCTTTGACACCATACCCACGAGTAGGCGGACGTCGGCTATGGAGGTGGACCACACATGTTCATGCGGATCGACCACATCGGGATCGCGTGCAGGAACCTCGAGGAGAAGATCGCGTTCTTCTCGGAGACGTTCGAGCTGACCGTCGTGGCCCGGGAGGTGAACGAGGAGCAGGGCGTCAAGGAGGCCATGCTGCACATCGCCGACGGCGAAGGCGGGGGCTCCTACATTCAGCTTCTGGAGCCTCTCTCAGACGACTCCCCCGTGGGAAAATTCCTGGCCAAGCGGGGGGAGGGCGTCCACCACGTGGCATTCGGCGTGCCCGACGTCGAGGACGCCATGGCTAAGATCAACGAGAAGGGTGTGAGGCTGCTGGACGAGCGTCCCAGGCACGGGTCGATGGGCTCGCAGATCGCGTTCCTGCACCCCAAGGACGTGGGAGGAATGCTGACGGAGTTGGTCCAGGCGGCCGAGCACTAGAAACGCCACAAAACACGCATATGTAACTAGTCACGCAGAAAGTTGGACGGGGCTTCGCAGGCGGCACCAGCGGAGTACGCTTGACCTTCCACCGGACATGGAGCCTGCCGCGAGGCACAGGCTCCTGGATCGGATGCCCCGAACCCCCCGTCCGGCCCGTGTAGCCGTCTCGACAACCCAGGATCGAGCCTCCATGCAGTCCGACATCGACGCCCAGCTCAACAACTTCTTCGAGGACGCCCCAGCACGCGAGTTCGACGTGGTGCTCCGTGGTTACGACCGGCATCAGGTCCACGACCATCTGAAGCAGCTTGACGGCGAGCTACGGCAGGCCCGCGAGCAGGTCACGAGCCTGCAGCGCGATCTGTCCGACTCCCAGCGCCAGCTGCAGGAGCAGGAGCGCCCGACCTACTCCGGCCTCGGCGCCCGCATCGAGCAGCTGCTCCGCCTGGCCGAGGAGCAGGCCACCGAGCTCGTGCAGGCCGCCAGGTCCGAGGCCAACGAGATCAAGGCCGCCGCCAAGGTCGAGGCCGCCGACCTGCGCGCCGCCGCCGAGGCGGAGGCCGCGGACAAGCGTGCCCAGGCCACCCGCGAGAGCGACGAGATGCGCACCGCGGCCGAGCGGGACGCCGATGAGATCCGCTCCACCGCGCGCCGCGAGGCCGACGAGCTGACCAACACCACCGAGCGCGAGGTCGCCAAGCTGCGGGCCACGGCCGACCACGAGGTGGCGGAGAAGCGGGCCGACGCCGAGCGCGAGATCGCCAAGCTCCGCACCACCACCGAGCGCGAGGTCGCCCAGCTGCGGGCCTCGACCAAGCGCGAGCGCGACGAGGTGCTCACCACCGCCAAGCGGCAGGCCGACGAGATGCGCGCGCAGGCCCAGCGGGTGCTGGAGGAGTCCGAGGCCAAGCGGGCGCAGGACGAGGCCGAGTTCGAGATCCAGCTCGCCTCCCGCCGCGAGGAGGCCGAGCGCCAGGAGGCCGAGCGCCACGCCACGGCGCAGGCCGCCACGCAGAAGCTGGTCGCCGAGGCCGAGCAGCGGGCCGCCACCGCCGAGTCGCGGGCCACCAAGGCCACCCAGCAGGCCGAGCAGACCCGCCGCGAGGCCGACCTGCACGCCAAGCAGCTCGTCGCGAACGCCCGCAAGAGCGCGGAGACCATCGTCACCGAGGCCAAGTCGAGCGCCGAGACGATCGTCACCGAGGCCAAGACCGAGGCCGAGCGCACCCGCACGGCGATGCAGCGCCAGGTCGACGAGCTCACCCGCCAGCGCGACAGCATCACCAGCCACCTGGCCCAGCTGCGCCAGCTGCTCGGTGGCGCCGCCCTGCCGGGCATGGAGCCGGAGCCCGCGGTCACGGCCGCCCCGCCGAAGCCCGCGCTCGCCGCGCCCTCCGTCGTCGAGGCCCCGGTCGCGTCGCCCGCCCCCAAGGTGGAGACCAAGTCCGAGGACGACGCCGAATGGTGGCAGGAGTAGCGGCCCGGTCGACCACAGGGCTGCACACGGGGGCTGAATAGCAGGCAGGAGAGAGCCTGGCGACCTGATGGTCGCTAGGCTCTCTCTTTGCCATCAGCTTGCCTTCCCTGGGAGTCACCTTGTCCGCGGATACCGAGCCCACTGCCGCCGCGACGCGTCCGAAGACCGCGGAGAACCGGGCTCAGGAGAGCGACGACGCCGCGCAACCGTACGGACTGCCCGGGAAGCCGCTCGCCCGGGGCCCCTTCCTGTTCGGGCTGGTCGGCGGGCTCGGGGTGCTGACGGCGATCGCGATCGCCCAGATGGTCGTCCAGTCCCTGAGCACGATCATCCTGGTCGTGGTGGCGATGTTCCTCGCCGTCGGCCTGAACCCCGCCGTCGAGGCCCTCCAGAGGCGCGGCCTGGCCAGGCGGGGCGCGATCTCGATCGTGTTCGCCGGGGTCATCGTGGCGTTCGCGCTGTTCGGCCTGGCCGTGGTGCCGCCGGTGAGCCAGCAGCTGTCGGAGTTCGTGGCGGCGGTGCCCGGCTACGTCGCCGAGCTCGGCAAGAATCCCACGTTGCACCAGCTCGACGCGGACTACCAGATCCTGGCGCAGCTCAAGACGTTCGTGACGACCACGCTGGGGCCCTCGCTCGCCACCGGGATCATGGGCGCGGGGCTCGTGGTGCTGAACGGCGTGTACACCACGGTGACGCTGCTGGTGCTCATGCTCTACTTCCTCGGCTCACTGAACACGATCAAGGGCTACCTGCTCAAGCTCGTACCGGCCTCCCGCAGGGAGCGGACGCGGGCGATCAGCGAGCAGATCCTCACCGGCATCGGCGGGTACGTCGCCGGCAACGTGCTGATCTCGGTCATCGCGGGCGTCCTGGCCTGGGTCTTCCTGTCCGTCGCAGGCGTCCAGTACGCACTCGCGCTCGCCCTGGTCGTGGCGTTGACGGACCTGATCCCGCTGGTGGGCGCCACGCTCGGCGCGGTGCTCGTCACCGGCGTCGCGTTCCTGCAGTCGGTGCCCGCCGGCATCGCCTGTGCGATCTTCTTCCTGGTCTACCAGCAGGTCGAGAACTACTTCATCTACCCGAGGGTGATGAAGCGCTCGGTGGACGTGACGCCGGCCGTGACCGTGATCGCCGCGCTGTTCGGCGGCGCACTGCTGGGCATCGTCGGCGCGCTGCTGGCCATCCCGGTGGCCGCGGCGATCTCGCTGATCATCCGGGAGATCGTGGTGCCGCGCCAGGAGCGCGCCTGACGCCCCTCGATGCAAGGGGCGTCATCGTGCACCAGCCGTGCCCGAAGAAGCCGCCCCGCTCCGGCTGAGGCGCGCACGAACGCGCCCGCCGAGAAGAGGACCGGGCAGGTGGTCAGGAGCGGGAGCCGCCGAGGTCGGTGTCGATGAACTCGGCCACCGCCGCGTTGAACGCCTCGGGCTGCTCGACGGCGCTCAGATGGCCGGCCTTCGGGATGATCTCCAGCCGCCCGTCGGGCACGGCCCGCACCATCGCCTCGGCCTCGGCGGGCGGCGCCAGCTCGTCCTCCTCCCCCACGACAGCGAGCAGCGGCACCTTCAGCGTGCCCAGCGTGTCGAAGGAGTCGGGCCGGGCGGCCATGGCCCGCTGCGCCCAGGCGACGGCGCCCGGCGGCGCGGACTGCACCAGCCCCTTGACCCGCCCGAACACCATGGCCCGCCGCTCCTTGGTCGTCGGCCCGATGAGCCCGGGAAGCACCTCGCTGACCAGCACCTCGCTGCCGTCGGCGAGCACGGCCTGGGCGATGCGTTCCCTGTTGTCCCTCGCCGCGGGCGGGTCGGCGCCGGCCTTGGTGTCGGCCAGGATCACGCCGAGCACCCGGTCGGCGTGGCGGCGGCAGAACGCCATGGTCACGTAGCCGCCCATGGACAGCCCGCCGACCACCGCCCTGTCGATGCCCTCGTCGTCGAGCAGCCTGGCGACGTCGTCGGCCATCAGGTCGACGGACGGTTCGTCGTCGCCCAGCCGTGAACCGCCGAAGCCGCGCAAGTCCGGTGTGATGACCCGGCATGCCTTGGCCAGCCCTTCCCGCTGGGCCAGCCACATGGCCGACGACAGCGGGAACGCGTGAAGCAGCACAACCGGGAGCCCGGTCCCGGACGATCTCGTGTAGAGCTGCACGGACCACACGGTAACCCGGTTCACGGCGGCAAGCACTCAATGTCGCATGCCGATATCACCCATAACTATCACCCATAACGCTGACCGCTTCCGTAAAACAGCCATAACGACCTATATGGCCGTTGCGCCGCCGTCCACGAACAGCACCTGACCCGTCATGTACGCCGAAGCCGAGCTGGCCAGGAACACCGCCGGCTGAGCCATCTCCTCCACCGTCCCCCAGCGCCGCATGGGCACACTGGCGACCGTGGCGGCCCCGGCGCTCTCGTCCTCCCAGAGGTTGCGGTTGAGGTCGGTGGCCGTCCACCCGGGGCACAGGGCGTTGACCCGCACCCCCGACTGGGCCCACTCCACGGCCAGCGTCTTCGTCAACGCCACCAGCCCGGCCTTGGCGGCGGCGTAGGGCGCCAGGAAGGGCGCGCCGAGCGCCGCCACGGAGGCCACGTTGATGACCGTGCCCTCGCCCCGCGCCAGCAGGTGGGGGGCGACCGTGTGGCAGACGACCATGGCCGAGTCGAGGTTGAGACGCATGAGCTTGTCCCACCCCGACAGCCGCAGGTCCTTGAACTCGACGAGGAAGTTGGAGCCGCCCGCGTTGTTGACCACGATGTCGAGGTGCCCGAGCCCGTCGATCGCCACGGCCACGGCCGCGGTGGCGGCGTCGCGGTCGGTGAGGTCGGCCGGGATGACGACCGCGCGCCTGCCCCGCGCCTCGACCTCCTTGCCCACTTCGGCCAGGGCCTCGGCCGACCGGGACACGAGAGCCACGTCGGCCCCCGCCTCGGCGTACGCGAGCGCGATGGCCCGCCCGATCCCCTTCGACGCCCCGGTGACCAGAGCCTGCTTCCCGCTGAGATCGAACGCGCCCACATTGCCTCCTCAAGTCATGACCGAACAAGATTCTAGGGACATGGCACCCAAGAACGCCACCGGCGCGGAACCGTGAGGGTCCCGCGCCGGTGTCCGATCAGTAGGGGCTAACCTCCCAGCCCCCAGATGATGATGTCGAGCGCGTCGGCGATTCCGCTCTTGTCCAGATACTGGTTGACCTTGAAGCCGGTTTCGGCGATCGTGCCCGTCCTCGTGTTCTCGGGCTCGATCTTCTCCGGTCTGAAGATCTGCCGCTCACCCTGGCCGGAACCACCGGGTCGGGCCGCAGGCGGCGGTCCGTCCGGATACATCCGGCCGTCGCGGTAGACGGTGTAGGACTGGGTTGGCTGGGTCGAGCCGTCGTTGCGGTAGATCTGACTCGGCCGTGGCTGCATCGGCTGCCGACTGTCTCTGGGGGGCGCCTGCCGCTGCTGCGCCCTGTGGCTGGTCGGCCGCTGCGCCGGACGCTGCCGTGCCCGCTGGATCCCGCTGGGGAGCCGGCCGGCCCGCCTGTTGCGCGTCCTGGCCGCCGCCGCGGCCCGGCGCTTCGCCGCCGCCTCAGCGGCCTTCCTCTTCGCCTCTCTTCTCGCCGCTGCCGCGGCCCGCCGCTGCGCCCGTGCCGTCGCCGCCTTCCTGGCCCTCTCGGCCGCCCTCTTCTTGGCCTGTTCCTGGAGCTTCTTCCTGGCCGCGGCCGCGGCCTTCTTCCGGGCCGCTTCCAAGGCCCGCTTCTTGGCCTCAGCCGCGGCTCTCCTCCTGGCCTCCGCCAGCGCCCGGCGCCGCGCCGCCGCGATGGCGGCCCGCCTGGCCGCCGCACGCGCCGCCGCGATGGCGGCCCGCCTGGCGGCGGCCATCGCGAGCCTCCTGGCGATGATCTGCGCCGAGACCCTGACCACGACGATGGCGACGAACCAGAACAGCTGGCCGTCGGGGTCGCTCATGGTGACGGGGCTGTTGTTGGCGTAGGCATAGGCGTTGAGCTGCTGCGGGTTCTGCTCCTCCATGACGGGGTCGACCGACAGGAAGCGCCCGTTCTTGGGGTCGTACTCGCGGGCGCCGAGGTGGACCAGCCCGGTGGTGGCGTCCTGCGTGCCTCCCACGAATCCGCGCTGCCCCGGCCAGAACGCCGGTGGCGATCCCCGGTTCTCGCCGAACGGCGTCGTCCTCCGTACGGCCAGCTCCCCGGTCCCGGCGTTCACCGCCGCCTGCGCGGTGCCCTGGTGGTCGTTGAGCAAGAAGTAGACCTGGTTGTCCGGCGTGCGCACCGCGATGGGCTCGCCACCGATGGTGTAGTAGCGGGTCTGCTCGACGGCGTCCTTGGCGAAGTCGAAGCGCAGCTCCATGTCGTCGATGTAGAGCGTGGCGTCGGTCGGCGTCTTGCGGATCAGCCGGTCGCCCTCCGCGTTGTACACGAAGGACGTCGTCTTGCCCGCCTCCGTCACCGACTCCAGGTTGCCCTCGGCGTCCCAGACCAGGGCCTGGTCGGAGTTGCCGACCTTGCGCCTGGTGGTGTTGCCCGCGGCGTCGTACTCGAAGAGGTCCGACCCGACGGTCTGGAGTGCGTGCGGCTGCTTGGCTCCCGCGGCCGGGTAGGTGGAGGTACGCGTGGTCTCACCCGCGCCACCCCAAGCGTGCTTGATCTCCTTGGTCCGGTTGCCGGTGGCGTCGTACTCGTAGCTGACCGCGTACGGGGCCACGCCGCCGATCTTGTCCGACTGCGGGGTGCCGGCGGCGCAGTCGTCGGTGGCCGTCCAGGCCGAGGTCATGCGGCGCAGGTGGTCGTACTTGAAGCACTGCGTGTCCTGGCCGCTCGCGCCCTTGTCGGCGATCTTGGTGATGTTGCCGACCGCGTCGTAGGTGTAGTTGAGGTCCAGGTCGGTCGCCGCGGCGCCCTCCCTGTCCACCCGCATCCTGGACATCCTGCGGGTGGCCTCGTCATGGGTGTAGGTGAGCCAGGTCTTCTTGCCTCCGGTGCTCAGCTCCGTCTGCAGGGTCTCGCCCAGCTTGGAGTAGCGGGTCGCGGTCACGTACGTGGACAGGCCACTGACCTTGGTCGGCTGGCTGAGCTCGTCGTAGGTGTAGACAACCTGCTCGTCCGCCAGACCGCCCGCGGCCGGGAAGCTGACCGACTGGACCTGGTCGTCGATGGTGTAGCGGGTGTTGAGCTGGTAGGAACCGGCCAGCTTGCCCTCCCGCTCGGGGATGGTGACGGTCTCGCGCAGCGTGCGGTAGTCGGAGTCGATGGCGTTGATCTCGGCCTTGTACGCCTGCCCGCCCACATAGCGGATGCTGGCGTTCATGTGGCCCTTGGCCAGCGCGTCGTACTGCCACTCGGCGAGCAGCGTGCCTGTCTGGGAGCCCTCGCGCAGTTCCTTCTTGCGGCCCAGCACGTCGTAGACGTAGTACAACGTCTTGCCGCGCGAGTCAGTGGTGCTGACCAGCTCGTCGGCGTCGTTGTACGTCATCGTGGTGGCGCCCTTGTCGGGGTCCTCCATCTTGATCTCGCGGCCGCGCATGTCGTAATGGTGGCGCCACACGTTGCCCGCCGCGTCGGTCACCGTGGACAGCCGTCCGGCGTGATCGTAGGTGTACTTGGTGGACTCGTACTCGCCCGTCGGGGTGGTGCCCTTGTACTGGCGCAACTCGATGAGCCGGTCCTCGGCGTCGCCGATGCGGGTCGAGGCGGTGCCTCCGGGCGGCGGCGTCACGTGGATCCGGTCGCCCTGCTGCGTGGTGCTGACCCGGTACTTCTCCTGGCCCTTCGCCTTGAGGATCTGCGCGTTGACGTCCCCGGTGCCGTCGAAGGTCACCACGACCTGGTTGGGCACGTCCGTGTCGGCCACGCCGAGCAGGTCGGTGGAGGGCGCCCCGGTGGCGAAGTAGCCGGTGTTGGACTTGGCCGCCTCGCCGAGCGAGTTGTAGATGGTGTCGGTGATCGTGCGCCCGTCACGCAGCGCAGGGTCCTGCGTCTGCTCGTCGCGGGGCGCGGGCTCCTGGGTCTGGCGCTTGCGCATCAGGCCGTCGTACAGCTCGTGACTGGCGCTGTAGGTGCCGTCCGCGTTCAGCGTCTTCGTGGTGACGAAGCTGGGACCGTCAGTGCGCATCAGGTAGGCGTACTCGGTGCTGGGCGACTGATTGGCCGCCTTGCTGCGGTCGGGCTGCCAGACCTTGACCAGGCGGCCGAGCGCGTCGTACTCCATGTCGATGCGGCGGTTGTTCGCGTCGATCTCGGCGGACGGCTCCCCCCAGGCCGGTTCGAGCAGGGTGCGCTCGACGTGGCCCAGCTGGTTGGTCTCCGTGATCTCGGTCGGGGGCGCGCCCGCCGACGGGGTGTAGGTGGTGGTGGACTTGGTGCCGACCGCGTCGGTCTCGCTGGTCTCGCGACCGTAGGCGTCGTAGGTGTGGGTGCTCTCCACGATCGTCGCGCCGTCCCCAGAGACGGTGTTCTCGACCGTGGTCACGTCGCCCTTGCTCGGTGCCTGGCCGTACGCCTTGTTGTCGTACTGGACCTTCTGGTCGGAGATGATGTCACCGGCGGCCAGCGTGGACACTGTGGTGCCACAGCTGGCGGCGACCTTCTGGATCCGGCTCGTATAGTCGAGCATCCAGCTGGTGTCGTTGCGGGCGTAGGTGTAGCGGGTGCACTGGTCGTCGTCGGTCGTGGCCAGGTCGCCCTTCTCCTCCACCTGGGTGAGCAGGCCCTTGGTGTCGTACGAGCGCTCCTCGCCGGTACGCCGCCACTTGCCTCCTTCCAGCGCGGTACGGGCGACCATGGACTTGGGCTCGACCACGTACGCGGCCTTGGTGATGCCGTCCTGCGTGGACTCGGCGGTCTTGACGGACCAGGGCTCCTCGAGCGTGGCGCTCAGGATGGCCCCGCCGTCGCCGTCGTAGACGATCTCCTCGCGCTCGAAGCCCGCCAGCTGGTCGAGATCGGCGAGCTTGACGCCCTCGGAGTCCGTGACCTGCGCGCTGCGCTTGGAGCCGTCGGCCTGCTTGTCACCGTCCATGCCCCGGAAGTACCGGAACTCCGTCAGCGTGCGCTTGGTGTCCTGCCCGTCGCCCTGGCGCACCCGCACCCGGCCATAGCCCCGGTAGTCGGACCACGAGCGGTGCTCGGGCTTGACGAGGGCGTTCTCGGCGTAGTGCCAGGCGGTCCCGTCGAGGTACTCGTAGTCGGTGACGACATTGGAGGCACCGCCGACGCGGTCCACCTCGGTCGTCTGGGTGACCACGTACTTGTGGAACCAGTCGTTGACCTCGGCCTCGTTCGGCGGTGACCAGCGCTGCGGGAAGCAGCGCCTGGTGTTCTTGTCGGCGGCGGGCACGTCGCCGGGCTTGCAGTCGGCGGCGGAGTAGTTGACGCGCAGCTCACCACCGGACTCGTTGTTCACGGCCTGCACGCGCCACTTCACGAGCGGGGCGCGGCCCTCGTTGGCGTCCACCCGGTTGGGGAGCTGGACGCCGGTGAACGTGACCTTGGGCAGCGTGATCGTGCCGCCCACGTGACCGCTCTGCTGGACCGACGCCAGCCACAGCGCCGGGCTCATGCCGTCGCCCGAGGCGGGGAACTGGTGCGTCAGGGTCCAGGAGTCCACCGCGCAGTACTGCGCGCCCGAGCATTTGGCGGGGTCGGTGTTGAGGATCTGGGTGGTGACCTTGGTCAGGCGCTTGCGGGTGAAGAACGTCGGCGCCAGGCGGTCGGTGCACTTCACACCGGAGTCACAGATCTGGTCGAACGGGACGTCCGGCCAGCTGCTGGCGGTCTCCTTCTTGAGCTGGTCGGCGGCGCAGGTGATGGTGCCGCTGGGCAGGCAGCGCTCGGCCACGTCGAAGACGACGCGGGCGGCGGGAGCCTTGGTGAACAGCTCGTTCTGCAGGTAGCCGTAGTCGATGCGGGTGAGGTAGCCCGCGCGGTCGTACACGGTGCCCTGTTCGGGCTTCATGTTACGGCCGTAATAGTTCTTCTCCTGCGCGTACCAGTACGTGGTGGCGTTGCCGTGGGTGTCCACCGCGTAGTCGAGGTTCCACCGGTACGCCTGCTGGCACCATGCGTTGGCCGGGGTGCTGTTGTAGCAGGGCTCCCCGCTGTTGTTGCCGAACACCGGCACCGTCTGCACCGACTTCGTCTCCGGCTTGCCGGTGGCCCAGCCGGGCAGCCGGTTCAGGCCGAAGGTGTACTGGGTGCCGTCGGCACCGGTGACCCTCCAGTACTCGCCGTTGTTGTCGCCGTTGGTGGCCCCGGTGAGGTACTCGATCCGGGTGCCGTCGTCGCGCTTGGGCCGCCACTGCTTGCTTGTGGCGTCCTTGATCAGCTCGACGGCCGAGTTGCCGAGCGACAGGGTGACGTTCTCCCCGTCCCAGCAAAGATCGCCGGTCTTCTTGCCGTCGACCATGCAGGACTTGTAGCGGCGCTCGACGTAGCCGCTGGGGTTCAGCTCGAAACCCTCACCGACCCACGACGTCTGGTTGTTGGTGGAGGCGGTGCGGCCGTCCACGCTCTGGGAGGAGTAGTCGATCGACAGCTCCGGCTCGTCGCCGCCCAGCGCGGGAGGGGTACGCAGGTCGTAGTCCCAGTTGAAGTCGCCGGACTGGGCGCCGACGCTCCAGCTCGCCGACGGCGCGAGCGAGGTGGCGGAGTGGTCACCGGCCTGGCCGGAGGCGGCGGCCGTGACCGCGTACAGGCCGGCTGGCTCGAACTCGGCGGTGATCGTGCCGGCCTTCGGGTCGTTCTCGCTCTTGACCGGCTGGGGCGCTGCGCAGCCGTCGGCCCCGGTCAGTGCGCATTCCTCCAGCTTGACCACGCGGAGCCGGGCGCCGTAGTCGCCGCCGTAGGCGTACTGGAAGCCGGAATAGTCGATCTGCAGGCGGGTCTTCTTGCCGGACGCTGCCTTGAGGCTCGCTCCCTGGCCGGGCGATACGCGCATCGCGAGGCCGAGCAGCTTGGAGTCAAGGAGTTCGACGCGTACCGGGTCGGAGGTCTCGGCCTTGGCGGCGGCAGCGCCCTTCTGCGGGGCCAGCTTCACGGGGAAGCCGGTCGCCGCCAGGGTGCCGGTGCCGCCCAGCTCCGCCGCCTGGGGTTTGGGCCAGGTGACGCCTGGTGGTGCCTTCCACGCCTGTTTCTCGACGGGATCGGCCAGCGTGGGCAGGACCGGGACTTTCGTGCCCTTGACCGGCTTCTCGTTCTGCACCGAGGGAGCCGGCCGGGACGCGGCCTGCGCGGGCATGACGTACGTGAGAGGGACGACGACGGCGATGGAGAGCACGGCCGCGAGCCTGCGGGGCCAGGGCGACTCGGGCTTCGGCTCCAGGAATCGGTTCCAGTAAGGGTCGGGATTGTCGGGTTCGTCGGGTTGTTGAGCTCGGTTCCAGCGGGATTCGGGCAGGTCTAACTCACTCGGCAGATCCATGAACCTCTCCCAGTCGAGGGTGCTATCGGGGCTTACTGGGTGGCTAAGGGTGCGGAATCGGGAGTTACTGTGCGGCCAGTTGGGCGATCTGCTCGGCGCTGAGCGCGCCGTCATACGTGCGGACGTCGTCCACGGCTCCTGGCCAGTAGCCGGTGAAGGCGCCCGCGGTCTTGGTCCGGCCCAGCTGCAGCGCGCTGGTGGCGTTCCACGCGCTGACGTGGTCGGTGACGGTGGTGGCGGAAAGCTGGCCGTTGACGTAGATGCGCAGCTCACCGGCGAGCGCGTCGTAGACGCCGGCGATGTGGGTCCACTCCAGCGGGTTGGGGATGGCGTCGGAGCGGGTGCGTACGAGGGCGGCGGTGTCGGTGTCGGCGGCCCGCATGCCGAGGGTCCACCGGCCCTGCTCCTTGTCGAAGCCGAGCTGGAACCCGGCCGTCCTGCTGCCCGGCTGGGCCACGGCCGCGGTGTCGGCGGTCGGCAGGTAGTCGAGCTGCGTCCAGGCGGCGACGGTGAAGCTCGACTTGGTGTTGACGGCGGCGGCGGTGGTCTGGGCGTAGCCGTTGACGCCGTCGAGCGCGAGCGCGCCGTCCAGCCAGCCGGAGGTCCACGACGCGCCCCCGCCCAGCGTCGCGGCCGTGGACCGGCCCGAGGACTCGGCGGCCGACGTGCCCGTCTCCTCGTCCAGCTTCCAGTGGCCGACCAGCGTGGCGGCGCTGTTGACCAGGTCGGCGACCTCGTCGGCGAACATGGCCCGGCCGTAGACGCGGACCTCGTCCACGTCGCCCGGCCAGTACTCCGCCGCGGCGCCGTTGACCTTGCCCCTGCCGATGGTGAGCGGCCCGGTGGCGTTCCACGGCTGGGTGAAGGCGACCGTGGACTCCAGCTTGCCGTTGACGTAGAGCGAGATCTGGCCCGCCGCGGAGTCGTACACGCCGGTCAGATGGGTCCACTCGTTGAGCCTCGGGGCGGCCGCGGAGAGTGCCTTGACGGTCGCGGCGCCGTCGGCGTCAGCGCCGGCGCGGGTCAGCGCCCAGCGGTCGTCGGACTTGGAGTACTGGAGCGCGAAGCCGCCTGTCCTCGTGCCCTCCTGGGTGACGACGGTGGCGGTGGCGGCGTTGCCGGTCAGGCGGGCCCAGGCGGTGACGGTGAAGTTGCGGCTGGTGTCGGCCGCCGGGCCGGAAGCCTGCGCGTACGTGTTGGCCAGGCGCAGCCCCATGCCCGTCTTGCCGGTCGTCCACGTGGCCCCGTAGAGGGTGGCGGGGTGGGCGTTCGCGGCGTCGGCGGCCACGGTGCCCTCGCCCTCGTCCAGCGCCCAGTGTCCGCTCGGGGCCTTGCCCCCGTTGACGTTGAAGACGTACGTGCGGATCGGGCCGAGCTGACCCGCGCGGTCCTTGCTGCGGACCGACAGGACGTTGGGGCCGTCGTGGCGCGGGGTGAGCGCGATCGTGGCCTTGCCGTCCGCGCCGGGGGCGACCTCCGTCTTGGGCGTGGTGTCGAGCCCGTAGACGTACGTGGCCACGTCGGTGACGCCGTTGGGGTCGAACGTGAACGTGCCCGCCAGGCCGACGCCGTCGCTCCAGGTCTCCTCGGGGAACTGGGGCGAGGTCACGATCGGTTCCCTGCCGGGAGCCGTGGCGTCCACCGTGGCCTCACACCAGGGGCTCCAGGCGCTGGTGGCCTTGCCGTCCTCAGCGCGTACGTGCCAGCGGATGAGCGCGCCGTCGGCGTACAGGCTGGTCGGGATCGTGGCGTAGTAGGCGGAGCCGGACGAGCCTGTCGAGGTGACGTACTCGCCGGTCTTCGTCCCGGCGGCGTTGTACCACTCGAAGCGGCCCTTGACCGAGTTGTCGGCGTCCTTCAGCTTGGCCCAGAGCTTCGGCGTGGCCGTGCTGATGATCGGGCGCCCCTCGCCGGAGACGCAGGCGCCGCCCGGATCGGACCACGTGTCCGCGGCCACCGGGTCGGTCGGGATCGAGTTGTACTCGATGACGGCGACCGGGTTGTTCTTGAACTTCTTCCAGGCGTACACGTCGGTCTCGCTGGTGGCGTAGAGCCCGATGGTCATGCTGGACCATTTCTTGGCGGCGGCGTCGGCGGCCCACGACGTGACGTCGAACTCCACACCGCCGGGCAGGCAGGACGCGCCCCAGCCCTTGGCCACGTTCACCGTGGAGAGCAACCTGGTCTTCGTCGGCGGGTTGCTCCAGGTGGTGCTCTTGCTGATCGCGCTGGTCCCCCAGGCCTCCACCTTGCGGGCGTCGCAGGAGTACGACCACGTCTCATACGTACGCAGCGTCGCCTTGATGATCTGCTTGCCGTGGATGGTGGCGCCGGTGGCCATCTGGAAGAACGAGCGGTTCGTCTGGGTAGAGCTGATCTTGCCGACGCGGGCGACGTCGCTGGAATTGAGGTAGTTGGAGTTGGGCCAGTTCTTCCAGATCGCCGTCCACGAGCCGCGCGAGGCCGAGAAGTACGGGTCCAGATAGACGGGGAACTTGGTCTTCGGATCCGCCAGCATCTTCCTGTCCGGCTTCAGCCGGAGCTGCCTGCCCGCCAGTTCCACGCCCATCGTGGCCTGCTTGGCCTCCGGAGAGCGGCCTTCCTTGAGCGCCTGCGGGCTCGTGATCCCTTCCGAGTCCCACATCTTCGGCGTGGGCGCGATGAAGATCGTCCCTCCGCCGTTGTCGAGGGCTTCCAGGTTGCCCGCCGCATCCGCCTTCAGCGACAGCTCCTTGGTGGCGAGCGGGTACGTCAGGTCGGTCAGCTTCGCCGCCGCCTCCCGCGACTTGACCACCAGCAGGTGTGCGAAGCCGTCCACGTCCGCGGTGACCTGGAGATCGACACCCGGCATGACCTCCGGGTAGGTGGCGGTGTCGCCGTTCAGTACGGGCTTGGGGAGGGTGCCCTTCCAGCCGAGTTCCAGGGTCTTGGCGCCGCGGGACAGGCGGGCGAGCGGGGCGGTGCCGCCGCCGGAGAACGTCATGCCGGCCGCCGCCGCGACCGGCTCCACCGCGCCGTCGGGGCGCAGGCGGAGCGTCGTGTCCACGGGGACCCAGCCGTCGGCCTTGCGCACGCGTACCGGGCGGGCGTACTGCTCCAGGGTGAACGTGCCGTCGGGCTTGGCCCAGACCTGGCGGGTCTCGTTGCGCAGCGACGCGACCTCGACCGGCTTGCCGTCGGCGCGGGCGAGCGCGAGCGCCGACTCCTCGGCCGGCTGGACGACGGCGGGCGCCGGATCCTCGGGCGGTTGGACCGCGGCGGGTGCCGACTCCCCGGGCGGTTGGACCGCGGCGGGCGCCGGATCCGGTATCGCCAACATCGTGAAAGCCAACGCCGCCGTAACCAACCCACGCACTGCCCGCATACGTCCTCGCCCAAGGTGAGCAGGGGTTACGCGCGAAACGGAACACCCGTCCGGCGTCTCCACGATCTTCGGTTGACGATCGGATTGTCACCTTGGGGGTGGGACAGGTCTAGGGTTTTGCTCATTCTGCTCAAAATTTCCTTCAGCATCACGATGCACTCGGAAATTTCCGCCAGAGCGCGCTCAGACCTCCGTCGGGAGCGGCCAGGCGGCCGGGTTGACCCGCCTGACGATCTCGTTCAGGGCGATGCGGACGTACGGTTCGCCCACCCACAGATGCTTGGCGCCGTCGACCCCGATGACCTCGGCCTGCGGCACCCTCGCGAACCGCTCGCGGGCCTCGTCGGGCCGGAGGTAGTCGTCGAACTCGGGCACCAGCGCCACCAGCGGCCGCCCGAACCGCGCCCAGGCGTCCAGGTCGTCATCGGTGGCCCTGTGCAGCGGCGGCGAGAGCAGGATGGCCCCCTCGACCAGCGGGTCGTGCGCCCACTTCAGCGTCAGCTCGGTGCCGAACGACCAGCCGACCACCCACACGCGTGGCAGGTCGTGGTACTCGGCGTACTCGAGCGCCGCCGAGACGTCGAACCGCTCCCCCTCGCCCCCGTCGAACGTGCCCTCCGAGGTGCCGCGCTCGGAGGAGGTGCCCCGGGTGTTGAAGCGCAGCACGGCCAGGTCGGCGAGGGCGGGCAGCCGGTTGGCGGCCTTCTTGTAGACGTGGCTGTCCATGAACCCGCCGTGCGTGGGCAGCGGGTGCAGGGTCACCAGCGTCGCCACAGGGGGACGGTCGAGTGGCAGGGCCAGCTCGCCCACCAGGGTCAGGCCGTCGCCCGTGTGCAGTTCGATCGGCTCGCGCCGGGCAGGCAGCACGGTCGCCGCGCGAATCTCCTCCATGGATGCCTTTCACTGCTAATGAGAAATCTGCGGACAAACTGCCGCTACGGTCTCTACCAGGCACGACGGTAGGGCGGCAGCCTACCGAGCAGGTTTCTTGTCAGTAACGGCTCCTGCCGGGGCCGCGGTCGAGTCTCTTACGCCAGCAGGCCGGGTGCCAGTGGCGCCGCTCCTCGTCGCCTCCCGGCCAGTTGGGCCAGGCGACGAGGTGCGGCTGGCCGCTGCGGATCTCCTGGTCGCAGCCCGGACACCGGTAGTTCTTGGTCGAGGACGCGCCGGTGAGCATACGTACCTTCCACTCGCCGTCGGGCCATTCCTCCACTTTGTCCAGCCCGGTGGGGAAACCGAAGGGACGGGAGGACTCCCTTCGGCGGGCGCGGCGGGGGCTCATCGGCGCGGGAACTCACTCACGTCGGCGGTGACGAGCTGGTCGAGCAGCGACGCGGGCGCGAAGGCGGGCTCGCGGTATTCGGTGTAGAGGGCTCTCAGCCCGTCTCTGACCCTGGCCAGGCCGAAGGACTCCAGCATCTCGAAGGGCCCGGCGGGATAGCCGCAGCCCAGCCGCATGGCCGCGTCGATGTCCTCGATCGAGGCGTACCCCGCGTCGTACATC
This sequence comes from Nonomuraea helvata, assembly GCF_039535785.1. Taxonomy (NCBI): domain Bacteria; kingdom Bacillati; phylum Actinomycetota; class Actinomycetes; order Streptosporangiales; family Streptosporangiaceae; genus Nonomuraea; species Nonomuraea helvata. The sequence goes on from NZ_BAAAXV010000001.1 coordinate 2,906,981, forward strand.
CGGACGGCGTCGTTCAGGAAGGGGAAGAGCAGGGCGTCCACCACGAACCCCGCCCGGTCCTTGCACGGCACCGGCGTCAGGCCGACGATCTTCATCAGGTCCCTGGCGGCGGTCGCGGCGCGCTCCGAGGTGAGCGCCGTCGAGGCGAGCTCGGCCACCTGCTCGCCGACGAGGTGCACGCCGACCATCCTGGCGGGGTCGGGCAGGCGTACGGCGTGCTCGATCACCGGGCGGTCGGCGAGGCAGAGCACGACGTCGGGGTCCTCGGACGGCTTGAACCCGGCCGCCCGCAGCCGCTCCGCGAGCCCGTCCCCCTCGTCCTCGTACCCGACGACCTTGAACGTGCCGAGCCTGGACCTCGCCTGCTCCCTGTGCGGCGCTCCGCCGTCGTACGCACCGGATTCGCCGTAGAAGCCGCGACCCGACTTGCGGCCCAGCAGCCCCGCGGTGACCAGCTCGCGCAGCAGCGGCGAGGGCGCGTGCCGCCGGTCGCGCGTCTCGTCGAACAGCACCCCCATCACCTCGTACGCGGTGTCGAGCCCGATCAGGTCGAGCAGCCCGAACGGCCCCATGGGCAGGCCCACGCCCAGCCGCATCGCGGCGTCGATGTCGTCGCGCCCGGCCACGCCCAGCTCCATCAGCGCGGCGGCGTGGTTCAGATAGGGCAGGAGCAGCCGGTTGACCACGAACCCGGCCCTGTCGCCCACCGCCACGGCCGTCTTGCCGAGCCTGCCCGCCAGCGCCGTGACGTCCGCCACCACGCCGGGCTCGGTCACCACCGTCCCCACCACCTCGACCAGCTTCATCACCGGCGCGGGGTTGAAGAAGTGCATGCCGACCACCCGGCCGGGGCGGCCGGTGGCGGCGGCGATGGCGGTGACGGACAGCGAGGAGGTGTTGGTGGCGAGCACGGTCCCGGGCTCGCAGATCCGGTCGAGGTCCTTGAACAGCGAGATCTTGTAGTCGAGGATCTCGGGAATCGCCTCGACCACCAGATCGACGTCCCGCAGGTCCTCGCGCGAGGTGGTCAGCGTGATGCGGCCCAGGATCTCGTCCCGCTGCTCCGGCGCCAGCCTCCCCTTGTCGACGGCCTTCCCGGTGGAGCGCTCGAGATGCCCGCGGCCCCTGGCCAGCGCCTCGGCGTCGGCCTCGACCCCGATCACGCGCAGCCCGGCCCGCGCGAACACCTCCGCGATCCCGGCCCCCATCGTGCCGAGCCCGACAACTCCCACCCGTTCGAACGCCATGCGTCCAGTTTTCCAGAGCCGCTAAGGTGGGGCGTCATGCGGCTGGTCATCGCGCGATGCAGCGTGGATTACATCGGACGGCTCACGGCACACCTGCCGATGGCGCCCAGGCTTGTACTGATCAAGGCGGACGGGAGCGTGAGCATTCACGCCGACGACCGCGCCTTCAAGCCGCTCAACTGGATGAACCCGCCGTGCAAGCTCAAGGAGGACGGCGAGACCTGGACAGTCACCCACGGCAAGACCGGCGAGAAGCTGGTGCTGACGATGGCCGAGATCCTCCACGACTCCAGCCACGAACTCGGCGTCGACCCCGGGCTGATCAAGGACGGGGTGGAGGCCCACCTGCAGGAGCTGCTCGCCGAGCACATCACGACGCTGGGGGACGGCTATTCGCTGGTCCGGCGGGAGTACATGACGGCGATCGGGCCGGTCGACATCCTGTGCCGCGACGCGCTGGGGGCGACGGTGGCGGTGGAGATCAAGCGGCGGGGGGAGATCGACGGGGTCGAGCAGCTCACCCGCTACCTTGAGCTGCTCAATCGCGACCCGCTGCTGGCTCCCGTACGCGGCGTCTTCGCCGCCCAGGAGATCAAGCCCCAGGCGCGCGTCCTCGCCACGGACCGCGGCATCGACTGCGTCACCCTCGACTACGACGCTCTGCGCGGCATCGAACCCGAGAACCCGACCCTTTTCTGACCTGCTACGGCCGCGCCCGGCTCCGACCCCAGGGCGCGGCCGGACGCACCACAGCGCCGAGCACCCCCACGACAGTCACGCACCACGAACGGGCCAGGGTCAGCCGAGGGTGGCCGACCTAGTAAGCGATGGCTTACCGGATTATCGTGGGCTCCATGACGACGCTGACGTTCGACTCACTCAACCCGGCGACAGGCGAGATCGTCGGCAGTCATCCCAAGCACACCCCCGACGCCGTCCACGAAGTCGTCGGCCGGGCGGAGGAGGCGGCCAGGTGGTGGGCCGCCATCGGGCCGGACGAGCGCAAGAGACGGTTGCTGGACTACAAGGCGATCATCACCCAGAACCTCAAGGACCTCGCCCGGCTGGTCCATGAGGAGACCGGCAAACCGGTGGGCGACGCCACGCTCGAGATCGTGCTGGCCATCACCCACCTCGACTGGGCCGCGCGCAACGCGTACAAGGTCCTGCGCCGCCGCCGCGTCAGCACCGGCATGATCGGCCTCAACCTGGCCGCCACGCTCGAATACCTCCCTCTCGGCGTCGTCGGGGTGATCGGCCCGTGGAACTACCCGGCCTTCACCCCCATGGGCTCCATCGCCTACGCGCTGGCGGCCGGCAACGCCGTCGTGTTCAAGCCCAGCGAGTTCACCCCGGGCACCGGCGTACGGCTGGCCGAGCTGTTCGCCGTGGCGGTGCCGGAGCAGCCGGTGTTCCAGACCGTGACAGGGCTGGGCGAGACCGGGGCGGCGCTGGCCGGCGATCCGAGGGTCAAGAAGGTGGCGTTCACCGGCTCTACGGCCACCGCCAAGCGCGTGATGGCCGCCTGTGCCGAGAACCTCACGCCCATCGTGGCCGAGTGCGGCGGCAAGGACGCGTTCATCGTGGACGCCGACGCCGACCTCGCGAAGGCCGCCGACGCCTGCCTGTGGGGCGCGATGTCGAACGCGGGGCAGACCTGCGCGGGCGTCGAGCGCGTCTACGTCGTCGAAGAGGTCTATGAAAGTTTCATGCGCGAGCTGTCCGACCGGGTGACAAAGGTGAAGGCCGGCGAGAACTACGGCCCGATCACGATGCCGGGACAGGTGGACATCATCAAGCGGCACATCGACGATGCCGCCAAATCCGGAAAAGTCGTGGCCGGCGGCCCCGGCTCCGTACGCGCCCCGTACGTGGACCCCGTGATCGTCGAGGACGTGCCCGAGGACTCCCCCGCCGTGCGCGAGGAGACGTTCGGCCCGACCATCACCGTACGCCGCACCCGCGACGCCCAGGAGGCCCTCGAGCTGGCCAACGCCTCCGCGTACGGCCTGGGCGGGACCGTCTTCTCCCGGAACGCGCGCAGGGCCATGCAGCTCGCCCGCGCGATGCGTACCGGAATGACCGCCATCAACTCGGTCATCTCGTTCGCCGGCGTGCCGGCGCTGCCGTTCGGCGGAGTGGGCGACTCGGGGTTCGGGCGGATCCACGGGGCCGACGGTCTGCGCGAGTTCACCAGGCCCAAAGCCATCTCCCGGCAGCGCTTCGCGATGCCCGGGATGAACCTGACATCGTTCGCCCGGGGACCCGCGGAACTTGAGCGGCTGATCAGACTTGTCACGTTCTTGCACGGCCGACGTAAAAGATAATCTTCTTACCCTTTCCCAAAACGGATCATCCGTCCATAATTGTGTGCTCTGGGGGCCACGATCATGTTGGACGGGTGGAATGTGAACCGGTCTTACCGGGGAATGTCAGCTGAGCAAAGACTGGCAGACAGACGCGAGCGGCTCATGACGGCCGCGTACACGCTATACGCCAAGCCAGGGTTCACCGCGACGACCATCGAAAGGCTGTGCTCGGAGGCGAGGATCTCCAATCGCGCCTTCTACGAATGTTTCGGCGGACGCGAGGAGCTCCTTCAGGCGTTACACGAGCGCTGCGTGGACGAGAGCCTGGCGGTCGTGACCAAAGCCGTCCAGGAGGCCCCGAAGACGCTTGACGACAGAGTCAAGGCCGGGATCCAGGCCTACATCGAGTTCACCACGGCCGACTGGCGGCGGGCCCGCATCATGCACATCGAGGTGCGCCGGTCCGGAGATGTCCTGACACAGTCGCGTCAGCGCGCGGTGGACGCGTTCGCGCGCCTCGTCGAGGAGGCGTCGGCCGATTTCGTGGAGGCCACCGGCATGAATCGGCGATTGGTGGCGCTCGGCGTAGTTGGAGCGCTGCAAGAGCTGCTCATCGAATGGCTGCACGCGAACGAGCAACCGTCGATCGACGAACTCGCCGACGTCGCGGTGCACATCTTCACAAGGAGCCTCGGCAAGCCCTGACTATTCGGTAACCCCCATTTCCAGAGGGTCCGAAATCTACATTTTGGCTACATAGAAAGAGCGGGCAACGGCTGATCGTCGCCCGCTCCGATATGTCACATCAGGCCACCGCGGCAGCGGGAACCTCTACATGCAGAACCCGATTCAGCCGGGTCACCGCGAGTATCCGCATGATCCTCGGTGGCACCCCCCGAAGAACAAGGCGGCGTTGCACGCTCAGCGCGCGCCGATGCGAGCCCACCAGCACTCCGAGACCGGTCGCGTCGATCATCTCCAGCTTGGAGAGATCCAGGATCAGGTCACCCTCGCCGGAGTCGAGAGCCTCGTGCAGCCGCTCCCGCACCCCGGCAGAGGTGCCGGCGTCGAGCCTGGCACCGATCCGTACCACCTGGGCGCTCGGATTGCCACGGACTCGCATGCCACCTCCCCATTTCATCTGCAGAGCGCTCATCGAGCCGAACCCTGTAGGTCTCCCCTACCCATCCAGCGGAAGTGACACGACTGCTTTCAGCAGGAACTCTCCGTCTTCCGTCGGGTGCGCGCTCACCTTGCCGCCCACGGCCGCCAGCCGCTCCCCCATGCCCGTCAGCCCGCTGCCCAGGTCCCTGGAGTGCCTGCGCGCCACGCCGTCGTTGCGTACGCTCAGCTCCGCCTCCTGCGCGGTGAAGCGGATCGTGATGTCGCAGAACGTCGCGGTGCTGTGCTTGAGCACGTTGGTCACCGCCTCGCGCACCGCGTAGGCGAACACCGGCGCCACGCCGTCAGGCAGCTCGCCATAGGGCATACGGAGCTCGCAGCGGACGCCCGCCGCTTCGAGCACTCCTTTCACGCTATTCAGCTCGGCGGTCAAGTCAAGCTCACGGTAGCCGCGCACGGCCTGCCGCAGCTCTCTGAGCGCCTTCCTGGTCAGGGCGTTCACCTCGGCCATCTCGGCCTTGGCCGCCCCCGCGTCCAGGTCCGACAGCCGTACGGCCAGCTCCGTCTTGACCGCGATCGCGGAGAGCTGGTGCCCCACGAGGTCGTGCAGATCTCGGGCGAAGCGCAGCCGCTCCTCGGCCAGCGCCAGCCGCGTGTGCGCCTCCCGCCCCTCATGAGCCTGTACGGCGAGCGTCCAGATCCAGACCCACATCCTGTTGGACAGCGGCACTATCGCGCACCACATCCCGTAGAGCAGCGCGCACAGGACGAGACCCGCGCCCACGGGCATGTCGAAGCCCATGACAGCTGTCCCCGTGGCCAGGGACAGGCCGCCGAGTACGACGCCGGCCGCCCACGCGCCCGCCGCCATCCACCAGGACGTTCGCTTGGGGACCTCCAGCGTGGCGACGCCCAACCAGCACATGAGCACGAAACCCCAGCCGAACGGGTCGGCCCCGCCCGCGACCGCCGCGACCAGCGCGAGCACCCCCGCCACCGCCACCTGCCTGGTGGGGTAGCGGCGATGGTCCAGCATCTCGTCGAGTAAGCGGACGCAGCACCATGTGAAGCAGATCGCGGCGATCACCGCGGGCACCGCGCGCCACCACTGGAACCTTCCGTCACCGATCGAGAGCGCGGTCGCCATGGCGATGAACAACCACATCACGAGGAAGTTGGAGATCAACACCTTCCAGGTGAGGCGGCGTGCCCGCTGGATGTCGTCCATCTACCGTGCGCGCAGCACGTCGCCGAGCTTGAGCCTGGCTCCGGACCGCAGCACGGCCCGCTGGTAGACCTTGGCGCCGAAGCCGAGCACCGCGAGCACGGCCAGCACCATGGCCGCCATCGACATCCCCGCCTGCCACAGGGGCACCTCGGTCGCGGCCATCCGGACCGGCATGACCATGGAGGAGAACGGCGGCACGTACGACACGACCGTGGCCAGCGTGCCGGTCGGGTCGTTGGTGGCGTAGAAGGCCACGAAGTACGTGATCATGATGGTCATGGTCAGCGGCGTCATCACGGTGCTCACCTCCTCCTGGCGCGAGACCAGCGAGGCGAACGCGGCCGCCAGCGTGGCGAAGAACGCGTACCCGAGGATGAACCACACCAGGACCCCCGCCACCAGCCCCGGCATCCCGGGCGGGAAGTCGGAGGCGAGCCCGGAGACCGTGGCCGCGCCGAGACCCACGGCCAGGATGGTGACCAGGTTGATCAGGCCGACCACGCCCAGACCGATGATCTTGCCGGCGAGCAGCTGCCACGGCCTGAGCGTGGCGAAAAGGATCTCCACGATCCTGCTGCTCTTCTCCTCCACCACGCCCATGGCCACCATCGTGACCTGCCCCATGAGAAGCATGAAGAGCACCAGGACGAGCACCACGGCGATCCCGGTGCGGGCCGCCTCATAGCGCGTGTCGGCGCCCACCGACTCCATCTTCAGCGGCGGGATCGACACACCGGCGGCGCCGAGCCGCACCTCGCGGTTGACGCTCTGCAGCAGCACGCCGAGCCGGCTGTCGATCTCGCCGTCCGTCAGCACCTTCGTGCCGCCGACCAGCGCCGCGTCCACGTCCCCGTCGAGCACGGCCTGCTTGGCGGCGGCCTCGTCGGGGAAGCTGCGCCACTCGAACTTCATCTCCGGCGCGGCGGCCTGCAGCGGCAGCTGCTGGGAGTTGACGGTGCCCAGCGTGTACGACTTCGTCCCGCCCATCACCTTGGGCGCGAAGGACAGCGCCGCCACCAGCAGCGCGGTGATGAGCAGGCCGATCGCGAACGACCTGCTCCGCACGCGGGTGCTGATCTCCCGCCGCGCGACCAGCATCAGTCCGTTCACGCCACGGCCTCCTTGAAGATCTCGGTGAGGGTCGGACGTTCGACCCCGAAGTGCTCGACGTGGCCGGCCTTCACAGCGCGCCGCAGGATCTCCTGGTCGTCGCCGTCGACGTCGGTGCAGAGGACGTGCCTGTCGCCGGTCACGGTGACCGTGCCGGGCAGGCCGTCCGCCCAGCCGGGTGACGGGTCGCGTACGACGACGCGCAGCGTGTTGCCCTCGGCCGCCCGCAGGTCGGCCACCGTGCCCGTGGCCACCATCCGGCCCGCCGACACGATGCCCACCGAGTCGCACAGCCGCTCGACCAGCTCCAGCTGGTGGCTCGAGAAGATCACCGGAACGCCGCTCCTGCACCGCTCCTGCAGAGCCGTGGCCAGCGCGTCCACCGCGATCGGGTCGAGGCCGGAGAACGGCTCGTCCAGCACCAGCACCTCCGGGTCGTGCACCAGCGCCACGGCCAGCTGCACCCGCTGCTGGTTGCCCAGCGAGAGCGCCTGCACGGCGTCGCTCCTGCGCTCGGTCAGCCCGAGGCGTTCCAGCAACTCGTCCGTGGCCTTCCTGGCTGCGGCGGGGCCGAGCCCGTGCAGGCGGCCGAAGTACTCGATCTGCTCGGCGACCCGCATCTTCTGGTAGAGCCCTCGTTCCTCGGGCATGTAGCCGAAGCGCCGCCGGTCGTCGTAGCCGAGCGGTCTGTCCTGCCAGCTCACCGAGCCGGAGTCGGGCTGGAGCACACCCATGACGATGCGCATCGTCGTCGTCTTGCCGGCGCCGTTCGCGCCCACGAACCCGAACATCTCGCCGGGCCGTACCGTGAAGCTGATCCCGTCCAGGGCGACCTTGCCTTCGGGGGCGCCGGGCCCGCCTCCGAAGCGCTTGCGCAGCTCGCTGATCTCGAGCATCAGGTCATCTCCTCTGTCATGGGTCAATCGTGGCGTGGGCGGTGTTCGCCCTGCTAGTCGTGGAAATCACGGCCCCGGTATGGATCCCGCGTCCCTTTCAGATGACATTTGTCATTACGCTGATGCCATGACGCGCGCCGACAAGGACAAGCCCGTCGTCCTCTCCCGCATCTACACCCGCGCGGGCGACGACGGCACCACCGCGCTGAGCGACATGAGCAGGGCGTCCAAGACCGATTCCCGGCTGGCCGCCTATGCCGACGTGGAGGAGGCCAACGCCCACCTGGGGCTCGCGCTCTCGTTCGGCACCCTGCCGGCGGAGCTCGTGGCGGTTCTCGTCCGGGTCCAGAACGAGCTGTTCGACGTGGGGGCCGACCTGGCCACGCCGGTCGTGGAGAATCCGGAGTTCCCGCCGCTGCGGGTGGAGCAGTCGTACATCGACCGGCTGGAGGAGCAGTGCGACCGCCTCAACGCCGATCTCAAGCCCCTGCGCAGCTTCGTGCTGCCCGGTGGCGAGCCCGCCACAGCCGCGCTGCACGTGGCCAGGGTGACGGTCCGCAGGGCTGAGCGCACCACGTGGGCGGCCCTGCAGGCCCATGACGACATGAACGCGCTGACGGCGAAATACCTCAACCGCCTGTCGGACCTGCTCTTCATCGCCTGCCGGGTCGCCCACGCGGGCAACGAGATCCTCTGGAAGCCGGGCGGCACCCGCTAAGCGGGCCGTCAGGCGACATCCAGGTACGCGCTGGGCGGCGCGGACTCCAGCCACGCCAGGAAGCCGGTCAAGGCGTCGGCGCTCATCGCGAGGGAGATCCCCCGGGTCGTGCCCCCGCAGTCGACAGCGAAAAGCCCGCCGTCGATCTCACGGCGGGCGGAAACGACGAGGCCGCGCCTCGCGATCGCGTGGCGCGGCCTCAGTCGGACGCCCAAGAGCGGAATCCAATGGAGCTCTCCGTCGGCGTAGCGGGCTACCCCGCTCTGCCAGCCACGGTCGCCCACGCGGAGCCGACAGGGCACACTGCCGCGCGCGCGGGCCAGCGTGACGCCACGCAGGACGATGAGGGCGGCAAAAGCTACGAGAATCAGAACCGTCGCTACCATGCCGCCCCCCAAAGTTTCTCTGAACCAACAAGAAATCTGCCTGTTGGCCTGCCGCCCCGCTGCTCCGCCTGATCAAGGCCGCAGTGGCAGTCCACCCAGCAGATTTCTCACTGGTATTAAACCTCTTCGCCCGCCGCGCGAAGCCGGGCCCTGGCACGTTTGACCTCGAGAGCCGCGTCGGCGTCTTCCTGGTTGGCCTCGACCGAGGCCTGGGCCCGGTCGAGAGCGTCGCGGGCAGCCGCGACGTCGACCTCGGAACCGAGCTCGGCCACCTCGGCGAGCACGGACACCTCGTCGTCGGCCACGGAGATGAAGCCACCGTGCACGGCCGCCACGAGGTCGCCCTCGCCCTCCCGCTTCACGCGCAGCACGCCGCCCTCGACGAGAACGCCGAGCACAGGTGCGTGTTGCGGCATAATACCGATCTCGCCGTCCACGGTCTTGGCAATCACCATGTCGGCCTCGCCCGACCAGATCTCACGCTCGGGTGAGACAACCCCTACTCGCAGCTTGGCCACTTTTGTAGGTTCCTTTCCGATCCGTGGTGGTGCGGCACTGAACACCGCACCACCACCTGGGGCGATTTACCGGCGCTCGAGTTCCTTGGCCTTGGCCACGGCCTGCTCGATGCCACCGACCATGAAGAACGCCTGCTCAGGCAGGTGGTCGTACTCACCCGCGCACAGGCCCTTGAAGGAGGCGATGGTCTCGTCCAGCGGGACGGTCTCGCCCGGCTGGCCGGTGAACGCCTCGGCGGCGTACATCGGGTGTGACAGGAAGCGCTCGATGCGACGGGCCCGCTGGACGGTGACCTTGTCCTCTTCGGACAGCTCGTCGATACCGAGGATCGCGATGATGTCCTGGAGCTCGCGGTACTTCTGCAGGATCCGCTTGGTCTCCTGGGCCACCCGGTAGTGCTCCTCGCCCACGATCTGCGGGTCGAGGATCCGGGAGGTGGAGTCGAGCGGGTCCACCGCGGGGTAGATGCCCTTCTCCGAGATCGGCCGCGAGAGAACGGTCTGCGCGTCGAGGTGCGCGAACGCGTTGTGCGGCGCCGGGTCGGTGATGTCGTCCGCGGGCACGTAGATCGCCTGCATGGAGGTGATCGAGTGACCGCGCGTCGAGGTGATGCGCTCCTGGAGCACACCCATCTCGTCGGCCAGCGTGGGCTGGTAACCCACGGCGGACGGCATACGGCCGAGCAGCGTGGAGACCTCGGAACCGGCCTGCGTGAAGCGGAAGATGTTGTCGATGAACAGCAGCACGTCCTGCTTCTGCACATCGCGGAAGTACTCCGCCATGGTCAGCGCCGACAGGGCGACCCGCAGACGGGTGCCCGGCGGCTCGTCCATCTGACCGAAGACGAGCGCGGTGTCCTTGAGGACGTCCGCCTCCTCCATCTCCAGCCAGAGGTCGTTGCCCTCACGGGTGCGCTCGCCCACACCGGCGAAGCACGAGGTGCCACCGAAGTTGCGGGCGACTCGGCGGATCATCTCCTGGATGAGGACGGTCTTGCCCACACCCGCGCCGCCGAACAGACCGATCTTTCCACCCTGCACGTACGGGGTGAGCAGGTCGATGACCTTGATACCCGTGACGAGCAGCTCGGTGCGCGACTCGAGCTGGTCGAACGCCGGCGACGGCCGGTGGATGCCCCACCGCTCGTTGATCTTGAGCGACGAGGTGGGCACGTCGAGCGTCTCGCCCAGCGCGTTCCACACGTGGCCCTTGACGACGTCGCCGACCGGCACCGAGATCGGGGCGCCGGTGTCCTGGACCGCCTGGCCGCGGACCAGGCCGTCGGTGGGCTGCATGGAGATGGTCCGGACCAGGTTGTCACCCAGGTGCTGGGCGACCTCCAGGGTCAGGGTCTTGGTCTCGCCGCCGAGGGTCACCTCGACCTTGAGAGCGTTATAGATCTCCGGCATCGCCTCGACGGGGAACTCCACGTCGACGACGGCGCCGGTGACACGGGCCACGCGGCCCGTGCCGGCCGCCGCGGCCTCTACGTTTTCAACAGCCTCTGCAGTCATTTCACTCTTTCCCCGCTGCGGCGTCAGCGAGCGCGTTGGCGCCACCGACGATCTCGCTGATTTCCTGGGTGATCTCCGCCTGGCGAGCCTGGTTCATCTCCTGGGTGAGCACCCGCATGAGCTCGTTGGCGTTGTCGGTCGCGGACTTCATCGCGCGACGCCGCGCGGCCTCCTCCGAGGCCGCGGACTGCAGCAGCGCGGTGAAGATCCGAGACTCCACGTAACGCGGCAGCAGCGACTCCAGCACGTCGGCAGCGGTCGGCTCGAACTCGAAGTACGGCGGGATCGCGGTGGCCTCGGTCGCCTCGGTCTCCTCGACCTCCAGCGGCAGGACCCGCTTGACCACGACGTTCTGGGTCAGCATCGAGACGAACTCGGTCGAGACGATGTGGATCTCGTCGATCCCGTTCTCGTCCTTGAACGAGTCGATCAGCGTCTGCGCGATCTCCTTGGCGTCGGCGTAGGCCGGGCTCCTGGAGAAGCCGACCCACTGGCCGCCCATGTCACGACCGCGGAAGGAGTGCCAGGTGACACCCTTGCGCCCGGTGACGAACGGGATCACGGTCAGGCCGCGGCTCTCCAGCAGCCCGCGCAGGGCCTCGGCCTCGCGCAGCGCGTTGGCGTTGAAGCCGCCGCAGAACCCGCTGTCGCTGGTGACGATGAGGACGCCCGCCTTGGTGGGGTTCTCCTTCGCCACGGTCAGCGGATGGTCGACGCTGGCCGCGTTGCTGACGACGCCGGTGACGGCGCGAGTGATCTCGCGCTCGTACGGCAGCGCCGCCTGCATCCGCTGCTGCGCCTTCACGATCCGTGAAGAGGCGATGAGCTCCTGGGCGCGCGTGATCTTCGCGGTCGACTTGACCGAGCTGATCCGCCGCCGCAGCAGCCTTAGCTGGGCACCCATGTCCTACTTCTTCTCCGCCGGACGGACGACCTTCTTGATCTTCTCCTGGCCGACCTCCCCGGCCTCCAGCGGAGCCACCGGCTCGTCCTTGACCAGCAGCTCACCCGACGAGGTGGTGAAGCCCTTCTTGAAGTCCGTGATGGCGTCCTTCAGAGAGGTCACCGTGTCATCCGTGAGTTCCCTGGTCTCGCGGATGGTGTCGAAGATGCCCTTGTGCGAGGACTGGATGTAGTCCAGGAACTCCTGCTCGAAGCGGCGGACGTCCTCGATCGGCACGTCGTCCAGCTCGCCCGTGGTGCCCGCCCAGATCGAGGCCACCTCGCGCTCCAGCGAGAACGGGCTGTACTGGGGCTGCTTGAGCAGCTCGACCAGCCGCTGACCGCGCTCCAGCTGAGCCTTGGAGGCCGCGTCCAGGTCGGAGGCGAAGGCCGCGAAGGCCTCCAGGTCACGGTACTGCGAAAGGGACAGACGCAGCGTGCCCGCGACCTTCCGCATCGCCTTGGCCTGCGCGGAGCCACCGACTCGGGACACCGAGACGCCGACGTTGATGGCGGGCCGCACACCGGCGTTGAACAGGTCGGTCTCGAGGAAGACCTGGCCGTCGGTGATGGAGATGACGTTGGTCGGGATGAACGCCGAGACGTCGTTGCCCTTGGTCTCGATGACCGGCAGACCGGTCATGGAGCCACCGCCCATGTCGTCGGAGAGCTTGGCGCAGCGCTCCAGCAGACGGGAGTGAAGGTAGAAGACGTCGCCGGGGAAGGCCTCACGGCCCGGCGGGCGACGCAGCAGCAGCGAGACGGCGCGGTAAGCGTCCGCCTGCTTGGTCAGGTCGTCGAAGACGATCAGGACGTGCTTGCCCTGGTACATCCAGTGCTGACCGATCGCCGAGCCGGCGTACGGCGCGATGTACTTGTAGCCAGCGGGGTCGGAGGCAGGGGCGGCGACGATGGTGGTGTACTCCATCGCGCCGGCCTCCTCCAGGCGAGCGCGAACCTGCGCGATGGTCGAGCCCTTCTGGCCGACCGCGACGTAGACGCAGCGGACCTGCTTGGTCGGGTCGCCGGAGGCCCAGTTCTCGCGCTGGTTGAGGATCGTGTCGACGGCGATCGCCGTCTTGCCGGTGCCGCGGTCACCGATGATCAGCTGGCGCTGACCACGGCCGATCGCGGTCATGGCGTCGATCGCCTTGATGCCGGTGGCCAGCGACTCCTTCACGGGCTGCCGCTGGACGACGGTGGGGGCCTGAAGCTCGAGGGCACGAATGGCCTCGGCCTCGATGGCGCCCTTGCCGTCGAGCGGGTTGCCCAGGGGGTCGACCACGCGGCCGAGGAAGTTGTCGCCGACGGGCACGGACAGGACCTCGCCCGTCCGACGGACCGTCTGGCCCTCCTCGATGCCGCTGAAGTCGCCCAGGATCACGGCACCGATCTCGCGGGTGTCGAGGTTAAGTGCCAGGCCGCGCGTGCCGTTCTCGAACTCGAGCAGCTCGTTAGCCATCGCCGAGGGAAGGCCGGAGACATGGGCAATGCCGTCGCCGGCGTCGACGACGGTCCCGATCTCCTCGCGCGCGGCGCCTTCCGGTTCGTACGCCTGGACGAAGCGCTCAAGCGCGTCCCGGATCTCGTCCGGCCGGATCGTAAGCTCCGCCATCTCTACTCTGTCTCCCTATTCGCCTAGCCGGCCAACCGGCGGCGGACTTCTTCGATTCGTCCCACAATGGTGGTGTCGATGATCTCGTCGCCGATGCGGACCGAGAACCCACCGAGCACTCGCTTGTCCACCTCGACGTTCAGGTGCACGTCACGGCCGTAGGAGGAGCTCAGCCACGCCGCCAGGCGCTGCTTCTGCCCCTCGGTCAGCTCGACCGCGCTGCGCACCACCGCCACGAGGCGCTGGCGCTGCGCGGCCACGAGGTGACCGGCCTCCTCCAGCCCTGCTTCCAGGCTACGCCCGCGCGGATGCACCGCGACCTGCGTGATCAGGCGCAGGGTGGTCGGAGCCACCTTGCCGCCGAGCAGGTCGCGCAGCAGCTGCTCCTTGCCCGACGCGGGCGCCGCCTGGTCGGCGAGCGCACGGCGCAGGTCGGGGTTGGCGGCGACGACGCGACCGAAGCGGAAGAGCTCGTCCTCCACGTCGTCGAGCCTGGACTGGCTCTCCGCCTCAGCGGCCGCGGCGACGACGCCGAGCCGCTCGAGCACGTCGGCCAGGTCACCGGCGCGCGACCACCTGGCCGCGACCGCGGCCTCGGTGGTGGCCAGCGCCGCCTCGTTGACCTTGCCCCCGAGCAGCGCGCGCACGGTGGCCGCCTTCTGCTCGGCGGGCCTGGCCGGGTCGGACAGAGCGCGGCGCAGGCCGTGCTCCCGGTCGAGCAGATCCGCGACCGCGAACAGCTCGTCGGAGAGCGCACCGAGGTCGGCACTGCCGGCGACCGCGTTGAACCGCTCCTCGACCTCGGCCAGCGACGTCCTGCTCAGACCACGCATCAGCGCACCGCCTGCGGCGAGGACTCCAGCTCGTCGAGGAACCGGTCGACGATGCGGCTCTGCCGGACCTCGTCCTCAAGGGACTCGCCGACGATGCGGCCGGCCAGATCGGTCGACAGGCGACCGATCTCGGCACGGAGCTGCGAGAAGGCGGCCTGGCGGTCCGCCTCGATCTGCGCGTGGGCCGCCTCGACGAGGCGACGGGCCTCGGCCTGCGCCTCCTCGCGGAGCTCGGCCTTGATCTGCGCGGCCTGCTCGCGAGCCTCCTCGCGAAGCCGGGCCGCCTCGTGCCTGGCCTCGGCCAGCTGGTCGCGGTACTGCTGCTGCAGGGCCTGCGCCTCGGCCTGGGCCTCCTCGGCCCGCTTGATGCCACCCTCGATCGCGTCGGTCCGCTCAGCCAGCGTCTTCTGGATGCGCGGCATGAGGATCTTGCCGACGACGAAGAGGATGACGAAGAACGAGAAGACACCGACGACGAGCTCGTAGGCGTGCGGGATGAGAGGGTTGGATGCCCCCTCCTCGGCGAGGAGCGTAGCTGCCTTGTACATCATGAGTGCAGCCTTTCGTCAGAAGGGCGGCGCGTTACTTGATGCCCTGGAAGATGAACGGCGCGACCAGACCGATCAGGGCGAGGGCCTCGGTGAGGACGAAGCCGAGGAGCATGTTCTGGCGGATCAGGCCGTACGCCTCCGGCTGGCGGGCGATGGCCTGCACGCCCTGGCCGAAGATGATGCCGACGCCGATGCCGGGGCCGATGGCGGCGAGACCGTAACCGATGGCGGTGACGTTGCCGGAGACCTCAGCGAGAACGCTCATTACTGTTATTCCTTTACTGGACGGCCGGTGAAGCGGAGTCCTCACCGGTCATGGATATTCCGGTATGTGGGTTCTCAGTGCTCTGGGTGCAGCGAGCCACCGATGTACATGGCGGCCAGCATCGCGAACAGGAACGCTTGCAGGAACTGGATGAACATCTCGAAGCCCGTGAGGATGATGGTCATGACCACGCCGATCACGCCCACCCCGGCGCCGAGCGGCGTCAGCTTCTCGAAGAGGAACCAGAAGCCGACCATGCTGAAGAAGGCCAGCAGCATGTGGCCGGCGAACATGTTGGCGAAGAGTCGGACCGCGTGCGTGAACGGCGCGATGATCAAATTCGACAGGAACTCGATCGGCGACAGCAGCACGTAGATCGGCTTCGGCAGCCCAGGGGGGAACATCATGTTCTTGAAGTAGCCGACCGCTCCCTGGTGCTTCATGCCCAGGTAGACCTTGAGCACGTAGATCGAGAGCGCGAGCACCGCCGGGAAGGCGATGTGCGAGGCCACCGGGAACTGGAGTATCGGGATGACACCCATGATGTTCCAGAGCAGGACCGTGAAGAAGAGCGTCACCAGCAGGCCCATCCACCGGTCGGCGTCCTTGCCCAGGAAGGGCCGGGCGACCTGGTCGCGGACGAACATGTAGCCGTACTCGGCGACGTTCTGGATGCCCCGCGGCACAACCTTGGGGTTGGCGAAGGCCGCCCAGAGGAAACCGACCACGAGGATCACGGACAGCATCGCGAGAAGAACCGGCTTGGTGAACCAGTCCACCCCCGGGATGATGGGGGGAAGATTGAACAGCTCTTCCGGAGTCGGTGCCCCGAACTGGTCGGATGGCGGAGCGAGGAGCGTCAGCGTACTCACGCGGCGTTCCCTTCAACGTGGTAGTGGATCACAAGAGTTTCCTCAGCGAAGTGATCGCTGTGTCGGGCTAGCGACCGAACTTCCGGTAGACCAGATAGCCGGAGAGCACAACCCCAAGGACGACGCCTATGGGGAAGAGCGCGGACAGGCTCAACCACCGGTCCAGCAACCACCCGAGGCCGCCGTAGAAGGCCATCCCGGCAAGCAGATAGCTGGGGACTGACCACATGGCGTCGGCGAAGTCGCGACCGTCTTCTTCGGGTCGGCGTTTCTGTGCGCTCATCGCGGCCTTGACAATAGCAGGCAAGTAGAGGACTAGTCATATCGGACCCCGTCCCTTTACCTGCTTTCATGAGTCGCCCTTTCCGGGGACCCTGGCTTCGGGGTCGACGTAGAGCATCTTGGTCTTCATGAACGCGCGCACTTCGAAGCCCGTCCAGACGAGCGTGCAGACCACGACCGACCAGGCGAAAGTCTGGGTGTTCCAGGCCGTGGTGTCGCGGAAGGAGACCAGCACGGCCATGATGGCGAGCACCTTGACGAGATAGCTGACCATCGCTGCGATCGCCATCATCTGGGGGGAGACCCGTGCGGCATAGGACACCGCTACCACGCTGATGCTGAAGAAAACCCCGACGAGCAGAGCTCCGATGGCCGCGCCCAGCGCTCCCTTGCCGCCACTCGTCAGGAGCGAGACGGCCACGGCGACCACCCCGACCAGCGAGGTCGGAATCGCGGCGCTCTTGAGTACGCGCACGTCGTTGGCCTGCATTGGTGCTCCATCAGCAAGTTGTCAAGCGAGCGTTTGCTACCTCCAGAGCCGGTGCATCTGGAGTCCCTGCTCGTGAAAGATATCACAAGCTCACGGAAGACCGCTTTTACCTGCCGTTTCTAGTTCGCGATCAAGAACGGCTCGGAAAGGCCGGAATGACCGGTTTTCCCTCGGCGCTGGCGCGCTCCTGCGAGGAGCTGCCGGAGGGCGGCGACTGCCGCTTGACCTGCGGATCCTGCGGCAGGATCGGCGGCATCGGGCCAGTGGGCGGGCCGCCGTCGTCGTCGGGATCGTCGGGCGTCGCGGTGTGCGCACCGCCCCTGCCCCGCCAGCGCGGCATCGCCATCAGGATCAGCACGGCGATCGCGAGCACGATGACCGCCGGGAAGATCAGGACGGGCACGCCGACCCAGGACAGGCCCACGACGAGGAACGAGAACAGGAACGTCCACGCGTACATGATCAGCACGGAACGCCGGTGCGAGTGGCCGATGTCCATCAGCCGGTGGTGCAGGTGACCGCGGTCGGGCGCGAACGGCGACAGGCCCTGTGACGTGCGCCGTACGACCGCGGTTATCAGGTCGATGAGCGGCAGCACCAGGACGGCCGCCGGGATCAGCAGCGGGACCACCACCGGGAACTCGTTCATGTCCGAGATCGCCGTGGTGTCGACCGGCGTCACGGTGACGATCGAGGAGGCGAGCACCAGTCCGATCAGCATGGCCCCGGTGTCGCCCATGAAGATCTTCGCGGGATGGAAGTTGTGCGGCAGGAAGCCCAGGCACGTGCCGATGAGGACGGCGACGATGGCCGCCGTGGCGGTGATGTTACTCCCGGAGATCTTCTGCGAGATGATGATCGAATAGACCCATGTTGCCATGGCCGCGATGCACACGATCCCGGCCGCCAGCCCGTCGAGCCCGTCGACGAAGTTGACCGCGTTGATCGTCACCACCACGACCAGGATGGTGATGACCGTGCTGAGCGTGTAGTCGACGCTGGTCGGGCCGCCCCATGCCTCGGGCAGCGGGATGGAGGTCAGCCGCATATTGAAGAAGACCAGCACCCCGGCCGCCGCGACCTGCCCGGCGAGCTTGATGAAGGCGTCCATGCCCCACCAGTCGTCGAGGAAGCCGGTGAACGTGATGAGCCCGCCCGCGATGATCAGGGCGGCCACGGGTTGGGCGCCGGTGCCCGCCAGCGCCTCGCTCGAATGGGTGAGCTGGCCGGCCAGCAGCAACCCCACGACCAGCCCGCCGTACATGGCCAGGCCGCCCAGTCTGGGCGTCGGCGTGGTGTGCACGTCACGATCGCGAATCTCCGGCATGGCGCCGATGCGGATGGCAAAGCGGCGCACCAGCGGAACCAGCAGGTACGTGACCGCCGCCGATATGAGCGCCATGAACAGGTATTCGCGCACGAACCTAGTTTCCCGGATCCTCCGGCCTGCTGAGGCCGGAAAACGACACAGACCCGCTTAATATTCGCTGAGATATGGCTGATGGATGGCCAGAAGCGCCGAGACTCTTTCCCGAATCTCCGCAGCTCTGCCCGGCTGGCGCACTGCCCTGGTCACCAGGGTGCCCACCTCCTTGAGCTCCTGGGACCCCATGCCCTGGGTGGTCACGCACGGCGTGCCGACGCGGATCCCCGACGTGACGGCCGCCGGCTCGGGATCGTACGGGATCACGTTCCGGTTGAGCGTGATCCCCGCGCGGGCGCACCTGCGCTCGGCCTCGGCGCCGGACACGTCCAGGTCACGCAGGTCGATCAGGGCCAGATGGGTGTCCGTGCCACCGGACACGGCCCGCATCCCCTCCCCCGCCAGCGCTTCCGCCAGCGCCTGCGCGTTCACGACCACGCGTCTTGCGTAGTCGGCGAACTCCGGCCGCATCGCCTCCGCGAACGCCACCGCCTTGGCCGCCACCACGTGCATCAGCGGCCCGCCCTGGATGAACGGGTACACCGCCCGGTCGATCTTCGGGGCCAGCTCCTCCGTGCACAGGATGGCACCGCCGCGCGGCCCGCGCAGCGCCTTGTGGGTGGTGAGCGTCACGACGTCCGCGTGCGGCACCGCCGACGGGATCGCGCCGCCCGCCATCAGCCCGATCGTGTGCGCGACGTCGGCCAGCAGCCAGGCCCCCACCTCGTCCGCGATGCAGCGGAACACCGTGAAGTCGATCAGTCTCGGGTACGCCGTGGCGCCGCACACGATGAGCTTGGGCTGGTGCCGCAGGGCCAGGTCCCTGACTTCGTCGTAGTCGATGAGCTCGGTGTCACGTCGCACCCCGTACGACACGACGTTGAACCATTTTCCGGAGAAGTTCACCTTGGAACCGTGGGTGAAATGGCCGCCGTGCGGCAGGGCCATGGCCAGCATCGTGTCGCCGGGCTGCAGCAGCGCGGCGTAGGCGGCGAGGTTCGCCGAGGCGCCGGAGTGCGGCTGGACGTTGGCGTGCTCCGCCCCGAACAGCTCGCGCGCCCGCTGCACCGCCAGCCGCTCGGCCCGGTCCACGACCTCGCAACCGCCGTAGTAGCGCCTGCCCGGGTAACCCTCGGCGTACTTGTTGGTGAGGGTCGAGCCCATCGCGGCCAGAACGGCGGGCGAGGTGAAGTTCTCGCTCGCGACCAGCTGGAGGTTGCCCCGCTGCCGGTCCAGCTCGTCGAGCAGCACCTGGGCGAGCTCCGGGTCCTGCTTCCGCAGGAGCCCGAAGTCGGGGCCGTAGTAGGGTTCTCCACCCATTTCCCCACTGTACGACCTGATGTCCGTTTCACCCAGCCTCAGGGGGTGGCGCGCGCCTGGTGTGCGCTACTGGAACGCGTGGGGCGCGTTGGCCGTGGTCGGGATCCATCTGGGGGTGTCGGCCGCCTCGTCGCTGATGGTCGTCAGCACGTTGTGGCGGTAGACGGCGAGCCTGTTGCGCCACTCGCGGATGTCCTGGACGTAGCGCTCCCCCACGGGGGCGTCCCACGTCTGAGGGCTCTTGGCCAGGCCGTACGCCTTGTCAAGTGCCGTTCTGAGTGCCTCCAGCTGGGGCAGGACGGTGTTCCACGCCACGACCAGGCGTTGGTAGTCGGGGTTGAACTCCCAGGCCCTCTGCGGGTCGTCCAGGGCTCCTGAGGCGCTGACCGGCGGGGTCTCGTTGGGGTCCCTTGGCTTGGGCGCCGGGGGGTCGACGTACATCACGCGCTCCTTTCCGGCGTGCCCGGGTCGATCTCGCCCTGCGGGCCGTCCGGCCGGATGTCCCTGGGGGCCCACTCGCCCCTGCCGTACTCGCCCGGCGGGACCTCGACCGAGGGCATGTCGAGGGGCTGGATGTCGCGGTGGTGCTCCACGACCGTCCCCAGCGCGTCCAGGCTGGGCGGTGTGACGTCCACGGAGACGACGTCGCTGCCGTCGTTCGCCCAGGCGGCGACGTTCGATGCCGCGGTGTCCCGCCCGTACGCGATCTGCATCTGGATCGAGGGGTTGGTCGGCGGGACGGAGACGGGCGCCCCTCGGCCTCCCGTCGTCTGGCCGTCCTTCTGACCGGCCCCACCTTGACCGGCCCCATCTTGACCGGCCCCATCTTGACCGGCGCCGTCGCCCGATGGGCTGTCGGGTGCGGTGCTTCCTGGCGTGGTGTCGCCGTTGGAGGCGCAGGCGTCGTCGTTCGTGCCGGCGGTGGGGGCCGTGCCGTCCGTCGGTGTGGTGTCGTGGCCGGACGTCTCCG
Source organism: Nonomuraea helvata (assembly GCF_039535785.1). NCBI lineage: Bacteria > Bacillati > Actinomycetota > Actinomycetes > Streptosporangiales > Streptosporangiaceae > Nonomuraea > Nonomuraea helvata. Next base: position 2,927,593 of record NZ_BAAAXV010000001.1, read on the forward strand.
ACAGACCCGGCATGTCCAGCGGTGGGATCTCGCGGTGGTGGCCCACCACCGTCTTCAGCGCGTCCGGGCCAGGCGGGTCGGTGCCGGCGGAGACCACGTCGCTGCCGTCGTTCGCCCAGGCGTTGACGTCGGCCGTGTGGGTGGTCGCGGTGTCGGCGGGGAGGTGCGGCATGTCCGCCGGCTGCACCTTGTCGGCGTTCTCGAGCAGGTCCTCCAGTTGCTCGGCCGTGGGCGGGTCGATGGGGATCTGCAGGACCTTGACGCCGTCGACCTCCACGATCTGCGGCTTGGTCACGTCCTGGTGGTCCTGGGCCGGGGTGCCGGTCGTCGCACCGCCGTCGGCCTCGGCGCCGCGGTCGCGCCGGCTGTCCAGGGCGTCGTCCTTGGGCTGATCAGTGGGCAGGTCGACGGACTGGTCGCCGGTCCTGCGGTCGGTCCCGGCATCCTGGTCGGCTCCGGTGTCCTGGCCGGTCCCTGTGTCCTTGGCGCCGTCGCACGTTTTCCCGTCACCATCGGCATCCGTCTTGCCGTCGGCGTCCGCCTTGGGCTGATCACCCGTCTTGCCGTCCGCGTCCGCCTTGGGCCGATCACCCGTCTTGCCGTCCGCGTCCGCCTTGGGCCGATCACCCGTCTTGCCATCGGCGTCCGCCTTGGGCCGATCACCCGTCTTGCCGTCCGCGTCCGCCTTGGGACCGTCTCCGGTCCTGGTCTCCTCGCCCGTCTTGGTGTCGTCGTTCTTCGGCGGGGTCCCGTCGGACCGCGGATTGTCGTACTTGTTCTGGTCCCCGCGCACATCCTTGGGCTCGTCGCCCCGCGGCCGGTCGACCCGTTTCTCCAGCACCCCGAGCCGGACGTTGACGTCCTTGACCATCGTGTCAGCCGAATCCGCGACCTGGGCGGGGCGGTGGGTGGTCACGGCGGACAGCCCGGCCCGGTGCATGGCGAGCCTGACCCGGTCCTCGGCCGCACGCAGCTGCGTGGCCGCGTGTTTCACCTCGGCCAGCAGGTCGCGGACCAGCTTGGGATCCATGCCGTCGAACTTGCCCATGGGCCACTCCCGGACGTAATCGCCGCTCCGGGGCTCACCGTAATGTCGGCCGGAGCGCGATCGCAGCCGGGATAAGCAGACGGTATACGTCAGTCCTCGGTGGCGACGTACCCGATGATGCCGCGCAGCTTCTCCACCGGGATCGCCCCGCGACGCAGCAGCCTGGGCACGGCCGTGGTGAGGTCGAGGATGGTGGAGGGCGTGTTGTCGGTGGTCTTGCCGCCGTCGAGGTAGACGTCGACCGAGTCCCCGAGCTGCTCCTCCGCCTCGTCCGCCGTGGTGGCGGCGGGGGCGCCGGAGCGGTTGGCGCTGGAGACGGCCATGGGGCCGGTCTCCTTGAGCAGGTCGAGCGCCACCGGGTGGAGCGGCATGCGTACGGCCACCGTGCCCTTGGTCTCCCCCAGGTCCCAGGAAAGGGCCCTGTTGGCCTTGCAGATGAGCGTGAGCGGCCCGGGCCAGAAGGCGTCTATCAGATCCTGCCCGTACGGCCCGAGGTCGTCTATGAGCGCTGTGGCGGCTCTGACGGTGCCCACGAGCACGGGCGGCGGCATCTCGCGGCCCCGCCCCTTGGCGTCGAGCAGCGCGGTGACCGCCGACGGCGTGAAGGCGTCGGCGCCGATGCCGTAGACGGTGTCGGTCGGCAGCACCACGAGGTCGCCACGGCGCACGGACGACGCGGCCTCCATCAGGCCAACGGTGCGTTGCTCCAGGTCGGAGCAGTCAAAACGTCTGGACACGATCTTATCGCCTCGCTCCCGCTCGCATAGATCCTAGTCCTGGCCCAGCCGAGCCGTGACGAAGCGGTCTCTTCTGGTGAGGTCCTGCCGAAGGCGCACGTCACGCCAGCCGTGGTCCTCGGGGAACGTCAGGTAGACCGCCCTGCCCTGCTCGTCGGCGTGCTCCACGGCCACCCAGCCGCCCGGCCGCAGCAGCCGGCGGGCCGTGCGCTCGACCGCGCGCACCTCGCCGAGCCCGTCGTCGCCGGAGCCGTACAGCGCCCTGGAAGGGTCGTAGTCGCGCACCTCGGGGTCGCGCGGGATCGCGCCGGGCGGGATGTAGGGCGGGTTGGAGATGACCAGGTCGACCTTGCCGTTGAGCTCGGGCAGCGCCTCCGCGAGGTCCTCGGGGTGCAGGTGGGTGCGGCCCTGGCCGTGCTCGGAGATGTTGCGCTTGGCCCAGGTGTACGCCCCGGGGTCGACCTCCACGGCGTGGACCTCGGCCAGCGCCACCTCCTGCGCGATCGAGAGCGCGATCGCACCGGAGCCGGTGCCGAGGTCGACCACGAGCGGGGCGGTCACGTCCATCTCGCGCAGCGTCTCGATGGCCCAGCCGGCCACCACCTCGGTCTCAGGCCGCGGCACGAACACGCCGGGCCCGACCGCGAGCTCCAGATAGCGGAAGTAGGCGTGGCCGGTGATGTGCTGCAGCGGCTCGCGGGCCTCCCGCCTGGCCACGCCCTCCCAGAACAGCGCGTCGAAGTCGGCGTCCTTGACCGTGTGGAGCTCGCTCCTGCGCACGCCGTGGACGAACGCCGCGATCTCCTCAGCGTCGGTGCGCGGTGAGGGAACACCTGCCTCGGCCAGCCGAGCGGTGGCGAGGGCGATCTCGTCCAGCAGAAATGTCATGAGTGTTGTGCGAGCTTCTCCGCCATCTCGGCGTCGATGAGGGCCTGGGTGACGGCGTTGAGCTCGCCGTCGAGAACCTGGTCGAGGTTATACGCCTTGAAGCCGACCCGGTGGTCGGAGATGCGGTTTTCCGGGAAGTTGTAGGTACGGACGCGCTCGGAGCGGTCGACCGTGCGGACCTGCGACTTGCGCTCGGCCTGCGCGGCGGCCTCGGCCTGCTCCTGCGCCATGGCCAGCAGGCGGGCGCGCAGGATGCGCAGGGCCGACTCCTTGTTCTGGAGCTGGCTCTTCTCGTTCTGGCACGAGACGACCACGCCGGTGGGCAGGTGGGTGATGCGGACCGCCGAGTCGGTGGTGTTGACGCTCTGGCCGCCGGGGCCGCTGGAACGGTAGACGTCGATGCGCAGGTCGTTGGGGTCGATCTGGACGTCGACCTCCTCCGCCTCCGGGTAGACGAGCACGCCCGCGGCGCTGGTGTGGATGCGGCCCTGCGACTCGGTGACGGGCACCCGCTGCACGCGGTGGACGCCGCCCTCGTACTTGAGCCTGGACCACACGCCCTCGTCGCCCTTGGCCCTGATGCCGACCGTGACGTCTTTGTAGCCGCCCAGGTCGGAGGGCTGGCTGTCGATGACCTCGGTCTTCCAGCCGAGGCGCTCGGCGTATCTCAGGTACATCCGCAGCAGGTCGCCCGCGAACAGCGCGGACTCCTCGCCGCCCTCGCCCGCCTTGATCTCCATGATGATGTCCTTGTCATCGTTGGGATCGCGCGGGATCAGCAGGTGCCTGAGCTTCTCCTCCAGCTGGGGGATGCGCTCCTCGATCTCGGCGGCCTCGGCCGCGAACGCCTCGTCCTCACCGGCCAGCTCCTTGGCGGCGCTCAGGTCCTCGCGGGCCGACTCGAGCTCGCGATAGGTGCCGATGACCGGCGTGAGCTGCGAGTAGCGCCTGCCCAGGGTGCGGGCCTTGTTCTGGTCGGCGTGCACGGCGGGGTCGGCGAGCTGCACCTCCAGCTCGGAATACTCCTTGAGCAACTCGTCGAGGTTCACCGTGGGTCCTTACGTCTGGTTGGGGCCGTTCCACACCAACAACGCCGACCCGGCGCACGGAAGTGCGTCCGGGCCGGCGTCGGTGAAGCTACTTGCCCGTGGCCTTCTTGCCGAAGCGCTTCTCGAAGCGGGCCACCCGGCCGCCGGTGTCCAGGATCTTCTGCTTGCCGGTGTAGAACGGGTGGCAGGCAGAGCAGACGTCGGCGTGGATGACGCCGTTCTTGGCGGTGCTACGGGTGGTGAACGTGTTACCGCAGGAGCAGGACACCTGCGTCACGTGGTAGTCAGGGTGGATGTCGCGCTTCATCGCTGTCCTTTCGGGGTGCGGCCGCCGGGTCGCCATCACGCACGGCGTGAACCGGAGCCGCAAAATGGTCAGCTACCAGTGTGCCAGATCGTCCAACCATCCCAGGCCATCGTGCATTCCCGTCAGCGGCCCAGGTATGTCAGGACGGCCAGCACGCGGCGGTGATCCTCGGGCGCGGGTCCCAGGGCCAGTTTGGCGAAAATGCCGGAGATGTGCTTCTCCACGGCGCCTTCCGTGACCACCAGCCTGGTGGCGATGGCGGTGTTGGAGCGGCCCTCGGCCATCAGGGCGAGCACCTCGCGCTCGCGGGGCGAGAGCGAGTCGAGCGGGGCTCCGCGGCGCTGGCGGCTCAGCAGCTGCACCACGACCTCGGGGTCGATGACCGTGCCGCCGGCGGCGACCTGGCGTACCGCCTCCAGGAACTCGGCCACGTCGGCGACCCGCTCCTTCAGCAGGTAGCCGACGGCCCTGCCGATGAGGTCTCCCGCGTATCTCTCCTCGACGTACTGGGAGAGGACCAGGATCGGGAAGTCGGGTACGGCCGCCCGTACCTGCAGCGCCGCGCGCAGGCCCTCGTCGGTGTGGGTGGGCGGCATGCGTACGTCGACGATCGCGAGGTCGGGCTCGTGCTCCAGGACGGCGGAGACCAGCGCGGACCCGTCCGAGACGGCCGCGACGGTCTCGATGCCGCCGTCGGCGAGCAGCCGCGCGAGCCCCTCACGCAGCAGTACGGAGTCCTCGGCGATGACCACGCGCATGGCCACATGACTACAGTGGACAGCGTTCAGCTGTCCACTGCAGGCCGCGGCGTGTGCGCCTACAGTGGACAGCGTTCAGCTGTCCACTGCAGGCCGCGGCGTGTGCGCCTACCATTCGGAGCGCGTCTCCGCACGGGAGAGCGCTGACGGACCGGCTACCACTCGCAGGGGAGCTCCGCACGCACGAGCGTGGGACCGCCCACAGGGCTGTGCAGGACGAGCATGCCGTCGATGGTGGCCGCCCGGTCGGCCAGCCCGGCCAGGCCGCCACCGGGGCACAAGAGCGCCCCGCCGATGCCGTTGTCCCACACGTCGACGACCACGCCGCGATGGTCCCTGAGCACCGTCACCGACGCCTCGGTGGCGCCTGAGTGCTTGGCCATGTTGGCCAGCGTCTCGGCCACGATGAAGTACGCGATGCTCTCGACGGCCGCGGGCGGCCGTTCGCCCAGCTCGACCGAGACGTCCACGTGGATGGGCGCCCGCGCGGCCAGCCCCGAAAGGGCCGCGTCGAGGCCGCGGTCGCTCAGGATGGCCGGATGGATGCCCCTCGCCAGGTTGCGCAGCTCGGCGATGGCCGCCTTCGTGCCGGCGTGGGCCTGGGCGATGAGCGCCCTGGCCACCTCGGGCTCGCTGTCGAACTTCGACTGCGCCCGCCCCAGGTCCACCGCCACCGACAGCAGCCGCTGCTGCGCGCCGTCGTGCAGGTCGCGCTCGATCCTGCGCCGCTCCGCCTCGGCCGCGTCGATCCCCCTGGCCCTGCTCGCCCGCAGCCGCTCCTCCTGGCTGCCGCCGAGCAGCACCGTCGCCAGCGTCCCGTGCAGCCAGGCCATCCCCCGCACCATGTACGCCGCCACCACGAACAGCAGCGCCCCGAACACCGCGGCCACGAAGGCCCCTGGCCAGCTGTCGATGGTCAGGTCACTGGAGAAGCCCGTCGCCACCGACAGGAACATCAGGACGGGCTGGACGAGCAGCATGCCTGACGCCGTCCACAGGGCCACGGACAGGGCCGTCTCGACCAGGCCGAGCGGGAGCAGCATCAGCAGGTAGCCGAGGTCCTGCCAGGTGGCCGCGTCCGTCAGCAGCCACCTGATGTGCGCGCCGACCCCACGTTCCGGCCTGGCACGGTACGGGTCGGCGATCTTGACGCCGAACGCCGCGCGCATCAGCCGCCGCTCCAGCATCGCACCGCCCCGCCACATGAGCACGGTCGCCATCATCAGCGGCACGCCCACCCAGACGACCGTCAGCGCGAGCGAGACGGGCACGGTCACGGCCAGCACGGCGAACCAGCCGAAGCCGAGCACCCCGGCGAGGCCCAGGTACGGCGCCGCCCGCCACGTCATCGGATCGACCACGATGCCCAAGGGGCCCTTGGGACCGAACGGCACCCGGTCCTTCAACGCGACTGATGGCATGTCCCAAGAGTGCACGCGAGAAGGGCAGGAGTGAATGTGGGTGGCTTCCGTTGCCGAGGTAGGGCTAACCCCCGCCCCGGCGCGGCACGGAGAAGGGGCGGCAGGGAGAAATCCCTGCCGCCCCTTCAGTACCAGGAGCCGCTAGTCGCGGTCGTTGCTCACCGTGGTCTTCTGGACCTGCAGGAGGAACTCCGCGTTGGACTTGGTCTCCTTCATCTTCTCCAGCAGCAGCTCGAGCGCCTGCTGCATGTCCAGAGCGTGCAGCACCCGCCGCAGCTTCCAGACGATCTGGAGCTCTTCCTTGCCCATGAGGATCTCTTCCTTACGCGTGCCGGACGCGTCCACGTCCACCGCGGGGAAGATCCGCTTGTCGGCCAAGGAGCGGTTGAGCTTGAGCTCGGCGTTGCCGGTGCCCTTGAACTCCTCGAAGATGACCTCGTCCATCTTGGACCCGGTCTCGACCAGGGCCGTGGCGAGGATCGTCAGCGAGCCGCCGTTCTCGATGTTGCGGGCGGCGCCGAAGAACCGCTTGGGCGGGTAGAGCGCCGTGGAGTCGACACCACCCGACAGGATGCGACCGGACGCCGGGGCCGCCAGGTTGTAGGCGCGGCCGAGGCGGGTGATCGAGTCGAGCAGGACGACCACGTCGTGGCCCAGCTCCACCAGGCGCTTGGCCCGCTCGATGGCGAGCTCGGCGACCGTGGTGTGGTCCTCGGCGGGACGGTCGAAGGTCGAGTGGATGACCTCGCCCTTGACCGACCGCTGCATGTCGGTGACCTCTTCAGGCCGCTCGTCCACGAGCACGACCATCAGGTGGCACTCGGGGTTGTTGCGGGTGATCGCGTTGGCGATGGCCTGCAGCACCATCGTCTTACCGGCCTTGGGCGGCGAGACGATGAGGCCGCGCTGGCCCTTGCCGATCGGTGAGACGAGGTCGATGATCCGCGTGGTGAGGATGTTCGGCTCGGTCTCGAGGCGCAGGCGCTCCTGCGGGTAGAGCGGCGTCAGCTTGTTGAAGTCGGGCCGGTTGCGGGCCTGCTCCGGGTCCATGCCGTTGACGGTGTCGAGGCGGACCAGGGCGTTGAACTTCTCGCGCCGCTCGCCCTCGCGGGGCTGCCTGACGGCGCCGGTGACGACGTCGCCCTTGCGCAGGCCGTTGCGGCGGATCTGGGCGAGCGAGACGTAGACGTCGTTGCTGCCCGGCAGGTAGCCGCTGGTCCTGACGAACGCGTAGTTGTCGAGGATGTCGAGGATGCCGGCGATCGGAATGAGCACGTCGTCGTCGCCGATGACGGGCTCGCCGCCGCCCTCGAAGCGGTCGCGGCCACGGCCACGGTTGCGCTCCCTGAAGCGGCCCCTGCGCCCGCGGCCACGCTCGTCGTCGTCGCCGCCCCGCTGGTCACCGCGCTGGTCACCGCGCTGGTCGCCCCGCTGGTCACCGCGGCCGCCCGAGTCGGCGGCGCGCTCGCGCTGCTCGCCGCGCCCGCCGTCGCGGCCGCTGTCGGCACGGCCGCCCTCACCGCGGTCGCCACGGTCCCCACGGTCCCCGCGGTCCCCGCGGTCACTACGGTCGCTGCTGGAACGGTCGCTGCCGGAGCGGTCGCCCCGCTCGCGGCGCTCGCCGCGGCTGCGGCGCTCGCGACGGCTCTCGCCGCGCTCGCCCCTCGTGTCGTTCTGTCCGCTCTCCACGACCTGGGCCTGCTGCTCGACGACCGGCTCCGCCGGGGCGGCAGCGGCGACGGGCTCAGGAGCCGAGGCCACGGGCTCCGCCGGCTGCGCGGCGGGCTGCGGGGTGGCCTCCTCGGCCGGCTTGGCGCGGGAACGTTCCCTGCGCGTACGGGTGGGGCGCTCGGCGGCAGGCGCCGCGTCAGCCGCGGCAGGAGCCTCGGCCGCCGGGGCCGGTGCGCCTTCGCCGGAACCGCCACCCTGCTTCTCCTGGATGGCCGCGATGAGCTGGCTCTTCCGCATGCGCCCGGTCCCGCTGATGCCCAGCTCCGCTGCCATCTTCTGCAGCTCGGGCAGCACCTTGGCGGACAGGCCGGTGCCGGAGCGACGCGCACGTGTGGTCTTGGCCGGTGCGCGGGTGGGGGTGTCGCCGGACGCCGGCTCTGCGCCTGATGCGTCGGAGAGGAGTTCGGTGGTGTCGCTCAACTAAAAGGTCCTTCCCAGGGGTCGGGCGCCGGTTTCGTTCTGCCGGGCGTCCCGGAGGTGCTTGCGATCCGGCGGGACAGACCGGGTCGGGGTGCACGCTGCGATCTTCGGCCGCCGCTGTGGACGGTCGCCACTCTTGGGGAGGGGCTCGTCCAAGCCGCCACATGGCCGTGGCGCGTGGCTGACACCCCCCAGATTGCTGTCGCCAACCAGATGTCGATGTGTCTCGAACGCGCAGATCCCCATCGTCGCCGCCTCGTTATGAGCCAACCGGGTGTGGGCCAACCGGAGGTGACGGATTCCGGGGAGACAGCCGCGCTGCTCACGCCTCGCGACGTGAAGCATGATGCAGCGATGTGTGGCTGACAAGCACGCACCCACCAAGGGGGCATCTGGTGCGGCTACCAGCCTAACATCACCAGCGCACACGGCTATTCCCTGAAGGTCTAAAGAGGCATCAGCGTGTCTCGGGGAACTGAACGTCCGCACCAATCGGGTCGACGTCCATTTGCTGGATGTGCCAGTCATTACCCACTTCTGGCGCGATCAAATCCTGCGTATCCGATGTCGAAAACGCAAGAACAGTGGGACCCGCTCCCGAGACGACCGCGGGCACGCCCGCAGCACGGAGACGTTCTACCAGATCCGCGGTGTCCTGCATCGCAGGCGCGCGATAGTGCTGATGGAGTCGATCTTCGGTGGCCGCGAGCAGAAGCCCTGGCTCCGGCCGCTGGGTCAGCGCTGCGATCAGCAGCGCGGCCCGGCCGGCGTTGAACGATGCGTCCTTGTGGGGCACGTCCTTCGGCAACAGTCCCCGTGCGGTCTCCGTGGCCAGCCGCGTCGACGGAACGACGACGACCGGGCGGATGCGCTCGTCGGGGACCAGTTTCACCATATGCGGCGTCCCCGTGTGGTCAGACCAGGCCACGGTCAGCCCACCGGCCAGGCAGGGGGCGACGTTGTCCGGATGGCCCTCCATCTCGGTGGCCAGCGCGAAAACCTCGCCGTCGGAAAGTTGTTCGCCCTTAGCCAAATCGCGGGCGGCCAGGATGCCCGCGCAGACGGCCGCCGAGGAGGACCCCAGTCCACGCGCGTGCGGGATCCTGTTACGGCAGCGCAGGCGGATCCCGTCGGGCTGGGTCGCCCCCATGCGGTCGAACGCCGCCCGCATCGCCTTGACGACCAGGTGCCCCTCGCCGAGATCGACCTCCCCGGCGCCCTCGCCCTCGACGATCACGCGGGTCCCGGGCTCGTCGGTGAGCGTGGCCTCGACGTCGTCGTACAGGCTCAGTGCCAGCCCGAGCGCGTCGAACCCGGGCCCCAGGTTCGCCGAGGTCGCGGGCACGCGAATCTGAACCGTCCTCAACTCTGCCTCCCCGTGCTCGCCGTCAGGCGAGGTTGAGCGCCGCCGCGGCGGCGTGGACGTCGATGGGGATGACGACGGGCGCGGGCGCGCCCGAGATCGCCCAGTCGGGGTCCTTCAGCCCGTTGCCGGTGACCGTGCAGACGATGCGCTGACCCGGATCGACGAGCCCCTGCGCGTGGGCCTGCAGGAGCCCGGCGACGCTGGCGGCGGAGGCCAGCTCGACGAAGACGCCCTCTTCCTGCGCCAGCAGCTTGTACGCCGCCGCGATCTGCCGGTCGGTCACCGCCTGGATGACGCCGCCCGACTCGTCGCGGGCCTCGGTGGCCAGCGACCAGGAGGCCGGATTGCCGATGCGGATGGCGGTGGCGATCGTGTGCGGATGGGCGACGGGCGCGCCCTGCACGATGGGCGCCGAGCCGCTGGCCTGGAAGCCGAACATGCGCGGCCGCTTGGTCGACACCCCGTCGGCCGCGTATTCCTGATAGCCCATCCAGTACGCCGAGATGTTGCCCGCGTTGCCCACCGGGATGCAGTGGATGTCCGGTGCGTCACCCAGCGTGTCGACGATCTCGAACGCGGCCGTCTTCTGCCCTTGGAGCCGGAACGGGTTGACCGAGTTGACCAGCGCGATCGGGTAGCTGGACGACAGCTTGCGGGTCATCTCCAGGCAGTCGTCGAACGACCCCTCGACCTGCAGCAGCGTGGCCCCGTGGACGAGCGCCTGGGCGAGCTTGCCCATGGCGATCTTCCCCCGCGGCACCAGCACGGCGCAGGTCAGCCCGGCGCGAACGGCGTAGGCCGCCGCGGAGGCCGAGGTGTTGCCCGTGGAGGCGCAGATGACCGCCTTGGCCCCCTCTTCGACCGCCTTGCTGATGGCCATGGTCATGCCGCGGTCCTTGAAGCTGCCCGTCGGGTTGGCGCCCTCGACCTTGAGATAGACGTCGCAGCCCGTAAGAGCGGACACGCGGTGCGCCGGCACCAGCGGCGTCCCGCCTTCGAGCAGCGTGATTACGGGCGTCTTGGAACTGACGGGAAGACGCTCGCGGTATTCCTCGATGAGGCCTCGCCACGACCTGCTCATGATGGCTCCCTACCTGCGGTGTTCGGCACAGAGTGTACGGGGTGCGGGAGACCGGCGCGGAGCCGTGTCCACCGGCCGGACACATCCATTGGACAGGCGCACTATTCAGGAAATTCTCAGCATCTCCCGATAAGGTCTCGGCAGGGGGTCACCACCATGGACGCGCGTCCTGCTTTGAGGCAGAACGACTATTCACCGATAGCGGCGCCGGAGCTCGGCGCCTGGTCACCCGCCCTTTCCGTGAGCGTGGTGATACCGGCTCACGGCGGGCAGGACAAGCTCGACCTGTCGCTGGCGGCGCTGGCGGCGCAGACGTACCCGGACCATCTCATGGAGGTCCTGGTCGTCGACGACGGCAGCGAGCCTCCCATCCGGCTGCCCGAGATCCGCCCGGTCAACACCCGCATCGTACGGGTGCGTGACGGCTGGGGCATCTCCAACGCCGTCAACACCGGCGCCAAGGCCGCCGACGGTGAGATCATCCAGCGGCTCGACGCCGACATGGTGCCCTGCCGCGAGCACATCGAGGCGCTGGCCCGTTGGCACCACGTGACGGACTACCTGGTCACGATCGGGATGAAGAAGTTCGTGGAGCCGCCGCAGGTCACGCCGCGCCAGGTGTACCAGGCTGGACGACTGGGAGAGCTGTTCGACCTGGCCGGGGCCGTGTCGAGCTCCACCGAGGCGACGATCGCGAAGACCGACGGGCTGCGCAAGAGCCGCAATCCGTATCACGTGTGCACAGGGCCGACCTTCGCCCTTCCCCGGGAGATCTTCCACGCCGTGGGCGGTCTCGACCCGACCGTGGCACGCGGGGAGGACACCGAGTTCTCCTACCGGCTGGCCATGCACGGCGTGGTGTTCGTGCCGGACATGGACGCGCAGGCCGTGCACCTGGGGCTGCCCGCGCAGCACCGCGACAGGGAACGCGCCGTGCGGGCCGTGGAGCCGTACCTGGCGCACCGGATCCCGCTCCGCAGGGACCTGCGCAAGGACCAGGGGCGGCGGTGGCTGGTGCCGTACGTGGAGATCGTGCTCGACGTCACGGACACCTCGGAGTCGGTGGTGCGGCAGGCGGTGGCGGCGGCGCTGGACGGCAAGCTGCAGGACGTGGTGGTGACGCTGGTGGCGCCGTGGTCGCGGCTGAGCTCCTCGCGCCGTTCCGTCCTGTCGGATCCGTGCTTCGAGATGCGGCTGATGCGCGACCTGTTCGCGCACGACGAACGCATCCGCCTGATCGACGAGGCCGCCCCGACGCCCGCTCCCACGCCGTTCCGCTACCGCGGGCCGGTGGACGTGCCGCTGCACCGGGTGACGCTGGAGCGCATGATCGAGTCGGTGCAGAAGGACCTCACGGGCGTTCTGGTCGTCGACCTGCCCGACGGCCGCACGGCGCGCCTGGAGCGCACCTCGGCCCTCGGCCGCGCCGTCCTCCTCACCGACCCCGGAGCGGACCTGGACGACGTCATCGCCACCACCCACGGGGTACGCCACGAGGGCCCGGACCGTTTCTGGCCCGCCCCCAAGCAGCCCGAACCAGTGACCATCCCGGCGCCGCCCGTGCCTGAGCCCGTGCCTGCGCCTGTGACGGTGTCCGTGGCGCCCACGGAGAAGACGCTGCTGCGCCGCCTGAAGTCCGCCCTCCGCCCCAACTGACCGGCCGCGCACCACCGCGCGGGGCGGGCCAAAGGGCGCGACACAGGCGTACAGCCCAGCGGGCGGCGCGGCACAGGCGGTCAGCCGCGCAGGCGTTTGCGCAGGGCGCGTTTCATCGTCGTCGACACCACGATACGGAAGCTCTGCTGGGCGCGGCCGGCGGCGGCAAGCTGGCGGCGTAACGTGCCGACCTCGCGCCGCAGCTCCACCGCCGACTTGCGCCAGCGCTGCGCCTCGTCCCTCCACTTGGCCACCTGCGCCCGCAGCCGCTCGGCCTCCTTGGCCAGCCGGGCCGCCTCGGCCTGGGCCTCCAGCCGGGCCCGGTACGCCCCCCGCCGCCCGAGCAGGGGCGCGGCCTCGGTGGTGAACCCGTACGTCTCGCCCTCCACCCAGGAGACGCCCGCCACCGTGTCCACCACGTCGTCGAGGTCCTCCCCCGGAGTCGCCAGGATGCGGGCCCTGGCGAAGGCGGACGCGCGTTCCAGGCGGGCCGCGACGACGCCCCGGGACGACTCGTGGAGCAGCACGTTCACCAGGCCCAGGCCCTCCTCGCGGGCCAGGTCGAGCAGGCGGGCGAGCGAGTCCTCGCCGGGGATCCAGCCGGGCGGCAGGCGCAGGACGAAGGGCACGGCCGGGTCGGCCGACTCCGTGACGGACAGGGTCACCCGTCCCTCGTACCGGTAATGGCCGTGGACCAGCACCAGGTCGAGATCGGGGTCCTCCAGCGGTGCGCGGTGGTCGTGCTCGAGGGTGTCCCAGGGGCCGACGAGGAGCACGGACAGGTCGGGCACGGTGCCGGCGAGCAGCGCGTCCACCGTGGCCCGTACCGATTCGTAGCCCGCCGTGCCGTCCACCGCCACGGTCACGTACGGGACCTTCCACTGCCGCCCGGGATGCCCGCGCAGCCAGCGGTACGACGGGATGCGATCGGCCACGAACGCGTGGCTTACCCGGTCGATCGGCTGCTTGTCGCGCATTCGCATCGTGGGCCCGAGGTGGTACGCGCGGGCCGCGGGCTCCGGCACGAAGACCGCGCCCACCTGGCTGAGCCGGTAGCCCATCTCGGTGTCCTGGCCCAGGATCAGCTCGTCGTCCATCAGGCCCGCCGCCTCGACGAGCCCGGCGTTGACGGAGGTCGCGCCCCCGACGTGCAGGCTGAACGGGCGCTGGGGGTTGTCGGTGAGGCCGTCGGTGCGTTCGACCAGGTCGACGATCCAGCTGTGCGGCTCGGCGGGCTCGAAGTGCTCCTCCAGGTCTGGCGGAAGCTCGGCGGGCAGTTCCGCGTCGGTGAACCTGATGTAACCGGTCACGACGAGATAGGGGGCGGCGTGGTGCCAGCGCATGTGGGCCTCGATCGCACCCGGGGTGAGCACCACGTCGGAGTCGAGCCAGTGGATCACGTCGCCCGTCGCCTGGGCCAGGCCGGCGTTGCGGGCGCTCGCGCGTCCCGGCTCCGCGCAGACGATCAGGCGCGTGTCCCTGGGACGGACGGAGGGCAGGCGCAGCGGGGGCGCGCTGGCGTTGTCGACGACGACGACCTCGGTCAGCTCCGCCGGGTACGTCTGCCCGGCGAGCGCGGCCAGCGCCAGGTCGAGCTTGTCCTGCCCGCCGTAGGCCGGGATGACGACGCTGAGCTTGAGCTCCGGGGTGAAGTCGCCGAGGAGCGGCTCGAGGATCCGGTAGTCGTTGCCGCGTACCCTCGCGGACCCGGCGACACTCGTCGTCATGCGGCTTCCATCAGCAGGCTCGGGCGGAAACCTCGCCACTGGTTGACGGCCACCTTGAGGAAGTGGGCCAGCGGTAGCTGCCAGGTGTGCTCGTCGCTGAGCCCTCTGCGCAGGACATAGCCGAGTCCGTGGGTGCGGTAGACGCGCGCACCGGCCTTTTGCGCCGCTTTCAGGAATTCAAGATCGACAGCCCGCGGTAAGCCGGGAAATCCACCTATTTCCTGAAATTTCTCTCGAGACACCAAGATCGTCCCACCTGCCACGTGATCGGCCCAAACCTCGCTCGGATACGCCGCTCCACTGGCGAACGTCGTACGCCGGACCGTCGCCCGTAACGGCTCCAGATAGAAGAACTCCGCCGTCGTCCCCACCACGTCGGCCCCCGAGTACGACAGCGCCATGAACAGATCGCCCAGGTGGCGGGCCCCGTACCAGTCGTCGTCATCCCATTTGGCCAGGTAGTCGCCGCTCGCGAGGGCCGCCGTCCGGTTGAGCACCTCGCCGAACGGCACGGACTCCGGCGCCTCGACCCATCTGACGGGCAGCGAGCAGGACTCGACCGGCTCGCGCACCTCCTCGAACCCCACCCCGTGCAGCCCGAGCAGCACCTCGACCTCGACGTCCCGCTGCGCCTCCATCTGGGCCAGCGCCGCCCCCACCAGCCTTGACCGCTTGCTTGACATGACAATGCTGATCTTGGGCTTGGCGGCGGGGTGCGCGAGGCGGCGCAGGCGTACGCTGTGCTCCTCCCTGCGCAGGTCGGCCAGCGAACGCGGGCCGCCGTCGGCCGCGTGAGCGAGCCAGTCACGGTCGGTGAGCAGCGCGGCGAGGTCGGCGGGCACCCAGGGCGCGGCCTGGTCGGCGGTCATCGGGATCCCGGCCGCGGCCAGGCACAGCAGGCCGTCCAGGGGGACCTCGGCGGCGGGCCACTCGATCTCCAGGCCGCGGAGCGGGCGCAGCGCCGGCACGTCGGGTGGCTGCCCCTCGACCGCCCAGCCGCCGTCTGACCAGTGCAGGCGGGCCAGCCCCTTCTCCGGCGTGCGCGCGAAGCCGCAAGGGGTGATGGACATAAGCCTCCTTGAGACTCGGTCGGCGCCCACCTTACGCCGGTTTTACTGACAAGTAGACCCGTCCACCACATTCGGCAGCCCCTGCGCCGCAGGTGAAGAGGAGATCATTCTCAGTTTTCCTCCAGGAACCTGTGGCACGGTAGGGATCGGTGTTTATTAAGGTGTCAATAATCCCGTCTTGTCCGTGACGCCTCTGATGTCCGTCAAGCGTTGAACTACGAAAGGTATGCGCGGATGCTCTCGCCCCGCCGACTGGCGGCGACCGCCGCAATCCTTGCCGCTCTGGCCGTCGGTGTGCTCGCCCTGCTCGTCATCGCCGACCTGATCACCCTCGGCGCGGCCGCGGCCACGGTGGCCTTCCTGGTCGCGCTGGCGGCTCTCGCGTTTCTCACGCTCACCGTGCGCCGCCTCGACGGCAAGGCGCACCGGATCGACCTGCGGATCAAGAAGTACGAGGCGGAGCTGGCACGGACCACCACCGCGCTGAAGAAGATCGAGACCAGGCTGGACGTCCTGGTGCAGGCCGTCGAGGACTCGGCCGCGCGGCGGGCCGACGACCTGGGCGCGATCCTGGCCTCGCTCGGGGAGGACCGGGTGAACGCCATGGCCCGGGCGCGAGAGGTGGAGGAGCTGCGCGACGAGGTTCGCGCGCTGGCCAGGGACTCCGTATGACGCGGATCAGGCACAACGACTACGGGGGGCTGCGGCCGCCCGCGCTGGGGGCGTGGGAGCCCTCGCTGCGGGTCTCGGTGGTCATCCCGGCCTACAACTGCGCGGAGGCGCTGGGGCGGACGGTCCCGGCGCTCGCGCGGCAGACGTACCCGGCCGAACTCATGGAAGTGGTGGTCGCGGACGACGGGAGCGAACCCCCGCTCGACGTGCCGGGCGCACGGGTCGTACGGGTCGCCGACGGGTGGGGGCGCGGCGCCGCCCGGCAGACGGGGCAGCTCGCGGCCACCGGGGACGTGATCCACTGGCTCGACTCCGACATGCTCCTCTCGGACGACCACATCGAGGCGCACATGCGCTGGCACCACCTGATCGACCACGCGGTGGTGATCGGGGAAACCCGGTTCGTGGAGCAGCCGGGCGAGGAGGGCGTCCAGTCCGAGTACACGGCCAAGACCCTGGAGTCCTCCAGGCGGCTCAAGGACGCCGGCGCGAGCGCGTATCTGCTGCACACGGGCGCGTCCTCGTCCGTACGAGCCGATCTGCTGCGTGCGGCGGGCGGCGTGGACACTTCCCTGAACATGGCCGAGGACACCGAGCTCGGCTGGCGGCTGGCCCAGGCGGGAGCGGTGTTCATCCCCGACGCCGAGGCCAGGGCGTGGCATGTCGGGCCCTCCACCGTGATGCTGCGGGAGAAGGAGGTGCACCGGCACAACTGGTCCTACCTCGGGGACCTCATCCCCGACCTGCGCTGGCTGCGCAGCCATCCCCGGCGGCACTGGCGGGTGCCGTACGTGCGGGTCGTGGTGGCGGCGACCGCCTACGAGGAGACGCGGGCGACCGTGGACTCGGCCCTCGCGGGCACCCTCACCGACGCGGCCGTGACGCTCGTCGGTCCCTGGGACAAGCTGACGGACGAGCGCCGCTCCAACCTGGACGACCCCCTCCTCGACCTGCGCCTGCTCCACAATCTCTACGCCCATGAGCCTCGGGTGTCGTTCGCGGAGAGCGTACCCCCCTCTGCCTCGCCGGCCCCCTTCCTGCTCAGCGTGCCCGCCGGATGGGTGCTGGGCGCCGACACCCTTTCCAGGCTGGTACGCCACGCGGACCGCGACCTGCTCGGCCTGGTCAGCGTCGCGCTGTCGGAGGGCGCGTCCGGAGTCGCGACCGCCCGCCTGGAGCGCACGGCGGCCTTCGCCCGTGCCGCCCTGTTCGAGGGCGCGGCCGATGACCTGGTGGACGAGATGTTCGGATCCGAGTGGGTCAGCGGGGCCGAGTACGGCCTCGCGGTGGCGGAGGAGGCCGAGCCGCTGGCCGGAGACCCGGCGAAATGGCGGGCGCTGGCCGGGGAGCGGCTGGCGGAGGTCAAGAAGCTGCGCGCGGAGGTGCAGCGGCTCGCGGCCGAGGTTGAGCGGCTGTCCGCCGAGCCTCCTGCCGACGACCGGTCCGGTGATCGGGCCGGTGATCGGAATGGCCGTGGCGGGTTGAGCTCGCTGATCAGACTCCTGCGGAGCGCCGGATGATCCGGCAGTTGCTGGCGGAGCTGCGCGGGGCGCGCGTCTTCTTCGCCGGGATCGACGACGTCGCCCCAATCTACGCCGACACGTCCCGGGACGTCCTGGACCTCGATCGGGACCTGCTGGAGCCGTCGGCCGAGCCGGAGCAGGCGGGCGAGGTTCTGGTGCTGGCCAGGACGCCGGCCGACCTGCGCAGGATCGCCACGCTGCACAAGCTGTTGCCGCCGGCCGGGCGGGTGGTGGTGGCCGTACTGGACACGCCGGCCTCTCACCCGGCGCCGGTGCCCATGCCGACGCCCGCGCACCGGTGGCGGTCTCTGACCGATCTGCGGGTGTACCAGCCCAAGAACCGGGTCTGGGTGGTCGATGCCCGTTTCTCCGCGTCCACGCCCGCGGGCCGTACCGTGACGGCGACGGCGCGGGCGTTCGCGGGACACCGCCTCGACGTCATCGCGGCACCCGCGGCGGCGATCGCGGGCGTCGGGGCGGCGGACTGGCGTCCCGGCGACCCGAACGCGACCCCGGCCGAGATCACGGGGCCGGTGCCGGAGCGGGTGGGCGCGCCGGGCAGCGACGTGGTGCTCAGGACGCTCGGGCACCCGTCGGTGGAGCACGCGTTCGACGCCGACCAGGCCGCATCGGCCGGGAGCGCGCGCGTCGCGGCGACGGCCGGGAGCGTGGGTGCTGCGGTGGCGGCTGACCACGCCGGGGACGCATCGCGCGCCGACGGTGCCGGCGACGCGTCGCACGCCGACGGCGCCGAGCCCGGTGACGACGAGGTCGTCGAGTGGGCCGGGGACCAGACGCCCATCGAGCGCCCGACGCTGCGGGCCGCGAGCTGGGAGCGCCTGGGCCGCCCCGGTATGGGCGACTCGCCGCTGACCGACCCCGACGTGCTGGGCGAGCCGTCCATGATCCCGCCCGTGGACGAACGGCTCGTGAACCCCCAGGGTTTCGTCACCACCCCGTCACGCGGCATGGCGTCGCTGGCCGAGCGGGACGGCCGCTGGTCGGTGGTGCTGGACGGAAAGGTCGTGACGTCGTTCGCCGAGTCGGGCGGTGTCACGGACGCGGACGTGGCCAGGTTGCGGCAGATCCGCGGCATCGAGGTGGACTGGCGGCACGCGCACAGCGGTCCGCTGGCCGCCGTACGGGTGCTGGCCGGACTGGCCGCCGCCGGGGTGCCGCTGCGTGCGCAGACGGTGCCGCGCTGGGCGGGCGCGCTGGGCGACGAGATCATCGGGCTCATCGAGCGCTGCCCGGACCTCGCGGACGACCTGCGGCGCGAGGAGCACAGCATCCGCCTGCGCCGCGCCGCGCTCCGCACCCACGGCGTCGCCGCACGATGGGAGCAGCTCGGCGCCCCCGCGCCCGCTCCCCCGCTCACCTCGGTCCTGCTGGCGACCCGCCGTACCGACATGGTGTCGTTCGCGCTCGACCAGGTCGCCCTCCAGCGCGGCGCGCAGCTCGAGGTGGTCCTCGCCCTGCACGGCGTCCCCAAGGACCACCCGGACGTGGCGAAGGCGATCGACGCGTTCGAGAGCCCGCTGACCGTGCTCGAGGCCGACCAGCAGGCCGTGTTCGGCGAGGTGCTGAACGACGCGGCCGCGCGGGCCTCGGGGTCGTTCCTGCTGAAGATGGACGACGACGACTGGTACGGCCCCGACTTCCTGTCCGACCTGCTGCTGGCGCATTCGTACTCGGGCGCCCAGGTGGTCGGCACGGTGCCGGAGTTCGTGTACCTGTCGTCCATCGACGTCACCGTGCACCGCAAGCAGGTGACCGAGCAGATCACCAGCTTCGTCGCCGGAGGGACGATCCTGGTGGAGCGGTCGGCGTTCCAGGCGGTGGGCGGGTTCAGGCCGCTGCGGCGCTCGGTGGACACGCAGTTCCAGGAGGCCCTGCAGGCGGCCGGCGGGCAGATCTACCGTACGCACGGGCTCGGCTACATCCTGCGCAGGGGCCCGGCGGCCAACCACACGTGGCAGGAGCCGATCGGGACGTTCCTGCAGCGCAACAGGCAGCAGTGGCGCGGCTTCCGCCCGAACGCCCTCATGGCCATGGACGGGACCCCATGACAGGCATTCCACGCATCCGGCGCAACGACTTCAGTGTTCTCACCCCGCCCGCGCTGGGCGAATGGGAGCCCACGCTCACCGTCACCGTCGTCATCCCGGTCCACGACCGCCAGGAGACGCTGGACCTCGCCCTGGCCGCCCTCTCCGCCCAGAGCTATCCCGAGCACCTCATCGACGTCATCGTCGTGGACGACGGCAGCACCACCCCGCTCCGCCTCCCCGAGATCGTCCCGGCGAAGACCACGCTGATGTCCAGCCCGCCCGGCGGCTGGGGCCGGGCCTGGGCCGTGCAGGCGGGCCTGGACGCCGCGACAGGCGAGGTCGTGTTCGTCCTGGACTCCGACATGGTCCCGCACCGGCGGCACGTGGAGGCCCAGCTCCGCTGGCACCACCTGGCTCCGTACGTGGTGGCGCTGGGCTGGATCGACTTCACCGCCGCCACCGACCTCCCGACGCAGGAGCAGGTACGCCGGGCGCTGGAGACGGGGAAGGAGGGCGAGCTCTTCCCCCTCGCGCCGCACCGCCACGACTGGGCCGAGCGGATCATCCACGACCACGACGGCCTGCGCACCGCCTCGAGCTCGCTGGCCACCCGCGTCCACGTGGGCGCCACGGTGTCCTACCCGGCCGCCCTGCTGCGCTCGATCGGCGGCATGGACACGTCCCTGGTGCTGGCCGAGGACACGGAGCTGGGCTACCGCCTCACCCAGGCGGGCGCGGTGTTCGTGCCGGACCCGGAGTCGCGTGCGTGGCACATCGGGCTCCCGACGGCGATGCGCGACTTCGCGGCGCTGAAGCGGTACAACGACCCGTACATCGCCGACCGGGTCCCCTACCGCCGCTACCTGCGTACCGGCGCCGGCCGCCAGTGGCTGGTGCCGTACGTGGACGCGACGGTGCAGGCGGGCTCGTACGAGGACGTCCGGGCCACGGTCGACGCCCTCCTGGCGAGCTCGCTCCCGGACATCAGGGTCACCGTCCCCGGCCCCTGGGACGCGCTGGACGACGGACGCCGCTCCCCGCTCGCCGACCCGTACCTCGACCTGCGCCTCATCCACGCGAACTTCGCCCACGACCCCCGCGTCCACCTGGCCACGCCCCTCGAGGGCACGCCTCCGTTCCGGCTCTCGGTCCCGCCTGGCTGGGTGCTCTCGAAGGACACGGTGGAACGCCTGGTGGCCCACATGGAGGAGCACGACCTGGGCGCCCTCAGCGTGGCCCTGGAAGAGACGGCGGCGGGCGTCACGACCGCCCGCCTGGACCGTACGGCGGCACACTCCCGGGCCGCGCTGGTGGCCGCACCGGACGACGACTGGGACGACCTCGTCGACGCCCTCTTCGGTCTGGAGTGGCTGGACGGGGAGAGCTGGGGCTTCACCCGCCGTCCCACCGTCTATCCGCCGCGCAGGAAGCCGGTCCCGGAGCTCGACCGGCTCGCGGCCGCCCACGACAAGGAGATCGCGCTCTACCGCAAGCGCGTGGCCGCGCTACGGGCGGAGGTCGCGCAGCTGCGGCGGGAGGCGGGCAAGAACGGCAGGGACGCGGCCCGCTGGCGCGGGAAGGCCGAGTCGTGGCGCAGGGAGGCGGTCCGCCTCGCCCGCGCCCAGAACCGCACGGTGCTCAAGAGAGCCGTCCGCAAGGTCCGCGGCCTGGCCTTCCCCGACGCCTAGTCGTCGCCCTCGACGCGCATCACGCTGGCCACGGCGCGTACGATGTCGAGGTCCCGCAGCTCCTCCATGGTCGCCGACAGCGCCGCGTCGGTGGCGCGGTGGGTGACGATGACGAGCTGGGCGTCGTCGCCGTGCCCCTCCTGGCGCACCGTCTGGATCGACACGTCGTGCTTGGCGAACAGCTCGGCCACCCGCGCCAGCACGCCCGGCTTGTCGGCCACGTCGAGAGCCACGTGGCAGCGCGTGACCGTGTCGCCCATGGGGTGGGCCGACAGGTCCGCGTACGTCGACTCCTCCGGCCCGCGCGTGCCCGCCAGGCGGTTTCTGGCGACGGCCACCAGGTCGCCCAGGACGGCGGAGGCCGTGGGCGCGCCGCCCGCCCCCTTGCCGTAGAACATGAGCTGCCCCGCCGACTCCGCCTCCACGAAGACCGCGTTGTACGCCTCCCGCACCCCGGCCAGCGGATGCGTCCGCGGGATCATCGCCGGGTGCACCCGCACCCCGAACGAGCGGCCGTCGTCCGAGCGGGCGCAGATGGCCAGCAGCTTGATGACGTAGCCCATGGCCTTGGCCGAGGCCACGTCGGTGGCGGTGATCTCGGTGATGCCCTCCCGGTGCACGTCGGCGGCCGTGACGCGGCTGTGGAAGGCGAGGCCGGCCAGGATGGCGGCCTTGGCGGCGGCGTCGAAGCCCTCGACGTCGGCCGTCGGGTCGGCCTCCGCGTAGCCGAGGGTCTGGGCCTCCTCCAGGGCGTCGGTGAAGGACGCTCCGGTCGTGTCCATCTTGTCGAGGATGTAGTTGGTGGTGCCGTTCACGATGCCGAGCACCCGCTTGACGTGGTCGCCGGCCAGCGACTCGCGCAGGGGGCGCAGCAGCGGGATGGCGCCGGCCACGCTGGCCTCGAAGTAGAGGTCGCCGTTGCCCTTCCGCGCGGCCTCGTGCAGGGTGGCGCCGTCCTCGGCCAGCAGCGCCTTGTTGGCCGTGACCACGGACTTGCCCCTGGACAGGGCCGAGACGATCAGCGTGCGGGCGGGCTCGATGCCGCCGATGACCTCGATGACGATGTCGACGTCGTCGCGCGTGACCAGCGCCTCGGCGTCGGTCGTGAACAGCGCGGGATCGATCTCCACGTCACGCTTGCGGCCGAGCCGGCGCACCGCGACCCCGGCCAGCTCCAGCGGGGCGCCGATGCGCGCGGCGAGGTCGGCGGCCTGGTCGTGCATGAGCCTGATGACCTGCGTGCCGACGACGCCGCAGCCCAGGAGGGCCACCTTCAGCGGTTTCACAGCTGCCCCCTCAACAGGTCGTCCTCAGTCTCGCCCCGCACGATCACGCGCGACTCGCCACCGGAGACGGCGACCACGGCGGGCTTGGGCAGGTAGTTGTAGTTGCTGGCCAGCGAGCGGCAGTAGGCGCCCGTCGCGGCCACCGCGATCAGGTCGCCGGGCGCGAGGTCGGCGGGCAGGTGGCAGTCGCGCACGAGGATGTCGCCGCTCTCGCAGTGCTTGCCGACCAGGCGGCTGAGCATCGGCTCGGCGGCGCTCTCGCGGCTGGCGAGCACGGCGGTGTATTCGGCGCCGTAGAGCGCGGTGCGCACGTTGTCGCTCATGCCGCCGTCGACGCTCACGTACGTGCGCAGGCCCTCGACGTCCTTGATGGTGCCGACCTCGTAGAGGGTGATGCCCCCGGAGCCGACGACGGTGCGCCCCGGCTCCACGGTCAGCCTGGGCACGGGCAGACCGGCGTCCGTGCACACCTTGGTGACGATCTCGCGCAGGCCGTCGGCCAGCTCCTTGATGTCGGGCGCCTCGTCGCCCTCGACGTAGGCGATGCCGTAGCCGCCGCCGAGGTCGAGCTCGGGGAGCACGACGCCGTGCTCCTCCTTGATCTCCACGAGCAGCGCGGTCAGGCGCCTGGCGGCCACCTCGAACCCGGCCGTGTCGACGATCTGGGACCCGATGTGCGAGTGGAGCCCGACCAGCTCGAGCTGCGGGAGGGCGAGGACGCGGCGCACGGCCTCGGCGGCCGCCCCGGTGTTGAGCGACAGCCCGAACTTCTGGTCGTCGTGCGCCGTCGCGATGAACTCGTGCGTGTGCGCCTCGACCCCGGTGGTCACCCGGATCATCACCTTGGGCCGCTTGCCCAGCTGCTCGGCGAGGTAGCCGAGCCTGGCGATCTCCTCGTACGAGTCGGCCACGATGTGCCCGACCCCGGCCTCGAGGGCCCTGGTCAGCTCGGCGAGCGACTTGTTGTTGCCGTGCATCGTGATGCGCTCCGGCGGGAACCCGACGCTGAGCGCGACCGCCAGCTCGCCGCTGCTGGCCACGTCGAGCCCGAGGCCCTCGTCGTGGAGCCAGCGCACGATCTCCTTGCACAGGAACGCCTTGCCCGCGTAGTGGACCTCGGAGCCGGCGAAGGCCGTGGCGTAGTCGCGCATGCGCGAGCGCACGTCGGCCTCGTCGAGCACGTAGAGCGGCGTGCCGTGCTCGCGGGCCAGATCGCGCACGTCCACGCCGCCGACAGTGAGCGCGCCATCGGTCCGGGTCGACGTTCGCGGCCAGATCGCGGGGTTGATCCGGTTGAGGTCTGCGGGCGCCACCGGCGGGCGCTCGTGGGGCAGCATCTCGGCATGCCGGTCCCCGGCGGGATGGACGAATCGGCTCACCCGATCGAGGCTATCGGAACCGCAAGTAAGCCATGACCCACTGACCACGTATCGAGACGCGATCAAGCTCCACAAGGGATATTTTTACGATTTTTCGCCATTTGGCCGGATATTTTCTGCTCACATTCGCTCGGGTCCGGGCAGCACATTCCGTACGGCCTCCGCCAGCCGCACCCGCGCCGTGTGCACCGGCCCCGGCGGCTCGTCGCCGACCGGCACGGCGGGCGCGCGCTCGTGCGCGTCGTGATAGGCCAGCGCCAGCCGCACCAGGTACGCCTCCCACCCCGGCTGCCTGCTGACCATCCGCCCCGGGATCTCGGCCAGCACCCGCAGCACCTGCCGGTCGTACGGATCGTCAAGCAGTTCGCCCCTGAAACCCTCGGCCGCCACCCCGAGCTCCCGCGCCCAGCGGAGCACCGCACAGGCCCGCGCATGCCCGTAGCGCACCACGAACCCGGGGTTGTCCCATGTGCGGGGGAAGTCCGGCCAGGCCGGCTCCGGGAGGTCGGCGGGCTCCATCGACTCCAGCAGCATGCCGGGCACCGCCACGGTGATCCGCAGGAGGCCGTCGCCCCGCACCTCCACGCCGGCCACCCCGGGCACCGCCCGCACCCGGTCGGCGAGCGCGTGTGCGGGCAGCCGCCGCCGCAGGGCCGCCGCGGAGACGTACACCGCCTCCCGCTCCCACGAGCCCTCCGGCGCGGGCGGCTCCCCCAGCACGCCGGCCAGCTCCCGTGCGATCACACCACGACTTTAGATGAGCGCGTGGGGCTCCGCCGAGCCGTACTCGACCAGCTGGGCCGCACCCAGCAGCGCGGGGTCCTCGTCGCGCACCCGTACGTAGCCGAACCGGTCGGCCGAGAACACCTTGATCCCGTCCGTGCGGCACTGCCGCATGAGCACCTCGTCCCACCCGTCGGTGAGGTCGGCGAAGCCGATCTCACGCAGCGCGTTCCTGCGGGCGAGGAGGGTGGCGCCGACGATCTCGGGGACGTACGTGTACTCAGCGTCCGGCTGCTTGATCAGCGTGGCCTGGGACTTGCGCAGGTGGGCGTAGAAGGCGGCTTTGCCCACGATGTCGGCGGTGCCGAAGAGGAAGGCCCGCTTGAGGTCGGTCAGGTAGTGCGCGCCGTACACGTCGCGCGGGTCCATGACCGCCACCAGGTCGGCCTCGCACAGGTCGATGCCGGCGCCGAGCATCGCGCCCACGGTCGTCGTCGGATGCGGGAGCCGGTGGACGACCTCCACGTCCGGCAGCAGGTCGCGGGCCCGCTGCTCCGACTCCGGCGGCCCGATGATGATCAGCTGGTCGACCCCGGACTGCTTGGCGACCTGCGCCAGCGCGTGCTCCATCAGGTGCGGGTCCGTGACCGGCAGCAGGACCGAGATGTTGAGCGTGGCACGGGCGCTGGGCAGGCCGATCGCGTCCAGCAGTTCGTCGACGCGCTCGGTCATCGTGCCCATCTGGTACGCCCGCCGCAGGGCCGCGTGCGCCCGCCGGGTGTCGGGGTCGGCGCCGATGGACGTGCCACAGGCGGCGAGCTCGGCCAGCCGCCACTGGGGCGTGCCGGGCGGGCATTCCACCCCGGCCGGCCACCGGTAGGACGTCAGCACGTCGGGGTAGATCAAGTGTCCGGGCAGGAGCTGGTCGAGCGTGAGCACCCGGTCGATGCGCCCGCTGGAGAGCGGCAGCGGATTGTGCACCCTGGGCTGGATCCCGAACTGCAGCCGCGGCCAGGCCACCGTGAGATCGGTCGTGAACCGGTGCTCGAACAGCTCGGCCGCCGCGGCGTACGCGGCCACGTCACCCTGCGTGTGCCAGAAGACGGTGCGGATGCCGCGCTCGGCGCACCAGGCGAGCAGCGCCCTGAGCCCCTCGCCCGGCTCGCCGGTGATCTCCTCGGCCCACGGTCCCTGCGTGACGGACTCGACCACCAGCAGGTGGGGCACCTCCAGCGGGAGCACCCTGGCGAAGTCGCGGGGCGTGAAGCCGGTCGTCTGCCGCCACTCGTAGCGCAGCAGCGCCTCGACGTGCGGGTCGGCGATCACCGCCGCCGTCAGGTGCGGCCGGGTGTTGGGCCCCGTCGGCACCCGGAAGGGCTTGAGCTTGAACGAGGCGCCCCCGACCGTCCTGGTGGTGCTGGTGGCCTGGAACCCGGCCCCCGGGCGCTCGTCCTTCGGCTTGACGGGCGCGGGCGGCCGTCGCGTGGGCGCGGTGGGCCGCTTGACGGGCTTGGCGGCGCCCTTGAGCCCCTTGGCCAGCCGCACCGGGTTGCTCTTGCCGCTCTTGAGAGCGTCGCCGAGGCGGTTCCAGCGGGCGACCTTGATCGAGGACAGCTTCCAGTTGGCGACCTCGGCCTGGAAACGCTGCTCGGCCAGCTCCTTGCGGAGCTTGTCGGCGGTCGCCTCCTCGGCCGCGAGCCGCTCCTCGGCCTCGCTCAGCCGCTCGGCCAGGGACCTGGCCTCCTGGACGCTCTGCTCGGCGTCGGCCAGCTTGGCCTGGGCGGCGTCCAGCAGCCTGGCCAGCTCGGCCGCGCGCTCGGCCTGCGCGACGGCATCCCGCAGCGCCTTACGCGTGCTCTCTAGCTCCGTGGTCACCAGGCCTCCTTCGTCGGCCTGGCGACCAGGACGCTGCGTTTACTTGTTCCCTCGCTACGCTCGCTCACGGCCCTCCGCTCCCTCAGCCCGGCAAAGGATACTCTTTTGCCGCAAGCGTCTCGAAGGGATGAGATCCGGTGCAGTTCAACGTGCGACCCTACGTCTGCGGCGCTCTCGGCCGGATCGACACCGCCATGCTCGGCAAGCTGACCGCCGCCGGCCCGCGGGTCCTCCCGGCTCTGCAGTCGCCGCAGGCCGCGCTGTTCAGCTCCGCGCCGCTGCCGCCCTACCACCGTGCGGGGAACGCGTACGCGTTCTCCTGGGGCGAGCGCAAGCCGGCCGGGGCCGACGACTGGATGGCGGTGGCCGAGACGTACGAGACCCCCGGGCTGATCGGCGACGGCGAGCACGTCACGCTCCACACGGGCGCCCTGGGGCTCGTGGACGTCTACTACGTGCGCCACGGCGACGCGGTCTACTTCTCGTCGCTGATCCAGCCGCTGCTCAGCCTGGTGCCGATCGAGATCGACTGGTCGGCGTGGGCCTCGATCATCCAGGTGACCTTCCCGCTGGGCGAGGCGACGCCGTACGCCGAGGTCAAGCGGCTGCCGGGGTCGAGCGCGCTGGTGTGGCGGCACGGCCGGGTCGCGGCCGAGCGCAGGCTGCCCCGCTGGCTGCGCACGGAGCCGTACGAGTCGTGGATCAGCCCCCGCGAGATCGTCGAGCTGCTGCACGAGGTCTACGAGGACTACGACGGGCGCAAGCTGCTCGTCCCGGTCAGCGGCGGCTACGACTCGCGGCTGCTCGCCAGCGTGGCCAAGGCCCGCGGGATGGACGTCGAGTCGTGGACGACCAGCCCCGACGACGGCACCGACACCGACATCGCGTTCGCCCGATCGATCACCAGGGAGCTGGGCATCCCGCACCGGGTGATCACCCAGGACGCCGCCGACTATCCGGACGACGCGGTCGAGGTGGCCCGCAGGCTCGAGTACCTCACGCCCCACCACGCCTGGTACGCGCCCTTCGCCAAGGAGGTGCACGGCGCGGGCCGGATCCTCGTCGACGGCCTGGCGGGCGGTCCGCTGCTGAAGAACTTCATGGTCAGCGGGGCCGCGCTGGAGGCCAGGTCGCAGGCGGAGCGCTCCGCGGCCGTGCTGGGCTCGCTGTCGCTGGGTGCGCCATCGCAGCCGTTCCTGTCCAAGGCCGCCGCCCAGTGGATGGAGGAGGCCGTGCGCGAGCAGTTCGCGGCCGCCACCTCCATGCTCCACGGGCACCGGGCCGAACTGCCGCTCTCGGTGCTGCACACCCGGACCGTGCGGGGCATCGCCCGCTCGGCGGTCAACCTGGTGGGGCCCGAGGCGTCGTTCGCGGCGCCGTTCATCGACCCCCGCTTCTTCGACGCCGCGCTCTCGGTCGGCGTGGCGCGCAAGGACAAGGGCCGCTTCTACCGCGAGGTGCTCCACGCGGCCCACCCGCGGGTGGCCGCGCTGCCCTCCACCAACGTGGTCAAGCAGCCCCTCCAGAGGGTGCCGCTGCGGTCCACGGCCGCCCCCGCCCGAAATTATGCGCACCGCATGCTGGAGACGGTGATGAGGCGGGTGCCTGGGCTGCTGTCGGAGGAGCTGCACGAGGTGATCGCGGGCGGGCCCGACGCTCTGACCAGGTTCAATGGGTGGAACGACCGCTTCTGGGTACGGGGATTGGTGCTCTTCGGGCTCTGGCTCAGTGACTTCGAGAACGACGTCTCCGACCTTGCCCCACCTTTTTAGTTGAACTCACGGTAACAGGGCGATTACGTACGGATCTCGTGGGTATTAACCCCGGCACAGCAGAAGCGGGTTCCGGAAAGCCACCGGGCTGGTAGTGTTCGGCCCGTAAGCGCCGCACAAACGGGCACCAGATCACAAATCAGGTCTCGTTCAAGGGCAGTGGGGTTCGCAGGGATGACGACTCCACGCGGCGCGGTCACCAGATAAACGCCGGGGTAACCGGTGACTTCGTCCTGCCCACATCTCTTCCTGTGAGCGACATATGATCAACGCATCCCCAATGCCGGAGCCGATCTCCGAGGCGTTCGTCTCGGAGGATCCAGCCTGGTACAAGCGGGCGGTGTTCTACGAGGTTCTCGTCCGGGGGTTCAAGGACTCCAACGGCGACGGCACCGGCGACCTTCGCGGTCTCACCGAGAAGCTCGGCTATCTCGAGTGGCTCGGGGTGGACTGCCTGTGGCTGTTGCCGCTGTACGAGTCGCCGCTGCGTGACGGCGGTTACGACATCTCGGACTACATGAAGATCCTCCCGGACTTCGGCGACCTGGGCGATTTCGTGGCGCTGATCGAGAAGGCACACGAGCGTGGCCTGCGGATCATCACCGACCTCGTGATGAACCACACCAGCGATCGCCACCCCTGGTTCCAGGCGTCCCGGCACGACCCCGAGGGTCCGTACGGCGACTTCTACGTGTGGTCCGACCATCCCACGGGCTACCCTGACGCGCCGGTGATCTTCATTGGCGCCGAGGAGTCCAACTGGACCTACGACCCGGTGCGCAAGCAGTACTACTGGCACCGTTTCTTCCACCACCAGCCGGACCTGAACTATGACAACCCGGCGGTGCAGGAGGCCATGCTGGAGGTCCTGCGGTTCTGGCTGGACCTGGGCATCGACGGTTTCCGGCTGGACGCGGTTCCCTACCTGTTCGAGCGCGAGGGCACGGCGTGCTCCGGGCTGCCGGAGACGCACGCGTACCTGAAGAAGGTCCGGGCCGAGGTGGACCGGCTCTACCCCGACCGGGTGCTGCTGGCCGAGGCCAACGGCTGGCCCGAGGACGTGGTGGAGTACTTCGGCGACCCCACCACGGGGGGCGACGAATGCCACATGGCCTTCCACTTCCCTCTCATGCCGCGCATCTACATGTCGGTCAAGAAGGAGACCCGCGAGCCGATCTCCGAGATCATGTCGCGCACGCCCAAGCTGCCGGAGAAGGCGCAGTGGGGCATCTTCCTGCGTAACCACGACGAGCTGACGCTCGAGACGGTGAGCGAGGAAGAGCGCGACTACATGCACAAGGAGTACGCCAAGGACCCGCGCATGCGGGCCTACCTGGGCATCCGCCGGCGGCTCGCCCCGCTGCTCGACAACGACCGCGACCGGATCGAGCTGTTCACCGCGCTGCTGCTCAGCCTGCCCGGTTCGCCGGTCATGTACTACGGCGACGAGATCGGCATGGGCGACAACATCTGGCTGGAGGACCGCGACTCGGTCCGCACGCCGATGCAGTGGAGCCCTGACCGCAACGCCGGGTTCTCCTCGGCCGACCCGGGGCGGCTCTACCTGCCCGCGGTCATGGACCCGATCTACGGCTTCCAGGCGGTCAACGTGGAGGCCCAGCAGCGCCACGAAGGCTCGCTGCTCCACTTCACCCGCAAGATGCTGGAGATCCGGCGCAAGCACCCGGTGTTCGGCGTGGGGGCGTACACGGAAATGTGGTCCTCGAACCCGGCCGTGCTCACCTTCGTCCGCGAGGACCGCGACGACATCATGCTGTGCGTGAACAACCTGTCGAAGTTCCCGCAGCCGGTCGAGCTGGACCTGCGCAGGTTCGAGGGCATGGTCCCGGTCGAGGCGCGGGGCGGCGTGCAGTTCCCGCCGATCGGTCAGCTGCCGTACCTGCTCACGCTGCCGGGGCACGGCTTCTACTGGTTCGCGCTGAAGAAGAACGAGAACTCTCTCAGCGGGAAGTGACCGGCACCTGGGCACGGGCCGCGCGGCGGGCGGGAATGAGCGCCACCGCGAGGGCCGTGCCCACGGCCACCACGACGGCGACGACCAGCGTCAGGGCAGAGGGCGCCCGCCCGATGCCCGCGCCGACGCCGCTCGTGTGGCCCTGCAGGTCGATCAGCCCCGTCACGACGGACATGCCCGCCGCGGCGCCCACGCCGACCCCGAGCACGACCAGCAGCCCCGTGCCCGTCACGAGCGTGGCCATGACCTGCCGCGGCGTCAGCCCCATGGCTTTCAGCACGGCCAGGTCGAACGCGTGGTCGCGCAGGCCGAGCGCGCTCGCGGTGAGCAGGTTGGCCAGGCCGATCAGCAGCAGCACGGCGATCAGCGCCACGATCACCACCCGGATCACCGACAGCCGGTCCGCCGGGTTGACCGCGGACTGGACGTCCAGGCCCTCCGCCGACTCGGCCAGCAGCCGCCCGCGCACCTCCGCCTTGTCGGCGCCCGGTTTGAGGGCCAGCGCGTAGAACTCGGGCGGCACCGAGTCCTTGGCCGCCAGGCTGTCCAGCCCCACCGAGATCACTTCACCGTCGAGGTCGGGCTCGACGGTCCTGCCGACGATCCTGACGATCAGCGGCGTGCCGCCCACGGTCAGCCGCACCCGGTCGCCGATCTTCACCCCCAGCAGGTCGAGCAGGCCCTGACCGGCCACCGCCTCGCCCTGCCGGGCGTACATGCGGCCCTCGACCACGGGGAACGGGTACGGCTCCGTCGAGGTGCCGATGGCCCGCACGCGGATCGAGCGGCCCTCGCCGGGGGCCAGCGCGTTCACGTCGGTGCCCGGGTAGACCTTGGCCACGTCCTTGTCGAACTCGGCGATGTGCTGGGCGGCGGCCGGCTCCAGCTTGCCCGGCCTGACGTACAGGCTGGCGTGCTGGCCGACCTGCTCCGGGTGGTCGGCGAAGTTGTCCAGGGTGGCCCAGACGCCGAGCCCGATCGTGATCATCATCATCGGGACGGCCAGCCCGAACGCCGTCAGGAACGCCGGCACCCGCCTGGTGAAGGCGTCCCTGGTGCCGAGGACGAGCGCGGGCGGCAGGCGTACCAGCAGCGCCAGCCGGGCCAGCCTGGACAGGTGGCCGCGCGGCGGCAGGGCGGGCGCGGCGGGGATCGGCGGGGTGCGGCCGCCGCGCCACGCGGGCACGCCGACCGCGGCCAGCACCATCAGGGCCGTGCCCGCGACGATGGCCAGCACGGGGATGGGCGCCACGGACGTCGCGCCCAGCACCGCCGCCGTCACGCCCCAGCCCACCACGGCGCCGATCGCGACGCCGAGCAGCCCGAGCGCGCCGTGCTCGGCCAGGAGCAGCAGCGCGATCTGGCCCCTGGTGAAGCCCATCGACTTGAGCGTGGCCAGGTCGCGGAGCTGGCCCAGCACCCGGCCGCCGGCGGCGTTGGCCAGCGCGAGCGCGGCGGCCACGAGCCCGACCACGCCGAACAGCGCCAGCAGCGTGCCCAGCAGCCGGTTGTCCAGCTCCATGGCGGCCCTGACCTCGCGCCAGGTGTAGACGCGCTGGAGCTTGTCCTCCAGCATGACGACCACGCGCTGTGAGACGACCTTCGTGGCGTCGGGGTCGGCCAGGCGCAGCCCGGTCACCCACTCGCTGTGGCCGAGCATGGGCTCGATCCGGTCGAGCATGGCGGGCAGCACGTAGGCCAGGCCGGGCGTCCACTGCGGGTAGAAGCCCTGCTCGGCGGAGTCGGCTATGCCGCGTACGTACAGGGTGTGGCGCTTGCCGCTGAGCGCGATGATCGTGAAGGGCGCGCCGATCCTGAGCCGCAGCGAGGTCGCGAAGGACCGCTCGACGACCACGCCGTCCGGCTGCGAGGCGTCCAGCCACCTGCCCTCGGCCACCACCGGGTGCGCCACCTGCGGCGGCGTGGCGGGCATCGCGCGCAGCGCCGCGGGCTCCTTCTTGCCGTCCTGCGCCACCGTCACGGGCGCCGACCGGTACGGCCCCGCCACCTGCGTCACGCCGTCGATGCCGCCCAGGGCCACCTGGGGGCTGTCGTCGGTGTAGAGCCAGACGTGGGCTCCGTCGGTCTGGGCGAACAGGCTCCGCCACGGGTTCGTGCTGTCCTCGAGCAGGGTCGCCGCGGTGATCAGCGCGGCCACGATCCCGGCCACGGTCAGCACGGTCAGCACCGCCTGAGCCTTCCTGGCCCGCAGGTCGGCCTTGATCCACCGGCTCCCCGCCAGTGTGGCACTCATCGGAGGTCGATCACCTCGCCGGCGGTGCCCGTACGCCTGCGCACGATGCGGCCGTCGTCCACGATCTCCCCGTCGAACAGGGAGACCACCCGGTCGGCCAGGCTGGCCACGCGGGCGTCGTGGGTGACCATGACGATCGTCTGCCCCTTCTTGTGGACGTCGCCGAGCAGGCGGAGCACGTCGCGGGTGTTGCGGCTGTCGAGGTTGCCGGTGGGCTCGTCGGCCAGCAGCACGCTCGGCTGGTTGGCCAGTGCCCTGGCGAGCGCGACCCGCTGCTGCTCGCCGCCGGACAGCTGGGCGGGTGAGGCGTCGGCCCGGTCGCTGAGATTGAGCGCGCCGAGCAGGCTCTCCCTACGCTCGCGGGCCACCTTGGGCGAGACCCCGGCCAGCAGCGCGGGCAGCTCGACATTGTCGCCGACGGTCATGTTGGCGACGAGGTTGAAGAACTGGAAGACGAATCCGACCTTCTTGCGCCGCAGCAGCGCCCACGCGCTCTCGGAGAGCGTGTCGACCCGCTTGCCGTCGAGCCAGATCTCGCCGCTCGTCCGGGTGTCGAGCCCGCCCAGCATGTGGACGAGCGTGGACTTCCCGGAGCCCGAAGGACCCATGATCGCGACGAACTCACCCGGCTCCACCTGCAGGTCCACACCACGCACGGCAGGCACGGGCACTGCGCCATCCTGGTAGATTTTGACCAGATTGACCGTTTTCACAACCGTGCTCATGCCAGATCCTCCTGGCAACGCTCCAGCCAGTCAAGATCCGCCTGCAGGTGAAGCATGGCGCCCTCGATGAGGAGCGTCGCCACCCGATCGGTCGGCGGCGTGCGGGCGAGGAGGTCGTTGAGATCGCTCATGAGCGAGAGGTAGTGACGGCGCTGCCGGCTGATCAGCGCCATCCGGTCGGCGATGCCGGTGAGGGGGGCGAGCACGAGCTTCATGAAGAACTCGTCGCGCACCCTGGGGCCCTCCGTGGGCTCGTCCACCCACTCGGTGAGCACCTCGCGGCCCTTGGCCGTCAGGTAGTAGACCTTCTTGTTGGGCCGGTTGGACTGCTCGACGTCCACCGCCCTGATCAGGCCGTCCTTCTCCAGCCTGCCGAGCGTGACGTAGATCTGGCCGATGTTGGGAGAAGGGTAGGCACTGCCGAACGTCTGCTCCAGCGCCTGCTTGAGCTCGTAGCCGTGAGCCGGCTCTTTAGCCAGGAGCGCCAGCAGATGAGGCCGCACCGCCTCGCCTCCCCACCGTGTTACGAATGCGTTACGTGGCTATCCGTTGACCTACAGATTACAGGTGTGCATAACATGAATGCATCTACCTAACACGTATGTATCCCCTCTGAAACAGTGGAGGAAACAGAGGTGCGCTCACTTTCGCTCGTCCTCGCCGTCCTGCTTACGGCGGCCGGATGCGCGTCAGCGAGCGATGAGGGCGGCGGCGAGACGGGTACGGGCGGCACAGGCCCCATCACGTTCGCCACCGGTCGCGACACCACGGCGTACCTGCAACCCCTGCTGGACCGCTGGAACCAGGCCCACCCGGCCGAGAAGGTGACGCTGCTGGAACTGCCCGAGGCCGCCGACGAGCAGCGCGCTCAGATGGTAGCCAACCTCCAGGCCAAGAGCACCCGGTACGACGTGCTGGGGCTCGACGTGGTCTGGACCGCCGAGTTCGCGGAGAACGGCTGGATCATCCCCCTGGAGCGCGGGTTGTTCCCGCTCGACAGGTTCCTGCCGCCCGTCGTCGAAACGGCGGTCTACAAGAACAGGCTCTGGGCCGTCCCGTACACGAGCAATGCGGGACTGCTCTACTACCGGACCGACCTGGTCAAGAAGCCGCCACGGACGTGGGCGGAGCTTCGCGACCAAGCCCGTCAAATAATGAAAAAGCAAGACATTGGAGGCTATGCCGGGCAGTTTCTGGCGTACGAAGGGCTCACCGTCAACTTCTCCGAGGCCCTGCAGTCCGCCGGCGGACAGATCGTCAGCCGGGACGGCACGGAGGTGACCCTCGATCCGGCCAAGGCTCAGATCGCGCTCGACTTCCTGCTCCAGGGCCTGCGCGAAGGCTGGATCCCCAAGGAGTCGCTGAGCTACAAGGAGGAGGAGTCGCGCCTGGCCTTCCAGGAGGGCCGGCTGGCCTTCGCCCGCAACTGGCCGCACGCCTACGGCCCCGCCAGGGCGAAGCTGGGCAAGAAGCTGGGCGTGACCCGGCTCCCCGGGCTCAACGGCCCCGGGTCCAGCACGCTGGGCGGCGCCAACCTGGCGATCAGCGCGTACTCCAAGCATCAGCGCACGGCGCAGGAGTTCATCCGCTACTTCACGAGTCTGGAGAACGAGCGCCGCGTCCTGACCGAAGGCTCGTTCCCGCCCGTGTGGACCGAGCTCTACGACGATCCCGCCCTGATCAAACGCTTCCCGTACCTGCCCGTGCTCAAGGAGAGCATCCTCGCGGCCAAGGCACGGCCGGTGAGCGCCAACTACAACCAGCTGAGCCTGGTGATCGCCAGTTCGGTCGCCAAGGCGCTCGGCAACCCCTCCAGCGAGTCCGCCGACGACGTCGCGGCCTCCATGAAGTCAGAACTCGAAGAGATCATCAGAACACAGTGAGGCAGCCATGCGAAAAGCCAGATCAGCAGTCATCCTGGCCGGGCTCGCGGTAGCCGTCGCCGCCTGCGGCAACGCCCCCACGACCACCACTCCCACCGAGTCGGGCTCCGCGTCGGCTCCCGCCGCCGGCGCCAAGCCGCTCCAGGGCGTGAAGCTCGAGGTCGCCGCCAAGTGGACCGGCGCCGAGCAGAAGAACTTCGAGCAGGTGCTCAAGGCCTTCACCGAGAAGACCGGCGCCGAGGTCACCTACGCCTCCACCGGTGAGGACACCGGCGCCTACCTCGGCCCGCGCATCCAGGGCAAGAACCCGCCGGACGTGGCCGTCCTCCCGCAGCCGGGCCTGGTGCAGCAGTACGCCGACCAGAGCGCGCTCAAGCCGCTCTCCGACGACGTCGTCAAGGAGATCGACACCAACTACACCCCGTACTGGAAGGAGCTCGGCTCCGCCGACGGCAAGGTGTACGGCGTGCTGATCAAGGCGGCGCACAAGTCGCTGGTCTGGTACAGCGGGCAGGCGTACGACGACGCGGGCGTGCAGCCCGCGACCACCTGGGACGAGCTGGTCAAGAACGCGCAGACCATCGCCGACTCCGGCACTCCGCCGTTCTCGCTCTGCGCCGCCTCGGGCTGGACGCTGACCGACCTGTTCGAGAACGTCTACCTGTCCACCGCCGGTGCCGAGAACTACGACAAGCTCTCCAAGCACGAGATCCCGTGGACCGACCCGACCGTGACGACCGCGCTGCAGAAGATCCAGCAGATCGTCGGCAAGAAGGAGTTCCTGCTCGACGGCAGCTCCGGCGCCCTGCAGACCGACTACCCGACCTGCGTGTCCAAGGTCTACGGCAACAAGAAGGCCGCCATGGTCGTCGAGGGCGACTTCGTGGCCGTCGAGGCCGCGCAGTCGGGTGCCAAGGTCGGCGAGCAGGCGAAGTACTTCCCCTTCCCCAAGGCCGGTGACACGGCGCCCGTCGTCCTGGGCGGCGATGTCGCGGTCGCGATGAAGGACTCCCCCGGCGCCATGGCGCTGCTGCAGTTCCTGGCCTCCAAGGAGGGCGGCGAGATCTGGGCCAAGCTGCCCGGCTACCTGTCGCCCAACAAAAACGTCTCCCCCGACAACTACCCCGACGAGCTGACCAAGCAGCTCGGGCAGACGATCGTCTCGGCCGGCGACGCCGTCCGTTACGACATGTCCGACCTCGCGCCGAGCGCGTTCGGCGGCACCGACGGCAAGGGCGAGTGGAAGGCGCTGCAGGACTTCCTCCGCAACCCGAGCGACATCAAGGGCGCACAGACCGCACTCGAAGCCGAGGCCAAGAAGGCCTGGAAGAAGTAAGAGGTAAGGCCGTGACCGAACGGTTGGACGGCCCGCAGGCCCCGTCCGCGCAGAGCGCGGACGGGTCCTCCACCGGACCGGCTGAAACCCCCCGTACCACGAGACGCCTCGGCCCCTCGCCGGCGGTCGCCATCGCCTTCCTCCTCCCGGCGGCGCTGCTGCTGGGAATCTGGGTGGTCTACCCGATCGTCTACTCCATCTTCCGGAGCCTGTTCGACGCGGCGGGCACCGGATTCGTGGGACTGGGCAACTACGCCACGATCTTCTCCGATCACGGCACACTCATCACGATCCGCAACAACCTCATCTGGGTCGTCGTCGCGCCGATCGTGGTCACCACGCTGGGCCTGATCTTCGCGGTGCTGACCGAGCGGATCAAGTGGGCGACGGCGTTCAAGCTCATCGTGTTCATGCCCATGGCGGTCTCCTTGATGGCGGCCGGCGTGATCTTCCGCCTGGTCTACGAGCAGAGCCCCGACAAGGGCATGGCCAACGCCGTGCTCACCACGGTGCACGACACGTTCTCCTCCTCGCAGGGCTACCCGGACGCTCGCCCGCGCGAGGGCGACCAGTCACCGGTGGCCTCCGAGGGCGGCACGGTCGTCACCAAGCAGCCCGTCCAGGCGGGCCAGCCCGTGCTGATCCCGATCGTGGGCGTCAAGCCGAACACCCTGCCGGGCAACGCCGGGCCCGCCAAGGCACCCGCGGCCGCCGGCGGACTCTCCGGGACCGTGTGGTTCGACTTCACCCCAGGAGGCGGCGGCAAGAACGGCGAGGTCGACGCCTCGGAGAAGGGCCTGCCGGGCATGACCGTCGAGGCCGTGCAGAACGGCAAGGTCGCCGGGACCGCCACGACGGCCGACGACGGCTCGTTCCGCTTCGAGGGCCTGCCCGCGGGCTCCTATGTCGTACGGCTCCCGCAGTCCAACTTCCAGGCCTCCTACGGCGGCCTGAACTGGCTCGGCGAGACGCTCATCACCCCGGCGGTCATCGGCGCGTTCGTCTGGGTGTGGGCCGGGTTCGCCATGGTGCTGATCGCGGCCGGCCTCGCGGCGATCCCGCGTGACGCGCTGGAGGCGGCCCGCATCGACGGCGCCACGGAGTGGCAGGTGTTCCGCAAGATCACCGTGCCGCTGCTGTCGCCGGTGCTGCTCGTCGTCTTCGTGACGATGATCATCAATACGCTGAAGGTGTTCGACCTGGTCTTCATCATCGCGCCAGGCTCGGTCCAGCCACAGGCGAACGTGGTCGCGCTGGAGATGTGGCGCGTGTCGTTCGGCGGCGGGAACAACCAGGGTCTGGGCAGCGCGCTGGCTGTCTTCCTGCTCATACTGGTCCTTCCCTTCATGATCATGAACATCCGCCGGTTCAGGAGGGACGAATCATGACCACGGCCACCGCTACCGGGCCGTCCGGGCTGGAGACGGGGGCGCCGCGCAGGGGCGTGCTGAGCAGGATCGTGGACCGGATCGGCAGCGGCACCGTCCAGCTGATCATGGTGCTGCTCGGCCTGTTCTGGCTGGTGCCGACGCTGGGCCTGCTGGTCGTCTCGATGCGTACGACGCAGGTCAACACCGCCGAGGGCTGGTGGACGGTCTTCACCAAGCCGGCCGAGCTGACCCTCTCGAACTACGCGAACCTGCTGGCCAGCGGCTTCACCGCGTCCTTCTGGAACACCGTGGCGATCACGGTGCCGACCACGATCCTGGTGATCGGCATCGCGGCCATGGCCGCCTACGCGTTCGCGTGGATGGAGTTCCCCGGGCGTGACGGGGCGTTCCTCGTCGTGGTCGGGCTGCTGATCGTGCCCATCCAGATCGCGCTGATCCCCATCGCGTCCTTCTACGGAGGCGTCGGGATCTTCGGCTCGATCGCGGGCGTGGTGCTGTTCCACACGGCGTTCGGCCTGCCGTTCGCGATCTTCCTGCTCCGCAACTTCTTCGTCGGCATCCCCTCCTCGCTGCTGGAGGCGGCGCGGATGGACGGCGCGCCGGAGTGGAAGATCTTCGTGTCGGTGGTCTTCCCGCTGGGCAAGCCCGCCATCGCCTCGCTGGGCATCTTCCAGTTCCTGTGGGTCTGGAACGACATGCTCATCGCGCTGGTCTTCGCCGACACCGACAACCAGCCGATGACCAAGCACCTGCAGTCTCAGATGCGGCAGTTCGGATCGAACATCGACATCCTGTCGTCCGGTGCCTTCCTGTCGCTGATCATCCCGCTGGTCCTGTTCTTCGCGTTCCAGCGGTACTTCGTCCAGGGCATGATGGCCGGATCCGTGAAGTGACACGCTCGCGGGCGTCCGCCGGTTCCGGTGGGCGCCCGCGACGCGGTTCTATGATCGTCCGATGAAGCGTCTTCTCGCTCTCGCCGCAGCAGCCTTCATCTCTCTGCCGCTCGCCCCCGCCATCGCGCTCGACGCCCAGCCCGGCGCGCCGGGCGCGGGCGACCCGTACTTCCCCGACCAGGGGAACGGCGGCTACGACGCCGGCCACTACGACCTCACGCTCGACTACGACCCGAGCTCCAACCGCCTCGCCGGAGTGGCGCGGATCTCCGCGCGGGCCACGCAGGCGCTGAGCCGCTTCGACCTCGACCTCGTCAGCACGCTCACGGTCCGCTCCGTGACGCTGAACGGCCGGCCCGCCGCGTTCTCCCAGAGCGGCTCCGAGCTGGTGATCACCTCCGCGCTGCCCGCCGGACGCGACTTCTCCGTCGAGGTCCGGTACGACGGCAGGCCCACGCACGTCGTCGACCCGGACGGCTCCCGGGACGGGTGGATCCGGACGAGCGACGGCGTGTTCAACGCCAACGAGCCCCAGGGCGCGATGACCTGGTATCCCGGCAACCATCACATGACCGACAAGGCCACCTACCGCTTCTCGGTGACCGTGCCCAGCACTCGCGTGGCGGTGGCCAACGGCGATCTGGTGTCCAAGGCGTCGAAGGGCGATCGCACGACGTACGTCTGGGACTCCCGCGAACCGATGGCGAGCTACCTGGCCACGGTGTCGATCGGGAAGTTCCAGCTCACCGACACCCGGGTCGGCGGCTACCGCGTGATCACCGCCGTGGATCCCAAGCTCGCCGACGGCGCGAAGGACTTCGCCGAGCGGCACGCTCCCGTGCTCGACTACTTCAGCTCCCTCTTCGGCCCGTACCCGTTCTCCTCCACCGGCGGGATCGCCGACCACGCCCCCGAGGTCGGCTACGCCCTGGAGGCCCAGTCCCGGCCCATCTACCCGCGCGTGCCGAGCGAGTCGCTGCTGGCCCACGAGCTGGCGCACCAGTGGTTCGGCGACTCGGTGACGCCGGCGCTCTGGCGTGACATCTGGCTCAACGAGGGCTTCGCCACGTACGCGCAGTGGCTCTGGTCGGACAAGCAGGGCACCGGCACCGTGCAGAGCTCGTTCGACAAGGCCTACGCGCGGGCGGCCGACGACGAGTTCTGGCAGACGCCCCCCGCCGACCCCGGCGGCCCTGCCGGCCTCTTCCACGACCCGGTCTACGACCGCGGCGCGATGACCCTGCACGTCCTGCGGCGCGCGGTGGGCGACGACGTGTTCTTCAGGATCCTGCGTACGTGGGCCTCCGACCACAAGTACGGCAATGCCGACACGGCTGCCTTCATCGCCCTGTCGGAGCGGTTGTCCGGCAAACAGCTCGACTCCCTCTTCGACGCCTGGCTCTTCAAGCCGGGCAAGCCGTCGCTGTGATCATTCTGGTACGGCCCGGAGCCGACGTTTCGGCAGCAGGCCGTACCAGACCTGGATAAGCTCATCGGCCATGACCGGTCGTCCCCTGAACGAAGTCGTCGAAGCCGGATGGGCGCGCGCGCTCGAGCCCGTCGCCGAGCGGATAGCCGAGATGGGCGAGTTCCTGCGAAAGGAAATCGCCGAAGGCAGGCAGTACCTGCCCTCGGGGGCGCACGTGCTGCGCGCTTTCAACCAGCCCTTCGACGAGGTCAAGGTGCTGATCGTGGGCCAGGACCCCTACCCCACGCCCGGCCACCCGGTCGGCCTGTCCTTCTCGGTGGCCCCCGACGTGCGGCCGCTGCCGGGCAGCCTGCTCAACATCTACAAGGAGATGGAGGCCGACCTCGGCCTCCCCCGCCCCTCCAACGGCGACCTGACGCCGTGGGCCGAGCAGGGCGTCCTGCTGCTCAACAGGGTCCTCACCGTGATGCCCGGCAAGCCCGCCTCCCACCGGGGCAAGGGCTGGGAGCAGGTCACCGAGCAGGCCATCCACGCGCTCGTGGCCCGCAACAAGCCGATGGTCGCCATCCTCTGGGGCCGCGACGCGCGCAACCTGGCGCCCATGCTCGGCGCCATCCCCCGCATCGAGTCCGCCCACCCCTCCCCGCTCTCGGCCCGCAGCGGCTTCTTCGGCTCGCGCCCGTTCAGCCGGGCCAACGAGCTGCTCATTCAGCAGGGCGCCACCCCTGTCGAGTGGAAGCTGCCCTAAAGTCGTCGCCATGAGTGATGAACCGAAGTTCCTGCGCCTCACGGTCGAGCTGACCGTCGAGGTGCTCGACGTTGACGCGCTGCAGGCGGCGGCACTGGCCGAGATCAGGCATCCCGAGGCGGACCTCACCGAAGAGGAGCGCACCGAGCAGGCCGAGCTGGTCGCATCGGACGAGACCGGCGCCTCGGCGCTGCAGTGGCTGATCGAGCCCGACCACGTGCTGCAGCTCGTCGACCACATCACCGAGATCGAGCCGCGCGAGGCGGTGCTCGGGGTGGAGCCGTCGGAGGGGCCGAGCGAGGAAGACGAAGAAGAGCACGACCACGCGTGACGTACCGCGGCAGCCACGGCGTTCGCCGACGTCGTGGCTTTTCGCGGGGCTTCGCAGCCGACAGCTCGCTAAGATCGAAAGTCTCCGGGCAGGCCGCAAGGGGGCAGCAATGATCGTCGCATTCTCCATCACCCCGCTGGGCGTCGGCGAAGGGGTCGCCGAGCCCGTCGCCCGCGCCGTCAAGGTGGTCCGCGACAGCGGGCTGCCCAACCGCACGGACGCGATGTTCACCACGATCGAGGGTGAGTGGGACGAGGTCATGGACGTCGTCAAGCGCGCGGTGGACGCGGTGGCGGAGGTCGCGCCCCGGGTCAGCCTGGTGCTCAAGGCCGACCTCCGGGCGGGGGTCACGGACGGGATGACCAGCAAACTCGAGTCCCTGGAACGCCACCTCTCCTCCTGACCCGCGCCGGGGCGACCGTCGCTTCAGGAGCCCCGCCGCCATCGCGCTCCGTCTCGGTGCGCGGTCACCGCATCTGTGCGCGGTCACCGCATCTGTGCGCCCGCGATGATCCGCGCTCCTATGCCCGGGACAGGCCTCCGCCCTCCCGCGCCCCGGACAGGGCGCCGCGCTCCCGTGCCTGGGGTGGGCCGCGTCCGGCACAGCCACCATCCCTCGGCCGCCGCCTTTCGCTGCTCGCATCCTCAGCCTCAAAGTCGAGATATGTCTTGACTGGCT
Organism: Nonomuraea helvata; assembly: GCF_039535785.1. Lineage (NCBI taxonomy): Bacteria > Bacillati > Actinomycetota > Actinomycetes > Streptosporangiales > Streptosporangiaceae > Nonomuraea > Nonomuraea helvata. The sequence goes on from NZ_BAAAXV010000001.1 coordinate 2,969,465, forward strand.
CTCCAGACGCGACATATCGTGTCGTTCAGCCGCAAAACGCGATACTACGCGTTCCTGGAGGTGGAGAAGCATGGAACAAGAGCGAGTCCCCGTCCTGGTGGTGGGCGGCGGTTATGCGGGCCTGAGCACGGCGATGCTCCTGGCCTGGCGCGACGTACCGGTCATGCTGGTGGAGAGGCATCCGAGCACCTCGATCCAGCCGAAGGCGTTCGGCGTCGGCCCACGAGCCGTCGAGCTGCTGCGTCCCGTACCCGGCATAGAGCAGGAGCTCAGCGAGATCTGGGAGGGCATCGGCGAGAACATGCGCATAGCGATCGCCAAGAGCCTCTCCGACCCGGAACCCCACATGATCATGGACAGCGAGAGCGAGGAAACGGCTTTCCTGGCCGACGTCACGCCCGTGGCGCAGGTGGGGGCGCCGCAGGCCGAGATCGAGCGGCTGCTGCGGTTCAAGGCCGAGGAGCTGGGCGCCGACCTGCGGTTCTCGACCGAGCTGGTCTCTCTGGAGCAGGACGAGGACGGGGTGACGGCGCTCATCCGCGACGCGAGCGGGGAGCACCTCGTGCGGGCCGACTACGTGGTGGCCGCCGACGGCTACCGCAGCCCGCTACGGAGCCTCCTGAACGTGCCCACCTCAGGCAAGGGCGAGCTGGGCCAGATGTGCTCGATCATGTTCGACGCCGACCTGACCGGGCTGGTGCGCGAGCGCGAGGTCACGCTCTGGTACCTGCAGAACGACGTCTTCACCGGCGTGATCGTGACCGGCACCGGGGTGGGGGCGCACGTGCTGGGGATCAACTACTCCGAGGGGGAGAGCGAGGCGGACTTCACCGAGGAGCGCTGCCTGGAGCTGGTACGGATCGCGGTCGGCCGGCCCGATCTGGACGTCCGGGTGCTGGACAGGGCCTTCTTCGCCATGGCGCACGTGCTGGCCGACACCTACCGCGTGGGCCGGGTCTTCTTCGCCGGGGACGCGGCCCACACCATGCCGCCCACGGGCGGGCAGGGCGGCAGCACGGCGCTCCAGGACGGCTGCGACCTCGCCTGGCGTCTCTGGCTGGTCGTCACGGGCCAGGCCGGCCCCGCCTTCCTCGACACGTACGACGCCGAACGCCGCCCCGTCAGCACCCTGACGGCCGACGCCCAGCTCGCCAACCTCGGCGCACGCATGCCTCCCGCGGCCCGCGTCGGATACCCGGAGCCCCTGGAGGACCCCTTTGGCGCCATCATCGGCTTGCGCTACCACTCCACGGCCATCCTCGACGAACCCGGAGACGACGGCTCGATCCTGGAGGATCCCCGCGTACCGAACGGACGTCCTGGCAGCCGCGCTCCTCACGTGATCCTCGACTGGGAGGGGCAGCGCATCTCGACCATCGACCTGTTCGGCTCCGGTTTCGTGCTGCTGGCCGACCGGGAGGGGGGCCAGATCTGGATGGACGCGGGGCGGGTGGTCAAGGAACGGCTCGGGATACAGCTCACGCGGGTGGTGGTGGATGAGGAGCTGATGGACGTGGAAGGGCGGTTCCGGGAGCGGTACGGCGTCAACGGGGGCGGCGCCGTACTGGTCCGGCCTGACGGCTACGTGGCCTGGCGCTCCGCCGGCCCCGCCGCGGACCCGGCAGCGACCCTGGAACACGTCCTGAGGCAGGTCCTCAGCCGCTGACCCTCGGCTGCACGCTCGATATCCGGTTCGGGGAGGGCCACGGCACATCCACCCACCCCAACCGGATCCATGGCCCGTCCACCCGCCCCCAACCGGAGGCGTGGCCCTCGGGCCGGCACACGGCTCAGGCGAGGAGCACTTCCTCCCGGCGAGTCCGCAGCCGGTGACGTAGTCGCTCAAGCTCGTGGCAACGCTCCCCCAGCCGCTCGACCAGGTCCTGGACGGCGTCCGTCCCCTCGACGCCGGCCTCCACCGTCATGCCGAGCGCCTGCACCTTCCTGACGAACTCGCCCATCACCTCGTCACCGCGCAGGACCGCGACCCCGGCTGCCCTGGCACCTTCCCAAGCAGGCAGCTCGACGTCCAGCTCGGCCAGTAACCGCCCGATCTCCAGCAGCTCAGCACCCCGAGGATCGGCCGACAGGGCCAGCCGCCGCTCCTCACGTGCCAGCAGCTCCTCGTAGATGTCCCGCGCCGGCCCCACCTCGGCCAGCTCCCGGTCCACCTCCGCGAGGAGCATCCGGTACGCCGCCAGCCTCGCCTCCTCCACGGCCACCTGTTCCGGATCCCATATGTCGACCGCTTCGAGCCCCTGCCGGGCCTCACGCACCAGACCGGCGATGACCGCGCGACGCTCGCGCAGCTTCTCCCACCTGTGAGCCCGCTCACGGGCCGTAGGCAGATCTTCATCGATCATCTCAAACGGGATCACGACCCTTGGACGGTCAGAGGCCCCCTTTTGGTTCAGGACAATCAGGTATTTTTCCGAATAAATCATGCCATAACGGTCACATCTGCATCATCTGTAACGGGACGGCGGCCCTCCGGCACCCGCGCGCCAGAGACACCGCCGGCACGTTGAGCACCCTCGATGGGCGGTATCCCCACCGCCGGCGTCAGGCCGCGATGCCAGGGGTCGCTGTCATCGCCGGCGTCCGCGCCGGGTCCACCAACCTCAGCGGCGGGTGGATGGCGGTCTGAGTGGCGCACAGCCAGTCGTTAAGCGAGCCGGGGAAGCCGGAAGGCGGGCCCACCTTGAGGCAGGTGATCTGGCCGGTGCCCGGCGCAGGGCCGATCTTCAGGCGGCGGATCGTGCCCGTGCGGCCCAGCTCGCCCAGCTCCGCGTCGTACGGCGTCAGCCGGACGCCGAAGGGCAGGCCGCCGTCCGGCTGGTCCGAGGCGGGGATGTGGAGGAAGTCGTCGATCTCGCGTTCGGTGGCGTCCGGGTGCGCGGTGACGTAGGCCAGGTGGTCGGTGACCAGGCGGTGGGCCACGGTGCGCAGGAGGCTGGTCGCGCAGAGGTTGTGGGCGCAGCCGGCGCCGTCGAGAGTGATCTCCGGGAGGGCGAAGCGGCGCAGCCCTCGGGACGTGACACGGAGGCAGTCGCACGCGCCCGTGTCGGCCGGGTCCCACGGTGGGCAGGTCGCGGCGTCGTGGACCTGGACGTCCCAGGACAGCCAGTCGTCGAGGCGGAAGTCCGTGGGCTCGCCCGCGCATCTGCCGCAGGTGAGGATGGTGGAACCCGTCAGCGGATCGAGGAGCAGGCCGTCGCATGCGCGGGCCAGGGCCCGGGCGGCCGCTCTCGCGGCCTGGACGCCGGCGGGGAGCCTGTGCGGAGGCGCGGTCGTGGCGAACACCACATGCTGCCTGGTGCGCCGCAAGCGGCGTCTCTCGTCGTCCGTGAGGGTGGCCGCCGTCGGTTTCCAAGGTGTCCGATGGTGGGTCACCGTCAGGGCTCCGCTGCCCAGGGCACTGATCGCGGCCCTCCTGTACGGTCCGCTGATCCGCCAGGGCACGAACGACTCCACGTCGAACAGCAACTGCTCCATGGCCACGACGAAGAGGGACGTGAGCGTGGCGGGCAAAGGAAGGATGATCTTCATAGGTGAGTGCGCTCCATGCGTCGAAGAGGAGTCGGCGAGGCACTCAGGATCATCGGCGATCGGGCGTTGCACGGGTGGAGCGGAACGGGATTCTGTGGACGGACCCGGCCTGTGCGACGCCCCTGTGGATAACCCCTGCCCGAAGCGTCAGGTTCGGCAGACGGCCATGGACTGCGCAGGGAGGCGCAGCTTCTTCCCGTCCGCCACCACCGGCTCGTCCGAGACCAGCAGCACCATCTCCGGCGACACCGCCACCGGCACCGTGACCGAGTCCTGCGCGAAGTTCACGGCCACGGCCAGCCGGCCCCGCCACATCAGCAGCCACTTCTCCAGCGGATCCACCTCCACCCGGACCCGGTCCAGCCGCGGATCCGACAGTTCGGGCAGCGCCTTGCGCAGTGCGATCAGGTCGCGGTACCAGCACAGCACCGACCAGTGCGCCTCCTCCTTGGCCTCGCTCCAGTCGAGTTTCGAGCGCAGGAACGTCTCCTCGTCCGAGGGGTCGGGCGCGTCCCACACGTACCCGAACCCGTCGAACTCGCGCGATCGCCGCGCGCCCTCGCTCTCGCGGAGCGCGGGCTCCACATGGTCGGAGAAGAACAGGAACGGCGTGCGCGCCCCCCACTCCTCCCCCATGAAGAGCATCGGCGTGAACGGCGAGGTCAGCAGCAGCCCGGCCCCCAGCTTGAGCGCCGGGACGGGCAGCCGGTCGCCCTTGGGGCGGTTGCCGATCTGGTCGTGGTTCTGGACGCAGGCCACCAGCCGGTGCCCGGGCACGCCCGCGAAGGAGCGGCCGTGGGCGCGGCCGCGGAAGCTCGAATAGGCCCCGTCGTGCAGCACCCCCGAGGTCAGCACCTTGGCCAGCGCCGACAGCGGGGCGAAGTCCGCGTAGTAGCCGTGCGACTCGCCGCTCACCGCGCAGTGCAGGGCATGGTGTACGTCGTCGTCCCACTGAGCGGTCATGCCCAGGCCGTCGGCGTCCAGCGAGCGCACCATGCGCGGGTCGTTCAGGTCGGACTCGGCGATCAGTGACAGGGGGCGGCCGACCGAGCAGGCCAGCGCGTCCACCTCCTCCGACAGCTCCGCCAGCAGGTGCCTGGCGCGGCTGTCGTGCAGCGCGTGCACGGCGTCCAGCCGCAGCCCGTCGATGTGATAGTCGCGCAGCCACTGCACGGCGTTGCCGACGAAGTACCGCCGCACCTCGTCGGAGTCCGGCCCGTCCAGATTGACGGCATCGCCCCAATAGCTGCCCTTGAACCCGGCGAAGTAGGGGCCGAACGGATGCAGGAAGTTCCCCGAGGGCCCCAGATGGTTGTAGACCACGTCCAGGATGACCCCGATCCCGGCCCGATGGCACGCGTCCACGAACGACTTGAGCCCGTCAGGTCCCCCGTACGTCTCGTTCACCGCGTACAGGTCCACCCCGTCATACCCCCAGTTACGCCCCCCGGGCACGGGCGCGACCGGCATGACCTCCACGAAGTCGACGCAGAGCTCCACGAGGTGCGGCAGCTTCTCGACGGCCGCCGAGAACGTCCCCTCCGACGTGAACGTCCCCACGTGCAGCTCGTAGATCACGGCTCCCCGCAGGTCGCGGCCCTTCCACTCGTGGTCGGACCAGGTGAAGCGGGCGTGGTCGTACACGGCACTGGGTCCGAAGATCCCCTCCGGCTGCCGCCGCGACCGGGGATCCGGGTACGGCCCGTCGCCGTCCACCAGGTACGCGTACCGCGTGCCGTGCGAGGCCCCCGCCACCGCGACCGACCACCAGCCCCCCTCCCCGCGCGACAGCGCGTGACGGTCGTCCCCGAGGGACAGCTCGACGGACGTGGCCTTCGGTGCCCAGACCTCAAAGATCATGTCTCTCCAGAAGTGAGACGGGATACTGACTGAGCAGGTGAGCGAGTGGGATGCGCCCCGTGTGCAGGCCGCCGGTGAGCAGGTCCCGCCACGTCCCGGCGGGGAGCGTCAGGGACGTGGAGCCCCATCCCGACCGGGCGAGCCGCACCGGCAGCCGGGTGGCGACGGCGACGGCCTGCGGCCGGTCGCCCCTGGCGAAGGCGATCACGTGCTCCGCGGCGGGCCCCTCCGCCCACAGCGGCCGGTACGGCGCCGCGCCCCTGAGGCGGCGGCGCAGGCGCAGCGCCTGCGTCGTCACCAGCAGCTTGGCCGCGTCCCACGAGCTCTCCGGTTTGCGGGGGTACGTCACGGGCCGCCGGTTGTCCGGATCGACCAGCGAGAAGTCGGTGGTCTCGTTGCCCTGGTACACATCGGGCACTCCGGGCATCATGAGCTGCACGAGCTTGGCTCCGAGCGAGTTCGACATCGCGAAGGGCTCGATGCGCGAGGTGAACTCGCCCACCGGCAGCCGTACGGCCGCCTCCGCGAACTCCCGCAAGCCTCGCTCATAGGACGGATCCGGATTTATCCAGGAAATGGTGGTCTTGGCCTCCCGCGCCGCCTTGAGCAGGTAGTCCGTGAACCGCTCGGCCGAGATCGGCCAGGCCGCCATGAGGTTCTGCCATGCCAGGTAGTCCAGCGCGGGATCGAAGCGCACCGAGGACGACCACGACGACACCGCGGCGGCCCACTCCTCGGGCAGCTCCGACAGCACAGACAGCCGGGCGCGCACGTCCTCCGACCGCTTCGTGTCATGCGTGGACAGCGTGGTCATCGTGTACGGCCGCAGCTCCGCGCAGAAGTCGTGGAACTCCTCCACCGGCACCCCGAACACGTCCGGCTCCCCACCCACCTCGTTGAGGCACGCCAGCGGATACCACCGGTAGAGCGCCGTGTCCTCCACGCCCTTGGCCATGACCGGGCCGCACGCCTGCTGGAAGCGGACGATCGCCTCGGCGGAGCCGTACAGGACCTCGCGGGCGAGCGGCAGCACGGCGGGCGAGCACGCCTCGGCGGCCAGCTCGACGATCTCGACGGACTCGGGCGGCGGCGGCTCGCCCGGCACCACGTACGCGCGGTAGACCGGCATCGCGGCGAGCAGCTCGCGCACGGCGGCCGGGTCCTTGCAGGCGGCGTCGGCGAGGCGGCCGACCTCCGCGCCGAAGAACAGGTCGATGACCTCCCGCTTGGCCTGCGCCATGACGGGCCGGTACTCGGGCGGCTGCCCCGTCATGTCCGTAAAAAGCTGCACAAGGGGAGATTTCCCGGCGGGATCCACGAAGAGGCCGTTGACGCGGTTGAGCACGTCGTAGCCAGTGGTGCCGTCGCAGGCCCAGTCGCCCGGCAGCCGCTCGGGCCCGATGAGGATCTTCTCCACCACGGTCCACGTCTCGCCCGCCCTGGCGCGCAGCCGTTCGAGATAGCCCCGCGGGTCGGCCAGCCCGTCGGGGTGATCGACGCGCAGCCCGTCCACCAGCCCCTCGTCGAGCAGCCAGAAGATCACCTCGTGCGTGGCGAACAGCACGGACGGATCCTCGACCCGTAGCCCTATTAACGACGACACGTCGAAGAAGCGCCGGTAGCCGGGGCCCTCGCGCCAGTCGGCCAGCCGGTAGTGGCCGGGGTAGGGGTAGGCGTGGTCGTGGTAACGCAGCACGTCGCCGTCCACGTACGGGTCCGTGTCGTCCCAGAGCACGGGCAGGGCGACCTTCCCCTCGGACCAGTCGATGTCGAACCAGTTCGCGTACGGCGAGGCGGGACCGTCCTTGAGAACCGACCAGAACTGCGCGTTGACCGTGTTCATGTGGTTGGGCACGATGTCCACCACGATGCCCAGGTCATGGGCGGCGAGCTGCTGCGCCATCTCCCTGAACCCCGTCGCCCCGCCGAACTCCGCCCTGATCCTGGAGTGGTCGATGACGTCGTAGCCGTGCCGCGACTCGGGCGTGGACTGCAGGATCGGCGACAGATAGACGTGGCTGACGCCGAGGTCGCGCAGGTAGCCGGCGATCTCGGCCACCTGCGCGAAGCCGAAGTCGGGGGTCAGCTGCACCCGGTAGGTGGAGGAGGGCCTAGACACGACGCAGCACCTGCACGCTCCGTCCGGGCACCTCGATGGCGTCGCCGCCGCGGCAGGTGCGCGCGTCCAGCTTGATCGGCATTGCGGTGTCGATCTCGGTCAGCCACATCTCGCCGTAGTCCTTGGGGATCGTGAACTTGATGGTGTCGTGGTGGGCGTTGAACAGCACCAGGAACGAGTCATCCCTGATCGGGCGGCCGCGACGGTCCGGCTCGGTGATGGCGTCGCCGTTGAGGAAGACGGCCAGGGACTTGGCGTACCCGACCGTCCAGTCGCTGTCGGTCATCTCCTCCCCCGACGGGGTGAGCCAGGCGATGTCGTTCAGGCCGCGTACCGGCTTGCCGTAGAAGAAGCGCCTGCGGCGGAAGACCGGATGTCTCTTGCGCAGCTCGGCCAGGCTCTGGGTGAACTCCAGCAGCAGCCAGTTCTCCCGCACGTCCGACCAGTCGACCCAGGTCAGCTCGTTGTCCTGGCAGTAGCCGTTGTTGTTGCCCTTCTGCGTGCGGCCCAGCTCGTCGCCGTGGGAGAGCATCGGCACGCCCTGCGACAGGAAGAGCGTGGTCAGGAAGTTGCGTTTCTGCTGCTCGCGCAGCGACTCCACGGCGTCGTCCGCCGGGCCCTCCTCGCCGCAGTTCCAGGACCGGTTGTCGTCGGTGCCGTCGCGGTTGCCCTCCTTGTTGGCCTCGTTGTGCTTGACGTTGTACGAGACGAGGTCCTGCAGGGTGAAGCCGTCGTGGCAGGTGACGAAGTTGATCGAGGCGGCGGGGCGGCGGCTGTCGTCCTGGTAGAGGTCGCTCGACCCGGTGAACCTGGAGCCGAACTCCGGCAACGTGGCCGCCTGCCCGCGCCACAGGTCGCGGATCGTGTCGCGGTAGCGCCCGTTCCACTCGGTCCACCGGGACGGGAAGTTCCCGACCTGGTAGCCGCCCGGCCCGACGTCCCACGGCTCGGCGATCAGCTTGACCTGCGACAGGACCGGGTCCTGCTGCACCAGGTCGAAGAACGAGCTCAGCCGGTCGACCTCGTGCAGCTCCCTGGCCAGCGTCGAGGCCAGGTCGAAGCGGAACCCGTCGACGTGCATCTCGATGACCCAGTAACGCAGGGAGTCCATGATCATCTGCAGCACGTGCGGCGAGCGCATGAGCAGGCTGTTGCCCGTGCCCGTGGTGTCCATGTAGTAGCGCTCGTCGTTCTCGACCAGCCGGTAGTAGTTGAGGTTGTCGATCCCCCTGAGCCCCAGCGTCGGCCCGAGGTGGTTGCCCTCGGCGGTGTGGTTGTAGACGACGTCGAGGATGACCTCGATGCCGGCCTCGTGCAGCGCCCTGACCATGGCCTTGAACTCCAGCACCTGCCTGCCGCGCTGCCCCTGGCTGGAGTAGCGGTTGTGCGGCGCGAAGAACCCGATCGAGTTGTAGCCCCAGTAGTTGGACAGCCCGCGCTGCTCCAGGATGTGGTCGGTGACGAACTGGTGCACCGGCATGAGCTCCAGCGCCGTCACGCCGAGCTTGGTGAGGTGGTCGAGGATCTCGGGGTGGCCGAGCGCCGCGTACGTGCCGCGCAGGTGTTTGGGGATCTTGGGGTGGCTGATCGTCAGGCCCCGCACGTGGGCCTCGTAGATCACGGTGTCGTGGTACGGCGTCGCGGGCGGCCGGTCGTGCCCCCAGCCGAAGAACGGGTTGATCACGACGGAGCGCGGCACGTACGGGGCCGAGTCCATGTCGTTGCGCGTGTCGGGCTGGCCGAACCGGTAGCCGTAGACCGCCTCGTTCCAGCTCACGTCGCCCTCGATGGCCATGGCGTACGGGTCGAGCAGCAGCTTGTTCGCGTTGCACCGCAGGCCGTGGGCCGGGTCGTAGGGCCCGTGGACCCGGTAGCCGTAGCGCTGTCCCGGCCCGATCCCCGGCAGGTAGCCGTGCCAGATGAACCCGTCGACCTCGGTCAGCGGCACCCTCGACTCGACGTTGTCCTCGTCGAACAGGCACAGCTCCACCGCGTCCGCGACCTCGGTGTAGAGCGAGAAGTTCGTGCCCGCGCCGTCGTAGGTCGCCCCGAGGGGATAGGGGTCACCCGGCCAGATCTCGATCATCGAGGCTCCCTTGCGGTCTCTCCCCATGTTCCGTTCCCCCGCTCAACCCGACAAGCCGCTTTGTTCCTTCCACCGACACCACGTCGTTACTCCAGTTGAACGGGGTGAGCCGCCGCCGACGGCGCGGTATCGGCGGCGACCCACGCCCTCAGCATGGTTTGCCGCGCCCGATCCTGGCTACGTGGTGGTGCCATGGGCGGCTTCAAAAAGTTCTTACTCCGCGGCAACATCGTCGAGCTCGCGGTGGCCGTGATCGTCGGCGCCACGTTCAGCGGTCTGGTGCAGGCACTCGTCAGCGATCTGATCACGCCTCTGATCGGGGCCATCACCGGCGGCAGGCAGCCGAACTTCTCCGAGTTCTCCTTCACGATCAACGGCAGCCAGTTCAAGTACGGCGACTTCCTCAACCACCTGTTGAGCTTCCTGGTCGTCTCCGCGGTCATCTACTGGCTGGTCGTGGCCCCGATGACCCGGCTGATCAGCCTGTTCGACCATGACAAGAAGGTCACGACCAAGCAGTGCCCCGAATGTCTCACCGACATCCCGACGGAGGCCCGCCGGTGCGCCGCCTGCACGGTCGAGCTGGTGCCGGATTCGGAGAAGCCCAGGTAGGTTTGCCCGGAGATGGCACGACGCAGGTTTCCGGCACTTGGGCGCAGTGGTGCGCGGGCGGGGTGCCGGTCCGACAAGATGGACCGATGAGCGTTGAGTTGATGGTGTGGGACGAGCCGGTGCCGATCAGCCGGGACCAGGCCCGCGCCACCTATCTGGCGGTGAAGCGCACGTCCCCCGTGGACGGGGACGTGCCCGACGTCGCCAAGGAGCTGCCCGGGGAGGTCACGCTCTATCCGGGCCACGTGCTGGTGGCGATGGACCTGGACACCATGGACGAGACGTCCGCCCAGGTCTTCACGGTCGCGCGGGCACACGGGCTGGTCTGCTACGACCCTCAGCGCGACCTGGTGCACAACGTGGCGCCGCTCGGCGTGTACGAGGGCATGCAGCTCCACACGGGCGACGGCATGATCGTCCACGACCCGGACCTCGGCCTCGTCCACGACGTCCTGGCCACGCTGTCGGCGCAGAACCCGTTCGTGGCCCTGGTGAACTTCGGCCGCCACTTCCTGCAGGTCTCCCCCGGCTACGAGCTGGAGTACAAGGAGACCACCCTGATCAGGACCATGGTGCCCGAGCTGGAGGAGGTGCAGGCGGCCTTCAACGAGTACGCCACCGGCGACCGCTCGTTCCTCGGCCGCCACGAGTGGGCCTAGATCACCTGCCGGAACAGGTCGGGATCGACGTTCCCCCCGGACAGCACGGCCACCGTGCGCCCGGCCCTGCCCGCCGTACCCGGGACCCGGCCGGACAGGAGCGCCGCCGTGGTGACCGCCCCGCTGGGCTCGGCCACGAGCCGCGCCGACCGCGCCAGGTGGCCCATGGCGGCCCTGATCTCGTCCTCCGACACGGTGACTATCCCGTCGAGCCGCCGGCTGAGGTGCGCGAAGGTCAGCTCGGACAGCCCCGTGCGCAGCCCGTCGGCCATCGTCCTGAAGGTCCTGGCCGGCCCCCACTCCACCGGGTGCCCGGCGGCCAGGCTCTCCGCCGCGTCGGCGGCCAGCTCTGGCTCGACGCCGATCACCTTGGTCCCGGGGCGCAGCGCCTTGACGGCCGTGCTGACCCCGGACGCCAGCCCACCGCCGCCCACCGGCACGAGCACCACCTCGACGTCGGGCGAGTCCTCGACGATCTCCAGCCCGACGGTCCCCTGACCCGCGATCACCAGCGGGTGGTCGTAGGGCGGCACCAGCGTCAGCCCCCGCTCCCGCGCCAGCTTCTCGGCGACGATCTCACGCTCCTCCGGCGGCACGATGACGGTCTCGGCGCCCCAGCCCTCGATCGCGGCCAGCTTCACCTTGGGCGCGCCCTCGGGCACGACCACCACGCACGGCACCCCGAACTCCCTGGCCGCGTACGCCAGGGCCTGCCCGTGGTTGCCGGACGAGTGGGTGACGACACCGTCGGGCCGCAACGAGGCCACGGCGTTGTACGCTCCCCGGAGCTTGAACGCCCCGACGGGCTGCAGACTCTCCGGTTTCACCCACGCCTCGCCCATCCGCACGAGCGGCGTCCGCACCGCCACTCCCTTGATCCGATGGGCCGCGGCGCGGATGTCGTCAATGGTCACGAGGTTCATGCGATCATCCTACGGACCGTAAATGAGGCAGGATCGGGGACCATGAGAACGCTGTACCCGCCCATCGAACCGTACGAGTCGGGCCTGCTGGATGTGGGCGACGGCAACCAGATCTACTGGGAGGTCTGCGGCAACCCGGACGGCAAGCCCGCCGTGATGCTGCACGGCGGCCCCGGCGGCGGGTGCACGGCCAACCACCGCCGCCAGTGGAATCCCGAGCTCTACCGGATCGTCCTGTTCGACCAGCGAAACTGCGGCCGCAGCCTGCCGCACGCCAGCGACCCGGCCACCGACCTCGCCGCCAACACCACCTGGCACCTCGTGGCCGACATGGAGAAGCTCCGCGAGCACCTGGGCATCGACAGGTGGCAGGTGTTCGGCGGCTCGTGGGGCAGCGCGCTGGCGCTCGCGTACGCGCAGACGCACCCCGACCGCACGACCGAGCTGGTGCTGCGGGGGATCTTCATGCTGCGGCCCCACGAGCTGCGCTGGTTCTACCAGGAGGGCGCCTCCTACCTGTTCCCCGACCTGTGGGAGTCCTATGTGGCGCCCATCCCGCCCGAGGAGCGCGGCGATCTCATGGCCGCCTTCCGCAGGCGGCTCGAGGGGAAGGACGCCGCCGCCAGGCTGGCCGCGGCCAAGGCGTGGACGCAGTGGGAGGGAGGCACGATCTCGCTGCTGCCCGACCCGGACCGGGTCGAGGAGTACGGCGAGGACAGCCACGCCGTCTGCTTCGCCCGCATCGAGAACCACTACTTCCATCACAACGGCTGGTTCGAGCCCGACCAGCTCATCAGGGACGTCCACAAGATCCGGCACATCCCCGCCGTGATCGTCCAGGGCCGTTACGACGCCTGCACGCCGATGACCACCGCCTGGGACCTGCACAAGGCATGGCCGGAGGCCGACTTCAAGGTCGTCCACGACGCCGGCCACGCCTTCACCGAACCGGGCATCACTGAACGGCTCGTTGAGGCGACAGACGGCTGGGGTGGATCCGCAGCGTAGCGAGGACATCCACCTCAGCGCGCCGAGCGTAGCTCGGCCAGATGAACACGGGCGAGCCGTACGGCAGGAGTGACGGCCCCCACCACCAGCAGCGCGAACAGCGGCGCCAGCGTCACCCCGACGAGGAAGCCCGCGGCCACGTCGTGCGGGTAGTGCACGCCCACGAAGACCCGCGTGAACGCCATGAGCGCCGCCAGCGGCAGCACCACCCAGGCCAGGGCGCGCCAGGCGAGCACGAGCGTGGCCGCGGCGCCGGCCGCGATCACCGAGTGGTTGCTGGGGAAGGACCAGTCGTCGGGGGGCGGGCAGGCGGCGATCGTCGTGATCCCGCCCCGGCACGGCCGGTCCTCCCTGATGATCGTCTTGACGACCTCGCTCACGACGTACGCGAACACAACCCCGGCCGGTCCCGCGATCACCAGCGCCAGGTCACGGGCCGGGCCGCGCCACGCCCGGAGTGCGGCGACCGCGAACAGCGCCACGAACAGGAATAACCCGGCATCAGTCCCGACTTCGGCGAGCGTGTGCAGCCACCCGGGCGTGGTCATGGCGAAGTCGACGATGTCGCGGTACACGTGTGTCCTATCCGTTAATGGGCAGTGGACAAGACCTTACGAACTATCGCCGTCAGATGCCTCGACCATTCGACCGAAACATCGGGAGAAGTCTAGGACAGGAGCTGCCGAACCAGTGCCGCCTGCTGGGTCTCCAGCTCGCCTGCGGAGATGAGGCCCCGGTCGAACGCCTCGGTGGTGGCGTCTCGGGAGGCTATGTAGAAGGCGGCCATGATCTCGCTGCGGAGCGGCGTGAAACCGCGCTCGACGCAGTCGGAGAAGACGGTGACCTTCTGCTCCACGAGCTCCGCGGACACCGTGCAGGCGAGGTCGTGCTCCCTGAGCTGCTGCACCGCTTCACGGAGGGTGACCATGACAGACCCATTGAAGTTGAAGCGGGTATCAAGGGTGATCTTCACTTCTTTACGCCTCCAATGGTTTACAACGTTCCGATCAAGGCCGCGTATTCCCAGCTCAGAGCGGGTAGGAGGGCTGTCGTGATCGGAGAGCACGTGATCGTCGGCTACACCGCCGACCAGGGCGGACGCGATGCGCTGGCCCTCGGCGCGGCGATCACGCGCGTCACCGGCGGCGAGCTCACGGTCGCCACGATCTACCCGCCGGGCAGCCCGGGGCTGGCGGTGGAGGCGCAGGCCAACCTGGCGCACGCGGCGGAGGAGCTGGGGTCCACCCCGGCCGAGTACCTCACGTACGAGAGCAGGGGCACGGGGCGCGGGCTGTCGGTGCTGGCCAGCCGGATCAGGGCCGACCTGATCGTGGTCGGCTCGGAGGAGGGCGGCCAGCGCGGCCGCATCGCGATCGGCGCCACCGCCGACCACCTGCTCCACCTGTCGTCGGAGGCGGTCATGCTGGCGCCCGCCCACTACGTGCCCGTCAACGGCCCTGAGCGCTTCACCCTGGCCTACGTGCACCGGCCGCAGTGCGACGAGGCGGTCGAACGCGTCGCGCAGGCGGCGCTGCGGCTCGGCATCCCGCTCCGGCTGATCACCCTCGACCTGCGCACGGAGAACCAGGGCAAGCTCAGGGACGACCTCGCGCTGGCCGTGCGGCTGGCGTGGGAGACCACGGGGATCGAGGCGGAGTCGGAGGTGGCCGAGGGGCACGACGTGGCCGCCGCGCTGGCCGACGTCGAGTGGCTGCCGGGCGAGCTGCTGGTGTGCGCGGCGAGCGAGGACGCGCAGCCGCACCGGGTGTTCCTGGGCGAGCTGGCCATGAAGGCGCTACGGGCCTCCCCCTGCCCGGTCATCGTGCTCCCCCGCGGCTTCGCCTGACTCCTTCGCGGGGCGGCGGGTCAGCGGGTCGTCGCGCGCTCGTACAGCTCCAGGTAGCGCTCGGCCATCACGGACGGCGAGAAGCGGCGGCGGGCCTCCCTGCGGCACTCCTCCGGATCCAGCTCGTCCACCCGCAGCACCCACTCCGCCAGCTCCTCCTCGGAGTCGGCCAGGAACCCGGTGCGGCCGTGGTCGATGATCTCGGGCAGGCAGCCGCGGCGCAGGCCCACCGGAGGCACTCCGAGCGCGAGCGCCTCGACGACCGCCGTGCCGCCGGGCTCGTCCCACTGGATCGGGAAGAGCGCGGCCCTGGCCGAGGCGTAGAGCTGGTCCCTGTCCGCGCCGCCCACCGCGCCGACCCACCTGACCAGCTCCCCGTCCAGATAGCGGGACACCTGGTCGAGGTGGTAGCGGACGTCCGGGTGGCTGTGCAGCGGGTGGTACGGGTTCTGGACGACGACGTCCAGCTCGGCGGCGCTGTTCCGGCCGCTGACCGGCCCCGCGAGGACCAGCGGGAGGCCGAGCTTCTGGCAGACCCTGGCCGCCACGTGCTGGCCCTTGAGCGCGCAGATCCGGCCCATGACCACCAGATGCTCGCCGCGCTCGACCCGCAGGTCGCGGTCGGCGAGCGGGCTCGCCAGGTGGACGGCTCCGAACGAGGCCGCGCGCAGGGCGTCGGGGGCGCGGGCGAGCTGCGACTCCGAGACGCCGTTCACCGCGATCCCCGTCGGGAACGCGCCGTAGAAGGCCGGATGCTTGTGCAGGTCCCAGTGCAGGGTGTGCAGGACGGGCGGCCCGCCGAGCGCCGACAGCACCGCGGGCCCGACGACCTCCACGTGGTCGTGCACGAGATCGATGTCGTCGCGGGCGCGCAGCTCGGCCACCACCCTGGCCTGGTGCGCGTGCGCGATCCCCATGACCTGGTTGTACGGCTTCTGCAGCTCCGTGAACCGGCCGTCGTCGAAGACGCTGATCAGCTCGTCCACCTCGAGCGTGCTGGAGCCGACGGAGGCCAGGACCACCTGCACGCCGCGTTCGCGCAGCGCGGGCACCAGCGTGGCCACCACGTTCTCGATCCCCCCATAGCCGGGGGGCGGGACCGCGAGCCACGGCCCCGCGTTGACCAGGACTTTCATGCCACATCCTCCTCAAGTACGAGGGAGGCGAGCGGAGGTCGCTCCGCCACGGCCACGTCCACCAGGTCGACCCCTTCCAGCCCGAACTGCAGCATCGTGTGCCCGGGAGGGTCGGCCGGCAGCACCCGGCCCTGCCGTTCCAGGCGGGACCAGGCGGTGAGCATGATCTGCCCGGCCATCCGGCCGAGCGCGGCCACCGATTGGTGTGTGTGCGTACGCGTGCCCAGGTCCACCTGGGCCATCGCGTCAAGTCCGACAAGCTGGAGGAAGTCGACGAGGAGCCCGAACTCCACGCCGTACTCGGTGACGAACGGCACCTGTTCCAGCACTTCGCGCCGGGCGGCGTACTCGCCGCCGAGCGGCTGCGCGAATCCGGCGAGCTCCGGCCAGAACATGGTGAGCAGCGGCCGGGCCACCAGCTCGGTCACGCGCCCGCCCGCACCGCGGCGCATGACCCCGTCCTCGCCCGTGAACGGCCGCTCGTACATCCCCTTGACGAAGTGGATGTCGGGGTCCGTCAGCAGCGGCCCCACCAGGCCGGACACGAAGTGCGCGGAGAAGTCGCGCAGGTCCGCGTCCACGAACACGACGATGTCGCCGCTGGAGGCGGCCAGCCCCTTCCACAGCGCCTCGCCCTTGCCCGTCAGGGGTGGCAGGTGCGAGAGCACCTGGTTCTGTGCCACCACGCGGGCGCCTGCCTCGCGCGCCCGCTCGGCGGTGGCATCGGTGGAGTTGGAGTCGACGACCAGGATCTCGTCGACAAGCGGCAGGCGCTCGACGAGCTCACGGCGAATCTCGCGGACGATGTCGCCCACGGTGAGCTCTTCGTCACGTGCGGGTAGTACGACGCTAATCGTCGTGGATCCCTTGGCCAGGATTAACGCATCCGCCGGCCACTCGGCTGCTGTGCTCGAGTGCGGACCGTACCACTCCTGGACCCTGGCCAAGGCTCGAAGATCTGTCTCCATGCAGTCAGCCCCGATCTCATGAGGTCACGACTTCTGCCCGATCTATACGCCTTCGAACATCTTCGTTTGGCCGCGAGTAGACGTGGCATATGCCGGAATGTGTCCCCACTAACCCGCGTCGGCATCATTGGTGCCGGAAATGTCGCCGCTCGCCACGCAGAAGTACTGTCCGGCTTCCCCGATGTCACGATCGCTGGGATCGCCGACACAGATCCCCACAGGGCCGAGGCTCTCGCCTCAAGACATGGTGCCCTCGCCTATGGCGGCCATGCCGACCTGCTCAGTGCCGGCGGTCTTGACGCCGTCTACGTCTGTGTGCCTCCTTTTGCGCACGGTAACCCGGAACACGATGTTCTGTCGTGCAATCTCCCGATTTTTGTGGAAAAACCGCTTTCTCTCGACCTCAAAACCGCAGAAATCATCGCGTCCGAAATCGAGCGGAGATCTTTGCCCTCCGCGGTCGGCCATCACTGGCGCTATCTCGACATCGTCCAGCAGGCCCGCGATCTCCTCGCCGAGCGTCCGGTACGGCTCGCCCTGGGCCACTGGCTGGACAAGGTGCCCCCGGTCGCCTGGTGGCTGAACCCGAGCATGTCCGGCGGCCAGATCGTGGAGCAGGCGGTCCACGTACTGGATCTGGCCCGGGTCCTGGTGGGCGAGGTGACGATGGTGCACGCCGTACCCGCCGACAACAAGATCGACGGCGAGGTGGACCGGGCGACGGCGGCGGTGCTGCGCTTCACCGACGGGGCGGCCGGGCTGCTGGCCACCTCCTGCCTGCTCACCCAGAAGCACCGGGTGGGGCTGGAGGTGTGCGCCGAGGGTCTGGCCCTGGAGCTCAGCGAGACCCGGCTGCTCGTGGACGGCCAGCGGGTCATCGAGGACGACGGTCTGGCGAAGACGCGGGTGGACCGTGAGTTCATCAACGCCGTGCAGGGTAGGGACGCCGACGTACGCGTGCCGTACGGTGAGGCCCTGCGGACCCACCGCCTGGCCCTGGCGCTCGCCCGGTCCGCGGCTGAAGGGAGGCCGGTGGTGCTCAGTGAGAGCGAGGGAGCGCCGTCGCCTGGACTGAGGAGCGACGGGAGCGAAGCGACCAGAGCGACGAGGGAAGGCGACGGCTCCGCGGCGACCGAGCCGCCTCACGGAGTGAGGCCATGAACGCAGTGCTCAGTATTGAGGCGCCCGGCGAGGTCAGCCTGGTGGAGGAGAAGCTGCCCGAGATCTCCGAGGGCGGGTTCATGGTGGCGACCACACACAGTGGCGTCTCAGCCGGCACCGAGCTCACCTACGTCAAGGGCACCAACCCCTACCTCGCCTCGAGCTGGGACCCGGCGCTCGGGCTGTTCAGGGACGGCGCGCCGTCGATCAGCTATCCCGTGCGCGGCATCGGCTACATGCAGGTCGGCCTGGTGGTGGAGACGCGCACGCGGGCCGTGAGCGAGGGCGCGCTGGTCGCGATGTGCTACGGGCACCGCACGGCGTACGTGGCGGACCCGATGGCCGACAGGTTCGTGGCGCTGCCGGACGACCTCGACCCGCTGCTCGGCGTCTACGTCGCCCACATGGGCCCGATCTGCGCCAACGGCCTGCTGCACGCCGCACACGACCTGCACGGCCCGGCCGTGCAGCAGCTCGGCGACGGCGTGCGCGGGCGGCGGGTCGCGGTCGTGGGCGCCGGCGTGGTCGGGCTGCTGACGGCCTGCTTCGCCATGGCGTGTGACGCGGCCGAGGTCGTGGTCGTGGACGAGACCCCGGACAGGCTCGCGATCGCCGAAGCGCTCGGCGCGAACGTCCTGGCCGCCGACAATGATCCGGCGGTGGACCTGAAGCGCCGCTGGCGGCACGGCCGCGACGACCGGGGCGCCGACGTGGTGTTCCAGTGCCGCGGCCAGCCCAGGGCGCTGGCGCTCGGGCTGAGGCTGCTCCGCCCCCAGGGCACGCTGGTGGACCTCGCCTTCTACACGCGGGGCGCGGACGAGGTGCGCCTGGGCGAGGAGTTCCACCACAACGGGCTGACGGTGCGCTGCGCCCAGATCGGCCGGGTGCCGCGCGGCCTGTCGCACGCCTGGGACAGGGAGCGGCTCTCGCACGAGACGATCAACCTGCTCAGGAGGTACGGCCCCCGGCTACGCGAGCACGTGATCACTGACCTCGTCGGATTCCCCGAGGCC
Source organism: Nonomuraea helvata (assembly GCF_039535785.1). Taxonomy (NCBI): domain Bacteria; kingdom Bacillati; phylum Actinomycetota; class Actinomycetes; order Streptosporangiales; family Streptosporangiaceae; genus Nonomuraea; species Nonomuraea helvata. The sequence continues at coordinate 2,988,405 of NZ_BAAAXV010000001.1, forward strand.
CCCCAGCTCCTTGCCGATCTCGCGGCCGGACGCCGGCAGACCGTTCAGGCCGTGCTCTGCGACCACGTCGAGGATGAGGGCGGCTGACCAGCTGAAGTCGCGGCAGCCGTGGCCGCGCAGCGTGAACGGGTCGAAGTACTCCCGGAAACCGGCCTGCGAGACGGCGTTGACCATCCCGTCGGCGACCAGGCCGGCCAGGTCGGGGCGGCGCTCGGTGAGCCCCTGCCAGACGAGCCAGGTGAGGTTGATCCAGCTCGGCCCGCGCCAGTAGCGGGCCGGGTCGAAGTCGGGCCCCGACGGCGAGTAGCTGGGCAGCGCGCCGTCCTTGAGCGCGAACCGGTCGAGCGCGGTCGCGATCAGCGCGTCGGCGACCTCGCCCGGCAAGCCGGGGAGCATGAGCGGGGTCAGCCCGGCGGTGCTCTCGGAGCGGAGCAGCCGGCCGGTGCGCACGTCGCGGGCCTGGAAGAGGCCGCCGTCGAAGAGGTGCTCGACCATGGCGGCGGTCATCGCGGCCGCCTCGCGCTCGTGCGGCTCGGGGTCGAGGCCGAGCACGTCCGCGATCTTGGCCAGCGTCGCCTCCGCCACCCCGTACGCGGTGTTGAACAGCGGGCACTCGACCTGGAACTCCCCAGCCCTGCGGTAGCCGGTGTCGCGGTAGGCGCGGGCGAGCGAGACGTACCGCTCGTAGTCGCGGTCGGTGGGCCGCTCGTCGGCGCTGACCGTGGCGAGGTCCCTGCGCACGAAGCCCGCGGTGGCGGGCCGGACCGCCTGCAGCGGCAGGTCCCAGGCCGGGCTGTTGTCCATGCCCGACTCCCAGGGGTGCACGATCGAGATCAGCCCCTCGGGCGAGCGCCTGGCCGCGCGCAGGAACTCCTGCTGCGCCACGAGCCGCGGGTAGATCCGGCGCAGGAACGCGGTGTCCGGCTCGGCCAGGTGCGTCTTCCACGCGGCCAGCGCGTGGACCGGCGGCTGGATGATGCCGGAGGTCGCGGTCCCGGAGGGAGCACGTGACTCCCAGAACTCCGGCCCCGGGAAGTAGGCGCCCTCCGGCACCTCGGGGTTGAACACGATGTGCGGCACTCTGCCGTCGCGCCACTGCGCGCCGAACAGGGAGAGCAGCTCCACCCTGGCCCGCCGCGGCGACCACCGGGCGTTTCCGATCGCGACGAAGGCGGAGTCCCAGCTCCACTGGTGCGGGTACAGCCGGCGCGAGGGGACCGTGTAGCTGCCGTCCCAGTTCGCCACCAGGACACGCACAGCGTCGCGCAGGATCATAGGTATTTCCTTACGAAGGCTGCGGTCTGGGGAAGGACGATCTCGGGCTCGCCCCGCAGGCGGCATTCCAGGGCGAGGTAGCCGTCGTAGCCGACGGCGTCCAGCGTGGCCAGCTGCGCGCCCCAGTCGAGGTGACCGGTGCCCGGCTGGTTCCTGTTGGACTCGCTGATCTGCATGTGCGCGAGGTAGGGGGCGGCCTCGGCCAGCGAGCGGCAGGGGTCGTCCTCCTCGATGTTCATGTGGTACGTGTCGCCGACGACCCTGATCGAGTCCATGGAGCAGTACGAGACGGCCTCGGCCAGCGAGTTGACCATGTGGTTCTCGTACCGGTTGAGCGGCTCGAGCATGATCAGCACGCCGTTGCGCTGCGCGTGCTCGCCGAGGACGCCCAGCGCCTCGGTCAGCACCTCGCGGTCCTCCTCGGGGCTGCGCGGCGGCTCGAACGGGGGGAGCCGGCGCGAGAACTGGCCCCAGGAGGCGGGCGTCATGACGCCGATGCCGCCCAGCTCGCCGATCACCGTGAGCTGCGACCTGAGCTGCTGGATGGCGTCCTTGCGCTTGGCCGCGTCGAAGTCGCCGATGAAGTGCGGCATGTCCACGCAGACCGTCGGCATGACCACGCCGTCGGCCTTGGCCCGCTTGAGCTCGGTCAGGCGGCCGGCGAAGTGGAAATCGCCCTTGCCGCGCAGCTCGATGGCGTCGAAGCCGGCATCGACCGCGAACGCGAACTTCTCCTGCAGCGTGCGGCCGGGCAGAAGCTGCTCCTGTACGGCGAGCTTCACTGTCACTCCTCGAAGGTGAAGACGAGCTGGAGCACCTCGGACTGGTGCTTGTCGATCAGGTCGAAGGCCTCGGCGGCCCTCTCGACGGGGACGACGTGGCTGATCAGCTCGCCGGCCTCGACCTGGCCCTCGTGCACGAGAGCCATGAACGTACGCTGCAGGCGCTCGACGTCCCACCGGTGCGCCAGCCACGAGGCCACGCCGCCGATCTGGGAGGAGACGAGCTGCACCTGGTTGTGGTGGAACTCCTCGCCCAGCCGCAGCCCGATGCCGTCGCCCTGGTAGAACCCGGCGGCGACGACCCGGCCGCCCTTGCGCACGGTCCTGATGGCCTCGTGCAGGCCCTGGTGGGTGCCGCTCAGCTCGATGACCGTGTCCGCGCCCTCGATGCGCTTGCGCGTGTACTCGGCCACGGAGCCCGCGCGCACGTCGATCACCTCGGCCGCGCCGAACTTCCTGGCCAGCTCCAGCCGGTCGGGGATCGCGTCGGCCGCGAGCACCCTGGCGCCGCTCAGCACGGCCAGCCGGGTGGCGAGCAGTCCGATGACGCCCTGGCCGAAGATCGCGATCTGGTCGCCGAGGTGCACGTCGGCGGCGTGCACGGCGTTGAGCGCGATGGCGCCGACGCGGGCGAACACCCCGGTCAGCGGGTCGGCGCCGGGCGGCATGACGTGGCCGACGAGCTTCTCCGCCGGGACGACGGCCTCGGCGCGGTGGCCCCAGATGCCCCACACGATGCTGCCGACGGGGGGATCCGCGACGTCGGGCGCGGCCTCCACCACCTCGCCGACCTCCTGGTAGCCCCAGCCGGTCAGCGGGTAGGCGTGCGTCTGGCCGTCGACGAAGAGCCGGCGCTCGGTGTCCCAGTGGCGGTTGAGATATGGATTTGTACCGCGATAGGCGGTGAGCTCAGTGCCCGCGGACACGCCGGAGTAGATCGTACGGACTCGTACGGAACCCGGCACCAGGTCGGCGGGCGACTCCAGGCTGACGCGGACACGGCCTGGCTCTTCAAAGGTGATGACGCGCATGCCCCACACTTACGCTTAATGATCAAACAAAAGACAAAGATTTAGTGCTTGTTTGCATACGATAGTTGCGCTGGTAACACTCTTAAGTCTACGACTTCTGCCAGTTAACGCCGATGAAATTGGGGTTTTCGCCAGCGTGTCTTCCGGAACGCGACCTTATCGGCAAAGGGGACTTAGCCCCACACCTGGGATTTCTAGGGCATGAGGCTACCTTCGGATGACCGAAATCACACGAACGTAGATCTTTTGCGGTAGAAGATCCGGTTCTGTACTCCTAGGCACGGAGTGAGTACAGACCGGTCTCGTATCGACTACCGCACGTTGCCGGGATCACGGCGAGGGTAAGGGCGGCATATCCCCTACCGGAGGTGCGTGCCATGCCGAAGAAGGTAACCGCCGTCCTCTCCGTCGCACTGCTGGCAGCCGCTTCGCTGGCGGCATGCGGCGACGACGGTGGCGAGCCGTCCGCGAGCAACCAGATCACCGTCTGGACCGAGGAGAACCTCAACGACCGGATGGGTGTACAGAACCAGATCGTCGCCGAGTTCACCAAGAAGACCGGGATCAAGGTCAAGCTGGTCGGCGTGGCCGAGGACCAGTTCAGCCAGACCATGACGGCCGCCGCCGCGGCGGGGGACCTGCCGGACGTGATCGGCGCGCTGCCGCTGGCGGCCGTGCGCGAGCTGGAGGCCAACGACCTGCTCGACACCGAGACGCCGGGCAAGGTCGCCGATCAGCTCGGCCGGGACTCGTTCTCGCCGCGGGCCCTGGAGCTCGACAGCTCGGGGGGCAAGCTGCTCGCGGTGCCCAGTGACGGGTGGGCGCAGCTCATCCTCTACCGCAAGGACCTGTTCGAGAAGGCGGGGCTGCAGCCGCCCGACACGTACGAACGGCTCGAGGCGGCGGCCGCCAAGCTCAACACGGGCGGGGTCGCGGGCATCACGCTGGCGATCGCGCCCAAGGACTCGTTCACCGCGCAGAGCTTCGAGCACGTCGCGCTGGCGAACGGCTGCCAGCTGGTCGACAATTCCGGAAATGTCGCCCTTGACTCACCACAGTGCGTGAGGGCGTTCGACTTCTACGCGAAGCTGGCGAAGAACTACTCCGTCAAGGGCAAGCAGGACGTCGACTCCACCAGGGCCACCTACTTCTCGGGCAAGGCGGCCATGACGATCTGGTCGTCGTTCATCCTCGACGAGCTGGCCGGCCTGCGTAAGGACGCGCTGCCGAGTTGCCAGGAGTGCCGCGCCGATCCCAAGTGGCTGGCCAAGAACACAGGCGTGGTCACGGCGCTGAAGGGGCCCGACGGGAGCGCGCCCGCGCAGTACGGCGAGATCGTCTCGTGGGCGATCACCCGTGACGCCGCCAAGGACTCCGCCGCCAAGTTCGTGGCCTTCATGATGAACGAGGGATACGAGCGCTGGATCGGCATGGCGCCGGAGGGCAAGTTCCCGACCCGCAAGGGCTTCGAGGACAAGTGGAACAAGCTGCCCGCCGGTGTCGACTCCAAGAAGCCGCTGGCCGACATCTACCCGGCCGACGTGCTCGACGCCCTGCGCAAGAGCCCTGACACGTTCGCCCGCTGGGGCATCCCGCAGGGCCAGGGCAAGCTGGTCGGCGCCATCATGGGCGAACTACCCGTGCCCAAGGCGCTGAGCGCGGTCGTGGACGGCTCGCTGACCCCGCAGGCCGCCGCCACGCAGGCCAAGACGGACGTGGAGACCATCAAGCGCGGGATCCGCCAATGAGGCAGGGCACCTTGCGGCAGCAGGAGGGGCGGGCGGGGCTCGCGCTCATCTCGCCGACGCTGATCATCACGCTGGTCGTGGTGGTGCTGCCGTTGGTGTGGGCGATCATGCTGGCGTTCCAGGACGTGCGGCTGATCAACATCCGCCGGGCGGGCATCTTCGGCCACTACACGCTGGAGAACTTCTCGTACGTCGTCTCCGAGCCCGGCTTCTGGTCCTCCCTGGTCAACACGCTCATCTACACCGTCGCGGGAACGGCCCTGTCGATCGCGATCGGGCTGGTGGCGGCGCTGGCCCTCCGGGACAGGTTCAAGGGCCGGACCCTGGTCAGGGCCTCGATCCTGATCCCGTACGTGGCGCCGGTCGTGGCCGTGGCGTTCCTGTGGGAGACGATGCTCAACCCCCAGTACGGCATCGTCAACACCTGGCTCCACGAGCCCATCGCGTTCCTCACCCAGGCGAAGGGCGAGTTCCTCGGCGTGCAGGTGCCGGTGGCGCTGTTCACGGTGATCGCGTTCGAGGCGTGGCGGTATTTCCCGTTCGCGTTCCTGTTCATCCTGGCCAGGCTGCAGGCGCTGCCCGCCGAGCTGGACGAGGCGGCGGTGGTGGACGGCGCCACGCCCACCCAGCGGTTCCGGTACGTGATCATGCCGCAGCTCTGGCGGATCATCGCGCTGCTGTCGGTGCTGCGGTTCGTGTTCACGTTCACCAAGTTCGACGACGTCTACCTGCTGACCGGCGGCGGGGCCGGGACCGAGGTGGTCAGCGTGCGGGTCTACAACTTCCTGACCGCACGCGACGACATCGGCGCCTCGGCCGCGCAGGCGATCGTGCTGGCGGTCTTCCTGGTCGTGTTCCTGGCCATCTACCTGCGGTTCTTCGGTGGGGGTGAAAATGAGCAGGAGCGAACCCGACGCAGTGAGCGGAGTGGAGGGCCAACACGTGCTGATGGCGCGCCTTCGGCACGACAGGCACTCCGCGGAGCGAATGAGGAGCGGTGAGCGACCAATGAGCAGAGATAGGTTCGAGCGCTGGCTCTTCCGGGTCCTCAAACCGCTGGTCATCGTGGTGCTCTTCCTGATGACCGCGTTCCCGTTCTTCTACATGGTGATGCTGTCCGTACGCGACATCCAGGAGCTCATCCTGGACCCCGGCTCGCTCTGGCCGCGCAGCTTCACCCTGAGCACGTACGTGGACGTGCTGACCAAGCAGGGCTTCCTGAGCTTCCTCGGGAACAGCGCGATCGTGGCGCTCTCCTCGGTGGCGTTCACGCTGCTGATCTCGATCCCGGGCGCGTACGCGGTCGCGCGGCTGCGCTTCTTCGGGCGGCGGCAGGTGCACTTCCTCTTCCTGGCGGTGTACCTGTTTCCGGCGATCGTGCTGGCCATCCCGCTGTTCGTGCTGTTCACGATGCTGGGGCTACGGGGATCCCTTTTCGGGCTGATCGCCGTGTATATCGCGCAAACCGTCCCGGTCACGGTATACATGCTCCGCAACTACTTCGAGACCGTGCCGCAGAGCGTGGAGGAAGCGGCCGCGATCGACGGGTGCACAAGGCTGTCGACCATCTGGCGCGTGGTGCTGCCGCTCTCCAAGCCCGCGCTGATGGCCACCGGCCTCTACGCCTTCATGATCGCGTGGAACGAGTTCCTGTTCGCCCTGCTCTTTCTCGTGGACAGGCGCGAGAGATGGACGGTCTCGCTGGGGCTCTCTCAGCTGGCGGGCAGCATCGAGATCCCCACGACGGTCCTGATGGCAGGATCGGTGGTGCTGACGCTGCCCATCGTGATCGTGTTCTTCGCCAGTGAACGCCTGCTGACGGAGGGCCTCACCGCAGGAGCAGAGAAGGGATAGACCATGCTGACGGCAGGGCAGATCCTCCAGCTCATCCGCAATGGCGCCTGCCGTACACGCAAGGAACTCATCGAGTACACCGGGCTGTCCCGATCGACGATCACCGACCGGGTCGACCGGCTCATCGACGCCGGATACATCCACGAGTCCGGCGTCGGCGCCTCCGGGGGCGGGCGACCGCCCTCGGTGCTCGCCGTGGACGCCGCCAGACGGCTGCTGCTGGTGGCCGACCTGGGGGCCACCCATGCCAGGGTCGCGCTCACCGATCTGGCCGCGAGGCCCCTGGCCGAGGAGAGCACCGAGATGCGCATCGAGCTCGGGCCCGAGGCCGTCCTGTCGTGGGTGCGCCAGGCGTTCCAGCGGATGCTCGACAGGACCGGGCGGCCGGCGGGCGAGGTGTGCGGCATCGGGCTCGACGTGCCCGGCTCGGTGGACCACACCACCGGGCGGGTGATCAGGTCGTTCCTCATGCCGGGATGGGACGACTATCCGCTGGGCGGGGTCATCGGCGAGACGTACGACGTGCCCATCCTGGTCGAGAACGACGCGAACGCCATGGCGCTGGGCGAGTGGTGGTCGTCGTGGCGGGACACGGACTCGCTGATCCTCATCAAGGTGTCGACCGGCATCGGCACCGGCATCGTTCTCGACGGGCAGATCTATCGGGGAGTCGAGGACGCCGCCGGAAACATCGGGCATGTGCGGCTGCGTGAGGCCGACGACCGGGTGTGCACATGCGGCTCCCGCGGCTGCGTGGCCTCGCTGGCCAGCGGCCACGCGCTCGCCGTCGACCTGGGCCAGGAGACCAGCCGCGACGTGGTGCGCCTCGTGCAGGCGGGCGATCCCGAGGCCATCGCGCGCACCCAGGAGGCTGGCCGCACGCTGGGCATCGTGCTGGCCACGGCGGTCAGCCTGCTCAACCCTGGCGTGCTGGTGCTGGCCGGGGACATGGCGGAGACCAGGGAGCACTACCTTACGGGCATCAGGGAGATCGTCTACCGCCGCAGCCTGCCGTACACGACCAGGAACCTGGAGATCGTCCCCACCTCGCTCGGGGACCAGGCGGGGATCGTGGGGATGGCGGTGATCGTCATGGAGCACGTGCTCTCCCCCGCCTCCGTGGACGCGGCCCTGGCCGCCCGTACGGACGAGGCGATCTGAGCGGTCAGCCGAGCGCGCGCCGCAGCGCCTCGGGCGCTCCCACGAGCGAGGGGCCGTACCAGGTGAGCAGCCGCCCGCTGACCAGCGCGCAGGTGAGCCCGGGGAAGCACTCGGGGCCGTCCGTCTCCGAGAACGCGTAGGGCTCGTCCGGCATGACCACCAGGTCGGGCCGCCGCCGGACCAGCTCGGGCAGCGGGATCCTGGGGTAGCGCTCCTCGTGGCCCGCGTAGAGGTTGTCCACGCCGAGTTGCCTGAGCACGTCGCCGGTGAACGTGTCGCGCCCCACCACCATCCACGGCCGCCGCCAGATCGGGACGACCGCCGTCCTCCTCGGCCCTTCGGCGGGCGCGCGCCACGCCTCCTCCGCCGCGTCCAGCCACGCCGGGCGGTCGGTACGGCACGCCTCCCTCAACATGCGGTCCAGCGAGTCGAACGCCTCCTGAAGGGTCTCGATCCTCGTCACCCAGACCGCGATGCCCGACTCGCGCAGGGCCTGGATGTCGGCCGCGCGGTTCTCCTCGGCGTTGGCCAGGACCACGTCGGGCCTGAGCCGCCTGATCGCGTCGAGGTCGGGGTTCTTGGTGCCCCTGACCCTGGCCACGTCCAGGTCCGCCGGGTGCGAGCACCAGTCGGTCGCCCCGACCAGCGCCCTGGGGACGGTCGCGGCCACCGACTCGGTCAGCGAGGGCACCAGGGACACGATGCGCCGCACGGTGTCGGGAATCTTCACGGGCACGCCGGTGTCGTCCACATCTGCATTCAACCGAATGTCGGCGCGGCATCGGCAGAAAGGTCTGAGCCGTTGGACATCGGGCTGGCCGTTCCCCAGTTCGGCAGGTTCGCCGCGCTGTCCAGCGTGCTGCGGGTGGCGCGGGAGGCCGAGTCGATGGGGTTCGCCGGTCTGTGGGCGGGCGACCGCCTGATGACGCCGCTGCGGCCGAAGGACCGCTATCCAGGGGGCGACCTCCCGGAGGAGCACCGGGTGTTCCTCGATCCGTTCGCGGTGCTGTCGGTGGCCGCCCCGGCGACCTCGTCCGTACGGCTGGGCACGAGCGCGCTGAACGCCTGCTGGTATCCGGGCCGACGGCTGGCTGACGGCGACCCTCCCGATCCCCATGCTCGCCTCGATGTGGCGGACGGTGTGCCGGAGCGCCGAGGAGGCCGGGCGCGACCCGGCCACGCTGCGCATGGCGCTGCGCGCCAACCCCGTCATCACCGATCGGGGCGCTCCGCCGCTGAGCGGCACGGTCGCCCAGATCAGCGCCTACCTCGCCGGCGCGGCGGAGGCCGGGGTCCACGAGATCATCCTGGACCTCCAGCACACCGCCATGAGCGACCAGCACCTGCTGGACCTCGCCGGTGACTTCAGGGCCCGGCTGGGCCCGCAGGTCACTTGAGCGCGGACAGCGCGGCCTCGTAGTCGGGCTCCTGCGTGATCTCCGGCACCAGCTCGGAGTAGACCACGTTGTTGTCGCCGTCGAGCACGACCACGGCCCGCGCGGCCAGCCCCGCCAGCGGCCCCGACTCCTGCGCCACGCCGTAGTCGGCCAGGAACTCGCGGCCCCGCATGAGCGAGAGCATGGTCACGTTGTCGAGCCCCTCGGCGCCGCAGAACCGCTTCTGCGCGAAGGGCAGGTCGGCGGAGACGCAGAGCACGGCCACGTCGGGGTGCTCGGCGGCCACCTGGTTGAAGCGGCGCACGGAGGCGGCGCAGACACCGGTGTCGACGCTCGGGAAGATGTTGAGCACCTTGGTCTTCTGGCCGAAGTCAGCCAGCGACTGCTCGGCGAGGTCGCCGCCCACCAGCTTGAACGCGGGCGCGCTGTCGCCGGGCTTCGGGAAGGTGCCGCCTACGGTGATGGGGTTGCCCTTGAAAGTGACGTCGGACATGAAAGCCTCTCTGGTTAGCGATGTTCCCGCACGATGATCCTATCCGCGCCGCTCCAGGACGCCCCCATCACCCACGCGGGCTCAGACGTTGCGTCGGTACTGGCCGCCCGCCTCGAAGAGCGCATCCGTGATCTGACCGAGCGAGCAGTGCCGGGCCGCCTCCATCAGCACCTCGAACGCGTTCCCGTCCGACATCGCCACCTCGCGCAGCCGGGCGAGCTGGGCGGGGCCCTCGGAGCGGTTGCGCTCGTGGAAGGCGCGCAGCCGGTCCAGCTGGGAGCGCTTCTCCTCCTCCGTGCCCCTGGCCAGCTCCAGCTTGTGCTCCGGCGGCTGCTCGTCCCCGTTGCGGAACGTGTTCACGCCGATGATCGGCAGCGAGCCGTCGTGCTTGCGCATCTCGTACAGCATGGACTCGTCCTGGATCTTGCCGCGCTGGTAGCCGGTCTCCATCGCGCCCAGCACGCCGCCCCGGTCGGACAGCCGCTCGAACTCGGCGAGCACCGCCTCCTCCACCAGGTCCGTCAGCTCCTCGACGATGAACGAGCCCTGCAGCGGGTTCTCGTTCTTCGCCAGGCCCCATTCGCGGTTGATGATGAGCTGGATCGCCATGGCCCTGCGCACCGAGTCGGCCGACGGGGTGGTCACGGCCTCGTCGAAGGCGTTGGTGTGCAGGCTGTTGCAGTTGTCGTAGATGGCGATCAGGGCCTGGAGGGTGGTGCGGATGTCGTTGAAGTTCATCTCCTGGGCGTGCAGGGAGCGGCCCGAGGTCTGGATGTGGTACTTCAGCTTCTGCGAGCGCTCGCCGGCGCCGTACCGCTCCCTCATGGCCACCGCCCAGATGCGGCGGGCCACGCGTCCGAGCACGCTGTACTCGGGGTCCATGCCGTTGGAGAAGAAGAACGACAGGTTGGGGGCGAAGTCATCGATCTTCATGCCCCTGGCCAGGTACGCCTCCACGTACGTGAAGCCGTTGGCCAGGGTGAAGGCGAGCTGGCTGATCGGGTTGGCCCCGGCCTCGGCGATGTGGTAGCCGGAGATCGAGACCGAGTAGAAGTTGCGCACGCCGTTCCTGATGAACCACTCCTGGATGTCGGCCATCATCCTGAGCGAGAACTCGGTGGAGAAGATGCAGGTGTTCTGGCCCTGGTCCTCCTTGAGGATGTCGGCCTGGACCGTGCCCCTGACCGTGGCCAGCGTCCTCGCGCGCAGGTCGTCGGCCTCCTCGGCCGACGGCGCGCGCCCGTGCTCGGCCTGGAAGCGGTCGAGGGCCTGGTCGACGGCGGTGTTGAGGTAGAAGGCCAGGATCGTGGGCGCGGGGCCGTTGATCGTCATGGACACGGACGTGTTGGGCGCCGACAGGTCGAAGCCGTCGTAGAGCACCTTCATGTCGTCGAGCGTCGCGATGGAGACGCCCGAGGTGCCGACCTTCCCGTAGATGTCGGGCCGCAGGTCGGGGTCGTGGCCGTACAGCGTCACCGAGTCGAACGCGGTGGACAGCCTGGTCGCGGGCTGGCCCTCCGACAGCAGCTTGAAGCGCCTGTTGGTGCGGAACGGGTCGCCCTCCCCCGCGAACATCCTGGTCGGGTCCTCGTCCTCGCGCTTGAACGGGAACACCCCGGCGGTGAACGGGAACGCGCCCGGCAGGTTCTCGCCGCGCAGGAACCGCAGCAGGTCGCCGTGGTCGCTGTAGCGGGGCAGGGCCACGCGTGGGATGCGGTTGCCCGAGAGGGTCTCGCGCCAGAGCGGGGTGTGGATCTCGCGGTCGCGGACCTTCACCACCAGCTCGTCGGCGGTGTAGCGCTCCTTGACTGCCGGCCAGCCGTCGAGCAGTGCCCGGGTCTCGTCGGTGAGCTCCCGCTCCGCCTGCGCCTCCAGTTCCCCGAGCCGCGAGTCGTCCAGAAGCGCTCGCACGGCGGCGAGCTGCTGGCGGCGGCGGGCGACCTCGGCCTGGGCGAGGGTCTCCGCGTGGTACCCGCGCACGGTCTCGGCGATGTCGGCCAGGTACCGGACCCGGGCGGGCGGCACGATGGCGGCCGAGGCCTGCGAGGTGCGCCCGGACACCTCGGGCAGCAGCCCGGGCCCCGGGTCGGCCAGCAGGAGGGGCTTGAGGTGCTGGTAGAGGGCCGTGACGCCGGCGTCGTTGTAGCGGGCGGCGATGGTGCCGAAGACCGGCATGTCCTCCGGCCTGACGCCGAATGCCTCGCGGTTGCGTACGAGCTGGCGGCGCACGTCGCGCAGGGCGTCCTCCGCGCCGCGCCGCTCGTACTTGTTGATCACCACGGCCTCGGCGAAGTCCAGCATGTCGATCTTCTCGAGCTGCGAGGCCGCGCCGAACTCGGGCGTCATCACGTACACGGGCACGTCCACGTGCGGGACGATCCCGGCGTCGCCCTGGCCGATGCCGGGCGTCTCGACGATCACCAGGTCGTGGCCCGCCGCGCGGCAGGCGGTGATCACGTCGTCGAGGCAGGCGGGCACCTCGCTGACGGCGCCCCTGGTGGCCAGGGAGCGGAAGTAGGTCTGGGGGCTCAGGCTGTTCATCCTGATGCGGTCGCCGAGCAGCGCGCCGCCGCCGCGCCTGCGGGTGGGGTCGATGGCGATGATCGCGATGCGCAGCTTGTCGTCGTTGTCGACGCGGAACCTGCGTACGAGCTCGTCGGTCAGCGAGGACTTGCCCGAGCCGCCCGTTCCCGTGATGCCGAGCACGGGGGCGCGCTTCTCCGACCCGGCGGACCTGAGGCCCTCGACCAGCTCGGCCGGGGCGCGGCCCGACTCGAGGAGCGTGATCGCCCGGGCCAGCGCCGCCTGGTCGCCCGAGACCACGGCCTCCACGGACGGCGGGTCGCCCAGCTCGGCGTCGCAGTCCTCGATCAGCTTGTTGATCATGCCGGGGAGCCCGTACTTCTGGCCGTCCTCGGGCGAGAAGATGCGGGTGACGCCGCGCGAGTGCAGCAGCTCGATCTCCTCGGGGACGATCACTCCCCCGCCGCCGCCGTACACCTTGACGTGCCCGGCCCCGCGCTCGCGCAGCAGCTCCACCAGGTACGTGAAGAACTCCACGTGCCCGCCCTGGTACGAGCTGATCGCCACGCCCTGGACGTCCTCCTGGATGGCGGCGGTGACGATCTCGTCGACCGAGCGGTTGTGGCCGAGATGGATGACCTCGGCGCCCTGTGACTGGAGGATGCGCCGCATGATGTTGATCGCCGCGTCGTGGCCGTCGAACAGGGCCGCTGCGGTCACGAAGCGTACGGGATGTTCCGGGACATGCACGCCTTTTCACTCCTTCGTGAGGGCTCTCCCTCGAAGATACTAGGACGTCCTACTATTTCGACAGTATGACGTCCTGGTATTTGCCACGGTCGCCTGGGGTAGACGTGCCCCAGGGGGTGAGGCCGCATGCGCGCGCTGACGTTCGCACCGGGCAGGAAAGGGACGCTCGCCGTCGAGGAGGTGCCGGATCCCGCGCCGGGCAAGGGCCAGCTGCTCGTGCAGGGGCTGGCGCTGGGCGTCTGCGGGACCGACCGGGAACTGGCGACGGCCGACTACGGCTGGCCGCCGCCCGGCAGGGAGCGGATGGTCATCGGGCACGAATCGCTCGGCCGGGTGCTGGAGGTGCCCGAAGGGTCCGCGTACTCGCCGGGCGACCTGGTGGTGGGCGTGGTGCGCCGGCCGGACCCGGTGCCGTGCGGGGCGTGCCTGCGGGGCGAGTTCGACATGTGCCGCAACGGCCGCTACACCGAGCGCGGCATCAAGCAGCTCGACGGGTACGGCTCCGAGCGCTGGACGGTGGAGGCCGGCTACGCCGTGCGGCTGGACCGTTCGCTGGAGAGCGTCGGCATGCTGGTCGAGCCCGCCTCGGTGGTCGCCAAGGCGTGGGAGCAGATCGACCGGATCGGGTCACGGACCTGGTTCGAGCCTGGCAAGCTGCTCGTCACCGGGGCCGGGCCGATCGGGCTGCTGGCGGCGCTGATGGGGCGGCAGCGGGGGCTCGAGGTGCACGTGCTCGACCGCTCCCCCGAAGGGCTCAAGTCCCGGCTGGTGGAGGAGCTCGGGGCGACCTACCACTCGGCGACGTCGCTCAAGGCGTTCGCCACCGACAGGCCCGACATCATCATCGAGTGCACGGGGGCCGGGGCGCTCGTCATGGACGCCATGATCAGCACGGCCGCCGCGGGCATCGTCTGCCTGGCCGGCCTCGCTCCCGGCGGGCGTACGCACCGGGTGGACGCGGGGGTGATCAACCGGGACATCGTGCTGGAGAACGACGTGGTCTTCGGCACCGTGAACGCGAACCTGCGGCACTACCGGGACGCCGCCGTCGCCCTGGCCAAGGCCGACCTCGGGTGGCTGGAGCGGCTCATCACGCGCCGGGTCCCGCTGTCGCACGCCCTGGACGCCTTCGCGCCCGGCGACGACGTCAAGGTGGTCATCGACCTCACGACCTGACCGGACTCAGCTGGGATCGTAAGGCTTGCGTCTTGTGGGCGTCGGGCGCCTGGTCGCCGTGGTGGTCGAGCCCACCGGCACGCGTGTCCTGGCGGGGCGGGGCGCGGGGGTCGGGGCAGGACGCGGCTTGGCCCGCGCGCTCTCGGCGGGCGGCGTCTTTGCCCGCGCGTTCTCGGCGGGCGGCGCCTTGGCCACGGGAAAGGCCTTCACGGAGGGCGGCGCGGCGGAGGCGTGCGGGTGGGTTGGTGCGTTCCAGGGCCAGGAGAAGCGACGGTGGGTGCCGCGGCGGCGGCCGGAGAAGCGGAGGGAGAGGACGACCGTCATCAGCACCATCGCGGTCAACAGCGCGGGCGGCGTGCCTAAGAAGTCCAGAGGCGACCCCGGCTCCGAGCGCGGTGCCGGCACGAAGGGGCGTTCGCTCAGGCGGATCTCCGCCGGCTTGTCGGCAGTGGCCTTGACCAGGCGCGGTACGCCGTACCCCACGACCTTGTCGGTCTCCCTGGTCTTGCGCTTGAGCCAGACCCCGTCCACGTTCGCCTCGATGGTGTGGATCTTCGAGCCCTTGACGCTCTCCACGATCCCCACGTGGTCGATGCCCTTGTAGCTCTTGCCGCCCCGCCAGTCGAAGAAGACCAGCGCTCCGGGCTCGGGCTTCTGGGTCCACGCCCCCTGCCTCATGAACCAGGCGGCGTGGGAGGGCGTCCAGGCGAACTGGCCCACGTACTGGCTGATGCCGGCCTTGTCCGCGGCCCAGGCGATGAACATGTCGCACCACGGCGCGTCGCGGTACTGGGTGTCTTGGACGCGATCCGCGTACCACTGGCCGAACTTGGTGAACTGGCCGCTCTTCTCCTTGTAGCCGACTTCCTGCCGCACCGCCTTCAGCAGTTCGTCCGCGATCGGGTCCAGGGTGACTCCTCCCAGAAAACCGCCAAATCACGATGGACTGTAGTAGCGCCATCGCGGATTTGCGCGATTCACTCGGAAAGTATCGCGGTATGAGCCGAAATTTCGGGTTTGTGACTGGTGAGGCTCCTGAGGTTGCCTACTATCCCTGTTAGGAGCCGGCGCCGACCCGGTAGACCGACGCCTCGCCCGCACCCGGTGCGACGACGTCGGCCACGATCACGGTCACGTTGTCGGGCGAGCCGCCCTCGTTCGCCAGATCGATCAACCTCTGGACGGCCGCGCCCGGGTCTGCCACGGTGGTCAGGACCTCGTGCAGGACCTCGGGACCGAGCACGGTCGTGAGACCGTCGGAGCAGAGGAGGTAGCGGTCATCAGGCTCGGCTTCGCGCAGCGCCATGTCCGGCTCGGCCCTGCCCTCGCTGCCCAGCACGCGCAGCACCATCGAGCGGCGGGGGTGCACGGCGGCTTGATCCTCCGTAATGCGCCCTTCGTCCACCATCGACTGCACAAGTGTGTGATCCTTGGTCATCTGGTAAAGAGCACCGTCGCGAAGCAGATATCCGCGGGAGTCACCGAGATGAGCCAGGGCGAACCGGTAGCCGTCCCACAGCATGGCGGTCACCGTGGTCCCCATCCCCCTGCGCGCGGGGTCGATGTCGGCCAGCTCGACCAGCCGGCGCGCCGCCTCGTGCACCGCGCCCTCCAGCGCCGCCTCGAGGTCCGCGCCCGTCTCGGGAAGCGTGGCATCCAGCTCTCGCATGACGGCGATCGCCGCAGAGCTCGCCAGCTCGCCCGCGGCGTGTCCGCCCATCCCGTCAGCCACCACGAGCAACCGGCCACTCGCGTAGCCCGAATCCTCGTTCTGCTCCCGGCGGCGGCCCACGTCTGATCCGGCGGCATAGCGGATGTTGTGCTTCATACCTTGCAGTAAATCATTGGTTGAAAGACTTCACAAGCAGATGCGCTGAAGACTCTTGTGAACTACTGTGGGCTCCATGAGCCACGACCCGACCGTCAACGCCGGGGACATCGCCCGGCTCGCAGGCGTCGGGCGTGCCGCGGTGAGCAACTGGCGCCGTCGCCACGACGACTTTCCCGATCCCATCGGCGGCACGGCCAACCAGCCGCTCTTCTCGCTGCGACAGGTCGAGTCCTGGCTGCGTCGCTATGGGAAGTCCTACCAGGTCTCCCTGGGAGATCGGGTGTGGCAGCGCATGAAAGCCGCAGGCGATCTGCGCCTCGGCGAGCTGGTGGCCCGGGCAGGAGCCCTGCTGACCAGCCAGGCGACCGCCCTGAGCAGCGCTCCGACCGGCGCCGACGCGCGACCGGACAGTGCGGGCGCCCCGGGCGTGGCGCGGGCCGGTGGCGAGGGCGAGCCGGGCGAAGGCGTGCGGGCGGCCGGGCCGGGTCCGGAAGGTCTGGAGCCGGAGCTGGCGGAGCTCGTGCTGGAGCTGGCCGCGCAGCATGGCGCGCTGACGGCGTACGAGTTCCTGTGCGAGCGCTATCTCGAGGCGCACTCGCGGCAGCTCTCCGTGACCCGCGAGGACGTGGCCGCGCTCATGGTCAGGCTCGTACGCACGGACGGCGCCACGATCCTCGACCCCGCCTGCGGCGTCGGCACGCTGCTCCTCTCCCCCACCGGAGCGCCCGTCAGGAGGGAGCCCGGCGAGCCGGGCACGGTCAGGGTGCTCGGACAGGAGCTCAGCGAGACCTCGGCGGGCATCACCGCCTCCAGGCTCCGGCTGCGCGGCGTCGAGGCCCGCGTCGTGTCCGGCGACTCGATGCGCCACGACGCGTTCCCCGGCGAGAAGGCCGACGCCGTGGTGTGCGATCCGCCGTTCAACGAGCGGGCCTGGGGCTACGAGGAGCTGACCGGCGACCCGCGCTGGGAGTACGGCCTGCCGCCGCGCGGCGAGCCGGAGCTGGCCTGGGTGCAGCACTGCCTCACCCACGTCAGGCCGCGCGGCCTGGTCGCCATCCTCATGCCGCCGGCCGCGGCCAGCCGCAAGGCGGGCCGCCGCATCCGCGCCAACCTCCTGCGCGCGGGCGCCCTGCGTGCCGTCATCGCGCTGCCGGGCTCGGACCTCTGGCTGCTGCGCCGCCCGGCGGCCGGCGAGCGCCCGCCGTCCGACGTGCTCATCCTCGACGCCACGGACGATCTCGGGAGCGTCGAGCCGGCCTGGCAGGCGTATCTGGAGGACCGTTCCGACCAGACCGTACGCATCATCGACCTGCTGGCCGACGAGGTCGACATGACCCCCGCCCGCCACCAGCGGCGCGACGACGTCGGCAAGGCGTACGCCGAGGCCCGCGACCGCTTCCTGGCCGCCGCCGCGGCGCCGCCCGACCTGAAGGTGCTGGAGCAGCCGCTCGGCCAGCCCGCCACCACGCTGGGCGACCTCATCAAGGAGGGCCTGGTGACCACGTCGCAGGCGCCGCCCAAGATGGCCGCCGACGGCGGTGACGTGCCGGTGCTCACCACCGACGACGTGCTCAACGGCACCCAGCCGTCCGGCTTCACCACGATGCAGCAGGGCCTGGTCCCGATCCGCCCGGGTGACGTGGTGGCCTCCTACTCCAGCGTGCGGGTGATGGCCGACGGAGGCGCGATGCTCGGCCCCCACCTGACCCTCTACCGGGTGGACGAGCGCAGGCTCGACCCCGATTTCCTGGCCGGCTTCCTGCGGGCCGCGGGCGGCCGGGTGACCACCGGCTCCAGCAGGTTCGACGTGCGCCGCACCCGGCTGCCGCGCCTGTCGCTGAAGGAGCAGAAGGCGTACGGCGAGGCCTTCCGGCAGCTCGCCGTGCTGGAGGACGCCATCCGCGAGACCTCGACGCTGGGACAGACACTGATCAGACTGGGCCTTGACGGCCTCGCCGACGGCCATCTGCACCCGCCTGCTCATGGCCTCACTCCGTGAGGCGGGCTCGGTCGTTGGGGAGCCGTCGCTGTGTTGAGGGCCTCTGCTCCGCAGAGGCGCGCTCGGTCGCTGAGAGCCGCCGCCTTCCCTCGTCACTCCGGTCGCTACGCTCCCTGCGTTCCTCAGTCCAGGCGACGGCGCGCCCTCGCGTGACGGTGTAGTTTTTTCCCGAAGGCTGCTGGGAGGGGCGGAATGGTCATCGGTGACCGCTATGAGCTCGACGACCTCCCTCTCGGGCAAGGCGGCATGGGCGCCGTCTACGCGGGCCACGACCGCCACCTCGACCGGCGGGTGGCGG
This sequence comes from Nonomuraea helvata, assembly GCF_039535785.1. Taxonomy (NCBI): domain Bacteria; kingdom Bacillati; phylum Actinomycetota; class Actinomycetes; order Streptosporangiales; family Streptosporangiaceae; genus Nonomuraea; species Nonomuraea helvata. Next base: position 3,006,723 of record NZ_BAAAXV010000001.1, read on the forward strand.
TGAAGCTGCTCAGGGTGCCCAGCGGGCCGGATCACGAGCTCGAGCGCAGGTTCATCCGCGAGGCGCGCATCCTGGCCAGGCTGGAGCATCCGGGCGCCCCGGTCCTCTACGACTTCGGCACGCACGAGCAGCGGCTCTACCAGGTGATGCAGTTCATCGAGGGCGTCACGGTGGCCGACGTGGTGAGCGAGCACGGCCCACTGCCCGTGTCGTGGGCCGCCGCGATCGCCGCCCAGGCGTGCGCGGTGCTGTCGGCCGCCCACGCTCTGGCGATCTGCCACCGCGACCTCAAGCCGACGAACCTCATGCTCTGCCCCGACGGCAGCGTGAAGGTGCTCGACTTCGGGCTGGCCATGCTGCGCGACACCGACGTCACCACGTTCACGAGGATCGGGCAGATCCTGGGCACGCCGGCGTACATGGCTCCGGAGCAGATCCAGCACGGCGTCGCCGAGCCGCGCAGCGATCTGTACTCGCTGGGCTGCGTCCTGCACGAGATGCTGACCGGACGCCAGCTCTTCACCGGCCCCACCGACTACATGGTCTTCGAGAAGCAGGTCAAGGAGCGTCCGCCGGCCATCCCGGGGCTGCCGCCCGAGCTGGGCGCGCTGCTGTCGCAGCTGCTGGAGAAGCGGCCGGTCGACCGGCCCGCCAGCGCGAACGAGCTGTACGATCGGCTCGACCCGTTCGCGCTGGAGCTGCCCGTGCTGCCCGGCTTCCTCACCAAGGCCCCGAGCCCCGGACGCATGTACGCCCGCATGGCGGGCCGCGCGCTCAACGCCTGAGGGCGCTCTCCGGTACAGGGACTGTAGATTTCTGCCGTGCTCCCTCCTGGTGCTCCGATGAGACGCCCGACCCTCGAGGCGGTCGCCGCCCGGGCCGGCGTCTCGCGCGCGACCGCGTCCCGGGTCGTCAACGGACAGACGACGGTGGCGCCCCACATCCGCGACGCCGTGCAGCGCGCGATCGACGAGCTGGGCTACGTGCCCAACCCGGCCGCGCGCAGCCTGGTCACCCAGCGCACCGACTCGATCGCCCTGGTCGTCAGCGAGCCGGGCACCCGGGTCTTCTCCGAGGACCCGATGTTCTCCACGGCGATCAGGTCGGCGTCGATGGAGCTCGAAACGGTGAACAAGCAGGTCGTGCTGATGCTGGCCGCCTCCGCCAAGAGCCACGCGCGCGTGGAGCGTTACATCGCGGGCGGGCACGTCGACGGTGTCATGCTGATCTCCATGCACGGCGCCGACCCGCTGCCGTCCGCACTGTCCCGCCTTCCTGTCCCCGTGGTCTCGTACGGGCGGCCCGCCGTCCCGGTGGACATCCCGTACGTCGACAACGACAACGTGGGCGGGGCGGAGGCCGGGGTCCGGCACCTGGTGGGGTCGGGGCGCCGGAGGATCGCCACGATCGCGGGCCCGCAGGACATGATCGGCGGCCAGGACCGGCTGACCGGCTACCGCAACGTGCTGCGCGACTCCGACCTCCGCTCGATCGTCGCGGTCGGCGACTTCACGCGGGAGTCCGGCGCGGTCGCGATGCGCCGGCTCCTGCACGACGATCCCGACCTGGACGCCGTGTTCGTGGCCAACGACCTGATGGCGGTCGGCGCCCTGCAGTCGCTCCGCCAGGCCGGGCGCCGGGTGCCGGACGACGTGGCCGTGGTGGGCTTCGACGACATCGAGGCGGCGAAATACACCGAGCCGCCGCTGACGACGCTCAGGCACCCGGTGGCCGAGCAGGCGGCGGCCATGGTCCGGCTCCTGCTCAACCTGTTCGAGGGCGGACCGGCGGAGCCGGTGATCATGCCCACGGAGCTCGTGATCAGGGAGTCCGCCTAGATGACCTCAGACAGCACCGCCCTGGCCGCCGCCGTCTCGCTGGCCGAGGAGCACGGCGTCGAGGCGCGGGACCCGGTCGTGCTCAACGACTCGTTCAGCCTCCGGATCCACCTGCGTCCGGCGCCGATCGTGGCACGGGTGCCGACCGTGACCGGGTGGGGGCGGGCGCGGCCCGCCGACGCGTTGCGGCGCGAGCTGGACGTCGTGTCCTACCTGCACGGACAGGGCGTGCCGGTGGTGCCGCCGAGCGACCTGCTGCCTGCCGGACCGCATCTGCGTGACGGGTTCACGGTCTCCTTCTGGACGCACGTCGAACACGATCCCGGCTTCCGGATGAGCCCGGAGGTGGCCGGGCGGGCGCTCGCCGAGCTGCACGAGGCGCTGCGGGGTCTCCCCGGCGAGCTGCCCTATCTCGGGCCGGTGCTCGAGGAGCCGCTGCGGCTGCTGGAGCTGCTCGACGGGAAGGTCGCGCCCGACGCGCTGGCGCGGCTGCGGGAGGCACACGCGGGCCTGGCCGAACGGCTGGCGGGTCGGCCGCCGCAGGCCGTCCACGGGGACGCGCATCCCGGCAACCTCCTCGCCACTCCCGCCGGGCTGCTCTGGAACGACTTCGAGGAGAGCATGGCCGCCCCCGTCGAGTGGGATCTGGCCTGCCTGCTGCGCACGAGGCGGCTCGACGGGCGGGCGGCCGTACGCGCCTACGGGCGTGATCCCGATGATCCCGCGCTGCGTGACTTTCTGGCGGCGCGCGGGCTGCAGGGCACCCTGTGGGTGCTCATCAGGGCGCTGCGGCTGCCCTCTTTCGCCGCCGACGCCGACGCGGCGCTGCAGGCGTGGCTCCGCGACCCCAGCGGCGCGAGCCGCTGAGGAGGGCCGTCAGACCGGGATCACGCCGCCGCGCGGGCCGAGGAAGTAGCCACCGGTGACGTCCAGGACGTGACCGGTGATCCACCGGGACTCCTCGCTCGCGATCAGCGCCACGGCGTCCGCGATGTCCTCGGGACGGCCGATGCGGCCCAGCGCCGTGACCTCGGTGACCGAACGCTCGCCGGTGCCGTCGTCCGCGCGCAGCCAGGCGTTCATGTCCGTCCGCGTGACCCCTGGGGAGACGGTGTTCACGGTGATGTTCCGCTCGCCGAGGAGAGGGGCCAGGCTGAAGCCCAGCGTGTCGAGAGCTCCCTTGGTCATCGAGTAGACGAGGTCGGGGAGGGCGATGCGGACGACGGCGGAGGAGATGTTGATGATCCGGCCGCCGTCGTTGAGCAGTGGGAGGGCGCGCTCGATGATGAAGTACGGCGCCCGCACGTTCACGGCGAAGACCCGGTCGAACTGCTCCTCGCTCACCGTGCCCAGCACGCCGCCCAGGATGGCGGCGTTGTTGACCAGGATGTCCAGCCGCTCCCCCGCGATGCCCTCGAACAGCGCGTCCACGCCGTCCTCGAACGCGGCCTTCACCGCGTACGCCTGCCCGCCCGCGCCCTCGATGGCGGCCACCGTCTCCTTGGCCAGGTCGTCGTTCCTGGCGTAGTGAACGATCACCCGGGCCCCGCCGGCGGCCAGGCGCTCGGCGATGGCCCGTCCGATGCCGCGCGAGGCTCCGGTTACCAATGCGGTCTTTCCTGACAGATCTCTCATGCGCTCCATCGTGGGGCGCGACTCTCCCACCCGTCCAAGACCCGCTGTTATAGCTTTTTGCTATGGATACACAGACACACCGGATGGTGTCTTCCCCGGCGGGCCGGATCCATCTGGTCGAGCAGGGGGCCGGCCCGCTCGTGCTGCTGGTGCACGGATTCCCCGAGTCCTGGTACTCCTGGCGTCACCAGCTACCGGTGCTGGCCGCCGCCGGATACCGGGCAGTGGCGCTGGACGTGCGCGGGTACGGCCGCTCGTCCAAGCCGGAGGCGATCGCGGCCTACCGGATGCTGGAACTGGTCGAGGACAACGTCGCGGTGGTGCACGCCCTGGGCGAGGAGAGCGCGACCATCATCGGTCACGACTGGGGCGCGCCCATCGCCGCCAACAGCGCCCTGGTACGGCCCGAGGTCTTCACCGCCGTCGGCCTGCTGAGCGTGCCCTACACTCCCCGGGGCGGGCGCCGGCCCAGCGAGTCCTTCGCCCAGATGGGCGGCGAGGAGGAGTTCTACGTCAGCTACTTCCAGGAGCCCGGTCGCGCCGAGGCCGAGATCGAACCGGATGTCCGCGGCTGGCTGGCCGGCATCTACGCCGCGCTCTCGGCCGACACCATGCCCGCTCCCGGCCTGCCCCACCCCCTTTTCGTGGCCGACGGCGGCACGCTCCGCGACCGGTTCCCCAGCGGCCCGCTGCCGTCCTGGCTCAGCCCGGACGACCTGGACGTCTACGCCGCCGAGTTCGAGCGGACCGGCATGAGCGCGGCGCTCAACCGCTACCGGAACATGGACCGGGACTGGGAGGACCTCGCCCCCTGGGAGGCGGCCCCCATCACTCAGCCGTCCCTGTTCATCGGCGGCGCCCGCGATGCTTCCGCCACCTGGCTGGCCGGCGCCATCGACGTCTACCCCACTACCCTGCCGGGCCTGGTCTCCTCCCACATCCTCGAGGGAGCGGGCCACTGGATCCAGCAGGAACGTCCCCATGAGGTCAACCGGCTCCTGACCGACTGGCTCGCCTCTCTGCCGGCCGCCTGAACCCGTCCGAGGCGCTCACTCTGTCGATGTCCTTGGGATGGAAGTCCGGCTGTCACGGGTTGTCCACAGTGCGGCCAGGTCTTCCCGTCGCTCCGTTCTCTTTAGCGATCATGCAAAGGAACAGCTCGATGACTTCCATAGAGGCGCTCAGAAGATTCGTGGTCGTCGCCGAGGAGCTGAGCTTCACCCGGGCGGCGGCCGACCGGCTGTTCATCTCGCAGCCCTCGTTGAGCAGGCAGATCAGGCAGCTGGAGCTCAGCCTGCGAGCCAGACTGTTCGAGCGCGACCACCGTACCGTGACGTTGACGGCGGCGGGGGCGGCGCTGCTGCCCGAGGCCCGGCGGATCGTCGAGCAGTGGGAGAGCGCGCAGCGGGCGGTCGCGGCGGCGCGCGAGGACCGGACGCTGGTCGTCGGGTTCCAGACGCGGATCGGGCGCGGGCTCGTGCCGTCCATCTCGTCCGCACTGCCCTGCTGGGAGCTGCGCTTCCGGCAGGTGCCGTGGCACGACCCCACCGTGGGGCTGGGTGACGGGCAGGTCGACGTGGCCGTCGCGTGGCTGCCCGTACCCGACACCGGCGAGTACGAGTGGACGGTGGTGAGCACGGAGGAGCGCTGGGTGGCGCTGTCCGCGAGCCATCCGCTGGCCACCCGCCCCGAGGTCACGCTCTCCGATCTGACGGAGGAGCCGTTCGTGGCGATGCCGGCCTCGGCCGGGCCCATGCGGGACTTCTGGCTCGCCGGCGACCAGCGGTCGAAGCCGGCGGTCGTGGGGGCGGAGGCGGAGACGGCCGAGGAGGCGTTCGAGCTGGTCGCGTCGGGGCGGGCCGTGGTGCTGGTCTCGGCCGGGAACGCCGAGCTCTACCGGCGCGACGACGTCGTGAGCAGGCCGGTGGCGGGTCTGCCGCCGAGCAGGCTCGCCATCGTCTGGCGGCGGAGCGACCGGCGGCCGGCCGTGCGGACGCTGGTGGAGGTGTTCGTGACCTGCATGTGCGCTGTCTGAGCGATCCATGTCGACCATCCCGGCGACTGGTTCGCGTGGCTCTGCCTCGCGGATGCCGTCGCCGGGCTGGTCGCGCTGCGGTCAGTCCCGCGTGAGCCAGGCCGTGGTGTCGGTGGGAAGGGCCCCCTCCTCCAGCGCGCCGCTGGCCAGGAGGAGCCGTCCCGCGGGTAGCGCCACCGGGTCGGTGCTCAGGTTGGTGACGCAGGTCAGGCCCGAGTCGCGGGTGAAGGCCAGGACCTCGCCACCCAGCGGCAGCCAGGTCAGGGTGCCGTCCCCCAGCAGGTCACGGCGCAGGCGCAGGGCGTCGCGGTAGAGGTTGAGCATCGAGCCCAGGTCCGTACGCTGCGCCTCGGCCGTCAGCTTGCGCCAGCTCTCCGGCTGCGGCAGCCACGGCGTGCCCGTGCCGAAGCCGAACGGGGGCTCGTCGCCGGACCACGGCAGCGGGATGCGGCAGCCGTCCCTGCCCGGGTTCGTCCCGCCCGACCGGGCGTACATCGGGTCCTGGCGGAGCTCGTCCGGAAGGTCCTCCACCTCCGGCAGGCCCAGCTCCTCGCCCTGGTAGACGTAGACCGAGCCGGGGAGCGCCATGGCGAGCAGGGCCGCGGCCCGCGCGCGGCGGTAGCCCAGCTCCAGGTCGGACGGGGTGCCGTGGAGCCGGCCTCCGTGCTCGAACGCGGTGTCCTCGCGACCGTACCGGGTGACCGGGCGCGTCACGTCGTGGTTCGACAGGACCCACGTCGGAGGGGCGCCGATGGGCGTGTGGGTGGCGAGGGTCAGGTCGATGACCCTGCGCAGTTCCGCCGGATCCCACGGGCAGGACAGGAAGTCGAAGTTGAAGGCCGTGTGGAGCTCGTCGGGGCGGAGGTAACGCGCGAAACGCTCCTGGTCGGGGAGCCAGACCTCCCCGATCAGGATGCGCTCGCCGTACTCGTCGGCCACCTCGCGCCACCGACGGTAGACGTCGTGGACCTCGTCGAGGTCTTCGTAACCCGTGTCCGACTTGATCAGCAGGGCCGCGGAGTCGATGCGCACGCCGTCCACGCCCCGGTCGAGCCAGAAGCGCAGCACGTCCTCGAACTCCTGGTGGACCTCCGGATTGCCCCAGTTGAAATCCGGTTGTTCCGGAGCGAACAGGTGCAGGTACCACTGGCCGTCCGGCACCTGCGTCCAGGCCGGGCCGCCGAAGATCGACTGCCAGTCGTTGAGCGGCTCGTCGCTGAACCAGAAGCGGTCCCTGGCGGCCGGGTCCGCCAGTGCCTCCTTGAACCAGGCACTCTCCGTGGAGCTGTGGTTCGGCACCACGTCGATGATGACCCTGATGCCGAGGTCGTGCGCCTCCTCGATGAACCGCTCCGCCTCGGCGAGCGTGCCGAAGACCGGCTCGATGCCGCGGTAGTCGGCCACGTCGTAGCCGCCGTCGGCCATCGGCGACGGATACCACGGGTTCAGCCACATGGCGTCGATCCCGAGATCCTTCAGGTACGGCAGGCGGGAGCGCAGGCCGGCGAGGTCGCCGACGCCGTCACCGTTCCCGTCGGCGAAGCTACGCAGGTAGACCTGGTAGATCGCGGCCCCCCGCCACCACGTTTGCGACATGCGCTTATCCCTTGATGCTTCCGGCGGTGAGCCCCGCCATGATGTGCCGTTGGAAGATGAAGAAGACGATGATCATGGGGATGCCGGCGATGACCAGGCCGCCCATGACCTGGTTCTGGGTCACCGCTCCGGCCGTCTGCGACAGGCCCACGCTGATCGTCATCTTGTCGCTGTCGGTCATGACCAGCAGCGGCAGGACGAAGTCCTTGAACGCGGTGACGATCGTGAAGATGGAGACCACGCCCAGGATCGGCCTGGAGACCGGCAGCACGACCGACCACAGCACCCTCAGCGGGCCCGCGCCGTCGATCTGCGCCGCCTCGATCAGCTCCCGCGGGATGGAGTCGAAGAACCGCTTGAGCAGGAAGATGTTGAAGCCGTTCGCCGCCGCGGGGAACCACAGGCCCCAGGCATTGTTGAGCAGCCCCAGGTCCACGATCGTGACGTAGAGCGGGATGAGGATGACCATCGGCGGGATCATCAGCGTGGCCAGCATCGCGCCGAGGATCACGTTGCCGAACATCGGGCGGAGCTTCGACAGCGCGTACGCCGCCGTGACGTCCACCGCCATGGAGAACAGCCAGGCGCCCAGCGCGTAGTACGCGGTGTTCGCCAGCAGCGTGCCGATGTCGAACAGGTCCCACGCCTCGAAGAACGCACCCAGCGTCGGGTCGGCGGGGACGAGCGTCGGCGGCATCTGGGCGATCTCCTCCGGCGTCTTCATGGCGCCGGTGATCATCCAGTAGAGCGGGAAGACGAAGGCCAGGGTGAAGGTCACGATGACCGCGACGAGCACGAGCCAGTAGATCCGCCTGCCCCACTTGCTGTTGAGCTGGTGCGGCGAGACGATCGTGCGGAACTGCACCTGGATCGGTTTCGGCGACCTCTTCGTCTCCCGCCGCCGTCCAGTAGCGGAACGCGCGCCAACGGCGATCATGCTCTGTCCTCACGGGTCGTCCTGAGCTGGATGGCCGCGAAGACGAGGAGCGCGAGCATGAGCAGCATGCCGAGCGCGCCCGCCTGGCCGTAGTTCATCTGCGAGAAGGCGAACTGGTACATCAGGTACGCGACGGAGACCGTGGCGTTCTCCGGGCCGCCGCCGGTCAGCATGTACGGCTCGATGAACACCTGCATGGTCGCCACGATCTGCAGCATCAGCATGAGCAGCAGGATCAACCGGGTCTGCGGGATCGTGACGTGCCTGATCCGCTTGAAGATCCCGGCCCCGTCCAGTTCGGCGGCCTCGTACAGCTCGGGCGCGATGTTCTGCAGCGCCGCCAGGTAGATGAGCGTCGCGCTGCCCATGTTCATCCAGGTCGAGACGAGAACGAGGGAGATCAGGGCGGTCGACGACGAGTCCAGCCACGCCAGCGGCGGCAGGTGGAGGAAGTCCAGGACCTGGTTGAACAGCCCGGGCCCGGGATCGTAGAACCACCTGAACAGCAGCACCGCCACGATCGGCGGCAGCATGACCGGCAGGTAGACCACGAACCGCAGGTAGGCCCGGGCGTGACGCAGCTCGTTGAGCACGAGCGCGACGACGAACGGCACGGCATAGCCGCACAGCAGCGCGAGCAGCGTGAACTCCACGGTGTTCAGCCAGGCCTCGCCGAAGGCCGGGTCCTGGACGGCCGCCTTGAAGTTGTCCAGCCCCACCCAGGTGGGCGGGTTGATCAGGTCGGTCTTCTGGAAGCTCAGGATGAACTCCCTGACCATCGGATACCAGGCGAACACCGTGAAGCAGAACAGCGCCGCGCAGAGGAACCCGTAGGCCGTCAGATTGCGCCTCAAGATCCCCATAAGGTCAGCCCTTGGCCGCCAGCATGGCGTCGGCCTTGGTCTCGGCGTCGGCCAGGAGCTGGTCGATGCCGGCGTCCTTGCGGCTCAGCACGCCCGACATGACCACGTCGAGGATGGCGTACAGCTCCTGCGCGTGGACCGGCTCGGCCTTCGGCGGGACGGTCGCGGCGGCCTGCACGTACGGGTCGTAGTTCTGGACCGGCAGCGAGGCGTTCTTCACCCGGTCGGCCTGGATGGCCTTGCCGGTGGCCGAGTCGCCGTAGACGTCGTTGTCGGGCACGCCGACCGGGTTGCCGTTGGCCTTGCCGCGGGCGAAGTCGAAGCGACCCTTGCCGACCGTGTTGAAGCGGAAGTCGACCCACTCCAGGGCCGCCTTGGCCTCCTCAGGGGTGGCCTTCGGGTTGACCATGAACGCCTCGCCGCCGCTCAGCGACGCCTTGGCCTCGGGGAAGCCGGTGATGCCGTAGTCGGCGACGTTGCCCTTGAACTTGTTGACCACGTCGGTGACCACGTCGGGCGCGCCCAGCATCATGCCGACCTTGCCGCTGCCCATCGCCATCATCAGCGACTCCCAGCCGACCAGGAGCTTGTTGCCCATGCTGTTGTCCACCCAGCGCATGTCGTGCAGGTTCTGCAGCACGGCCTTGCCCTCGGGCGAGTTGAACGCGGCCTTCTTGTTGTCGGGGGTCAGGATGGCGCCGCCGCGGCCGTAGATGGCCTGGGTGAAGTGCCAGCCGCCGGTGTTGCCGCCGGAGTACTCGCCGTAGCCGACGTAGCCGGGGCCGAGCGCGGCGATCTTCTTGGCCGCCTCGCGGACCTCGGCCCACGTCTTGGGCGGGGTGTTCGGGTCGAGTCCGGCCTTGGTGAACAGGGCGCGGTTGTAGACCAGGCCGACGCTGTAGTGGACGTTCGGCACGCCGTACACCTTGCCGTCCTTGGTGACCAGCTCGCGGACGTCGGCGCGCAGGTCGTTCCAGTTCTTGACGGCGCCGGTGTACTGCGTGATGTCGAGCGCCTGGCCCTGGGCGATGACGTCGGCGTAGTTGGTCACCGGGACCACGAAGACGGTCTCCATCTGGCCGCCGGCCAGCTTGGGGCCGAACGTCTTGGGGTCGAAGCACGGCTGCTGGTCGGTGCTCTTGACCGTCACGCCGGGGTGCGCCTTCATGAACGCGGCCACGTCGTCGTCCCAGGCCTGCCGTTCCTTCGGCGCGGACCTGGCGGGCTGGCACGCCACCGTGATCGTCACGGCCTTGGCACCGCCCGCCGACGGGGTGGCGGGCTCGCCTGAGCCACAGGCTGTGGCCGAGATGCCGAGCACGGATACGAGCAAGAGTCCGGTGGATCTCCGCATGGTCTGACCCTTCTGATGCGAGGTGCCCACACCATAGGATCGCGGACCGAAGCGCGCAATATTTCGACTGACTATTGCAAGATAACGACTAGATCACGTCCGGGCGCGGGCAGTGGAGGAGCGGACCACGAGCTCCGGCTCGAAGAGGAGCTCGTCCGCCGGCACCACCGCCTTGTCGATCTGCGCGACCAGCAGGTCCACGGCGGCCCGGCCCATGGCGTCGATGGGCTGGCGGACGGTGGTCAGCGGCGGCTCGGTGCAGTTCATCAGCGCGGAGTCGTCGAAGCCGATGACCGAGATGTCCCCGGGCACGGCGAGGCCGGCGCGGCGGGTCGCCCTGATGGTGCCGAGCGCGAGCAGGTCGCTGGCACAGATGACGCCGGTCACCCCCCGCTTGACCAGCCGGGCGGCGGCCGCGTGCCCGCCCTCCAGCGAGAACATGGTGTGCTCGACCAGCTCGGGGTCCCCGCCCTCCGCCTGGAACGTCTCCAGCTTGCGCCGCGACGGCATGTGGTCCTTGGGCCCGAGCACCATGCCGACCCGCTCGTGGCCGAGCGCGCGCAGGTGGGCCAGGGCCATCTCGGCGGCCACCGCGTCGTCGCAGGAGACCTGCGGGAAGTCGAGGTGCCGGACGGCCGCGTTCACCAGCACGGTGGGCAGCTTGCGCTCGTGCAGCAGCTCGTAGTGCCCGTGCGAGGCGTCGGCCTGGGCGTACAGGCCGCCGGCGAAGACGACGCCGCTGACCTGCTGCTGGAGCAGCAGATCCACGTAGTCGGCCTCGGAGACGCCACCGACCGTGCGGGTGCAGAGCACCGAGGTGAACCCCTGCTGGGCCAGCGCCCCGCCGACCACCTCCGCGAAGGCGGGGAAGATCGGGTTCTGCAGCTCGGGGAGGACGAGGCCGACCAGCCGGGCCCGGTCGCCGCGCAGCTGCGTCGGGCGCTCGTAGCCGAGCACGTCGAGAGCGGTCAGCACCGCCTCGCGGGTCGCGTCGGACACCCCGGGCTTGCCGTTGAGCACACGGCTCACGGTCGCCTCGCTCACCCCGACCTTCTTGGCCACCTCTGCGAGTCGTCGCGTCATGCGCAAACTATACGGCCTTCGACGCAAACGCTTGCAACGGCTTACGTGGACAGGACGTCGGGCCTTGCGCGGCCTTCACGGCGAACTTCCTGCACCCGGGCACTTCCTGACCAGCAGAGAGACGCCTCGTCCCACAATCCTGGTCAGTCAATTGCTTGCGCAATGTCGTCGAAATATTGCGGTCATCTGCTCGACATCCTATGGTTCGGCCAACCCGCCTTACCCGAAGGGCCACCCCCATGAGAGCACTGTTAGCCGCCCTTTCGTTACTCGTCGGACTCCTGGCCACGCCCGCGTACGCGGCCGACACCAACCTCGCCGCCGGCAAGGCCGCCACTGCCAGCAGCTTCACCGACGTCTACACCGCTGCCAACGTCACCGACGGCAACCAGGCCACGTACTGGGAGTCGGCCAACAACGCCCTTCCGCAGTGGGTCCAGGTCGATCTCGGTGCCGGCGCGAGCATCAACAAGCTCGTGCTCAAGCTGCCGTCCGGCTGGCCGAGCCGTACGCAGACGCTGACCGTCCAGGGCAGCACGAACGGCTCCGGCTTCAGCACGATCGTCGCCTCGGCGACCTACACGTTCAACCCGACCGCGACGATCACCTTCGCCGCCACGACCGCCCGCTACGTCCGGCTGCAGATCACCGCGAACACCGGCTGGCCGGCGGGCCAGCTCTCGGAGTTCGAGGTGTGGGGCGGCGCGACGGAGAACCCGGGCGCCAACCTGGCCGTCGGCAAGCCGATCACCGAGTCCTCGCACACCCACACGTACGTGGCCGCCAACGCCAACGACGACAACCCCCAGACCTACTGGGAAGGCGCCGCCTACCCCAACACCCTCACCGTGCAGCTCGGCGGCAACGCCGACCTGACGTCGATCACGCTCAAGCTCAACCTCGACCCGGCCTGGGCGAGGCGCACCCAGAGCATCCAGGTCCTCGGCCGTGAGCAGAGCGCCACCGGCTTCACCAACCTCGTCTCCTCGGCCACGTACACCTTCGACCCGGTCACGGGGAACTCGGTGACCATCCCGGTCACCGCCAAGGTCGCCGACGTCCGGCTGCAGATCACCGCCAACTCCGGCGCCCCGGGCGGGCAGGTGGCCGAGTTCCAGATCTTCGGCACGCCGTCGGCCAACCCCGACCTGACGGCGGGCAACCTCACGTCGAGCCCGGCCGCGCCGGTCGAGACCGACGCGGTCACGCTCTCCGCCACGGTCAGGAACGCCGGGACCGCCGGCTCGGCCGCCACCTCCGTGACCTTCTACGCGGGCACGACCAAGGTCGGCAGCGCGGGCGTGGGTGCGCTGGCCGCAGGGGCGTCGACCACTGTGTCCACAAATATCGGGACCAGGGACGCCGGGACCTACCAGCTCTCCGCCAAGGTGGACGAGGACAACAAGGTCATCGAACTGAACGAGGCGAACAACACCGCCACCGGCACGCTGACCGTGAAGCCGGTCGACACGGCCGACCTGATCGCCTCCTCCGTCGCGTGGACGCCCGGCAACCCCGCCGCGGGCAACACGGTGACGTTCTCCGTGGCGATCAAGAACCAGGGCACGGTCGCCGCCGGCGGCGGCTCCCACGGCATCACGCTCACCGTGACCAACGACTCGGGCACCGTCGTCAAGACGCTGACCGGCTCGGCCGCCGGCGCCATCGCTCCGGGCGCCACCACGAGCCCGGTCAGCCTGGGCCCCTGGACGGCGGCCAACGGCAAATACACGGTCAAGACCGTGCTCGCCGACGACCCCAACGAGCTGCCGGTCAAGCGCGCCAACAACACCAGCGAGTCGCCCCTCTTCGTCGGCCGCGGCGCGAACATGCCGTACGACACCTACGAGGCCGAGGACGCCGTGATCGGCGGCGGCGCGGCCCGCGTCGGCCCGAGCAGGGAGATCGGCACGATCGCCGGCGAGGCCTCCGGGCGGCGCGCGGTGACGCTCAACCAGACCGGCGCGTACGTCGAGTTCACCACCAGGGCGGACACGAACACCCTGGTCACCCGCTTCTCCATGCCCGACGCCGCGGGCGGCGGCGGTCTCGACTCGACCCTCGACATCTACGTGAACGGCACGTTCCTCAAGGCCGTCAACCTGACCTCCCGCTACGCCTGGCTCTACGGCCCCGAGGCCGGGCCGGGCAACTCCCCCGGCTCGGGCCCGCCCAGGCACATCTACGACGAGGCGAACGTGCTGCTCGGCACCACCGTGCCGAAGGGCAGCAAGATCAGGCTGCAGAAGGACGCGGCCAACGGCCAGACGTACGCGATCGACTTCGTGGACTTCGAGCAGGCGACCCCGATCGCCAACCCGGACCCGGCGAAGTACGCCGTACCGGCCGGATTCACCCAGCAGGACGTCCAGAACGCGCTCGACAAGGCCCGCCAGGACACCGGCCTGGCCGGCGTCTACCTGCCCCAGGGCGACTACCAGACCTCCGGCAAGTTCCAGGTGTACGGCAAGCCCGTCAAGATCGTCGGCGCCGGCCCCTGGTTCACCCGGTTCCGCTCCCCCAGCGGGCAGGAGAACACCGACGTGGGCTTCCGCACGGAGGCCTCGGCCAACGGCTCGACGTTCGCGAACTTCGCCTACTTCGGCAACTACACCTCGCGCATCGACGGCCCCGGCAAGGTGTTCGACTTCTCGAACGTGGCCGACATGACGATCGACAACGTCTGGGCCGAGCACCAGGTGTGCCTGTACTGGGGCTCGAACACGGACAACATCACGATCAGGAACTCGCGGATCCGCAACCTGTTCGCCGACGGCCTGAACATGACCAACGGCAGCACCGGCAACCACGTCACGAACGTCGAGGCCAGGGCCACCGGCGACGACAGCTTCGCGCTGTTCTCGGCCACCGACAACAACCCCGGCGAGCAGACCGGCAACGTCTTCGAGAACCTGACCTCGCTGCTCACCTGGCGGGCCTCGGGCGTGGCCGTGTACGGCGGCTACGACAACACGTTCAGGAACATCTACGTCGCGGACACGCTGACCTACCCGGGCGTCACGATCAGCTCGCTGGACTTCGGGATCCCGATGAACGGGTTCGGCGCGAGCCCGCCGACGACGTTCGACAACATCTCGCTGGTCCGGGCCGGCGGGCACTTCTGGGGGCAGCAGACGTTCCCGGCGCTGTGGCTGTTCTCCTCCTCCAAGGTGTTCCAGGGGATCCGCGTCAACAACCTGGACATCGTGGACCCGACGTACAGCGGGATCATGTTCCAGACCGGCTACTCCGGCGGCGCGCCGCTGAACCCGGTCAAGGACACGGTCCTGACGAACGTGTCGATCAGCGGTGCGCAGAAGATCGGCGACGCCTTCGACGCCAAGTCCGGGTTCGGCATCTGGGTCAACGAGCTGCCCGAGCCGGGGCAGGGCCCGGCCGTCGGGTCGGCCACGATCGACAACCTGAGGTTCGGCAACAACTACCAGAACATCAAGAACACGACCTCGACCTTCACCCTGACCACGAACTCCTCATAGGAAACCTGCTCGGACTGCCGCTACGGCCTCGACGGCGGCACGAGAGAGGTGCGGCGGACCGGGCGAGCAGGCTTCCTATGAGGAGAGCTCATTCCTGGTGGGCAGCCCCTGCCAGTCACTCACGCTGGTCACCGCGGCGGCGCTCAGCAGCGCCCCGCGGTGCAGGCGTTCCTGGGGGATGAGGCCGTCGAGGGCGGCGCTGATGTAGCCGGCCGCGAACGCCTCCCCCGCGCCCGCCGTGTCCACGATGGGGACCTGCCAGCCCGGGACGTCGTACCGCATCCGGTCGGCGCGCACGCTCGCGCCCTTCGCGCCGCGGTCCACCACGACCTCGCGCTCCGGCGTGAGCGCGGGCTTGACCAGGTCGAGCTCGTCCTGGCGGAGGAAGAGCAGGTGCGAGGCGCAGGCCAGCTCGCTGAGCACGTCCTCGGCCTCGCGTACGGACGGCCACAGCTCGGGGACGTAGTCGACGGAGAAGGAGATCATCACGTCGGCGTTCCTCGCGGCACTCACGGCGGTGCGCACCGCCTCGAGTGTGTCCCGGCCGAGGCCGGCCGTGAGACCGGTGACGTGGAGCATCTTCGACGCGGCGATCCGGTCGATGGGCACATTGCCCGGCGCGAGCCGCGAGCCGGCCGAGCCGGCGCGGTACTGCGTCACTCTCAGTTCGCGGCCGACGCGGATCTCCCTGAGGATCAGTCCCGTACGCAGCCCTTCGGACACACGCATGTCCGCGACGTCCACGCCCTCGCCCTTGAGCGCGGTGAGCACCCTGGCGCCCAGCTCGTCGTCGCCCACTTTGCCCAGGTACGCGGATCGGTGTCCGAGTCGGGCCAGCGCGACGGCCAGCGTGAACTCGGGGCCGCACACGTCCAGCCGGGCCTCGCTCTCATGGCGGACCCGGCCACTGGATACGACGCCGAGGGACTCGCCGAGCGTGTAGACGTCGGTCATGGGCCAGACTGTACTTGATCGTGTGGTTCTGGATGGATTTTCGCCCATAACCGCTGGATAACGCCGTGATCAAATATTTTTTCAAATTTTAGCCAACCTTTCCCCCATCACATGGCTCAAAGTAGTACGGGGAGCCGGCCGCCCCGAGCCGGCTCCGAGTCAATACGGGGAGAGGAATCAGCACCCTCATGAGAAAGATCGCACTGGGTATCGCCTCCGCCATTGTCGGTGGAGCCATGCTGCTGTCGGGCGCGGGGGCCGCCTCGGCTGCCACCAAGGCCGACACGCAGCTCAAGATCCGGGACATCACGCCCAACCCGGTCGTGGTCAAGGCCGGAGCCGAGACGACCGCCTACTTCGACATCGGGGCCAGCTCCGACGTCAAGAAGGTCGAGCTCAGCGTGGCGCCCGACAGCGTCCGCACGCTGCGCGCCAAGGACGTCAGGGACCTCGAGGGCTGGCGCTTCGCCGTCGGCTTCACCGATGGGGATGCCACTGGTAAGTGGAGCGCCACCGCCGTGGCCTTCGACAGCGCCGGCAAGGAGATCGCCAAGGACACGGCGTACTTCTCGGTCGAGCTCGAGAAGGGCAAGGCCGCGACGCGCATCACGAGCTTCAGCGCCGACCCGTACAAGATCCGCAAGGGCAAGAGGATCGAGTTCTCCGGCCGTCTCCAGGTTGACGACGAGGGCTGGGAGGGCGTTCGCGGCGAGAGGGTGAACGTCTTCTTCCGCGCGAACGGCTCCAGCGGCTGGAAGTGGGTCGCCTCCGCCAACACCAGGTGGGGCGGTAAGTTCTACGCCTCGACGCGCGCCTACAAGAGCGGCACGTTCAGGGCTGTCTTCGCCGGCGACGACGACCTGCAGGGTGCCACGAGCCGCACGGACTACGTGCGGGTCTACGGCCCCTGGTGGCGTCGCTAGTCCATAACACGAAGGCCCGGCTCCCTCAGGGAGCCGGGCCTTCGGCTTTCCCGAACCGGCATGCAGGTTTAGCGATCTCCCATCCCGCGCATGGACTGTCGCATTGCGCCGACCGACCCCCGAAGGAGCCCCCGCATGCCGCTTCCCCTCATCACCCTCGTCCTGAGCATGACGAGCACGCTGGGAGCGGCCCCCTCGCCGGAGCTGTCGGTGAGCTACGAACAGCCGGGCTCCTCCCGGGCCGAACAGGCCAGGAAGCTGCTCAAGGACAGCGGCGCGCTGGAGACCGGGATCCGGCTGCCCGCGCCGGTCAAGGTGGTCGCGCGTGACTGCGACGCGGCGGAGCCGCCCGGGGCCACCTGGGACCACGCGGAGCGCCGGATCACCATCTGCTACCAGCTGGTCGACCATGCCCGGCGCGTACTGGACGGCATCTCCGAGACCGAGGAGTCCGACACCGGCACCAGCTCCGCCCGCGTCGAGGCGGCGCTGTCCGTGCTCTTCCACCACGAGCTCGGCCACGCCCTGACCACGCTCAACGGCCTGCCCGACAGCGACGCGCAGGCCGACCAGTTCGCGGCGCTGACGCTCCCCGCCGACGCGCCCGAGCGCGTGGTGGCCGCCGCCGAGGCCCGTCACCTGCTCGCCGGCCACACCGGCATCGAGGGGCTGCCGGGGCCGGACGAGTCCGCCACGTTCTCCTGCCTGCTGTACGGCGCCGACCCCGGCAAGTACCGCCGCATCGCCAAGGGCGGATGGGTGCCGCCCGAGCGGGCGCCTTCGTGCACGGACGAGTACAACCGGGTCAGGTCCGCCATCGGTTCCATGGCCGTGAAAGCAGGCACATAGCGGGTAGCGTCCGAGTATGGCCGACGACCTGCTCAAAGACTTCAATCCGTTCGACATCTTCGACGCCGAGGCGGCGCGGCTCGACCGGTTCTTCAGCGGGCTCGACGAGGCCGGCTGGCAGCGGCCGTCCCGCTGCGAGGGCTGGTCGGTACGGGACGTGCTGGCGCACCTGGCCGGAGAGGAGCTCTACAACCACGCCTGTCTCGACGGGACCGTAGAGGATCTGCTGACCCGGCTCTCCACGTCCGGCGTGGCCGGGTACAACGACTTCAACGAGTGGTCGGTGCGACAGCGGCGCGACCTGCCCGTGGAGGACGTGCTCGAGGAGTGGCGGACCAAGAACGGCGAGACGCGGCGGCGCATGCGGGAGCTCGGGCCCGACGCGCAGATCGACACGATGGCCGGGCCCTATCCGTGCGGCCTGCAGGCCTTCCACTACTCCTCCGAGTACGCCACCCACGCCGACGACGTCGGCGCGCCCGTCGCCGACTCCGAGGCCGACGACAGGACGTTCTGGCGGGTGGCCGTGGGGCGGTTCGTGCTGGCGGAGCAGGAGGCCAAGGTGCAGGTGGAGCAGACGGCCGACGAGATCTGGGGCGCCGTGAACGGGGTCACCGCCTCGCTGTCGTACCCGGAGTTCGTGGAGGCCACGGTCGGGCGCCTGCCCGCCTCGCACGGGATCGAGCCGCGTATCGTCTCCGCCCTGAGGTGCCTCGCCTGACGACCGGAGGATCGGGGGCCCGGGGTTCGGGGGGGTCCGGGGGTCCGGCAACGGCGGCGGGGGTCAGGTGGTCAGGACGGCCAGCAGGAGCAGCACGATCATCAGCGCCCCGACGGCGAAGATCATCCAGACGTGTGCCAGCGCCCACATGCGCAGGCGATCACCGTACGCCTGGGGGAAGATGTCCCCGTCGGACTCGATCTTGTTGATCGCCGCGACACGCTTGGCCAGCTCGGGGTCCTCTCGCTCAAGGGCCTGCTCGATCTCAGCGAGAATGCGGCGTTCCTTTCCAGAGAGACTCATCGCCATCACCACTGCTCCGATGCCGGTGACCCCCTTTTACCCACCAGTAGCGCAGGCATGCCCGCCTGTTCCGGACAGACGTCACTTCCTCCCATAACGCTGGTTGAAGCGCTCGACGCGACCCGCGGAGTCGAGAATGCGGCCGCGGCCGGTGTAGAAGGGGTGGCTGGCGGACGAGACGTCCACGTCGACGACGGGGTACGTCCTGCCGTCCTCCCACTCGACGGTCTGATCGGAGGCGAGGGTGGAGCGGGTGAGGAAGGCGTAGCCGACGCTGGGGTCGCGGAAGACGACGGGACGGTACGCGGGGTGCAGGTTCTTCTTCATGCCCCTCTCAACCGGGCGACAACGGTTTTCATTCCCGCGCTTCCGGATCGAGTCCGAGCACCGTACGCCCGCCGTCCACGGGGATGGTGGCGCCGTTGACGAACGCGGCCTCGTCCGAGAGGAGATGCGCCACGACGGAAGCCACCTCCGCAGGGCTGGCGACCCGGCCCAAGGGGTGCAGCCTGGCGAGCTGCTCCTCGACCGCCTGGCGCCCCTCGGGCGTATGGGAGGCCAGGAACGCCTCGTACCGCTCCGTGGCCACCGAGCCCGGGGCCACGGCGTTGACCCTGATGCCGTGCCTGCCGTACTCCACGGCCAGCGACCTCGTCAGGCCCTCCGTGGCGGCTTTGGCGGTCGCGTACGGGAGGCTGCCGGGCACCGCCCTGGTGGCTTGGTGCGAGGTGATGTTGACGATGGCGCCGGGCGTACCGGCCGCGAGAAAGTGGCGCACGGCGGTGGCACAGCCCACGACGGCGAGGTCGAGGTTCGCCGTGATCAGGGCCCTGACCTCGGAGATCGGCTCGGAATGGACGGACGCGTCCCGGAACACGGCCGCGTTGTTGACCCAGCCGCGCAGGGTGCCCGATTCCTGGGCCAGATCGGCGGCCCAGGCGGCGACCTCCTCGTCGGCCGCGTCGCCGATCACGGGGACGACCCTGGGGCCGGCCCAGGAGAGCGCGTCGGGGTCGCGTTCGACGGCCACGACGGTGTCCTTCTCGCCGAGCAGCCGTCCTACCACGGCCTTTCCAATTCCGCGTCCGCCGCCGGTCACGACGTAGGAAAAACTCATGACTCGACGTTATTCCTATTTCACAATCCGTTTGCACTGATCGGATGAAGTGACTTTTATCACTGTATTTCCCCCCGGTGAACGGGAACTATTCTCGGCGTGGTCGACACAGCCGGCTCGAAGTCCCATGTTTGGATGATCGGCGCACTCTCTATCACGCAGACCGCCGGTTACGGCGTGCTCTATTACGCTTTCTCTGTGTTCATCCCGCCGATGTCCCGCGACCTGCACGCGGGCGTCGCGCAGCTCACCGGGGCGATCACGCTGGCCGTGCTGGTGTCGGGGGTGGTGGCACCGGTCATCGGGCGCTGGCTGGACCGTCACGGCGGCCGCGGACTGATGACCGTGGGCTCGGCGCTCGGCGGTCTGGCGGTGCTGGCGTGGTCCCAGGTGCGCTCCGTCACGCAGCTGTACCTGGTCTGCGGGGTGCTGGGCCTGGCGTCGGCGATGGTGCTGTACGAGGCGGCGTTCGCGGTGATCGTGGCCTGGTTCGACGCGACCAGGCGGGCGCGCGCGTTACTCGCGGTGACGGTCGTGGCGGGGTTCGCGTCCACCATCTTCCTGCCGCTGACAGGCTTTCTCGTCCACCTGTACGGGTGGCGGCAGGCGCTGGTCATCCTGGCCGTCGGATACGTGCTGACCTCGGTCCCGCTGCACGCGCTGGCGGTGCGGAGCCGGAGGACGCCGCCGCGTGCCGACCGGCGTGAGATCGTCGGGGCGGCACTGCGCGAGCGGCCCTTCTGGCTGCTGGCGGCGGCCTTCCTCACCCAGACGGGCGCGGCCGCGGTCATGGGGATACTGCTGGTCACGTACCTGATCGCCCTCGGACATCCGCCCGTGTTCGCGGCCGGCGCGGCGGGGCTGCTCGGGGTGCTGTCCGTCACCGGGCGGCTCGTCACCACGGGGTTGCAGGGGCGGTGGCCGGTGGCCCTGACCACTGCCGTCATGTTCGGGCTGCAGGGGCTGGCGGCGGTGCTCCTGCCCCTGGTGGGGCGGAGCCTGCCGGGGGCCGTGGCCGCCATCGTGCTGTTCGGGCTGGGGTTCGGGGTGGCGACCATCGCCCGGCCCGCGCTGCTGGCCGACCGGTACGGCACGGGGGCGTACGCGTCGCTGAGCGGGGCGCTCGCGCTGCCCATCACGGCGGCCAAGGCGGTCGCGCCGCTGCTGGCGGCGGGGATCGCCCAGTTCGCCGGGTACCCGGCCGTCATGGGGGCGGTGGCGGCGGCATGCGCGCTCGGCGCCCTCTCCCTGGTGGCCTACGACCGCGGCATCCGCCCAGGCCCTGCCCCCGCCTGATCACCTCTTTCCGTCCGCGCCCCGCACCTGCACCCTCCCACCACACGAGCGGGGTGGATGGGGAAGGCCGCGGTGGCGCGGTTACCGGGATCGGTCGGGCAGACTGGTGGGGCGCCGTCCGGAGGCCGCAGGCGGGTCCGATCGCCGTGGGCGGAACTCACGAAACGTTCACCCCCGAACACGTAAGGTAGCCGCATGGATACCCCCACCGAGGTTCTGCACCGCGTGTTCGGCTACGACTCGTTCAGGGCGGGACAGCAGGAGATCATCGACCATGTCGTGACCGGCGGCGACGCGCTCGTCCTCATGCCCACCGGCGGCGGCAAATCGCTCTGCTACCAGATCCCCGCGCTGGTGCGGCGTGGCGTGGGGGTGGTCATCTCCCCGCTGATCGCGTTGATGCAGGACCAGGTCGACGCGTTGCGCGCGCTCGGCGTGCGGGCGGGGTTCCTCAACTCGACGCAGGACTTCGACGAACGGCAGCTGGTCGAGTCCGAGTTCCTGGCCGGCGAGCTCGACCTGCTCTACCTCGCCCCCGAGCGGCTGCGGGTCGACGCCACGCTGCGGTTGCTGAGCAAGGGCGAGATCTCGGTGTTCGCCATCGACGAGGCGCACTGCGTGGCGCAGTGGGGGCACGACTTCCGCCCCGACTACCTCGAGCTGTCCACGCTGCGCGAGCGCTGGCCGGAGGTGCCGCGCATCGCGCTGACCGCCACCGCCACCCCGGCCACCCATGCCGAGATCTCCTCCAGGCTCGGCCTCGACCAGGCCCGCCACTTCGTCGCCGGCTTCGACCGGCCCAACATCCACTACCGCATCACGCCCAAGAGCGAGCCCAAGCGGCAGCTGCTGGAGTTCCTGCGCACCGAGCACCCCGGCGAGTCGGGCATCGTCTACTGCCTGTCGCGCTCCTCGGTCGAGAAGATCGCCGAGTTCCTGGTGGACAACGGCATCGCGGCGGTGCCGTACCACGCGGGGCTCGACGCCCGCACCCGCGCCACCCACCAGGCCCGGTTCCTGCGGGAGGACGGGCTGATCGTGGTGGCCACGATCGCGTTCGGCATGGGCATCGACAAGCCCGACGTGCGCTTCGTCGCCCACCTCGACCTGCCGAAGTCGGTCGAGGGCTACTACCAGGAGACCGGGCGCGCGGGCCGCGACGGTCTGCCCGCCACGGCGTGGATGGCGTACGGCCTCCAGGACGTCGTCCAGCACCGCCGCATGGCCATGGAGGGCGACGAGGCACACCGCCGCCGCCAGGTGCTCCATCTCGACGCCATGCTGGCGCTGTGCGAGACCGTGGGCTGCCGCCGGGTGATGCTGCTCGACTACTTCGGGCAGAAGGGCGCCGAGCCGTGCGGAAACTGCGACACCTGCCAGACGGCGCCGGAGTCGTGGGACGGCACGATCGCCGCCCAGAAGGTGCTCTCGACCGTGCTGCGGCTGGCACGGGAGCGGCGGCAGAAGTTCGGGGTGGGGCAGGTGGTCGACATCCTGCTCGGCAAGAAGACGGCCAAGGTGCTGCAGCACGGCCACGAGACGCTGTCCGTGTTCGGGGTGGGCGCGGACCTCGGCAACGCGGAGTGGCACGGCGTGGTGCGGCAGCTGCTGGCGCAGGGGCTGCTGGCGGTGGAGTCCGACTACGGGGCGCTGGTGCTGACCGACGCCAGCGCGGCGGTGCTGCGAGGGCAGCACGAGGTGCTGCTGCGCCGCGACACCCTGCGCCCGGTCCGGGCCAAGGCGGCGGCTTCTGCCAAGGACAAGGCGGTGGCCGAGCTGTCCGCCGACGCCGCCCCGCTCTTCGAACGGCTCCGCTCGTGGCGGGCCGCCACGGCGAAGGAGCAGGGGGTGCCCGCCTATGTCATCTTCCACGACGCGACGTTGAGGGAGATCGCCACCGTCCGGCCGTCCTCGGTCGTCGAGCTGAGCGGGATCAACGGCGTCGGGGAGAACAAGCTGGCGAAATACGGGGAGCAGCTGCTTGAGGTCCTCCGCGAGGACGCCTGAGGCACCGGGCGCAGCGGGCCGGGCAGTGCGCTCAGGCCACAAGGCCTTGCGCCTCAGGCCACCAGACCCCTGTGCCTCAGGTCACCAGGCCCCTGCGGTAGGCGTAGACCACCGCCTGCACGCGGTCACGCAGGTCGAGCTTGGTCAGGATGCGCGACACGTACGTCTTGACGGTCTCCTGGCTGAGCACCAGCGTGGCGGCGATCTCGCTGTTGGACAGGCCGTCGGCGATGAGGCGCAGCACCTCCAGCTCGCGCGGGGTCAGCGCGGTCTCGTCGGGCGTGTCCTGGGCCGGGCGGATCCGGGAGGCGTACCTGCCGACGAGCTGCCGCGTCACCTCGGGAGCCAGCAGCGCGGCGCCCGAGGCGACCGTGCGGATGCCGTGCAGGAGCTGCGCCGGCGGCGCGTCCTTGAGCAGGAACCCGCTTGCCCCCGCACGCAGCGCCTCGTAGACATACTCGTCCAGGTTGAACGTCGTCACCACGAGTACCTTGATCGGATTCTCGACCCCCGCGCCGGCCAGCAGGCGGGTCGCCCCGATGCCGTCGAGCACCGGCATCCGCACGTCCATCACCACGATGTCGGGGCTCAGCCGGTGGGCGAGGTCGACCGCGGCGCGGCCGTCGCCGCACTCGCCCACCACCTCCAGGTCCGGCTGCGCATCGATGATCGTCGCGAACCCGGTGCGGATCAGCGCCTGGTCGTCGCAGACCAGAACCCGGACCGGCGAGCTCACGACCGGCTCCCCGCGGGGATGCGGGCCCGTACCACGAAGCCGCCGCCCGCCTGCCGGTCGGCGCTGAACTCGCCGCCCAGGGCGTCCACCCGCTCGCGGAGCCCGGCCAGGCCCCGCCCGCTCCCGCCGGGAGAGGCGGCCCTGGAGCCGGCGCCGTCGGTGCTGGAGCCGGGGCCGTCGGTGCTGACCACCACGCTGATCTCCTTCTCGCCGTAGCGCACCCGGACCGCGGTGGGGCTGCCGTGGGCGTATTTGAGGGCGTTCGTCAGGGCTTCCTGGACGACCCTATAGGTCACGAACTCGGCGCTGCCCGCCGATTCCGCCGGGCTGCCCTCCTCGGCGAACTCCACCGGCTGCCCGGCTTGGCGGGTCTGCTCCACGAGCGTGTGGAGCTCGCCGGCGGACGGCATGCTGACGTCGGTGTCGTGATCGGCTTTGAGCAGGTCGAGCATGTGCCGCAGGTCGGTGATGGCCCGCCGGCCGGTGTCGGTGATCGCGCTCAGCGTCGCGTCGAGGCGATCCGGCGCGGCCGTCAGGTAGCGGGCCGCCTCGGCCTGCACGACCATCGCCGTCACGTGGTGTGTCACGACGTCGTGGAGCTCGCGGGCGATCCGGGTGCGTTCGGCGGCGCGGGTGGCCTCGGCGACGTGGCGGCGGCGTTCCGCCTCGGTGGCGCGGGTGGAGCGCAGCCAGGCCCCGATGCCCCACGCGAGGGCGAGGGCCAGGTAGAACACCACGTACCCCTCCACCTTCTCGCTCGCGCCGAGCCGGGCGAGCGCGAGCGCCAGCGGCACGTACGCCATGGAGAGGAGGACCACGGTGACGCGCCGGTGACGCTCCAGGTGGGCGCCCGCGCTGATGAGCGCGATGGGCATCGCGTTGCTCGCGAACACGTGGTAGGCGTGGAGCTGGTCGAGGACGAAGCCGAGCGACACCAGGGCCAGGCACACGGCCGGCCACCGCCGGCGCACGGCGAGCGGAAGGGACTCCAGGGCGATCACCACGAACGCCAGCGCGTCGAAGGGCCGGGCCGGCAGGTCGCCGACCTGCGTCCCCTTGCCGTGGAGCGCCGGCAGGAGCGATACGACGGCCAGCAGCAGGCCGAACGGTAAATCCCGGACCACGGCGTCGCTCCGCCGCCACAGGTCCGTGACCCGCCGTAGATCGATCACTGGGCGAGCGTAGCGGTCGCGCCGCGCCGGATCGGGACCACGTTGCCGCGCCGGCGGGCCAGCCACATGAACACGACCGTCAGCAGCAGGCCGAACACCACCGCGTACGGGCTCGCCTCCGGCCCGAACTCGCCGCCCGTGAGCAGGGCCGGGCCCGACGTCACGCCGTGCAACAGCCCCTGCGTCGCACCGTTGCCCGAGACCTCGGCGCTGAAGATGCCGGCCGCCGCGAAGTTCCAGCCGAAGTGCACGCCGATCGGCACCCACAGGGTGCGGGTGGCGGCGTAGGCGGCGGCGAGCATGCCGCCCGCCTCGACCGCGACGGCGATCGCGCCCCACAGGTTGGCGTGCGGGTTGAACAGGTGCGACAGGCCGAACAGCAGGCCGGTCAGCGCCAGCGCCGGCCACGTCCCCGTGCGTTCCTCGACGATCCTGAACAGGATGCCGCGAAACAGCACTTCCTCCGTCACCGCGGCGGCGGCCATGAAGCCGAGCAGCCCGACCGCGCCCGCCACCGAGCCCTGGCCGTCGATCCGGTAGCCGCCCACGAGAGCGATGTTCGCGATGACGGCCGCGAACAATGCGACCCCGATCAGCGCCCCTCGCGCGATGGCGCGGGCGGCGCCCTGCGCCGCCACCTCCACCGGTGCCCGGCGCTCGGACCACCGCACCATGCGGGCGTACACGAGCACGGTGAGCACGGCCGTCGCGACGCCGAAGAGCAGGGTGAGGAGCGAGCTCCCCTGCACCGCGCCCACGATCGCGCTCCCTGCGAAGGCGACCACCGCGACGGGCACGAGCTGTTTCAACAACCGCATGACGACTCCCTTACCTGGGGGGACTCCGCGACGGGGCACCGCCGCTACGCCGAGAAACGCTAGGGATCCGGCGGCCTGGAATCGTCCCCGCACGGTGGACATTCGCCTGTCCCTCGCACGAGCTACCGGCGAATGTCCACCACACGGGGACGATCCCGGACCGCCCCGATCCGTAGCGTTACGACCCAGTCACGGCGCTCCGCCCGACTTCCCCGCTACACCGCCGTGCGCATCGTCCCGGCGCCGATTCCCTCACTGGAGGACCTCATGCTCCGCAAGATCAAGACATCCGTTGTGGCCGCGCTGTGCTGCACCGTGCTCGGCGCGGGGGCCGCCGGCTGCGACGGCGACGCGATGGAGAACTGGGACCCCCTCGCCCCCGCCACGCGGACAGCCGATGCCGCCCCGATCTCCGGGACCGAGAAAATCGATGTCGCGGGCCGGTCGGTGAACGTGTCGTGTTCGGGCGACCCGGAGAAAGGCCGGCCGGTCGTCGTCCTGATGCACGGAGGAGGCGATGGGCTGGACAAGCTGGCCGCCATCCAGAAGACGCTGAGCAGGCAGCACCGGGTCTGTTCCTACAACCGGCTCGGCGCGGGCGCGAGCGACCGGCCGGACGGCCCTCAGAGCTTCGCCGGCACCGGGAAGATCCTGACCGGGGTGCTCGACCGCGTCGCCGGCGACGGCCCGGTTGTCCTGGCCGGGCACTCGCTGGGCGGGCTGATCGCCGCCAGGTACGCACCCGACCACCAGGACAGGGTCAAGGGGCTGGTCCTGATGGACGCCACCCCGCCGACCATGGTGGACGACATCACGAAGGTGATCCCCGAGTCCGCCACCGGCCCCGCGGCCGAGTTGCGCGCACAGAACCTGGCGATATTCCAGGGCGAGAACCCGGAGAAGCTCGTCATCACCGACGGCAAGGTCCGTTCCGCAGGGAACATCCCGGTGGAGGTGATCCAGCACGGGAAGCCGTACCTCGCGGCCGTCCCCGAGTACGGGCCGCGCCTGGAGCAGGCGTGGGCCGCAGGCCAGCGCAAATGGCTTGCGCTGTCCAGCGGCGGCAAGCTGAGCACGGCCAAGAAGAGCGGGCACTACATCTATGTCGACCAGCCCGATGTCGCCGTCCAGGCCATCGAACGCGTCACCGAGCAGGCCGCACGTCAAACGCGCGGGCGGTGAGGCGTTCCCAGTTGCGGTGGGCGATGTCGGCCTTCTGCTCGTCGGTGAAGGGCGCGTCCTCCAGGAAGGCGCGGGCGGCGCCCTTGCTGGTGTCGACATAGGGGAAGCCGCCGGGGCGGAAGCCGTAGGTGAAGGGGTAGTCGGTGGAGTACAGCATCCGGTCGGTGCCCATGACCTCGGCGGTCCAGCGCAGGTAGCGGGGGCTGTTGGTGCCGCTGCCCGCGACCCAGAAGTTCTGCTTGAAGTAGTCCGCGAGCGGCCGCTGAAGGCCGCCTGCCTGGGCGAAGAATCCGGTGTGGTCGAGGTAGAACATGACGACCTCGCCCCAGTGCCCAGCGATCACCTGCAGGTCGGGGAACCGGTCGAAGACACCCGAGAAGATCATCCGCAGGTACTGCACGCCCAGGTCGTAGTACCAGCCGATCGCCGCTCCGGCCAGCGGGGCGCCGATCGGGCCGATGCCGGAGTAGTAGGCGTCGATCACCGGCTGGACCGGCAGCTGCGGGTGGAAGTGCAGCGGCACACGGAGCCGTTCGGCGGTGGCGTACAGCTCGTCGTTGTCCGGGTGGTCGGCCAGCTTGTCCCCGGTGCGGCCGTACAGCATGGCGCCGGGGAAGCCCAGCTCGCCCACCGCGCGCTCCAGCTCGGCCGCGGCCGCGGCCGGCGACTGGGTGGGGATCGCGGCGAACGCCTGAAAACGGTCGGGGCGCGCGGCGACGATCTCCGCGAGCTGGTCGTTGGCCTCACGGGCCACCGTGATCGCGTCGGCCTCCGGCAGGTCCTGCACGCCCGGCGACGACAGGGACAGCACGGCGACGTCGATGCCCTGGTCGTCCATGTGCGCCAGCCGCTGCTCACCGGTCTCGCGCAGGTTCTCGGCGATCGGACCGTCGCCGAAGCCGCGAGCCGGGATCTGTGGCGATCCGGCCCGCTGATACGCCTCGTGGACGGCGGGTACGACGACGGTCTCTTCCACTCCGATGATCCGCAGGCGGTCGGACATGTGACGCTCCTTGCACTGGTGTTTCCGGTGGAAGAGGAGCAACGGTATCACCGTTACTAACGGCGTCAACATCTACCTGTTATCATCGATACATGCCGGTCGACCCGAACCCCGCAGGGCTTGCCGCGGAGCCCAGCGCCACAGCGCGCGAGCAGACCCGCCGCCGGATCATCGACGTCGCGATCGACCTGCTGGAGCGCGGGGGCCGCGACGCGATCACCACCCGCGCGGTCGCCGACGCCGCCGGACTGCAACCACCGGCCCTCTACCGGCTGTTCGGCGACAAGGAGGGGCTGCTCGACGCCGTGGCCGAGCACGGCTTCACCCGGTTCCTGGCCGCCAAGCACATCGACCCCGACCCGCAGGACCCGATCAAGGAACTACGCGTCGGCTGGGACATCGCCGTCGAGTTCGGACTGGCCAACCCCGCCCTGTACGCGCTGATGTACGGCGAGCCCACCAGGTCCACCGTCTTCCGGATCGGCCTCGAACTCCTCATGCAGCGCATCCGCCGCCTGGCCGTCGCGGGCCTGCTGCGCGTCGAGGAGGACCTCGCGGCCCAGATCATCCACGCCAGCGCACGCGGTGCCGTCCTGACCTGGCTGTCCCTGCCCGAGCCCCAGCGCAACCCCGCCCTCCTCCTCGCGCTGCGCGAAGCGATGATCACCGCCGTCACCACCCAGGAGCCGGCCGTGCAGGAGCAGGGCCCGGCCGGCGCCGCCCGCGCCCTGCGCGCCGCACTGCCCGACCAGAACGCTCTCAGCCACGCCGAACAACGGCTACTGACGGAATGGCTGGATCGACTGTCCGCATAGCGATCCCTGCGAACGGACAGGGAGCGGCGGGCGTGGTGGTGGCGACGGCCGCACGAAGAACGGTCGTCGCCACCACGTTGTCGGCCTGGTCGCGGCGATCAGCTCGCCGCCCCGCTGGCAACCGGCCGGACGCGTGTCGGGCTCGCGATGACGAGCGCCTTTAACTTGCCGTACCAGATGATCGTACGGCGTGTGAGCGGGAAATGGTGCCCGGGGCTGGGTGTTCTGTCCTTGAGGTTGGGGTTGCCGCGCTGGTCAGGGGGGCTGTTGATCAATTCGGATCGCGGCCGAGGTAGGCCAGGAGGCGGTCCTCGGCGGGGGCGTGCGGGGACACGGTCACGCGCGGGGCGAACCGGTGCGGCCGGTCGTCCCCGGTGACGAACAGCTGGGCCAGGTCCAGCAGTTCGTCGGCCATCAGGGACGGGATCGGGCGGTGTTCGCCGCAGGATCTGGCCACGTCCCAGCCGTGCACGGCTATCTCGATCGCGCCCACCGCGGCCACCACCGGGCTCGTGAGGTGGTGGTCGGCTATGGCGATCATCTGGTTCCCCGGAGGGGCGCCCCCGGTCCGGTTGCTCGCGAGAGTGGCCGTCCACAGGGCCAGCACTTCGGTGGCGCCGTCCCGGAGGAGGAGCGCCGGATTGCGGCAGGCGCCCCTTGAGATCGCCGGTGGCAGGGCGATGCGGCCGGTGGCGGCGGCGTTCAGGGTCTGGAGCGAGTCGGCCAGGTGGTCGAGCAGACGCTGGAGGTTCCAGTCCGCACAGGGTGTCGCCCGGCAGAGGGCTGCCGTCGTGACGATGCGCAGGCTGCCCAGCGCGTACTCGATCGCCCGCTCCAGCAGCGCCACCCCCGCGGCCGATGCCGATGTCTGCTCGCACATATCGCCTCCTCACCCCATGCAGACCTCGCGGATGGGGAAAACTCATCGGCCGGAACCTCCTGCGCCGATCCCGAGTAGAGAGAGCAAGGAGGTTCAATGAAGCAGTTGATGGTGGCGATGCTCTTGCTGGTCGTCGGGTGTTCGGCCGGGACCGGCGCCCCCGCCCCCGCCCCCGTGGCGAGGTCCGCCGTCCCGAGCTCTGACATCCCGGTCATCACCCCGAGTCCGACGGCCACCAGGGCGGCGTGCAACGGGACCTCGGTGATCCTCAGTGAAGGGTTCCCGGAGGTGCGCGGGACGGCTCGGGACGCGGAGCTGTGGGGGCTGCTGTTCGCCCCCGGCCCGCCGCTCGCCAGCCGCAAAGAGATCAAGATCGTGTGGCGGATGACCGGTGAGGGGCCGCTGCGGGTCAGGGCGGCGCTTGCCGACGGTACGCCGGCCAGGCTCGCCTGGGGTCCCGAGGAGCACGGCGGGTCGAACTGGCACCGGCCGGGCGAGGAATGGGGCACGGGGTTCGTGTTCCCGAAGCGCGGCTGCTGGAAGATCGAGCTCACCCGCACGCGGGGCTCCGGGTACGTGTGGCTCTCCGTTAAATAGCCCGGTCTAAATAGGCCGGTCTAAATAGCCCGGTCGACGAAGTTCGTCACGTCGTCCAGGACCTCGTCCTTGTTGGTCTCGTTGAAGACCTCGTGCCTGGCGCCCTCGTAGATCCGCTCGGCCAGGTCCGCACCCTTGATCGCCTCGATGCCGGGACGGCTGCCGCTCAGCGGGACGAGCTCGTCGTCGGCCCCGTGCACCCAGAGCGTGGGCAGCGGCCCGAGGCTGCCACTCTTGGCGATGGCGGCCAGCGTCGTGGCGAACGCCTCCAGCGTGGCCCGCTTGAACGGGCCGTGCCACACCAGCGGGTCGGCGGCGTACGCGTCCCCCACCGAGAGGTCGCGTGAGAGGGTGGCCGGGTCGACGGGGGCGTCCGGCAGCTCCTCATAGGCCAGCAGCGTCGGGACGATCTCCCATGCGCCGATCACCGGCCCTGACAGCACGAGCGCGGCCAGCCCGTCGCCGTACCGCTGGGCGTAGCGGGCGGCGATCATGCCGCCCATGGAGTGGCCGATCACCACGACGGGGACGCCGGGGTGGTCGGCCCTGGCGCGCTCCTCGACGGCGTGCACGTCCGTGACCACGTCCTCGAAGTCCGCGACGAGCACCCGGTCCCCCGCCGACCTGCCGTGACCCATGTGGTCGAGGCCGTAGACGGCGGCGCCGTGCCGGACGAGCCGGTCGGCGACGTACTCGTAGCGGCCGATGTGCTCGCCGTACCCGTGGATGAGGACGGCGACGTATCGGGGGCGGTCATGGGGCCACTCGCGGACCGTGTTGAGGCCCTTGGTGCCGGTGAAGGTGTGCTCGCGCGACTCCGCCATGGTCACCGAGGCTACGCTGATCATCGCCACGCCGTCCACGGCGATGCTGCGATGTCCGAAAACCGCTGACTTTCGCGCGCCCGTCGGTGTTGTAGAGAACATGGACATCTACACCACGATCGACAGCCCGCTGGGTGAGATCCTGCTCGCCGGTGACGGCTCGGCGCTGACGCGCGTGTCGTTCGACGTGGGCACGCGAGAGGGCCTGAAGCGGGATCCGGCCGCGTTCGCCGAGGCCGAGCGGCAGTTCGCCGAGTACTTCGCGGGCGAGCGGATGACGTTCGACCTGCCGCTCGCCTCCCACGGGACCCCGTTCCAGGAGCGGGTGTGGGCGGAGGTGGCGGCGCTGCCGTACGGGACCACGACGACCTACGGCGCGCTCGCCGCGCGCATCGGCGCGCCACGTGACCGCATCCGCGCGGTCGGCGCGGCCATCGGCGCTAACCCGCTGCTCATCGTCCGCCCCTGCCACCGCGTCGTCGGCGCGGACGGCACGCTGACCGGGTACGCGGGCGGGCTCGAGCGCAAGCACGAGCTGCTCACCCTCGAAGGCGCCCTGCAGCCGCAGCTCTGGAGCGTGCGCTCATGAACTGGGAGAAGCTGACGGAGGAGGTCAACGCCTACGGGTGCGCGCTCACGCCGCCGCTGCTCACCCCGCAGGAGTGCAAGGAGATCGCCGGCCTGTACGACGAGGCGGGGCTGTTCCGGTCCACCATCGACATGGAGCGGTTCCGGTTCGGGGCCGGGCAGTACCGGTACTTCGACCGGCCGTTCCCGCCGCTGGTGGAGAGGCTGCGGGCGGAGCTCTATCCGCAACTGCTGCCGATCGCCCGTGACTGGGCGAGCAAGCTGGGATGGCCCGCGCCGTGGCCGGACGACTTCGGCGAGTGGCTCGACATGTGCCACCGGGCCGGGCAGACCAAGCCGACGCCCATCCTGCTGCGGTACGAGCGCGACGACTGGAACGCGCTGCACCGCGACCTCTACGGCGACCTGGTGTTCCCGTTGCAGGTCGTGATCGGGCTCGACCGGCCGGGCGAGGATTACACCGGAGGCGAGTTCCTGCTGGTGGAGCAGCGGCCGCGGGCCCAGTCGCGGGGCACGGTCACCGTGCTGCCGCAGGGACACGGGCTGATCTTCACCACTCGCGACCGGCCCGTACGGTCGTCGCGGGGCTGGTCGGCCTCTCCTGTGCGGCACGGAGTGAGCACTGTCCGGTCCGGGCTGCGTCATACGCTGGGGCTCGTCTTCCACGACGCCAGCTGACCAGGAAGGGGTGGACGATGCGGGAGATAGCGCCCGGCGCGGTGCACGTGCCCGGGTGGCTCACGCTGGACGAGCAGCGCCACCTCGTCCGGGCGTGCCGCGAATGGGCCATGGGCCCGGTGCCGATCCGGCATACCGTGCTGCCCAGGGGCGGCGTCATGTCGGTGCGGACAGTCTGCGTGGGCTGGCACTGGCAGCCGTACCGGTACACGCGCGTCGCCCACGACGTGAACGGCCGCCGGGTGGCCGGCTTCCCCGGCTGGCTCGGCGACCTGGGGCGCCGCGCCCTGGCCGACGCGTACGGGGCGGCCGGCGAGACGTACGAGCCCGACACCGCCTTGATCAACTTCTACGACGACCAGGCGAAGATGGGCATGCACCAGGACAAGGACGAGAAGTCGGACGCCCCGGTGGTGTCGCTGAGCATCGGCGACCGGTGCCTGTTCCGCTTCGGCAACACGGAGACGCGCGGCCGGCCGTACACGGACGTCGAGCTCGCCTCGGGCGACCTGTTCGTGTTCGGGGGGCCGTCGCGCTTCGCCTACCACGGCGTGCCGAAGGTCTATCCGGGCACCGGCGATCCCGCCACCGGGCTGGCCTCCGGCCGCCTCAACATCACGATGCGGGTCACGGGTCTACGATGAGGTAGTCGAACTCCTCGTCGGTGAGCTTGCGGCGCAGGATCTGCAGGACCCGCTGGGGCTTGTCGTCCGGCCCCTGCACGTAGAACGGCTTGCCGTTGCGGCCGAACGTGATCGCCGAGTCGCCTTCCCACTTGCCCAGCATGTCGTCGGCGAGGGGCGCGAAGTCCTCGTGCGCCTCGAACCCGAGCGTGCGGGCGAAGTCGATCGACCCGAACACGATGTTCTTGGCCAGCTCGAACGGCACCTCCTGCCAGCCCGCGTACTCGCCGAAGAAGTACTGGCGGAAGCGCGCGAGCTCGCGCTCGTCGAGGACGTCGGGGCCGATGGCGTTCTTCAGCCCGAGGCAGTAGACGTCGGCGAGATAGCCGCAGACGGTCATCTTGTCCCAGGTGTGCCGCCGGGCGACCAGCACGCAGACCATGCCGCCCGTGCCCGACTCCGGCGCCTCGTCCACCCACCCGCGGGCGGGATCGACGGTGAGCCCCTCGCTCCAGCCGACGTTGACCCAGCACCCGACCACCTCTGGGTCGACGGCGGGGCTCTCCGCGGCGATGGCCCGCACGAGCGGCGCCACCACGGACGGCGCCACCTTCAGCGCCTTGGCGATCTCCTTCGGAGAGCGGCCCTGAGCCCGCAGCTCACGCACCTGATCTTTCAACTCCATTGGGGCAGCCTAACCCTGGTGAGAGCAGGCATCGAGCCACCACGACGGTCAGCGCCGGCGTGGCGAGGAGAAGGCCCCTGGTGGAAGAAGGACCTGCGCGGGTCAGCTGACGCCCTGGAGCACCTCGCGGAGCCGGGCCGCGTACGCGCGAGGGTGGCTGGTGTTGCCGTTGTGGCCGCCCGGGAACTCCACCAGCTCGGTGCCGAGCAGCTTGGCCAGCTCGACCGCGCACCGGTGGTCGAAGACGTGCTGCGGGGTGGTGCGGCCGGTCGCGGGCAGGATGCGGGTACGGCAGCCGCTCAGGTCCAGCTCGTCCTGCACGACGGCCGTGAAGTCGCGGCGGATGAAGAAGTCGAAGTTCGCCTGCCGCTGGGCTGTCATGGGCTGGGGGGTCAGGTCGGCCTCGGCGTCCTCGGTGATGCCGAGCACCCGCTTGACCTGGCCGATCGCGGCGGGCAGGCCGCCTTCGACGTAGACCTTCTGGAGCTCGGTCAGCTCCGCCCGGTGCTCGGCGCGTTCGGCCTCGGGCAGCAGCCAGGGCGAGACGGGCTCGTGCGCGATGAGCAGACCGATCTGCTCCGGGTGCTCGACGGCCAGGTGGAGCCCGATGGAGGCGCCCAGGCTCTGGCCCAGCATGATCACGGGCTGGTCGGTGAGGTGGGCCAGGAGCCGGTGCACGTCATCGGCGTGCTGCCGCACGCTCACTCCGGCCTCGGGGTCGTGGATGGTGCTGCGGCTGAGCCCGCGCCGGTCGTACGTGATCACCGTGTACTCGTCCACCAGCCGATCGACCAGGTCGACGCTGCGGCCCGCGTCGCCCTCGCCGCTCTGGGAGATCAGCAGGAGCGGACCGGTGCCGCGTGTCTCGTAGTAGAGGTCGGCGCCCGGCACGTGAAGGAGGTCTGCGTTCATGCAGATCACGATAATCCATCAAATTAGATACATCAACTTCGATGCATTATTTCCGGGATCAGCCGCGCAGCCAGCTCCTCTAGCATCGCCACGGTCACACTCACGCGTGCGGGATCGTCCGTGCCCAGAGCGGCGGCCAGCGCGGCGTCGATCGAGGCGTCCCGTACCTCGGCCACCCGGTCGGACACCTTGGGGGCCTCACGGATGATGGTCCGCCGCCGGTCCGCGGGGTCCGTCTCAGTGATCACCGCGCCCGCGGTGCGCAGCCGCGCGACGGCCGCCGACACGGCGCTCTGCGGCAGGCCGGTACGGGCGGCGATCTCGCCCACGGTGGTGTCCGGGTGCCCACGCAGATCGCTCGCGACGATCAGGACGGTACGCACGCTCGTGGAGTGCTCACCGATGCCCTCGGTCGGCATCGCCTCCTCGCCGATCTTCATCAGTGTCCGGCCCAACAGGAACAGCTCGACCCCATTCACGAGCAGCAACATACCGGCGGGCGTCGGTAAGGTCGTTCGACGTGACGACGGAGTTGGAGCGCCTTGCCGTACGCCTGCGCGAGTTCGCCAGGGTCAGGGACTGGGAGCAGTTCCACACGCCGAAGAACCTGGCGATGGCGCTGGCGGGCGAGGTCGGGGAGCTGGTGGCGGAGTTCCAGTGGCTGACGGCCGACGAGTCCAGGAGCCCCGGCCCCGACGCGCTCGCCAGGATGCGCACCGAACTGGGGGACGTGACCCTCTACCTGATCCGGCTGGCCGACGTGCTCGGCGTGGACCTGGTGGAGGCGGCGCAGGCCAAGCTCGAGGAGAACGACCGCCGCTACGCCGCCGACCGCTACCGCGGCTCGGCCGAGAAGGCGCCGCCGTTCCCGCACGACAGCCCGCCTCCGCACGACGACCGGCCTCAGCCCGACAGCCCACCTGCGCACGACGGCCGGCCTCCGCACGACGCCTGACCCGGCGCGCTTCGGCGCCGGAGGTCAGGCGTCCCGCGCCCGGCCGGGGCCGGTCGTCAGGCTGTGGGCCACGTCGGCGGCCAGCGCCTCGGCGAGCCGCGGTAGCCGGGCGCGCTCCTCGAGGAGCAGGAACAGCCAGGCGAAGATCGGCCCCAGCAGCATGGCGTGCACCCGCGCCGGATCCGGCCGGTGCGCCAGCTCCCCCCGCCCCACCGCACGGTCCAGCACCTCGGTCACGCAGTCACGCTCGGCCTTGACGAACGTCTCCGCGAACGCCGCCGCCATCCCCTCATCCGCGTGAACGTCGGCCAGCATCCCCGGCACCACGCCCGGCGGCGGCGCGGTCAGAGTGGTGGCGATGACGCGGGTGACCGCGGCGAGATCTGCGGCCAGCGAGCCGGCGTCGGGCGGCGTCTCCAGCTCCAGGTCGTGCATGACGGCCGCGAAGATCATCGCTTGCTTGGTGGCGTGGCGGCGGTAGATGGCGGCCTTTCCGACGCCCGCCCGCGACGCCACGGCGTCCACGGTGAGCTGCGCGTACCCCTGCTCGGCCAGCAGCTCGCGGGCCGCCGCGGCGATGGCCCCGTCCACCCGCCCGTCCCTGGGACGGCCCAACGGTTGCCTCATGAGGGCGAGTCTATTACGGAACCATCGGATCCGTAATGTGACGCAGCCGACGTTGCGCGCCGGCCCGGGCAGGCGCATTATTCGGAACCATGAGTTCCGATACTTCCGTTTCCGTAAAGCGGGCGGGCGGGATGCTGGTCTTCCTGGCCTGCGCGCACCTCGTCCTCACCGGGGTGCTGAGCGCCGAGCACGTCCCGAGCTGGTTCGCCGGCGGGATGTGGTTCTTCCCGCCGGGGCCGGACGACCTGTCGCGGCTCGCGCCGGACGTGGGGGCGTTCTGGCTGGTCTGGGGGAGCTTCGCGGTGCCGCTGGGGCTGATCGGGGCGCTGGTCGTGGGGTTCGGGCGGCGCGGGGAGGTGCCGCCGCCGTACCTCGGGATCGGCGTGGCCCTCTGGGCGCTGGGCGGGGCCGCGGTGTTCGAGCCTTCGCCGTTCGTCCTCGCCGTGGTGCCCGCCGCGATGCTGCTGGCCGCCCGGCGCCGCGCGCCGGCCTCGTCGGCGCCGTGAACGAGAACGCCGCCCTGAGCGAGAACGAGACCGTGAACGAGAACGCCGCCGGACCGACCACGGGGGCCGGTCCGGCGATGGCGTCCGAGTGGGTCACGTCGTCGGGTTGTGCCGCCTCAGGGCCACCAGCGTGATGGCGGCCAGGCCGAGGAAGGTGACCGCACTGATCGCCGCCACCGTGTTGAGCCCCGTGGTGAACGCGGCACGCGCCAGGTCCAGCAGGCCGGGCAGGTCCTTGGCGGCCGTCACCGCGGCGGTGATGCTCTCCCGCGCCGCCTCCACCGGCAGGTGCTCGGGAAGCCGCCCGCGGTAGACGGCGGTGCCGAGGCTGCCCAGTGCGGCCACGCCCACCGCGACGCCGAACTCGCCGCTGGTCTCCGACAGCGACGCCGCGGACCCGGCCTTCTCCGCGGGGGCGGCCGTCATGATGACGCCGTTGCCCACGCCCATCGGCAGCGCGACGCCCGCGGAGGCGAGCACCAGCCCGGCCACGACCAGCCCGGTGCCTCCGACGCTCGGCACCTGCGTGTGCAGGAACAGCCCGACCGCGCCCACCGCGAACCCACCGGCCATCACGTACGCGACACCGAGGCGGCGGGCGAGTGCCGGGGCCAGCGACAGAGCGACGATCATGGCCAGGTTCTGCGGCACGAGCCAGAGCCCGGCCTCCAGCGGGGACAGCGCCTGGACGGTCTGCAGGTACTGGGTGGCCATCAGCGTCGTCCCGGCCATCACGACGCCGGCGAGCAGCATGGTCCCGAGTGTGGTGGCGAAGGCCCGGTTCGCGAACAGCCGCAGGTCCAGCAGGGGGTCGGCGAGGCGGCGCTGCCGCCGTACGAACACCACGCCGAACGCGGCCCCCACCACGATCGCCGCCACGGGCACCGCGTGCCAGCCGCTCCTGGCGATCTCCTTGAGCCCGTACACGACCGGCAGGATGGTCGCGAGCGACAGAGCCACACTGGCCAGGTCGAGCCGCCCGGCGCCGGGGTCGCGGTACTCGGGCAGCAGCGCCGGCGCGGCCCCCAGCACCAGCACCATGAACGGCACCCCCATCAGGAACGCCGACCCCCACCAGAAGTGCTCGAGCAGCGCCCCGCCCACCAGCGGCCCGACCGCCATGCCCAGCATGAAGCAGCCGTACCAGAGCGCGATCGCGGTCCCCATCTGCTTGCCGTCCCGGAACATGTTCCTGATCAGCGCCATCGACGACGGCAGCAGCGTCGCCCCGGCGATGCCGAGCAGCGCCCGCGCGGCGATCAGCATCTCGGCGCTCACTGAGTACGCGGCCAGCACGGAGGCGGTCCCGAACGCCGCCGCCCCGACCATCAGGAGCTTGCGCCGCCCGATCCTGTCGCCCAGCGTTCCCATGGTGACCAGGAACCCGGCCAGCATGAACGAGTACACGTCCATGATCCAGAGCTGCTGCGGCGCGCTGGCCCCGAGGTCGGCGCTGAGGTGCGGAAGCGCCAGGAAGAGCACGCTGACGTCGATGGAGAGCAGCAGGGCCACGGAGGCGAGTACGGCCAGGCCGGTCCATTCCCGGCGGCCCGCGAGTGTGCCAGTGGTTGTGCCGGTGAGTGTGCTGGTGTTCATCTCGTTTCCCCTTTCAGCTGCCTCCACAGTGCGGTAAGGGGCTTCCGGTGTTCTTTCCGCGGGCTTAAGACCGCACATAAGGTGACGAGCATGCGTTTTGGGGTGCTGGGCCCGCTGGCCGTGTGGACGGACTCAGGCGAGAGCGTCACGATTCCGGGGCTCAAGGTACGCGCGCTCCTCGTGGACCTGCTCGTCCACGAGGGCCATCCGGTGTCCGTGGACCGGCTGGTCGACGATCTGTGGGGCGAGGAGCCGCCGGGCAACCCGGCCGGCGCGCTGCAGGTGCGGGTCTCGCAGCTGCGCAAGGCGTTCGAGGACGCCGAGCCCGGCGGCAAGAACCTCGTCGTCTCCCGAGCCCCGGGCTACCTGCTGCGCAACGAGGACGGCGCCGTGGACGCCGCGCGCTTCGCCGCCCTGCTGGGCCGGGCCGAGGCCGCCGACAGCCCGCGGACCAAGGCGGGGCTGCTGGCCGACGCGCTGGCACTGTGGCGGGGGCCCGCGTACGCCGACTTCGCCGACGAGGAGTACACCAGGTCGGCCGTACTGCGCCTGGAGGAGCAGCGGCTGTCGGCGCTGGAGCAGCACGCCGAGGCGCGGCTGGAGCTGGGCGAGCACGGGCTGCTCGTGGGCGAGCTGGGCGACCTGGTGGCCAGGCATCCGCTCAGGGAACGGCTGCGCGCCGTCCACATGCGTGCCCTCTACCGCGCGGGCCGCCAGAGCGAGGCGCTGGCCTCCTACGCCGAGCTGCGGGACCGGCTGGCCGACGAGCTCGGCCTCGACCCCGGGCCCGAGCTGGTCGCGCTCCACCAGGCGATACTCGGGCAGGACCCCGCGCTGAGCGTGCCCGCCGACCGCCCCGTCACGAACCTGCCCGCCTCCGTCAGCAAGCTCATCGGCAGGGACGAGGCGCTGGCCGAGGTCTGCGCGCTGGTGGGCGAGGAGCGGCTGGTGACGCTCACCGGCAGCGGCGGGGTGGGCAAGACCAGGCTGGCGCTGGAGGCCGCGAACCGGCTGGTGGACGGGTTCGCGGACGGCGCCTGGCTGGTAGCGCTCGACCAGGCGTCCCGCTCCCCCGCGGAGG
Source organism: Nonomuraea helvata (assembly GCF_039535785.1). Taxonomy (NCBI): domain Bacteria; kingdom Bacillati; phylum Actinomycetota; class Actinomycetes; order Streptosporangiales; family Streptosporangiaceae; genus Nonomuraea; species Nonomuraea helvata. Next base: position 3,046,009 of record NZ_BAAAXV010000001.1, read on the forward strand.
CCGTCATGGCCGCCTTGGACATCCGCGAGGACGCCACCGCGCCAGCTTCCCCTGGGGCCTCCCCAGGCGACGCCGACCGCGCGCTCGCGGAGCGGCTCGCCGCGGCGCTCAGGGCCAGGCGGATGCTGCTGGTGCTGGACAACTGCGAGCACGTGGTCGAGCAGGTCGCCGAGCTGGCCGCGACGCTGCTGCGGGCCTGCCCCGAGCTGCGGATCCTGGCCACGAGCAGGGAGCCGCTGGCCGTGGCCGGCGAGGTGCTGTGGAGCGTGCCTCCGCTGGACGTGCCCGGCAGCGCCGACCTGGCGGTGATGGCGCGCTCCGACGCGGTCCGGCTCTTCGTGACCAGAGCCGCCGCCTCCGCCCGCGGGTTCGCGCTCGACGCGGGCAACGCGCAGGCCGTCGCGCAGCTCTGCAGGCGGCTGGACGGCATCCCGCTGGCGCTGGAGCTGGCCGCGACCCGGGTGCGGGCCCTCGGCGTCCACGGCGTGGTGGCCAGGCTGGACGACCGGTTCCGGCTGCTGGCCTCGGGGCAGCGCGGTGCGCCCGCCCGCCAGCAGACGCTCACCGCGGTGATCGACTGGAGCTGGGACCTGCTGTCCGACGAGGAGCGCCGCGTCCTGCGCCGCCTCGCCGTACACGCCGACGGCTGCACCCTGGAGGCCGCCGAGTCCGTGTGCGACGCGTCCGAGCTCGATGTGCTCGACCTGCTGGTCCGCCTGGTCGACCGCTCGCTCGTGGTCGTCGCCGACGCCCACGCGGGCGTCAGGTACCGGCTGCTCGAATCGGTCTCCGAGTACTGCAGGGAGAGGCTGGCCGACGCGGGCGAGCTCGATCGGGTACGCCTCGCGCACCTCCACCACTACCTGGAGCTGGCCGTACGGGCCGAGCCGGAGCTGTACGGGCACGAGCAGCGGGAGTGGCTGCTGCGCCTGGACGCGGAGGCCGCGAACATGCGGGCCGCGCTCGACACGGCGGTCGCCCGGCAGGACGCCGACAGCGCGGCCCGGCTGGTCAACGCGCTCGCCTGGTACTGGTTCCTGCGCGGCAGGCTGGCCGAGGGCAGGCGGTCGATGGCGACCGCGCTGTCCGTCCCGGGCGACCCCTCACCCGTCAGGGCCAGGGCGGCGGCGTGGGAGGCCGGGTTCGCTCTCATGGTGGGCGAGCAGGTCGCGTGGGAGCACGTGCTGAAGGCGGTCGAGGACCCGGGCGAACGGGCCAGGGCCGAGCTGTTCGTCGGTATGCACATACAGGACATGCCGACGGCTCAGGAGCTGACGCGCCGGGCGCTGGTCACGTTCAGGGAGCTCGGCGATCGGTGGGGCGTCGCGGCGGCGCTCGCCAGACAGGCCAGGGACGCGTTCACGACGCGGGACATCGAGGCGCTGGAGCGGATCGGTGAGGAGAGCGCGCGGCTGTTCACCGAGCTGGGCGACCGCTGGGGGCTGCTGCAGGCCACGGCGTGGCTGGCGTCTTTGGCCGAGATGGCGACCGACGCGGAGCGGGCCAACCGGCTGTTCGGCGAGGGGCTGCGGATGGCCGAGGACCTGGGGCTGTGGCCGGAGGTCTCCACGCGCATCGCCTGGCTCGGCTGGATCGCGTTGCAGAGCGGCGAGTACGAGCGCGGCATGGAGTTCTGCGAGCGCGCCATGAAGCTGGCCGAGAGCCAGGGCTACAAGGAGGGCACGATCATGGGCCAGATGGGTCTGGCCTTCGCCGCGCGCCGGGCCGGCCGGCTGGACCTGGCCGAGACCCACCTGCGCCAACTGGTCGAAGGGGTGCCGCGCGGCCCGGACGTGGAGCCCGCCGTGCACCTGCCGGACACGCTCATCGAGCTGGGCTTCCTGCTGGAGCTGCGCGGCGACCCGGAGGCGGCCATGGACCTGCACGTGGAGGCGCTGGCCGCCGCCCACAGGATCGGCGACCCCAGGACGATGGCGTGGGCCGTCGAGGGCGTGGCCTCGGCCGCCGGGCCGACCGAGAAGGCGGCCATGCTGCTGGGGCTGGCGGCCGCGGCCAGGGAGCGCAACCAGACTCCCGCGGGGGCGGCCGAGCGGGCCGACATCGAGCGGGTGACGGCGAGGGTACGCGACGCGCTCGGGGAGAACGCCTTCGCGGCCGCGTACCAGGAAGGCGCCTCCCTCAAGCTCGACCAGGCCGCGGACCTGCTGTGACAGCTACGCGGCAAGGTGCTCGGCCAGCCGGTCGAAGAACTCGATCCAGCCCGCCTTGGCCTGCTCGGCGTGCTGGGGGTCGGTGTTGACGCCGTACTGGTGGAAGCGCATCTCCGTCCCGCCGTCCGCCTCGGTGAAGTCGATCGTGACCACCGACGCCGGCCCGTCGCCGGGATTGTCCGGGTCCCCCGTGGTGAACACCAGCCGCTCCGGCCCTTTCACCTCGCGGTAGGTGCCGTTCAGCGTGGCCTCGAACCCGTCCTCCCCGACCAGCGTGGCGCGCCAGACGCCGCCCGGCCGGGCGTCCAGCGTGATCCGGCCGACCGGCGTGGTCAGCATCCGGGGGCCGAACCACCGTGAGAAGCGCTCGGGGTCGGTCCAGGCGGCCCACACCAGCTCGCGGGGGGCGGCGTAGGGGCGGATGATCTCGTACTCTGCGGTCTGCGTCGTCATGTCCCCAGAGTGCGGGACCGGCCTTCAGATCCTCTTCTCATGGTCTTAAGGTCGGGTGCATGAGGATCATTCGCGCCGCGAAGGTGCTCACCGGACATCCCGGAGAGGTGATCGCGGGCGGCGAGGTCCTCATCGACGGCTCCACGATCGTCTCCGTGGGGCCGCGCGGCAGCGGCGGCGACGCCGCCGAGATCGTCGACCTGCCGGGCCACACGGTCCTGCCCGGGCTGATCGACGCGCACGTGCACCTGGGGTTCGACGCCAAGGTGGACCCGCTGACGCGGCGCAGCCCCGAGAGCGACCACCACCTGCTGTTACGCATGGCGGAGAACGCGCGCAAGCTCGTCTCCGCGGGCGTCACGACCTGCCGCGACCTCGGCTCGCGCGGCTTCCTCGACCTGGCGCTGCGCGACGCCGTCGAGGAGGGCCTCGCCGTCGGCCCGCACATCGTGGCCGCGACCAGGCCGATCACGATCACCGGCGGCCACTGCTGGTACATGGGCGGCGAGGCCGACGACGAGCCCGCCGTCCGCCGCGTCGCCAGGGAGAACCTCCGGGCGGGCGCCGACTGCCTGAAGGTGATGGCGTCGGGCGGGCTGATGACGCCGGGCGCGCCGCCGAGCTGGGCGCAGCAGTACGGCACCGACCTGCTCAAGGCCGTCGTGGAGGAGGCCGCGTCACGCGGCAAGGGCGTCGCGGCGCACGCCCACGCGCACGCGTCGATCCGCAGCTGCGTCGAGGCGGGCGTCACGACCATCGAGCACTGCACGTTCTTCACGCCGTCGGGGCACGAGTTCGACGCCGAGCTGGCCGATCTGGTCGCGGCGAGCGGCACGTACGTGTGCCCCACCGTGCACGGCTCGCTCTGGCGGATGCGCGAGAGCCACGGGCCCGAGATGCTCGACGCCTGGCTGAACAGCGTGGCCGCCATGCGGGAGGCCGGGATCCGGCTCATCGCGGGGACCGACGCCGGGTTCGCCTCGGCCGGCGTGGCCAACCCCACCGACGGGTACGTCGGCGGCCTGGAGGTGTTCGCGCAGGTCGGCTACGGCAACGCGGAGATCGTCGAGCTGGCCACCGTGCGCGCCGCCGACGCCTGCGGAGTGGGCGAGGTGACCGGCAGCCTGGAGGCGGGCAAGCGGGCCGACCTCATCGCGGTCGCGGGCGACCCGCTCACCCGCCTGGCCGACCTGCGCAATCTCACCCTGGTCCTGGTCTCCGGCCGCGCTGTCACGCAGGCGGGCGTGGACACGGTGACCCCGTCCGTCGGCTGAGCCGATCGAGAGGATTCTTCATGCTGCCCTGGTCCGCCGAGCTGGCCGGCCGCCTCGACCATGACGTCATCGACAGCGCCCTGCTGCGCGGCAATCCCCTGGGTGACCCGCACGAGCGCCCGGTGCTGGTGTATGTCCCGCCGGGGTACGACGACGAGCCCGGTCGCCGCTACCCCTCGATCTACGTGCTGCTCGGCTACACCGGCCACGTCGCCATGTGGCTGAACCGGGCGCCGTTCCGCCGGCCGTACCCGGAGCTCGCCGACGCCGTGTTCGCCTCCGGGGAGGCGGAGCCCGCGATCGTCGTGTACGTCGACGCGTGGACGGCGCTCGGCGGCAGCCAGTATCTCGACTCCCCCGCCACCGGCCGCTACCACTCCTACCTGCGCGACGAGGTCGTCCCGTGGGTGGACGCCCGCTACCGCACGATCGCCGACCGCGACCACCGCGCGGTCACCGGCAAGTCGAGCGGCGGCTACGGCGCCATGGTGACGGCCATGCTGGCGCCAGACGTCTTCGGGGCGCTGGCCACCCATGCCGGTGACGCGCTGTTCGAGGTCAGCAACCGCAGCTCGTTCCCCGAGCTGGCGCGCAGGCTGCGCGACATGTACGACGGCTCGTACGACACGTTCCTCGCCGACTTCCGCGGCCGCCTGGCCGGGACCAAGGAGGGGGATCTGGACCTGCTGGAGATGTACGCGTACTCGGCGGCGTACTCGGCCGACCCCGACGGGACCGTGCGCGTGCCCTTCGACGACACGGGCGCGGTGGTGCCGGAGGTGTGGTCGCGCTGGCTCGCCCGCGACCCGGTCGTGATGGCCGGGGAGCCCCGCTACGCGGAGGCCCTGCGTTCGATGCGCGCGATCTGGGTGGACGCCGGGAACAAGGACGAGTACTTCCTGGACTTCGGGGCGGTGGCGTTCCGCCGGGCGCTGGAGGCGGCGGGCGTACCGGACGAGAAGATCTACTTCGAGCTCTTCGACGCCGGGCACGGCGCCATCGAATACCGCTATCCGCTCGCCCTGGCCTGGCTATCCCGTCGCCTGAGCCCCTGACGAGCTCCTGACACCAGCGATGATCAACTCCAGGCCCGCACGGAAGGCGGCGTCGCGCTGCTCCTTGGGCCAGTGGCCGACCTTGCGGGCCTGCTCCTCGGTCGTGTAGCCGTTGACGTAGGCCATGACGGTGTCCACGGCCACCGGAGCCAGCTCCGCCGGGATGCCCGCGGCGGCCAGGGCGGCGATGAGGCCGTGGAAGGCGGCCACGGCCTCGTCCCCCGGGTGCTGGAACGTCGAGAGCAGGCGAGCCCCGTCCCGGTGGGCCAGCATGAGCTCGCGGATGCCGATGGCCATCATGCGCAGCCGCTCGTCCCAGGGTCCTTCGAGCGGCGGGGCGGCACCGTCGGGCGGGGTCACGAGGTGCGCGACCATGGCGTCCAGCAGCGCCTGCTTGCTGGGGTAATGCCGATACAGCGCACCGGCCTGCACCCCCAGCCTGCCGGCCAGGCGGCGCATGGTCAGCCCGTCGAGGCCGACCTCGTCGAGCAGCTCGATCGCCGCCTGCAGGACCTGCCCGCGCCGCTCCCCCATGTGAACTCCTTGACAACCCGGCTCCGCGTACGTGAACAATGTACACGTGAACGTTGTTCACGTCGGATCGGGAGGGATGGACATGAACGGACAGCGGGTACTGATCGCGGGGGCGGGCCTCGGCGGGCTGACGCTGGCGCACGGGCTCTTACGCGCGGGCGTCGACGTACACGTGTACGAGGCCGACGACGGCAGCGGCGAGCGCTTCCAGGGCTACCGGATCGGGCTGTCGCCGCTCGGCTGGGAGGGGCTGCGCGCGTGTCTGCCGGAGCGGCTGTACGAGCTGGCGGAGGCGACCAGCGGCAGCCTGGACGGGCCTGGCCTGCTCTTCGACGAGCACCTCACGCTGCTCAGCCGTGACCTGCCCGGTCCCGACGAGGCCAGGGCGGTCGACCGGCAGGTGCTGCGGCGGATCCTGCTCAGCGGCCTCGGCGGCCGGGTCACCCACGGCAAGCGCCTGACCGGCGTCGAGGAAGCCGAAGGGACCGTGACGGCCCGCTTCGCCGACGGCACGCAGGCCGTGGGGGACGTGCTGGTGGGAGCCGAGGGCAGCAACTCGGTGGTCCGCCGCCATGTGGCCCCCGAGGTGGGCTACGTCGACACCGACCTGAGCGGCGCGATGGGCCGCACCACGATCACCGAGCGATTCCTGGAACTGGTGCCCGGCCGCGGCACCATGGTCAAGGGGCCGGGGATCACGCTGATGCTGGGCCGCATGCAGTTCGGCAGGGAGCCCTCCGAGGCCGCCGCCGAGCTCGTTCCCGGTCTCGACATGCCGTACCGGGACAGCTACGTACGCTGGGTGCTGATCGTTCCCCCCGAGCACCCGGCGTCGCGGCAGACCCTCCCGGACGCCCGCGAGTTCGTCCTGGAGCTCATCGACGGCTGGCACCCGGACCTGCGGGACCTGGTGGCCGCGGCCGACATGAGCGCCGTGGGCCGCGCCCAGGTCTACGACCGTCCCGTGCCGCCCTGGCCGGCGGACCGGATCACGCTCCTCGGCGACGCCGCCCACCTGACCCTGGCCAGCGGGGGGAACGGCGCGAACACCGCCATCCAGGACGCGCTGCGACTGGGCGACCGGCTGGCCGAGGTCCATCGGGGCGAGCGGGACCTCCGCTCGGCGCTGGCCGAATACCAGGAGGACATGCTGGCGCGCGGAAACGCGGCGGTCGAGTACAGCAAGGAGGCGCTGAAGCGCTTCGTTCCTTCAACCAGTTGAATGACGCTTGTCAATCAGATAGATGATGGATTACCGTCTCCTGCATGGTGCCACGCAGAGCGCCGCGCCCTGATGAGCGCGGCAAGGCCGCGGAAGAGACCCGGGAGCGGATCCTGCGAGCCGCCGTGCGCGAGTTCGGCGAGAAGGGCTACTCCGGCGCGCGTACGGCCGGGATCGCCGCCCGTGCCGGCGTCAACCCGCAGCTGATCTCCTACTACTTCGGCGGCAAGCAGGGCCTGCTGGAGGAGCTGCGGCGGCGCCGGCAAGAAGCGGAGCCGTCGGCGCCCGACGCCTCTTTCGAGGAGTCGATCGGCGCGCAGTTGGCCCGCACGCTCGACGACCCCGACTGGGCGCGGCTGGTGGTGTGGCAGGCACTGGGCGACTGCCCGTTCGCCGACGCCGACGAAGGGCGGCGGCACCTGGAGGCGCAGCGGTCCAGGATGGCCGCGGCGCTGGAGCGGATGCGCAGGCGGCAGGAGGCCGGGGAGGTCACCGATCGGGTGGATCCGGCCTTCGCGCTGCTGGTCGCCTACGCGGTGGTGTTCACGCCGATCACGATGCCGCAGTTCGTACGGGACATCTTCGGCGACGATCCGCTGTCGCCGGAGGTGCGGCGCCGGCTGCACGGCGAGCTGGTCAAGCTTCTCGGCGCGGCCGAGGACTGAGGGAGGGTGTTGTCGCGATGGTGATGGTGGTCTTCGGGGCTCGGGGCAATGTGGGGCGCCATGTCGCCGCCGGCCTGCTGGCGGCCGGTGAGCGGGTCAGGGTGACGAGCAGGGAGCCGGAGAAGGGCGGCCTGCCTGCGGGGGCGGAGGTCGTGGTGGCCGACCTGGAGCGTCCCGAGACGTTGCCGGCCGCGCTGGAGGGCGCCGCGAAGGTGTTCGTGTACGCCAAGCCGGACGGTGTCGCGGCCTTCGCCGAGGCGGCCAGGTCGGCCGGGGTGCGGCAGGTGGTACTGCTGTCATCGGCGGCGGTCGTGGTCGAGGGCGCCGAGCGCAATCCGATCGCCCTGGCGCATCGGGCCGTCGAGACGGCCCTGGAGGAGTCAGGGCTGGACTGGACGTTCATCCGGCCGGGGATGTTCGCGACGAACACGCTGTGGTGGTGGCGTGAGCCCATCCGGGCCAAGGGGGCGGTGCGCCTGCCGTACCCGGAGTCGCAGACCGCTCCCGTGCACGAGAAGGACCTGGCGGCGCTCGCGGTGACGGCGCTGCGCGAGCCGGGGCACGAGCGGCAGGCCTACACCGTGTACGGGGCGGAGTCGCTCACGTTGCGGCGGCAGGTCGAGCTCATCGGGGAGGCGATCGGCCGCGCGGTCGCCATCGAGGTGATCTCGGCCGAGGAGGCGCGGGAGGAGCTGGGCCGTACGATGCCGCCGATCGGCGTCGAGGTGACCATGAGGCAGTGGGCGGCCCGCGACGGTGTCCCCGCGCCGACGTCGGCGACGGTGGAGAAGGTGACGGGGCGTGCCGCGCGCACGTTCGCCGAATGGGCGGTCGATCACGCGGCCGACTTCGCCTGAGCGGCTCATACGAGAGTGATCACCCGGCGGCCGCGGTGAGGCGGTTGCTGAAGCGGGCGAGCATGGCGGTCTGGTACGTTTCCGGGACCAACCGAGCGATCAGCGGCGGGACCCGCCAGTTGGCGGGATTCCGCTTGGCCAGCCGGGAGACCAGGGAGATGTGCGGGTAGCGCGCCTTCTCATAGGCGCGCAGCCGTACCTCCGGATCGTCGCCATCCTCGGCGAGCTCGCGCCCGAGCACCCACGCGTCCTCGAGGGTCTGGTTGGCGCCCTGCCCCAGGGTGGGCGGCATGGTGTGGGCGGCGTCGCCGACCAGCGTGATGCGGCCCTCGCCCCAGACCTTGCGGACCTGGTTCCAGTGGTGGCCGAAGAACTCGAGATCGTCCTCGGTGGCGGCGGCGAGCACCTCGGGGACGGGCGAGGCCCAGTGCCCGAACCGGCGCCGCAGCTCGGCCAGCGGCGCGGCGGGCCGCGGGTCGCCGGGCGACCGGCGCACGTCGAACCACCACTGCAGCAAGCCCTTGCCGGCGGGCATGAGGCCGCAGGCGCCCTCCCGCCCGCTGATCATGAGGTGCCGGGTCGTGTCGGTGATGTCGATGTCGATGGGGCTCAGGCCCTGCCAGGTGCCGAAGGTGGCCGGTCGCACGGTGCCGTCGCCCCACAGGGTGCGCCGTACGACCGAGTGGTGGCCGTCGGCTCCGACGAGCACGTCGCCCGTGGCCGTCGACCCGTCGGCGAACGTCGCCGTGACCCGGCCGCCGTCCTGCGTGACGCTCCGGCAGGCCAGACCGTAGTGGACGATGTCGTCGGGCAGCCCCTCGGCCAGTCGTTCCAGCAGGTAACGGCGGGGAACCGCCTGGGTGGGGAAGCCGTACCGGTCGGTCGCGTGGGCGATGTCCATGCTGGTGCGCAGCCGGCCGCCGGAGGTCAGCGCGTCGATCCGGTCGATGCGGGCGCCGACGCCCTCCAGGCTGACGCCGAGATCGTCCAGTACGGCGTTGCCGTTGCTCCAGACGAGCAGCGCCTTGCCGCCCGTCCGCCGCGCCGGCGCCTGATCGTAGAGCCGCACCCGGTGACCGGCGGCCAGTAACCCGCGTGCGGCAGCCAGGCCGCCCACCCCGGCGCCTATGACGAGTATGTCCATTCTTTCCTCCAGATCGGAGTGTCTTCGATTCGAAGATACATCGCGGTGGAGTAGGTTGGGAAAGTGGCCGACAAGCGTCCGGAAGAGGGGATCTTCCGCGAGTTCCTGGTGGCGATCCTGCTGCACAACGAGGCGGTCGCCGACCGGCTCGGCCTGCAACCGGTCGACGTCGCCGCCACGATCCTGCTGGAGACGCGCGGACCCCTCGCCGTAGGAGCGATCTCCGAGGAGCTCGGGCTGCCGTCCGCCTCGACCACCCGGCTGATCGACAGGCTGGAGAAGGCCGGATACGTACGGCGGGTGCGTGGCGAGCGTGACCGGCGCATGGTCACGGTGGAGCTGGTCGAGGGCGGGATGGACGATTACGACGCGGCCTGCGCGGCGTCCAGGCGGCACCTTGACGCGCTGGCCGTGCATTACGGGGCGGAGCAGGTGCCGTTGCTGCTGGACATGTTCACCCGCGTCGCCCAGGCCTATCGATCGGCCACCGAGGAGCTGCGCCAGGACGAACGGTAGAGCCTCATCGGCGCTCAAGCCGGCTGGGGAAGAACGAAGCGGAGCGCAGCTTTAACGGGGATTTTGCCAGAATGAGGATCGCTATCTTCCCCGCCGTACGAATGACTTATGATAGAGCGCTTGACCTTTGCGGCACCTTTGTCCCTAATGAGTAGCCTAAAAACTATGGTGAAGCGCATAGAGTCGCTGTTGCTGCACCCGGTTCGGTTGTCCCTGCCCGTGGGCATTCTGGTCAGTGCATCGATCATCGCAGCCGAAACATTTTTGGGCTACTTTCTGTCGCGGCATATCCCGGCAAGCACCATGGGGCCGGTTTACGTTCTCGGCGTTCTTGCGGTGTCGTTCCTGTGCGGTCCGGTGCTGGGCGTTCTGACCGCCGTCGCCAGCGGCGTCATCCTCGACTACTTCCTGCTTCCTCCCGCCGACGCCTTTTCGGTATGGGGCTGGATACCGTTGGTCATCTTTCTCACGGTGGCGCTGCTGGTCGGCTGGGGCGCGGCATTGATGCGCTCTCTGGCTGTCGAGACCGAGGAGCGGCGCAGCGACGCCGACCTGGACGCACAGATCGCCAGGCTGCTGCTGCGCACCGAGCACCTGCGATCGGCGCTGCCGGTGGCCGCTCAGCAACTGGGCCGCGCCCTGGGCCTGCCCTTTCTCTCCATCGAGACGGCGACGGTGGCAGGCGACGGGCAGCACGTGGCGCTGCCGCTGACGGTCAGCGGCAACCGGCTCGGCACGCTCACCGTGCCGAAGGACCTCCCGGAGCGCATGACGCGCCGGCTGGACGAACGCGTGGTGCCCTCGCTGGAGGCGTTGCTGCATGCGGCCCACGAGCGGGAGGCCATCAGCCAGGCGCTGGAGGCGAGCCGCGACGAGCTGCGCCGGTTCGCCGAGGAGCAGGCGGCGCTGCGGCGCGTCGCCACGCTGGTGGCGCATGGAGTCCGGCCCTCGGAGATCTTCGATGCCGTCACGGGCGAAGTCGGCCACATCGTCAACGCCGACTTCGCGCTCCTCGAACGCTACGACCCCGGCCCCACGGTCGTGCTGGTCAGCGTCTGGGCCAAGGACGGCTGCGCCCAGATGCCGACGGCGGGGTCGAACTGGCCGCTGGAGAAGCACAGTATCGCCAGCCTCGTGACCTGCGCGGGGCACCCGGAACGGATAGATATCGATGAGAACATCGCCGGCCAGCTCGCGGACTGGTCCCGCGCCATAGGGGTCGTATCCGCCGTCGGCATCCCGATCACTGTCGAGGGTCAGCCGTGGGGGGTGATGATCGCGCTCTTCCGCGCCTTGGAGGCCGCCGAGCAGTCGGTGGAGGAACGCATGCTCGACTTCACCGAGTTGGTCGCGACCGCTCTGGCCAACGCACAGGCGCGCAACGAGCTCGCCGCCTCACGGGCGCGCGTGGTCGCCGCCTCCGACGAGGCGCGCCGCCAGATCGAGTGCGACCTGCACGACGGAGCCGAGCAGCGCCTGATGGAGGTCGGCCTCGCCCTTCGCACCGTGGCGGACCTGGTCCCGGAGGACCTGGTCGAGCTGCGGGAACGGCTTGAACATATCGGCGAAGGCACGGCGCTCGTCATCCAGGAGCTGCGGACGCTCTCTCCCGGCATCCATCCGGCCGTCTTGTCCAAGAGCGGTCTCGGGCCCGCGCTGACGATGCTCGCTCGCCACTCGGTCGTCCCGGTCGAGCTGGTCCTGGCCGTCGAGTGCCGACTGCCGGAGCGCATAGAGGCAGTCATTTATGACATCGTTTTCGAGGCGCTGACCAACGTGGCCAAGCATGCCCGCGCCTCCATCGTCTGCGTGGAACTGGACATGAAGGACACGAAGGTCCGGGTGGCGGTCCGCGACGACGGCATCGGCGGGGCCGTTCTCACCGACGGCGCAGGGCTCGTCGCGCTCAACGACCGGGTCCTGGCACTCGGCGGCACCTTTGAGATCGACAGCCCTGCCCGACAGGGCACCTTGCTCACCGCAGTGATCCCGTCAGGCCGATGACCGCCCCGTGAATGGGGGCCGCGCGCCCTCTACGGGCCTACGGGCCTACAGGTCTTCAGCGCGATCCATCTGCACGCTCATATGAGCGGGACTGTCCGGACAGCGCCAGGTGATCGGCCAGCGGGAGCCGGAGCACGAAGCGGGCTCCGCCGCTGGCGGACCTGCCCGCCTCGATGGTGCCGTGATGGCCATGGGCGATCTCACGCGCGATCGCCAGGCCGAGTCCGGTGCCGTTACGGTCGCGCTCCCACGAGGCGTCAAGCCGGACGAACCGCTCGAAGATCCGTTTTCTGTCCACCTCGGCGATCCCGTCACCGTCATCGGAGACGATCAGTTCGGCGCTGTTCCCGTTGCGGCTGACCTCGACCTCCACCTCGCGCATCGCATGCCGTTGGGCGTTGTCCAGCAGGTTGATGAGGACTCGTACGAGCTCGTTGCGGATACCCATGACGATCACCCCGGGAGCGAGCTTCAGCTTGGTGCCCAGCCGGTCCACCCGGCGGGAGGACTCCGAGGTCACCAGCTCCGCCAGGTCGATCGCCTCCGTCCTCCTGGCGCCGTTGCACCTGCTCTCGCCCCCCGTCGCCTCGATCCGTGACAGCAGGAGCAGGTCGGTGACGACCGCCTCCAGCCGGTCGACATCGGCCAGTGCCTGCTCGATGAGGTCGTCCATGCATGTCTGGCTTGGGTGCAGCTGCGCCTCCTCCAGCCGGACGCGCAACGCGGCGATGGGATTGCGCAGCTCATGCGAGACTTCGGAGGAGAACCGGCGCTGTCGCTGGAGCGCCTGCTCCAGCCGTCCCATACAACGAGTGACAGAGCGGGTGAGCCGGGTGACCTCGTCCTCGCCGGGAAACGTCAGGAGCTCGTCGTGCATGGGCCATTTGTTGGCGTCGCCGTCCGCGGTTCCCGGGGTGCCGAGCGCATCGACGTACTGGCGCAGCTTCATAAGGCGATCCATTGCGGGGCATCCTCATTTCGCCCAAGCGTTGCTGGCGGAGCTGAGCAATAGGTCCAGCTCAATTCTTCGTCGACACCCCGGCCCTGCACATCACACATCCGTGCAGGTCAGCAAGAGGATCCGTGGTGGTTCGCCGCACGGCTACCGTTCGGTGCCGTCCGTATCCAGCAGGTCACGGGCGACACTGAGCAGCAGGTTCACATCGGCCGGTTTATGCACGTACTCGTTGGCGCCGGCGGCGATCGCCCTCTCCCGCTCCCCGGCGATGACCTTGGCGGTGAGCGCGATGATCGGGAGATCGGCGTGACGGGGATCGCTACGGATCGTCCGCATGGCCTCGTAGCCGTCCATGACAGGCATCATGATGTCCATCAGGACGAGCGACACCTGCGGGTGGCGGGCGAGTGCCTCGATGCCCTCCTCGCCGTTCGAGGCGTGCAGCACCGACATCCCCGCCCGTCCGAGGACGTGGGTGAGTGCCGTGACCAGGCGCACATCGTCGTCGACGATGAGGACCTCGGCGCCCGACAGTACGTCCGTCGCGGGGCCGCTCTGCCGCTCGTCCGTTCGGTCCGGCAGCGCCGTACGGTCGGGCGTGAGCTCCTCGGGGACGGGCTTCGTCTGCGTGGGTGCGAACGTCGCCGCCTCTGTCTGGTCCGGAGGCTGTTCGCCCAGATCGTCCCGGAGTGGGGGGACCACGGGCACGTACAACGTGAACTTGCTGCCGCGGCCGAGCCCGCTCTCGACCACGATCTTGCCGCCGAGCAGACCGGCGAGCTCGCGGCTGATGGACAGGCCGAGACCGGTGCCGCTGGTGTGCCCGCCGGGCCCGTGCACCTGCTCGAACGCCTCGAAGATGGTGGTGAGTTTCTCGGGCGGGATGCCGATGCCGGTGTCCTCGACGGTGAAGGCGATGACGTCCTCGGCCGAGCCCAGAGACTCGTCGTCGATGTCGGCGCCTCGTTCCAGGCGCAGTTTGACATGGCCTTCGGAGGTGAACTTGAACGCGTTGGAGAGCAGGTTACGCAGGATCTGCTGGAGCCGCTGCCCGTCGGAGTAGAGATCGTGAGGCGCGTCCTCGGATACCTCGATGTCGAAGTCGAGCCCGTGCTCCGTGGCGATGGGCCGGAACGTGGTGTTCACGTAGTCGAGCAGCCTGGCCAGCGGAAGGTACTTCGGCCGGATGTCCATCCGGCCGGCCTCGACCTTCGACAGGTCGAGGATGTCGTTGATCAGCTGCAGCAGATCGGATCCCGACCAGTAGATGTTGTGCGCGAACTGCTCCTCTTCCGCGGAGAGGCGGCCCTCGGCGTTGTCCGACAGCAGCCGGGCGTAGATGAGCAGTGAGCTCAGCGGGGAGCGCAGCTCGTGCGACATGTTCGCCAGGAATTCCGACTTGTACTGCGAGGCGGACGACAGCAGTGCCGCCTTCTCCGCGAGCTGCTCGTTGGAGCGTTGCAACTCGGCCTGCTGCCTCTGCAGTTCCTTGGAGCGGTCCTGGAGCTGGGTCGTCAGCCGCTGCGACTCGCTGAGCAGCGCCTCCGTACGCGAGTTGGCGATGATGGTGTTGATCGCGACGCCGATGGTGTCGACGAACTGGTCGAAGAAGGCCAGGTGCACGTCGGAGAAGCGGCTGAACGACGCCAGCTCGATGACGCCGAGCACCTTGTCCTCGAAGGGGATCGGGATGATGACGACGCTCGTCGGCGTGCCCTCCCCGAGGCCCGAGCGGATCGTGATGTAGTCGGGCGGGGCATCCGCCACCAGGATGCGCTTCTTCTCCCGGACGGCCTGCTGCACGAGGCCGTGACCTGGCATTCCGGTGGTGTCGACGGTTCGCCCCTGCGAGCCGTAACCGGCGATGTAGGCGAGCCCCCTCCCGGGTCCGCCCTCGCAGTCCGTGTCGGCCAGGAAGAACGCGCCGTACTGCGCGTTGACCAGCGGGGTGAGCTCGCGCAGCACCAGGTCGGCGACCTCGGTGAGGTCGCGGTGGCCCTGCATCAGCCCGGCCAGGCGGGTGAGGTTGGACTCGAGCCAGTCCTTGGCTCGGGTGGTCTCCCGCAAGTTGGAGACCATCTGGTTGATGTTGTCCTTCAGCTCGGAGACCTCGCCCCGGGTCTCAACGGTGATGAGGCGGTCCATGTCACCCTGCGTGACGGCTGAGGTCACCTCGGCGATGGCGCGGACCTGGGTGGTGAGGTTGAGAGCGAGTTCGTTGACGTTGTCGGTGAGGTCCTTCCACACCCCGGACACGCCGCGGACCTGCGCCTGACCGCCCAGGTTGCCCTCGGTGCCGACCTCGCGCGCCACGCGCGTCACCTCGGAGGAGAACGACGACAACGTGTCCACCATCGTGTTGATCGTCGACTTCAGCTCCAGGATCTCCCCGCGCGCGTCAACGTCGATCTTCTTGCCCAGATCCCCCTGGGCGACGGCCGTGGCGACCTGAGCGATATTACGGACCTGGGAAGTGAGGTTGTCCGCCATGAAGTTGACGTTGTCGGTGAGGTCCTTCCACACCCCCGACACACCACGGACACGCGCCCGCCCGCCAAGCCGCCCGTCCGTGCCGACCTCACGCGCCACCCGGGTCACCTCGTCGGCGAACGCCGACAGCTGATCGACCATCGTGTTCACGGTGTTCTTCAACTGCAGAATCTCACCCTGAGCATCGACGGTGATCTGCTTGGACAAGTCGCCGTTGGCCACGGACGTGGTCACCTCAGCGATGTTGCGCACCTGGGTGGTGAGGTTGAGGGCGAGTTCGTTGACGTTGTCGGTGAGGTCCTTCCACACCCCGGACACGCCGCGGACCTGCGCCTGACCGCCCAGGTTGCCCTCGGTGCCGACCTCGCGCGCCACGCGCGTCACCTCGGAGGAGAACGACGACAACGTGTCCACCATCGTGTTGATCGTCGACTTCAGCTCCAGGATCTCCCCGCGCGCGTCAACGTCGATCTTCTTGCCCAGATCCCCCTGGGCGACGGCCGTGGCGACCTGAGCGATATTACGGACCTGGGAAGTGAGGTTGTCCGCCATGAAGTTGACGTTGTCGGTGAGGTCCTTCCACACCCCGGACACACCACGGACATGCGCCCGCCCGCCAAGCCGTCCGTCCGTGCCGACCTCACGCGCCACCCGGGTCACCTCGTCGGCGAACGCCGACAGCTGATCGACCATCGTGTTCACGGTGTTCTTCAACTGCAGAATCTCACCCTGAGCATCGACGGTGATCTGCTTGGACAAGTCGCCGTTGGCCACGGACGTGGTCACCTCAGCGATGTTGCGCACCTGGGTGGTGAGATTCAGGGCCATGAAGTTGACGTTGTCGGTGAGGTCCTTCCACACCCCGGACACGCCGCGGACCTGCGCCTGACCGCCCAGCTGTCCTTCCGTGCCGACCTCGCGCGCCACGCGGGTGACCTCGTCGGCGAAGGCCGACAGCTGATCGACCATCGTGTTGACGGTGAGCTTCAGCTCCAGCAGCTCACCCGTTGCCTCCACGGTCACCGACCGCGTCAGATCGCCACGGGCCACGGCCGTCGTCACCAGGGCGATGTCGCGCACCTGGGCGGTGAGCCTGCCGGCCATCGTGTTGACGGCCTCCGTCACGTCCCGCCAGCTGCCGGACAGCCCGTTCACCTTGGCGCGCCCGCCGAGGCGTCCTTCCGCGCCGACCTCGCGGGCCACCCGGGTGACCTCGCCCGTGAACAGTGACAGCTCGTCGACCATCTGGTTGACCGTCTCCCCGAGTCGGCGCAGGCTGCCGCAGAGCGGCCGGCTGTCGTCGTGCAGGTCCACCCGCTGGGTCAGGTCTCCCCCCGCGACCGCCTCGAGAACGCGCGTCGCGTTGGCGGTCGGAACGACCAGCACGTCGACAAGAGAGTTGGCCGCACCGACGGTCGCCGCCCAGGCGCCCTGGCCGGGGCTGGCGGACAGTCGCTCGTCGAGCCGGCCGTGACGTACGACCTCGCGGCGTACCCGGCTCAGCTCGTCCGCGAAGTGCAGATTGCGGTCGGCGATCTGGTTGAAGACGGCGGCGAGCTCGGCAGGCATGCCATCGTGGTCCGTCGGCAACCTGACGCGGAAGTCCCCGTCGCGCAGGGCCTCCATCGCCGCCAGCAGCGGGCGCAACTCGACCGAATGAATCGCATGGGAAGAAACCGTGGCGCGTTGGACACTCATCGACGTGCCCTCCTTCGTCGATGCCCGTCTGTGAAGTTATCCACGCTATACCAATATTTACGCCTTTTGCCGCCCTTTCCTATTACATGGGATTTAGATGGCATTCTTTGGCCTCGATCATCTTATTCCGGTCGATGTCCGGACCTTACCTATCCCACATTCATGCAATGTTTCCCTCTACGTTTCATATAGCGATGGTCGGTCCCCGCAGTCACGCGGCGGACGAAACCCGGGAAATGTTGCGCGCGCCCCTGGGTCCGTTGTCTGATGTGCATATGGGGGTGAATCGGGAGGAAAACTACCCACATATCGCGGACGCGGACCCCGAGGCATCGTTGTCCAGGCCCGGCTGGCGTGGCCGGGACCGTGAATGGCGCCCCGTCGCCGCTCTCCTGCGGGCCATCGAGACCGGCCGGGGCGCCATGGTGCTGGTCGAGGGCGGGTCGGGGATGGGCAAGACCCAGCTGCTCCACAAGGCCACCGAGGCCGCCGCGCGGGCCGACATCGCGGTCGCCCACGGCGCGGCCGACGAACTCGGGCGCCTGGCACCCCTGGCACCGCTGGCGACGGCGTTCGACGAGCCGGCGCTCACGTCGCTGGGCCCCACATCACCACCGGGGGTGCCGTGCGCCGAGGCGGCCGATCTTCGACTGTCGCTGGTGGAGCGGCTACGCGCCCTTCTGGAGGAACGGGTCGGGCAGGGCCCGATGTTGATCACTCTGGACGACCTGCACTGGGCCGATCCGACCACCCACCTGCTGCTCCGGTCACTGCTGCCCGAACTCGCCTCGTATCCGTTGGGGTGGATCCTGGCCCGCACCAGCGGGATCGGCGACCCCGGCGTGGAGGGGCTGTACGAACTGCTGGAGCGGGAGGGCGCCGACCGGGTCGTCCTCGGGCCGCTGGACGACCTGGCGGTGGCCGAGATCGCCGCCGACGCCTTCGGCGCGCCGCCCGGGCCGGACATCCTGCGGATGGCGGCAGAAGCGAAGGGTAACCCGTTCCTGCTCGTCGAGCTGCTGAGAATGTGCAAGCTCGATGGCGCGGTCGAGATCGCTGCGGGCAGCGCCCGGCTGACCTCGACGGCGCGCCTTCAGGTGAGCGCGCGAAGCCCTCTGGTGAGCCTGTCGGCGTCGACTCGGCAACTGCTCCAGGTGGCCGGGATCCTGGGCCGCTCGTTCTCCGTGGACGATCTCGCCGAGATGCTCGGCGAGCCGGTCGACGGACTGCTGCCGGGGCTCGCCGAGGCGGTCCGCGCGGGAATCATCGTGCCCGCGGTGGACCGGCTGACGTTCCGGCACGATCTCCTGTGGCAGGCCGTAACGGACATGATCTCCGATCCCGTGCGCACGGCACTGCAGCGACAGGCCGGATGCATGCTGCTGCAACGCGGCGCGGTCGTGCCCGCCGCCGCGCACTTCATGCGCTGCGCCAGGGTCGGCGACACGCGGGCTCTCGACGGGCTGGACCGGGCGGCACGTGCGGTGCTGCCCTACTCGCCGCCGTCGGCGGTGGATCTCGCCGTCCGGGCACTCGAGCTCACCGACCCGGCAGCTTCCGATCTCCTCGTCCGTACGGGGACGGCGGTGGAGGCGCTGACGGCCGCGGGACGGCTCGCCGAAGCGATCGAATGCGCGCGGATGGCACTGCGGCGAGCGCCGCCCGGACCGTGGACCGATCGCATGCGCTGTGAACTGACGTCCATCCTGCTGCAGAGCGGCCGCGCGGCCGAGGCCGTGGCCGAGGCCGAGGACCTGCTCGCGCAGCCCGATCTCGACGACGAGCTGCGCGGCATCACCGAGCTCGCGGTATTCCACGGCCTGCTGGGACTGCACGACTTCGGGCGCGGACGGGTGCGGGCGAACGCCGTACTCGCCGACCGAGCAGGGCACAAGGACACCGCGCTGGTCGGGGCGCTGCTGCTCAGCGCGCACATCGCCTGGGAGGAGGCACGCGCGGCCGACGCGTTCCGGGACGTCCACGAGGCCATCCGCATCGCGAGCACCGGATCCGTCGCCGCCCGGCGTGCCCACCCACGACTGTTCCTGGTCTCCTGCCTCTTCGGGGTGGGACGGCATGTGGAGGCCGAAAGGGTCATCCGCGCTGCCGCCGCGGATTTCGACGCCTATGGGCCGACCAGTCACATCGCCAGCCCGGCGTTCTTCAGAGCCTGCCTGTCGCTGGCCACCGGCCGCCCCGACGATGCCGCCGCAGAGGCCCAGGCGGGGTTGGAGGCCGCCGATGAGGTGGGCGCGTACGCGTACGCCTTGCTCGGGTTGGCCGTCCTGGCCATCGTCGAGTTGCGCCGCGGCAACGTGGAGGCGGCAGCGCAGCACATAGAGCGCATCGAGGCCAAGCAGCGGGCGGCGCACGGCCCCATGTACGGGTCCATGTGGAGCGCCTGGGCCGGCGCGCTGGTCGGTGAGGCCCAGCGCGGCCCGGAGCGGGCGATGGAAGCGCTCGACAGCTGCTACGCGGACATCAGGAAGCGGCGTTGGATGCTCATGCTCGAACCGAACGCCGCGGCCTGGATGACCCGTACCGCCCTGGCCGCCGGGCGCCGCTCGGCCGCCGCGAACACCGTGGAGACGGCCCGGCAGATCGCGCACGACAACCCCGGATTCCCCGCTCTGGCCGCCGCGGCCGCCCACGCGCACGGCATCCTCCAAGGGGACGCCACCGCGCTGGCCCAGGCCACGGCACACTACGGCGACCCGTGGGGCGCCGCCTCCGCGGCGGAGGACCTGGGAGCCCTGCTGATCGTCGGCGCTGCGGACGGGGTCTCCAGCGGCGACAGAAAGGCCGCCGTCGCCAGGTTCGACGAGGCAGCCGACGGCTACCTGAAGATCGGCGCACTGCGGGACGCGGCCCGGGCACGTGCCCGGCTGCGAGACCTGGGCGTACGCCGCCGCCACTGGACCTACGCGGACCGGCCCGGCACCGGATGGGACAGCCTCACCGACACCGAACGCAATGTCGCGACCCTCGTCGCCCAGGGACTCACCAATCGTCAGGTGGCCACCCAGATGTTCCTGTCCCCCCACACGGTCTCGTTCCACCTGCGCCAGGTCTTCCGCAAACTCGGCATCACCTCTCGGGTGGAACTGGCCCGCAACGCCGCCGAACAATCGCCTCAGGAGCCGGCGGCGAACACCGGCCCCCACGACTGATCGCGCTGCCCCGTTTCCGTCATGCACCTGGAGCCGCCGGATTCAAGCGATTACCACGGATAACGCGTGATGTCCACGGTGAGGAGATCCGCGAGGAAGGCCGCTTGCCGCGGATCGTCCCAGTCGCCGACCTCGCCCCCGTTGACGGCCGTCCACACTCCCCACTCCAGCAGCATGTACGTGAGAGCGGTCGGCCACAGCTCCCGCTCTCGCACCGTCAACCGCACGTGCCCGAGGCAGGCATCGCGGAAGGCGGCCCATTCCACCTCGTCGAACAGCCGCCCCGGACGACCTGGCAGGTCGTTGTGGAACAGCAGCACGGCCAGGGCCAGGTCGAGCAGCCTCGGCGCCCGTTCCCCGTTGTCGGGGTCGACCAGTACGGGTCCGGCCTGGTCGTACACGAGGTTGACGGCCTTGAAGTCCATGGTCACGTCAGCCACCGGCAGGTCGGCGTCGCGGATGGCCGGCAGCGTGGTCGCCATGAACGACCGCAGCAGCGGCTCGAACCGACCGAGCACCTCCTCGCGCAGGTCCGGCCTGTAGACCTTGAGTACCTTGTCGAGGCCCGTCACGTCCTCCTCGACCGACTCCTGGTCGTGATCAGGCCACTCGAAGCCGGGCAGACCGATTGAGCCTTCGGCGTCACCGACTGCATGCAGGCGCCCCAGCAGGTCGCCGGCGGCGCGTATGTCCGCCGGCGAGCCGTCGTAGGTGCGCCCGTCGATCCACGGATAGGCGACCCAGTCGTACCCGCCGATCCGATGTGGCCCGGCCAGCGGCGTCACCACCGGCACCCCGGAGGCCGCAAGGTGTCGCACCCACCTGCCCATGGCCTCGGGCGAGTGGGTGCGCTTGACGGCGACGGCCGCTCCGCCGATCACACCGCGGAATACGGGTGCGTAGCGGTATATCGAGTCCTGCGGCTCGATCCCGAACCGCCGGAACACCTCGGAGCAGTCGTCCGTCACAAGCTCCGACCGTAGCCGCGGCATAGGCATCTATTCGACGCATTTTTGGAGCACCACACATAGGTGACGCCGGCGAGCCGCAGATGGGCGTACAGCGCTTCAGCGCCGAGAAGGCGGAAATCGGAGACAGGTGCCCAAGAACTGTCAGCAGCGGTCGTAACGGGCGATGATGACGCCCTTCGTGGTCGTGACACTGCTGGTGAGGCGGTACTGGGTCAACGGCGCCGGTCCCTCGAACATCCGTGTGCCCGAGCCCAGGGTGAGCGGGTGCACCACCAACGTGTAATGGTCGATCAGACCGGCCGCGTGCAGGCTGCGCACCAGTGCTGCGCTGCCGACGATGCCCAGGTCGTTGCCGTCCTGCGCCTTCAGGTCTGCGACCGTCCGCGTCGCGTCGCCACGCAGCAGCACCGAGTTCTGCCAGGCACTCACGTCGTCGAGCGAGGCTGAGGCGACGTACTTGGTGACGGCGTTCAAACGGGTGGTGTACGGGTTGCCGTCCTCGCGGTGCGCCCACGCGGTGATGAAGTCCTGCCAGGTGCGGCGGCCGAGCAGCATGTCGCCGGTACGGCTCATGCCCTTGGCCATCTCCTGAGCCAAGACCTCGTCCTGGTGCCAGGTCCCCCAGCCACCGTGCGTGAAGCCTCCGCGGGTGTCCTCATCAGGATGACCCAGGCCCTGCACGACGCCATCCAGGCTGATGTTCATGGTGACGGTGATCGAGCGCACCGGAATGTCTCCTCCGATTCTGCGGGCCGCCCCTGTGACGGCCCGATCACCCCCTACACGAGCGCAGGTCGCCCGAATCGACATCGTCGAACGGCAAATTCTTGCTTTCTGTCTCACCCGCTCCGGCACTGCGGAAAGGTACTCACGGATCGGCGGCAAAGACACGCTCAGAAGCGGTGCAGCTCACCCCGACTCAGACCCTCGACAGCGATGTGCGACTTGAGTACTGAGCGAGCCCAGGCACAACCGCGCGGCGGCGCTGCATGAGAATGCGCCCTGCGTCGTCCACTGTGACGGCGCCACAGGTGGGATTCGGAACGGCCGGGCTATTGGCGCCGCTTTGCTCGCGCGACGTCTCAGGTATCCGCGGCCAGGCACCCTGTCTCAGGGTATCCCAGCGGTGGAGAGATGTCTCAGACAGGCATGTTGATGGTCAGTCCGGCTGTCTGGGCAGCATCGGCCAGTCGTTTGTCGTACGTGACAAATGAAGTGAGCCGGGAGCGGATGCGGAGAGCAGTTGCCAGATGGATAGCGTCCAGGCCACGTACGGTCACGGGTTTCACAGTCTGGGCCAGGATGCGAATGCCGGCGTCCAGTTCCACCAGCTCGATCAGGTCGAGGACCAGGTGATGTCGGGCGACGGCTTCTGGGGCGTAGCGTGCCAGGGCCCGTGAAGACTCGATCTCCAGCAAAACCGAACTCGTCCATCCGGTCTCTGCCCGTTCGTCGAGCCAGTCGCGCAATGCCTGCGACTCGGCCTCGGCGTGGACGAGTTTCACGACGGCGGCCGAGTCGAGATAGATCATCAGCGTTCGTCCTCGCGGCTGTGGGCGATCTCCGCGGCGATGTCGATGCCGTCAGGTTCGCCGAGCGGCATACGCAGGACAGCGCGCCGCATAGCGGCAGCGCGCTCCTTGCGGAGGGCAGCTTCCAGCACGGCTTGGCGGATAGCCGCCGAGCGTGAGCTGCCGTCATGGGTGAGAATATCCAGGGCGTGCTCAGTCTCCGAGTCGCTGCGGATGGTGATGGTGTCAGCCATGCAGCCACTGTAAGACGCTCTGTCTTACGAGGCAAGCCCTGGCCCGCCTTCCCTCCGCGCCTGCGAAAACGAGAGCCGGCCGTAAGCACACGCTCACTCCCTCGCCGACGGTGCTCGTTTGCGCAATGCGGTCGCGATGACGAGCGCTGCCGCGGCGAGCAGGTGCCACTGAATCCGTGGGATCGCCGTCGCAAGGCGATCATTGATCGAGAAGATGAGAGCCATCAGGAACCCTTCGAAGGCGGCGAGGACCAGGAGCGCGCTGGCGACCAGTGCGGCAAGGCTCCGCATCCGATCCGTCAGCACGGTGCTCGCCGCTGCGACCAGGGCGATGAGCACGAGCAGCACCCCGTCCACCTCGGCCTTGCATGACCACCCCCAGGGTTGCTTCCACAGCAACTCCATGGACTGCGTGTAGGCGAACCATCCGGAGGAGACGGGCTCGCCGTTCACCAGAGACAGTCGGCCGATCGTCCACGCGGACGCCACCATGGCCAACCCCCAGAAGACAGCTACCGGTCGTGCTCGATAGAGAGGCGAACGTGCGGTCAGGAGCAGCGTGATGACGGCCACCACGTAACAAGCCATCGCCGACCAGGGCTCAGCGAAGGGAAGGAGCTGGCCTGCCCCCGGATGGCGGGCCTCGGGCGGAAACAAGATCGAGAACAGCCGGAGCGCGACGACGCTGCAGATCACCGTAACCCCGAGGGCTGTGGTCCGGCGCGAGGCGGTCAGCAGGAGGCCGGCCAGTACCGCGGGCAACAGGAGCTCGGCCCAAGACAGCAGTTGCCCCCATGGGCCGACCGACAGCAGGAAGGGGCCGGCACCGGTGACTCCATTGCAGACTCCGATGGTCAGCTCTGCTGCACTGATCTTGGACGTCTTCAGGATGACCGGCGCGGAGGCGGCCAGACCGCCGCGACGCGGAAGACGCTGATGTGGAGGCGCATCTCCGCCCGTGGTGCCTGCGCCACGGATCCTCCGTTTGCTTACTCAAGGGTAGGCCGACGCGGGCGACAGTAACGCATCAAGATCATGGTTCCGCAACAGCGACGACAGCAGCCCTGCCCCAACTCCTCTTCTCCTCGGACCCATCGTGACCAGGGCCGCCGGATGAAGACTCAATCAACGGTGGCGCCAGAACATCGGGGGGCCGAGCCAAGCGAGGCCCCCTCCGGGCGGGCTCCAGCAGGTCAAGCCGGTAATCGGGTCACGGGTGGGCGATGGCGCCGTAAGGCGCGGGGGTTGCGCCGTCAGGCGCCCGAATGAGAACGCCTGAGCCCCTTGGCGCGAAGCGCCCCCTGGCGAAGACCTTTGGCTCGGGGCGGGGGTCAGCAAGCCCACCACCCGGATGGGGCGTTGTCCCTTGGGTTCCTGATAGCGGCTGTGTCCTCCCCTGCTGGAGCTCATTGGCAATAGAGATCCATGGCCCTCCGTAGTCGTTGTTAGCGCATCCGTTAGCAAGATCGACCTGCGCATTAGGACTCGGATGGGTCACACTGGTGACATGGAGGCCAGGGGATACGGAGCAGTCCGCCCTTACATCGTGCCCGAGACGTTGGAGGAACTCGCCGGGCCCATCACGGGTGTCGTCTCACTTCCCCATCACCTCGACTGGGGGCCAAAGCGCACCTATGACCTGGACCAGGTTGCCGATGCGCGGCTGATGTACATGCGTGTGATCCGGGAGAGCGCCACGCCTGACGACCTACGGCGTTTCCTGAACTCCTCACTCCTGCGGCGCCTCTGGCCGGAGTTGATCCTGCCTCCGCGGGTTCGTGTCCTGTGGCTGGACCGGTTCCCCGAACTGCAGCGCCGAGCCGCTTAATGGACGAATTCCACCGTCGCCTGGCCAGCATTGCTCTGGCAGCATCCGCGGATCACGGCTTCGCCCTGGCAGGCGGCTACGCAGTACAGGCCTATGGTGTACTCCAACGGCCGAGCGAGGACATCGATCTGTTCACCTCCAGCCTCCGCGGTGACTTCGCCGAGGGGGTCAGGAAAATACGAGAGGCTTATACGGTTCAAGGCTTCACCGTCAAAGTAGATCTTGATGGTCCTCAGTTCGTACGACTCGGCGTTTCCGATCCTGCGATCGGCCGGACCAGCAAGGTCGAATTGGCAACCGACCTGCGGTCTCATCCGCCCGTCACCATGGAGATCGGTCCGGTTGTGCACCTCGATGACGTTGCGGGGGGCAAGGTTGAGGCGCTGTTCACCCGGGCGGAAGTCCGTGATTTCATCGACGTGGACGCGTTGATTACCAGCAATCGGTTCACCCGGGACCAGTTGCTTAACCTTGCCGCATCCCGTGACCTCGGCTTCGACCGCGCCATGTTCGCACAAATGCTGTCCGCTCTGGAGCTCTACCCGGACAGCGAGTTTCTCGCCTACGGGCTGAAAGAAGCCGAAGTGCGCAAGCTTCGCACCCGTTTCAATGAGTGGCGCACCGATCTGTCTCGAGACTAGCTCCTGTCATGCACTGCGATGCTGGCTGAGGCCGGAACTCGAAGGTCTCTGCCGGCGTCCGCCGGTTCAGGGGTATTAGCCGGCCCACAGGTGGGGGCCTCTGACGAGCGCAGCGAGCGGGGTTTTGGTGGGCGCCAGCAGGTTAGCCCGGTAAACGGGTCGCGGGTGCGCGACGGCGCCGTAAGGCGCGGGGGTTGCGCCGTCGGGCGCCCGAATGAGAACGCCTGAGCCCCTTGGCGCGAAGCGCCCCCTGGCGAAGACCTTTGGCTCGGGGCGGGGGTCCAGCAGGTTGACCACCCAGATGGGCGACGGGTGGGTGAGCCTTGGCCCACCTACCCGGCCCCTTACTCGTACCGGGCCGTGCTGTCCCGGACGATCAGCTCCGTGGCCAGTTCCACGCGTTTGGTCTCCGGCGCCTCTCCCCGGCCCATCGCCAGCACCGTACGCGTGGCCAGCGCCGCCATCTCCTGCAGTGGCTGGCGTACCGTCGTCAAGGGTGGCCAGGCCGACTTCGACAGGGGCAGGTCGTCGAAGCCCACCACGCTCAGATCCTCCGGCACGCGAAGCCCCCGCTGGCGGGCGGCCTCGAACACGCCGAACGCCATCAGGTCGCTGCCCGCGAAGATGGCCGTCGGGGGCTGCTCCAGCGAGAGGAGCGCGTGGCCCTCGTCGTGGCCGGACTCCACCAGGAACGTGCCGCGCCGGATCAGCTCGGGCGCGATCGGCACCCCCGCCGTCTCCAGGGCCGCCCGGTAGCCGTCCACCCTGGCCTGGCTGCAGAGCATGTCGGTCGGGCCGCTGATCATGCCGATCCGGCGGTGGCCGAGCTCCAGCAGGTGGCGGGTCGCGGCCAGGCCGCCGTTCCAGTTGGTGGCCCCCACCGAGACGACGCCCGGGGCGGGCTCGCCCTCCGGGTCCACCACCGCGAACGGCAGTGAGCGCGCGCTGAGCTGGGCCTGGATGCCCGTGGACAGGCGGGAGGCGACGATGACCACGCCGTCGGTCCTGCGGGCGGCCAGGCGTTCGAGCCAGTCGCGACCCGGGCCCGCATGGGTGTGCAGGACGGAGATGACCACGCTGGCCCCCGCCTCGTGGGCCGCGCCCTCCGCGCCGCGCACGATCTCCATGGCCCACGGCGACTCGATCTCGGCGAACACCAGGTCGACCAGGCCCGCCGGGGTGTCGTCCTGGCTGATGCGCCGCTGGTAACCGTGCTCCTGCAGGAGTCGTTCGACTCGATGGCGGGTCGCCGGAGCGACCTCTGGACGTCCGTTGATGACCTTGGACACCGTCGGGATGGAGACTCCGGCCTCCTCCGCGATCAGTGCGATCGTCACCCGCCGCTTCGCTGACACGTTCGGGAGTTTAGCCGAAAGTTTCGGTTTGGGATCGCTCCCACCCGAGGTGTTGACGCTTTCCACGCCACCTCCTTACGATCCAGGCAGCGAAATTATCGGGGTAGTTACGAAACTTTCTTCCGGCGAAGCTCACACCTGTGAACGAGCGCCGGGCCACTTCTGAGGAAGGGACCCCCCGAATGAAACGCAGTCTGGTGTTGATCGCGACCGCAGTGCTCTTAGCCGGCTGCAGCAGTGGCGGCGGCAAGGGCACCAGTACGGCTCCTCCGCAGGGCGGCTCGCCGGCCAAGGTCTCGCTCGAATGGTGGCACCTGTCGACCGCCGAGCCGCTCAAGACGCTCTGGGCACAGCGGGCCAAGGAGTACATGGCCAAGCACCCCAACGTCACCATCAAGGCCACGGTCCTGGAGAACGACGCGTACAAGGCCAAGCTCACCACGATCACGCAGTCGGGCAAGGCGCCCGACATCTTCGCGACCTGGGGTGGCGGCGTGCTCAAGCAGCAGATCGAGGCGGGGCTGGTCAAGGACATCTCCGCCGACGTCGCCGGCGTCCTGCCCACCTTCACGCCGGCGGCGCTGAGCGCGTACCAGTTCGACGGCAAGACGTACGGGCTGCCGACCGACATCGGCATGGTCGGCTTCTGGTACAACAAGAAACTCTTCACCACGGCGGGCATCACCCAGCCGCCCGCCACGTGGTCGGCGTATCTCGAGGACGTCAAGAAGCTCAAGGCGGCGGGCATCACGCCGATCGCGCTGGCCGGCAAGGAGAAGTGGCCGGGCCACTACTACTGGGCCTACCTCGCCATGCGCATCGCCGGCCTGGACGCGCTCAAGCAGGCGGCCACCGACCACGACTTCACCAAGCCCGACTTCATCGCCGCCGGGCAGCAGGTCAAGGCGCTGGCGGACCTGCAGCCGTTCCAGAAGGGCTTCCTCGGCGCGGCGTACTCCACCCCCGACGGCCAGTCCGCCACGGTCTCGAACGGCAAGGCCGCCATGGAGCTGATGGGCCAGTGGGCGCCCGCCGTGCAGAAGGACAACGGCAAGGGGCTCGGCGCCGACCTCGGCTTCTTCCCCTTCCCCGCGGTCGAGGGCGGCAAGGGCTCGATCAATGACGCGTTCGGCGGTGGCGGCGGCCTGGCCGTGGGCGCGGACGCCCCCGCGGAGGCCGTGGACTTCGTCAGGTTCATGACCGAGATGGGCAACCACTCCAAGGCCGTGGAGGCCGGCGGCGTGCTGCCGGTGCTCAAGGGTGAGGAGAGCGCGGTCAAGGACCCCAACCTCAAGCAGGTCGCGACCCTGCTCGCCTCGGCCGGCGGCTACCAGCTCTACCTGGACCAGGCCTACCCGCCCGCCGTCGGCCAGCAGGTCAACGACAGCGTGGCCGAGCTCATCGCCGGTACGAAGACGCCGGAGGAAGTGGGCAAGGCCATCACCGAAGTGGCCAAGAGCGAAGGATGACGACACTCATCACAGGGCCGGAGGCGGTTAAGCTTCCGGCCCCCGCCCCTGCTGCCAGGGGGCGCGGCCGCTGGGTGACCATCGCCCTGTTCCTGCTGCCCGCCCTGGTCCTCTTCCTGCTCCTTGTCGTCGCGCCCATCCTGGTGGCGTTCTACGCCAGCGCGTTCAGGTGGAACGGGTTCGGCGGCCTGCCGACCAACTTCATCGGCCTGGACAACTTCACCCGGCTGTTCAAGACCGAGATCTTCGCCCAGGACCTGTGGCACCTGCTGGTCCTCATGCTTTTCTCGATCGTCGTCCAGCTGCCGTTCTCGCTGGCCATCGCGATGCTGCTGAACCAGCGCATCCGCGGGCGGGCGCTCTACCGAGTGGTGTTCTTCGCGCCGTACGTGCTCTCTGAGGTCATCACCGGCGTGCTGTTCTCGCTGATCCTCTCGCCAGGGTCGGGCCTGGCGAACCACATCCTGTCGGTGTTCGGGATCGAGTCGGAGTGGCTGGCCGACCCCGCCACCGTGATGCCGTCCCTGTTCCTCGTCATGACGTGGAAATATTTCGGCTTCCACATGATGATCTATCTCGCCGGGCGGCAGAACATCCCGAACGAGCTCATCGAGGCGGCCCAGATCGACGGCGCCACGAGCTGGAAGACGTTCCGGCACATCACGCTGCCACTGCTCGGGCCGACGATCCGGATCAGCGTCTTCCTGTCCGTCATCTACACCATCCAGCTCTTCGACCTGGTCTGGATCCTCACCCAGGGCGGCCCTTCGCACTCCTCCGAGACGATGGCCGTCACCATGATGGACTGGGGCTTCAAGCGCTCCCAGGTCGGCTACGCCAGCGCCATCAGCGTCGTGATGTTCCTGCTCAGTCTCGTCTTCGCGCTCGTCTACCAGCGTCTCGTGATGCGCCGCGACCTGGCGGGCGCGACCACCTCGATGGGAGGCCGCCGATGATCCGCCGCAAGAAGCCCACGCCGCGGCGGAACACCCTGCCGCTGCACGTGGTCGCGTGGATCGTCGGCGCGTTCGTCATCGTCCCGGTGATCTACGCGGTGATCGGCGGGTTCAAGCCCACGAGCGAGCTCTCGCAGAACCCGCTCGGGCTGCCGAGAACGTGGATGACGGCCAACTACACCGACGTGCTCGGCTCGGGCTCGTTCTGGCTGCAAATGTGGAACAGCACGTTCATCGCGGTGCTGACGACCGTGCTGACCGTCGGGGTGTCGGCGCTGGCGGGGTTCGTCTTCGCCCGGTTCGCCTTCCGCGGCAGGGAGCTGTTCTTCACGTTGTTCACGGCCGGGCTGATGTTCCCGTTCGCGGTGGCCATCCTGCCGATCTTCGTGCTGCTGCGCTCGTTCGGCCTGCTGGGCAACCCGTTCGGCGTGATCCTCACGCAGGCGGCGTTCGGCCTGCCCTTGACGATCATCATTCTGCGCGGTTTCTTCCGCAGCATCCCGGGCGAGATCGAGGAGGCGGCCACCATCGACGGCTGCAGCCCGTTCGGGTTCTTCTGGCGGATCCTGCTGCCGATGGCCAGGCCCGCCGTCGCCACCGTCTCGGTCCTCGCGCTCGTGGGCAGCTGGAACCAGTTCATGCTGCCGCTCGTGGTCTTCAACGAGGAGTCGAGCTGGACACTGCCGCTGGGCATCCAGCAGTTCCAGGGCCAGTACGCCTCCGACACCGCCCGCATCCTGGCCTACCTCGTGCTGGCCATGCTGCCCGCGCTCGGGTTCTACGCCGTCGCGGAACGTCACCTGGTCGGCGGCCTCACCGCGGGCGCGACGAAGGGATGACCTCGCTCGAAACGTGATACCCCGCACACTGTCGCTTCCAGCTCTTGCGCTAGGTATGCTTCGCCTGCCCTAATTTAGGTAAGGCTTTCCTCAGCAAATCATCAGCTACCGGGAGTGACGGTGTTCGCCAGTTACCTCATCGGACTGCGCGAAGGTCTCGAGGCGACACTCGTCGTCTCGGTCCTGGTCGCATTCCTCGTCAAAAGCGACCGGAAGGACAAGCTCCCGCAGGTCTGGACGGGAGTGGGTGCGGCCGTCGCGCTGTCCGTGGGGTTCGGGGCGCTGCTGACGTTCACCGCGGCGAACCTCGGACACACCGGGCAGGAACTGTTCGACGCCATCACCTCGCTGCTCGCCGTCGTGTTCGTCACGTGGATGATCTTCTGGATGCGGCGGGCGGCCCGCGCGCTCTCCGGCGAGCTGCGCGGCAAGCTCTCCGAGGCGCTGGAGATGGGCTCGTTCGCGGTCGTCGTGATGGCGTTCCTCGCCGTCGCCCGTGAGGGGCTCGAGACGGCCATCCTCTTCTTCGCCTCCGTGCAGGGTGCCACCGCCTCGCCGGACCCGCTGATCGGCATCAGCCTGGGGCTGCTCACCTCCGTACTCCTCGGATGGGGCCTCTACCGCAGCGCCGTGAAGATCAACCTCACCAAGTTCTTCACCTGGACGGGGCTGCTGCTGATCCTGGTGGCCGCGGGCATCTTCAAGTACGGGGTGCACGACCTCCAGGAGGCGAACCTCCTGCCGGGCCTGAGCACGTACGCCTTCGACATCAGCTCCGTCCTGCCCCCCACGTCCTGGTACGGCGCGCTGCTGTCAGGCATGCTGAACATCACGCCGCAGCCCAGCGTCGCCGAGGTCATCGCCTGGGTCTGCTATCTCGTGCCCACACTCTTCTTCTTCCTGCGCGACTCGCGAGTGAAGACCACGCCGACGCCCGCCTCCTCCGCGGTCTGAACAGGAGCATCATGCGTACCGCAATCCGCCTGTCCTTCGGCGTGCTCGCCCTCACGACACTGGCCGCCTGCGGCTCCGGGGGCGGCGCCGCCACCCCCTCCGGATCCGCCGCCGCGCCCGGGAAGATCGCCGTGGCGGCGTCCGACACCGAGTGCAAGGTCGCCGCCTCCGAGGTGACCGCGGGCACCACGACGTTCTCGATCACGAACGGCGGCAGCAAGGTGACCGAGTTCTATGTGTACGCCCCCGGCGACCGGGTCATGGCCGAACTCGAGAAC
Organism: Nonomuraea helvata; assembly: GCF_039535785.1. Taxonomy (NCBI): domain Bacteria; kingdom Bacillati; phylum Actinomycetota; class Actinomycetes; order Streptosporangiales; family Streptosporangiaceae; genus Nonomuraea; species Nonomuraea helvata. The sequence continues at coordinate 3,077,276 of NZ_BAAAXV010000001.1, forward strand.
ATCGTGCCCGGGCTGACCAGGGAGCTCATCGCCGAGCTGCCGGCGGGCGCGTACGAGACGGTGTGCAAGCCCGGCATGATCGGCAAGGGCATCCGCAACGCGCTCAAGGTGACCGGCGAGCACAAGGCACTCAACGAGGACGCCAAGCTCGCCGAGGCCGTCGCCGGCTACAAGCGGTACATCAAGGCGCAGAGCGACACGCTGCTGGTCAAGACGCAGGAGTTCGTGGACGCGGTCAAGGCGGAGAAGGTCGACAAGGCCAAGGAGCTGTACCCGGTCGCGCGTACGTACTGGGAGCGCATCGAGCCGGTGGCGGAGATCTTCGGCAACCTCGACCCGGCCATCGACGCCCGCGAGGCGGATCTGGCCGACGGCGAGGAGTGGACCGGCTTCCACAAGATCGAGAAGGATCTGTGGATCAAGAAGGACGTCAGCAAGGACGGCCCGATCGCCGACAAGCTGATCACCGACGTCAAGACCATCGTGGACAAGGCGAACGCCGCCCAGCTGACCCCCCTGAACCTGGCCAACGGCGCCAAGGAGCTGCTCGACGAGGTGGCCACCGGGAAGATCACCGGCGAGGAGGACATCTGGTCGCACACCGACCTGTGGGACTTCGACGCCAACCTCGAGGGCTCCAAGGCGGCCGTGCAGGCGCTCAGGCCGGTGCTGGAGGAGCGGGCTCCCGACCTGGTCAGGACGCTGGACCAGAAGTTCGCCGCGGCCGAGGCGGCACTCGACGCGCACCAGAAGGGCGACGGCTGGCAGTTGCACAATGAGCTGTCCAAGGCCGAGCTGAAGACCCTGTCGGACGCGATCAACGCGCTGGCCGAGCCGATCAGCAAGATCGCTCCGGCCATCACGAAGTAGGGGGTGGCGGCTATGAGCGATTCGCGTGGCGCGCGGATGAGCCGTAGGGGGCTGTTCGGGCTGGGTGCGGCGGGCGCCGCGGTGGTCGGGGCCGGGGTCGTGGCCTCGAACACGCTGCTCGACGAGGCACCGGTCGCGCACGCCGCCTCGATCTCCGACCCCTTCCCCTTCTACGGCGAGCACCAGGCGGGCGTCGTCACGCCCGCGCAGGACCGGCTGCACTTCGTGGCGTTCGACGTCATCACGAAGAATCGGGCCGAGCTGGTCGAGCTGCTGCAGGAGTGGACGGCCGCGGCGGCGCGGCTGACGCAGGGCAAGGAGGCGGGGTCGTTCGGGGCGGTGGGCGGCGCGCCCGAGGCGGCGCCGGACGACACGGGCGAGGCGCTCGGGCTGCCGGCCTCCGGGCTGACGCTGACGATCGGGTTCGGGGCGTCGCTGTTCGACGAGCGGTTCGGGCTGGCGGGCAAGCGTCCCGCGGCCCTCGCCGACCTGCCGAAGTTCCCGGGCGAACAACTCATTCCCGAAATTTCCGGCGGGGACATCTGCGTACAGGCCTGCGCCCACGACCCCCAGGTCGCCGTGCACGCCATCCGCAACCTGGCCAGGATCGGCTTCGGCAAGGTGTCCGTACGCTGGTCGCAGCTCGGTTTCGGCTGTACGTCGTCCACGTCCCGGGCCCAGGCGACCCCGCGCAACCTGATGGGCTTCAAGGACGGCACCAACAACCTCAAGCTCGAGGACGCCGAACTGCTCCGCGACCAGCTGTGGGCCTCCGCGCAGGACGGCAGCGCCTGGATGGCGGGCGGCACGTACATGGTGACCAGGAAGATCCGCATGGCGATCGAGACCTGGGACCGCACGTCGCTCGCCGAGCAGGAGCAGATCTTCGGCCGGAACAAGGGCGAGGGCGCGCCGCTGGGCAAGCAGGCGGAGTTCGACGCGGTGGACTTCGCGGCCAAGGGGGCGGACGGGCAGCCGCACATCAAGGCCGACGCCCACGTACGGTTGGCGCACCCGAGCAACAACAGCAACGCGCACCTGCTCCGCCGCGGCTACAACTTCGTGGACGGCTCGGACGGGCTCGGCCGCCTGGACGCGGGGCTCTTCTTCATCGCCTACCAGCGGGATCCGCGCAAGCAGTTCGTGCCCGTCCAGATGAAGCTGGCCAAGAACGACGCGCTCAACGAGTACATCAAGCACGTCTCGAGCGGCTTGTTCGCCTGCCCGCCCGGCGTCAGGGACGCGGGAGACTACTGGGGCCGCACGCTCTTCGAGTAGGTCGTGCCCCTGCCTTTCATGTGTGGGCCTGCTGGACCCCGCCCCGAGCCGAAGGTCTTCGCGATGGAGGCGCTTCGCGCTCGGGGCTCAGGCACCGCTGCCGGCCGAGCCAGAGCCCCGACCCCCTGAGAAGGGAAGATCACCGATTGCCACCGCGAGCGGATGTGGGTTCGGAGGTCCGCGTGGCGAAGGACGCGGCCTGGACCGCAAGGAAGCCTGCTGCTGCTGGTCAAGGCAGTCGCAGTGTGGCAGCGCCACCTCGCCGCGTAGGAAGCCCAGCGCGAGCGCCAAGCGCAGGAGGCCCTGGGCGAGCCGTGGCCCTCGATGGGCGCCGATAGGAACGATGACAGAAATTCCGGCTCGACCTCGAACCAATGATCGCGTAGCGGTATCAAACCAGATCACAGCGTCAGAAGGGACTCATGTGATCAGCTGGTTGAACGCCACCTTCGGAGCAGGCCACCATGTCACCGTAGATGCACCTTCCGACAGGCAACCGGGGCTGCGCATGACGCAGGGTGTCCTCACAGCCGTGCGCGTCTCCCAGGCATGGTGATCCGCAAACGCGCCCCACGCTCCACGCAGCGAATCGACGTGACCCGCCTCCCCGAAGACGTCGTGGCGCTCATCGACGCCCTCGAGCCTGGTGAGAACTTGATCCTCACACGTGACGGCGCGTCGATCGCGACGATCTCCAGCACCGTTGACGTGGTCCAAGGCGCCATCGTCGATCGCGACGCGCCGGATGAGGCCGACGATCAAGAACCGATCGACTACGAGAGCGTGACAGTCGTGGCCACCGCAATGGAGCTGTCGACCGCGGCTCGGGTTGCGCTGTCCACCCAGCTCGGGGCGGACTACGTAGTCCTCGACATGCATGCGGCTCCCGCGACGACCGATGTGCTGCTGGCGCCTCCAGGCAGCCCGCAGCTGATCGGAGCGCTCCGATCGATGTTCCCGAAAGCTCGCGTCATCGTCACCGAGATCGAGGACCCCGAACTCGGAGTCCAGTACTACGGCCCGGTCCGGCGACTGCTCGATGCCGGCGCTGACGCCTATCTACCTCCGGCAACCCTCCCGCACCTGGCCAGGCAGCTTGACTACACGCTGAGTCAAGGGCGAGAGATCGCCGGCGGGGCTGCGACACCACTGCAGATCGCACCGACCGTGGAGCCGGCAGATCCAGACGGCGAATGACCCCGCGCCTCTTCGCTGGACCGTCGGGTGGCGGATCACCGGAGCCATAGGAGTTCCGGGTCATGTCAGCGGCGGCGTCAGAGCGGTGACAGCCCGGTATCAGAGCGGTCGGCGATGGTGGAGGGCATACAGCGAAACAACGCAGCACAAGGAGCCCATCATGCAGAAGTTCGGCACCCTCGCCCCGATCTCCGCCGTCCTGGACATCCCCGCGGGCCGCGTCCAGTTCATCGCCGCCGACCGGGCCGACACCACGGTCGAGGTCCGACCCGCCAACGCCGCAAAGAGCCGCGATGTGAAGGCGGCCGAGCAGACCACGGTCGCATACGCCGACGGCGTCCTGCGGATCGAGACGGTCGCGGAGAAGAACCAGTACTTCGGCCCGTCCGGGTCCATCGAGGTGACGGTCCAGCTGCCCGCCGGCTCCCGCGTCGAGGCCAAGGCGGCCAGCGCCGAACTGCGGACCGTCGGCCGCCTCGGCGATGTCGTCTTCGACGGCGCGTACAGCCAGATCACGATCGACGAGGCCGCGAGCCTCCGCCTCACCGCGGTCGACGGCGACGTCGAGATCGGCCGCCTGGGCGGCCCCGCGCAGATCAGCACCGCACGAGGCGACATCCGGATCGCCGAGGCCACGGGCGGCAAGGTCGTGCTCAGCACCCAGTCCGGCGACATCTCGATCAACGCCGCCGCCGGGGTCTCGGCCGCCCTGGACGCCGGCACCAGCCACGGCCGCATCGCCAACGCCCTCAAGAACAACGGCACCGCCGAACTCGACATCCACGCCACCACCTCCAACGGCGACATCACTGCCCGCAGCCTGTGACTTGCAGCTTCAAAGGGAAGGCAAACCATACGGAAGAGAGGTGCAGTCTCCCGTCCCGGCTAGCTTGCGGGAACAGCCCCTCCCGCAAGCAGCCCCGAAGCCCCCATCAAGGGGTTACACGGGCGTCTGTCCCGGCTCGGCGGAACTGATGTTCGGTCTCATTCGACCCGAGGCATGTCTCACCGATCATGAAGCATTCGCATGGGTGCCTCAGAGGGCGCCCTAGTAGTCTCAGGGAAATATTTGTTGGACAGCGCGGAGGCCATGAATGATGCGGTTAGAGCGGGGTTCGAGTCGGCTGTACGGCATGATGCTCATGCTGGCCGCGGTGGTCCTTGTCGTGGATCAGCTCACCAAGCTCTGGGCGGTCTCCACACTGTCCGAGAGTGAGCGCGTCGCCGTGATTCCCCCTCTGATTCACTTCCGGCTGTTTTACAACGCCGGAGCCGCGTTCTCCGTAGGTACCGGCGCCACATGGGTGTTCGCCCTGGCGGCGACAGCCGCAGTGGTCGGCATTCTCTACACCGCGCGTCGGCTGGCCTCCCCTGGCTGGGCGCTCGTGCTGGGGGTGTTGCTTGGTGGGGCGGCGTCTCACCTAGGCGATCGGCTCTTCCGCGAGCCCGGCTTCGCCCGCGGGCACGTCGTGGACTTCATCGACTACGGCCCGTTCGTGGGTAACGTCGCCGACATCGCACTCACCTGCGGGTGTGTTGCGATGGTACTGCTCAGCCTGCGTGGTGTGCCGCTCGCCAGGGTGCCCGGGGAAGAGTCCGCCTAGCTTCTGGCCCAGGACCATCGGCAGGCGACAGCAAGCAATGCGAAAAACCTGCCTCATGATCGGTGAGACGCCTTCGGCTCCGCGTTGTCTCATCTATCAGAGGCACCGCAGCTCAGGGGCAGCCCGATACCTCAAGTTAAACGAGACAGGACAACTGATGGCAGCTCAGCGAATCTGATGAGCGGGCGCGACCACCTGATGTCTGGCTCACCGAAAGTGATGCCATCCAGCGGGGGCCTGCGGCCGGGGCGTCCAGGATCGAAAGATCCCGTGTCGGTCCACACCTCTCACCAAACTTTATGATCGTCTACTTGCACATCGTGACAAGGAGATGTGTCCCCACGCGGACCGATCACCCTGGAGACACCATGCCTTCCGTCGCCTTCACCACGGTAATCGCGACATCGGCACTGGTCGCAGGGGCCGCACTCACGGTTGCTGTTCCCGCCCTGGCCGCCATCGGTGGAGCGCACACGCCTGGAGCGCGTGCCGCCGCTATGGTCAACGCCGACGGAACCGTCGTACGCTCCACCGGCGTCACCTCCGTCCGCAAGATCGGCGTGGGTCAGTACCGCATCGAGCTCGGCCGATCCAGCGCGTCCCGCCCACTTCGGTGAGGACGCGCTTTCGTTCCAGAGGCCCATCCAGATCCCTCGACCTGGGGCCCAGGAGCGCGGGTCTTCCGCCTGCATCCGCTCTTCCCAGACGGAATCCGGCCAGCGCGTCTGCTCGCTCCACACCACCGCGGCAAGGTTCGCGCCGGTCAAGTCCGCGTCGGTCAAGATTGCGCTGGTCAGACTGGCACCGGCCAGGTCTGCGGCGCTCAGGTAAAGGGGCGCTTCGCGCTCGTGAGCTCAGACGCCACTCCCAGTCGGGCCAGAGCCCCGCCCCCTGTTCTATGGCGCAGTCATAGTCGGCGCCGGACTCATTCCGGCAGCGGGGCAAAAGTGAACCGGCAGGTAAACACATGAGGAGTGTCGGTTGCCACGGCGAACCTGGACGAGGCGTCCGGGACGGCTCGCATCGCAGCCCGGAACGCGTCGAACCCGGGGCCAGAGAGGCAACCAAATCCGAGAGTGTCCACCAGCCCCGGCTCCTCGCGCCGCCAGTAGTACACATCCGACTCGTCATGGTTGACATGGGGCGCGGTGTGATAAGGGACCGCTGTAAGCCATGGCTCGTTACTGATGAGGGCATCGACGTACAGCTTTCGGATCGCGGATGCGTATTCGCCTGTCAACCTTGGAAACCCGAGGATCAGATCGATCTGCCGCTGACCGATGTGGGCGAGGGCACAATCGCTGAACACAACGTTCTGTGCGTCGATCAACCCGAGTCCGGTGATCGCTCGCAACCAGACGATCTGCGCAACAGGGCTGGAGCTGGCTCTTCTCACCATGGCCAGCACGACGTCGAAGTTCTCCCCTTGGGCCATCAGCCGACGCCCCGCCACCACGACATCGTCGTCCGACATATCCATCCACTCCCGTCAGCTCAGGGCATTGGCATGGCACGCCGCGATGACATCGCGCCACTTGTCCTCGGATGTTGCGAGGGTGAGGGGGTCGAGCTTGCGGAAGTCGGCGATCAGACGCTGTTCCCAGGTTTCGCCGACGTGACCAGAGTCGATGTCGGTTTTCAACCGCCAGGCGAATTCGAGGAGCCGGTCGAGCTGGAAGGCGGCCAACAACACGTTGCCCTTGTCGTCCACGAAATAGCACTCGCCCGACACGCCGTCCAGACACAGCAGACCTGCGGTGCTCACGCCGATCACATAGAAATCCGCGGCCCGGGCCGCCGTCGTTTCGAATGGACTGTATCCGGAGGAGGCCAGGGTCACGAGCGGCGTGTCGAGTGCCTCAAACCAGAGGCACTGCTCGACATGTTCCGGAAACCCGATCTCTGTCAGGACTCGACGGGCTGTCGGATCGGTGATTGCCGTAGGTAGATCGACAGGCGATGTGACAGTGACGTCGTCGTCGGGGAAGGCCAGCACCAGCGATTCGTGTGTCATGGCCATGATCTTGCCAACCAAAGGGTCTGTACGGTCACTGGCTCTCTTTCTGGACACACCCACCTGCGGGCCACCTGAGGTGCCCACAAGGGTAAGGTCAAGTCGGGGTCGATCAAGGTAAAACGCCCCTGTTGCCTGAGCCGATGGGCGAGGGATCCTGAATGGGTGCCTATACAACGATCTGTCCCCGACCTGCCCACCTCGCCGCTGCTTGAGCGCATCCGCGAGGGCGTCATCGGCGACGACGAGGTGTTGCAGGGCCCGTACGGGCTGCGCCGCATCATCTACGCCGACTACACCGCCTCGGGCAGGTCGCTCGGCTTCATCGAGGACTTCATCCGCGATCACGTCCTGCCGCGCTACGCCAACACGCACACCGAGAGCTCCGGGACCGGGCTGCAGACCAGCCGATTACGGGAGGAGGCCCGTCGCGCCGTTCACGACGCCGTCGGCGGGGGCCCGGACGATGTGGTGATCTTCTGTGGTTCGGGCGCGACCTCGGCGATCAACAAGCTCGTCGGCATCCTGGAGCTGCGTGTACCCGGCCGGTACGCGCCGGTGGTCCCGGAGGAGGAACGGCCGGTGGTGTTCGTCGGTCCCTACGAGCACCACTCCAACGAGTTGCCCTGGCGCGAGTCCATCGCCGACACCGTCGCCATCGGTGAGGACCGCTACGGCCAGATCGACTGCGACGACCTGCGTGCCCAGCTGGCCCGCCACGCCGACCGGCCGCTGCTGATCGGCAGCTTCTCGGCCGCTTCGAATGTGACCGGCATCCTGTCCGACACCGAGCGCATCGCGGCGCTGCTCCACGAGCACGGCGCGCTGTCGTTCTGGGACTACGCGGCGGCCGGGCCGTACGTGCCGATCCGGATGGCCGCCGACGCGCCCGGGGCGAACGACCACAAGGATGCGATCTTCCTGTCGCCGCACAAGTTCATCGGCGGGCCGCAGACGCCCGGTGTCCTGGTGGTGCGGCGCGAACTGGTCCGCAACCGGGTGCCCACCGCGCCGGGCGGCGGCACCGTGCTGTTCGTGGACCCCACCGGGCACCGTTACCTCGACGATGCGATCGCCCGTGAGGAGGGTGGCACACCGGCCATCGTCGAGTCGATCCGCGCCGGGCTGGTCTTCCGGCTCAAGCAGGCCATCGGCACCGACCTCATCCAAGCCCGTGAGGAACGCTTCTGGCAGCGGGCCCTGCGGCGGTGGGAGAGCAATCCGAACATCGAGATCCTCGGCGACCGGCACTCTCGCCGGCTGTCGATCGTGTCGGTCCGCATCCGGTCCGGAGAGCTGTTCCTGCACCACAACTACGTGGTGGCGGTGCTGAACGACCTGTTCGGCATCCAGGCACGCGGCGGCTGCTCCTGCGCCGGCCCCTACGGTCACCGCCTGCTGGCCATCGACGCCGCGCGCTCGCGGGCCTTCGAGGAGGAGATCGGGCACGGCTGCCAGGGCATCAAACCGGGCTGGGTACGCATCAACTTCAACTACTTCATCTCCGACGCCGTCTGCGACTACCTCATCGAAGCCGTCGAACTGGTGGCCCTGCACGGCCACCGGCTGCTGCCCGATTACCGCTTCGACCCCCGCACCGGGCTGTGGCGGCACCACCGCGGCTCCGCCGAGCCGCCACTGCACCTGTCCGACCTGCGCTTCGACGACCCCGGCGCGCTGCCCGTCGCACATGTCCGCGCCGGCGAGGACGCGCTGCCCGGCTACCTGGAGGAGGCCCGGGCCATCCTGGCGGCCCGCTCCGACGAGATCGACCCGCGCCCGCCGGACCTGCCGGACGACTTCGAGCGGCTGCGCTGGTTTCCGCTGCCGGCCGGCTGCCTGGCCGCGATCTGACCCGTACACGCGCTGCTGGTCGAGGTCGCGCGGCGTCCTCGACGGCAATAGCGGGCAGACGGCTGCTTGCAGATGAGCAGCCGTTCTGTACTGACGGCTGCTCATCTGTCCTTCCTTCGGCCTAGAATCCGGGCGGCGGAGTCGCACCTGCCCCTGGCTCGACGTGCAGGGTGATCACGCCGTCGTTGTAGGTTTCGGCTGTCGCCACCTTCCAACTCGGATCGATGCGGGAGGCGGGCACGTCCCGCTCGACGCGGAAGCCCGCGTTCCCGCCCCGGAGCGGCCAGTCGAGCCCATAGGCCACCTTCAGGTCGTGCTCACGCACGACCCGCGCCGCCTCGGCCACCGAACGTCCCTGCAACTTCACCCCGGCCAGCGCCTCGCCTGGCCAGCTCGCGTCGGCAGGGTATGCGTACTTCTCGCCGGGCTTCGCCGGGCGACCCAGGTGGAACTGCGCGGAGCCTTTGATGTCGGCGGTAACGCTGAAGGCCGTCAGGCACCCTTCGACCCGCTTGCCGCAGTCGGACAGGGTGGACGACATACGAGCGTCGGGATCAGCCTTGTCGAACCCGACGACGGGCTCGCGCTGCTGCGGCGAGACAGGGATCAGTTTGACCGTGATGTTGTCCAGCCCGACCTTCCGGAAGGCCTTCTCCAGCTCGTCGGGATCGGGATCGCCGTCAGTGATGTAGAAGACGTACGAGTCACCGTCGCGGTCAATGGTGACGGCCTGGCTGGCGTACACCTGTTCGGACCCGTTGAAGAGGGAAGGCACGACGACGAAGGCTCCAGCGAGCGTGGCCACAGCGGCCAGGCCGAACAGGGCACGGCGGGGCGACGGCGTGCGCCGCCGCTGCAGGGCCGGCTCCTGCTCCAGCAGGACGATCTCCGCCAGTAGCGCGTCCGCCCCCGCGGTGGACGCCCGGCCGGCCAGGTCCTCATCCAGCACTCTGGCCCGGTTCTTGAACATCTGGTCGTTGTTCACCGTGACTCCCCTTCGACGAGTGGCCGCGCTTCGAGGCGGGTGACTGATGGCCGGGTCTTCTCCAGCGCCTTGGCGAAGCGCTTGCGCGCCCGGTACAGGCGGATGCGGGCGGCGTTGCGCGAACAGCCCAGCACCACGGCGATCTCTCCAGGATCGAGTTCCTCCCAGATGGCCAGGGCCAGCAGCTCGCGATCGTCGTCGGAGAGCAGGTCCATGGCCTCGCCCACTTCGTCAGGCCCGGTCTGAGGAGAGGGCAGAGCGTAGAGGACTTCGGCCTCGGCCGTGAGTTCGGCGTGCCGGGTTGCTCTGCGTCGCTCGCCACGACGGTGGTTGGCCAGGACCCGCCGGGCCACGCCGTACAACCAGAGTCTGCCGGCCTCGCCATGCGGAAGCTCGGCCAACCGCCGCCACATGATCAAGTAGGTCTCCGCCACGGCATCCACCGCGTCCTCGGGAGAGGAACACCGCCGCATGGCGTAACCAAGGATCTGTTCATACGTCTGCCGGTACATGGTTTCGAACCGGTGCCGGCTGTCTGCGTCATCCACGTGCCATCCTCATCGGACCTTGCGAACGCTTTCTGGCTTTCGATCTCTACGTGTCCGCGAGTGACGGCAGGATTTCAGGCCAGACGCAGAGGCTTGAGCGGATCGACAAGACCCCGGTCGCCTGCGCCGCCGCAGGGGCAGCGCATCTCACGTCGGCTGGTTCACGAACTGCTGAAAGGCCCGGCAGACAGACCTGACGGAGCCCTACTGGGCGGCGTCGGGTCTGTCTGTGGTCTCGCTGCAGCGCGGCTCGATACGGTCGATCATCTGCCCGCTCCAGGCCCGGAGATCCGCAGCCTGCTGGGGTGTGAGCGGGTCGAGGAAATAACGGCGGATGTTGCAGCCGTGCACGAGGATGGCGCTCTGCGCAGCGCGGCGACCTTTGTCGGTCAGCCCGATCCCCGCGCGGCGACCGTCGGCCCCGTACGGGGTCCGCTCCACGAAGCCGCGGTTCTCCATGCGCGTCAGCTGGTGCGACACGCGGCTCTTCTCCCAGTCGAGCGACTCGGAGAGCTCGCCGACGCGCATCTCGCGGCCGGGTGCCTGCCACAGGGTCACCAGCACGCTGAACTCGGCCTTCGAGATGCCGCAGTCGCGCTGCAGACCACGCTCGAGCTCCCGGGCGAGCAGGCGCTGCGCGCGCATCCAGCTGTCCCAGAGCTCCCACTCATCGGGTTCGAGCGCACGGGTCTCCGCCATGGCGGGAATCATACCGGGCGAGGGAGTTGTCGCGTCAACTCGACTGTGGTTAGAGTTGACGCGACAACTCCTTCGAAAGGACATCATGGCACTCCGCATCGGCATCATCCTCGGAAGCACCCGACCCGGCCGCCGGGGCGAGCAGATCGCCTCCTGGGTGCTCGACACGGCGCGCGCCCACGGCGGCGCCGACTACGAGCTGATCGATCTCGCCCACCACGGGCTCGACAACCTGGACGAGGGCGGCAATCCGACGCACCAGCAGTACGAGCACCCGCACACCCGCGACTGGTCCGCGCTGATCGACGGGTTCGACGGCTTCGTGTTCCTCACCCCGGAGTACAACCACTCCTTTCCCGGCGCGCTCAAGAACGCGCTGGACTACATCTACCGGGAGTGGAACGACAAGGCCGCCGGCATCGTCAGTTACGGCGGATGGGCCGCGGGCGTCCGGGCCGCCGAGGCGCTGCGGCTCGTGCTCGCCGAGCTCCAGGTGGCAACGGTCCGCGCACAGCCCGCCGTCCCGTTGATCCCCGCGTTCTCGACCGGCGCCTTCGTTCCGGCGGAGGGCCTCGACGTCGCGGTCTGCGGCATGCTCGACCAGGTCATCGCCTGGTCCGGCGCGCTGCGCGGCGTACGCGAGGCCAAGTCGGAGGCGCCCGCGATCGCCCGCTGATGCAGCGGCTTCACGCTCATCGCTCATGTTGTCACGCTCGACGTCCCGCGCCACGTCGTGGCGTTCCTCGCCCGCTTGCCGGCCATCCACCGACGCCAGATCGGCACACCGAGGAGGCTGCGGACCCTCACCCCACCCGAGGCCGCCTCCGGGGTCGTCGCGCCGGAGCCGGTGTTCGGCTGGGCGATGATGATCTCACCCGACGCCGAAATGCGCCCCGGATCAGGGCTCTCATCGAGTGCACTCGTAAGGGCTGCCGAGGAGAACGACTATCTGCCGTTCCCTCCGCGTGAGTCTTGCGAGCCGCTTGGGCCTGTGAGCCGCGACCGCGGGTGTACGCGGTCAACGGTTGGGTGAGATGGGTCCGCTGCACCTCGCGTCGCAGAACGCTCAGTGCTTCGGCGCCCCTCTTTCCGTCAGCCCTGACTTCTCATCAGCCCTGACGTCGGCTGATCTTGCGGCCCAGAGGGCCACGGCGATGTAAACCAGTTGCTCGGGCAGCCGGAGCCACAGCGGGGTGGCTTCTTCACCGGCGAAGGGGATGTCGGCGACGGCGGCGTAGATATTGGCCGGAAGCACCAGTACGAAGAAGATCGCGAGCGCGATCCCCGATAGGCGGCGTGTCGATGTCATGACCAGGCCGAGAGCGCCGAGCAGTTCCAGTACGCCGGTCGCATAGACCATCAGGCTGGGAAACGGGACGAAGGGCGGCATCATCGCGACGAGGTCTCCGTGGTTCGGCATCGCCGAGACGCCGGCCGGGACGAAGTGCGTGCTTGCCGTGATCATGAGCATGATCGCCATGGCGTGCGCCGCGCTGGCCGGCAGGGTGGAGAATCGCCGCACGCCGGCCGCCCCGAGCAGCCGGAAGATCAATAAACCGATCGGAATGATGACGAACGGGAACACTTGTCCTCCCTTGGGTGGTTGCACTATCCATTTGTCAGCGGGCGCCGACCCGGCCTCCTGATGCGGCGGGCGACGGCGGGTAGTCGTCGACGGTCATGGAGTTGTACAGGCGTCCGCTCTTGGTGGTGAGGCGGAGGAGGGCGCGGCTGGGCCCCGCGGGCAGGGCGGAGATCAGGCGGGCGCCCTGGGCCAGCCCCGAGACGCCGAGACGGGACGTGGGGATCAGGGTCTTCGCCGCGCTGAGCGCGACCGCGCGGCTGCCGCGCACGTGCTCGGCCATCGCGCGCTCGTAGGCGGGGAAGGCGCGCTCGTGGTCGCCGCCCGCCCGCGCCAGCTCCCCGGCCAGGACGTACGCGCCGACGACGGCCAGGGTGGTGCTGCCGCCGACGGCCGGGCCGGGGCAGTAGCCCGCGTCGCCGACGAGCGTCACCCTCCCCCGCGACCAGGTGTCCATGCGGAGCTGGGTGATCGAGTCGAAGTAGAACGCCGGGGTGCGCTCGAGCTCGGCCAGCCAGCGGTCCACGTCGGCGTGCAGGCCGTCGAACGCGCCGCGCAGCAGCTCCTTCTGCCGGGGCACGTCGCGGTGGTGGTAGTCCAGCTCGCGCTCGCTCCGGAACAGGAACAACGCCCGCGCGTCGCCGAGGTGCCGCGCGCCGTACACGCCGGCCGTGCGGCCGACGCCCACGTGGATGAGGAGCTCACGGTCGAGGCCGGAGGTGTTGGGCACGGTGAGCACCCCGAGGTAGGCCCCGGCGAAGGCGCTGAAGCGGGACTCCTCGCCGAAGACGAGGCGGCGCACGTTGGAGTGCAGCCCGTCCGCGCCGACGACGAGGTCGAAGCGGCGCGGCGCGGCGTTCTCGAACCGCACCTGGCCGTCGGGCGAGATCTCGGTGATCGAGTCGCCGAAGACGTACTCGACGTCGTCGCACGCGGCGTCGTAGCAGATCTCGCTCAGGTCGTCGCGCATGATCTCGACGTGCCGGTCGGAGGTGGCGCTGAAGATCTTGGAGAGGTCCACCCGGACGGGACGCCGCGCGCCCTCCCGGCAGAGGGTCATCCGTTTCGTGCCGGTGGCCCGCTCCTCGACGCGCGGGAGGACGCCCATCTTCTCCGAGATGTCCATCGCGGGCCGGAACAGGTCGACCGCGTGGCCGCCGGTCTTGCGCAGGGCCGGCGCGCGCTCGACGACGGTGACGGAGAAGCCGTGCCTGGTGAGCCAGTACGCCAGCACCGGACCGGCGACGCTGGCGCCGGAGATGAGAATCCGCATGGCAGCCCTCCTTGTCATTCAGTCCACCCGTACGGCGTGGATCGCGGTGCAGGCCAGGAGGGGGTGCCACCCCGGCACCCAGCTCTCTCCGTAGACCTTGACCAGGCCGCGCACCCCGATCGCCGGATGATCTCCGCTCAAGCCTTTCTTTGACATGCCGTAAGACTTAACTATCTCTTACAGGCTGTCAAGCTTACGGCTGGACGCGTACCATTCTTGGAATGGCCGACTCGCACGACACCACCGCGCCCACGACGGTCCGGCGCCGGTCCGACGCCCGGCGCAGCATCGACGCCATCCTCAACGCGGCCCGCATCGTGCTCGGCGAGCGGCCCGGCGCGAGCATGGAAGACATCGCCGCCACGGCCGGCGTCACTCGCCAGACCGTCTACGCGCACTTCCCTTCACGCGACGCCCTGGTCGCCGCGCTCGTCGAGGCCGCGGCCGCCGAATACGCCGCCCTGCTGGACGACGCAGACCTCGACACCGCCCCGCCCGCCGACGCGCTGGCCCGGTTCCTCAGCGCCGGCTGGCGGTTCCTCGGCCGCTATCCCCTCCTGCTGAACGCCACCGCGGCCCGGATCCCGCGGCCCCACAGCGACCCTCATGACACCGTGCCTCCGCGGCTCGAACGGCTCATCCACCGAGGCCAGCACACGGGCGACTTCGACCCGTCACTCCCCGCGGCCTGGCTCGCCGCCGCCATCCTCGGGCTCCAGCACACGGCCGCGGCGCAACTCGCAACTGGGCGCCTCACCACCCACGAGGCAGAGACGCTATGCCTGGAAAGCACACTGCGCCTCTGCGGCGGCGAGGCCGATCGCTCAGGACTGTCCTGAAGATCTTGGCCGGGGAGATGGCCGTCCGCGGCATATGCGGTGGTGGCGTGAGAGTCCAGGTGTTGCCGGTGTGGGTGAGGCCGGGTCCGCGACCCGGAGCCGTGGCGCTCGATCGTGCGCTTGGTCAGCCGGATCCCGCTCCGCTGGCAGCCGGCTTGGACCGCCGTCAGCGAGGGCGTGCCCGTCGGCTACCAGCAGCGGCTGGCACGCCTGGCCGGATCGCTGCCCGCCGGCCCGCGGGCCGACCGGGAGCGTCACGAGCCGATCAGCGAGCTGCGGGTACGGTGATCCGCCCCGGGCAGCGGGCCGGCGAGTTCGATGACCGGCTCCCGCCCGACTGGCCACGGTGGCCATCAAGCTCGCCCACGCCGCGAGCGAGGAGACCGGCTCCGGACGCATGACGCAGGAGGAATCGAGGCGGGCGCTGCACACCACGCTGCTGCTCGCCCCCGGCGGGACGGCCCGTTCTTGATCGCAACTGAGCGCCAGGCTCGCAGCGCTGCGCCGAATTCACGGCAATGGCGACGGCCGAGGCACTGGAAGGATGATCTCGTGTCCCAGCTGCACCAACGCATGACAGCCCTTGTCGCCGAAGCCGGCTACCGCAGCGACGAACCGATCGCGGTCGGGATGCGGCAACGCGACGCGCCGCCCGTCCTCCTGGCCCAGGGGATGACATCCGCCAGTGAGCCAGTGACCGCCACGACGCTCGCGTACGCGGCGTCGCTGTCGAAGCAGATGACCGCGGCCTGCGCGGCGCTGCTCGCCCGACGTGGCGCGCTGGACATGGAGTCGCCCCTGTCACACTGGCTGCCCCAGCTACCGGCGTGGGCCGGCACCGTCCGGCTCCGGCACCTCGTCCATCACACGGCGGCCCTGCCCGCCGACTCCACGATCGATGCCGTCCTCGCCGGCGACGCCGACCGGACCACCCCAGGCATCATCGAGGCACTCACCCGGTTCCCGGCCCTGGACCGCCGGCCGAGCACCGAACATCTCTATTCCAACGCCGGATACGTGTGCCTGGCCGCGGTGGTGGAACGAGCGGCGGAGATGCCGCTGCCCGACTTCGCCCGGCGCCACCTCTTCGTCCCGCTGGCGATGGCAGACACCCGCTACTGGCCCGGGCCCGACCCCACGCCGCCGGGCGCCGCGCCGCTTGCCCGTCTTCGTCCTGCCCCGCTGTCCCTGGGTGACGGAGGGGTATGGACGACTCTCAGCGATCTGCTGCGCTGGGGCCAGGCACTCAACGCCGATGAACTCGGCATCTCGGGGCTCATCCAGACCCCAGGACGCCTCGATGACGGAACGCCGATCGACTACGCCTGGGGCATCGGCGTCCGGTCACACGCCGGGTACCGCGTCTATCGGCACGGAGGAGGCTGGACAGGCCTGCGTGCCCTGCACGCACGAGTGCCCGACCTGGACCTGAGCGTGGCTCTCATCGCGATCGACGACCACACCGAACGCCGGGTCCCGCTCCTCGACAGCCTTCTCGATGAGATGACCAAACCGTAGTCGGCCGGCGGATCGTCATCGGTCATGCTTGTCCGAAACGCCGCCACCGTACGGCGCACAAGAGGCACCAAGCGGCGATCGAGCGCTGGTCAGAAAGCGTGCCGGAGGGTGTAGTCGGCGCCGGCGTAGTCACCGCCCTGAAGCTGGTCACCGGCGAAGTAACCTGCCGCTCCAGGGATCCGGTCCACATAGGCCTCGGCGTCATCGTGGGGACGGTAGCCGAGCCGGTCGTCCAGCTCCCAGAACCGGCGGGTATTGGCCGAGACCGCGTACGCGGCGGTGAAAGTGATGCCGGGCTGGGTCAACGCGGCCCAGACGAAACCGGCGCAGTCGTCCGGGCTCAGCCAGGTGGCCAGGTGCCGCGGCTCGCTCGGCTCCGGCTCCAGGCTGCCGATGCGCAGGCACACCACCTGCAGGCCGAACTTGTCCGCATACAGCCGGCCCAGGGCCTCCACGGCGACCTTGCTCACGCCGTACAGCCCGTCGGGACGGGGCGGCAGCTCGGCCGAGACCGGCTGCGCGGCCGGGTAGCAGCCGGTCAGCCGATTGCTGCTGGCCAGCACCACGCGCTTGACTCCCGTGCGCCGTGCGGCCTCCAGCACATGGTGGGCGCCCAGGACGTTGGCGTCCAGGAGGAGGGCGAGCGGCGCCTCGTCGGGCACGCCGGACAGGTGCACGACCGCGTCGGCGCCCTCGATGACGGACGCCACGTCCTCGATGCCGGCCAGCTCGACCTGGCGGACCTCCTCGTCGGGTCCTGCGGCGACCAGCGGTGCGCGATCGACCGAGATCAGCCGGCGCAGCCGACGCCGCAACGGCTCGCGCAGCGCGGATCCCACTCGCCCTGCCGCACCGGTAAGGACCACCGTCTCCACTGTCATGGGCCAGAGTGTGCCAGCGACCACCGACACTTCTGCTGTCGCAAGGTGCAATCAGGCAGGAGGTTCAGGTTCAAGGACCGCGAGGCGGTGGGCTCGTACCGGCCGAGGGCTTTACTCACCGGGCGGACGCCACCTCGGCTATGTGCGCGCGATCGCCCGCCGCCGGACGGACATCGCACCCGAGGAACCCATTTCCTCCGTCCCCGTCACCTATGTCAGGCAACCCCTGCACCGCGCCTGAACGACGTGGGCGGCAAGTTCGTCAAGCCATCAGGTGGCCTGCGCGGTGAGGGCGGCGATGGTCCCGTCGATGAGGACCCGTAGGCCGTGTTCGAAGGCGTCGTCGCCGGTCGTCCTGGCACCGTCGCGGATCGCCACCAGCAAAGGGGCGGAGGTGTCGCCGTCCAGCAGGCCGCTCAGTGCGGCGAGTGGGTCCGAAGGCTGCTCGGCCTGCCTGCCCGGCCGGGCCTGCTCCTGGAGGACGAATCCGGTGACGTACTGGGAGATGGCGGTGATGGTGCGCAGCGCCAGCACGGGGGTGAAGCCGCGGTCCACCATGGCGGTCAGCTCGTCGTTGAACGTCCTGACCGTCGCGGGGCTGAGCCAGGCGGCATCGGCGACGATGCGGGCGCCGTCGCGGTGCGCGAGCAGCGACTGCCGGAAAGCGCGGGCACGGCGGGCCAGCCAGTCCTGCCATGCCTCGCCGGGATGAGGCGGACCCAGGCCGGCGGCCACGATGATCGCGTCCGCCATGCCGTCCAGCAGCTCCTGTTTGCTGCGGATGTGCCAGTACAGCGCCGGTGACTGGACACCGAGATCGGCAGCCAGCCGGCGCACCGTCAGGCCTTCCAGCCCGACCTCGTCCAGGAGCCGCAGCGCTGTCTCGATCAACGTCTGCCTGGTCAGGCCAGGCCGGGTGGCTGCGCACATC
The DNA here is from genome assembly GCF_039535785.1 of Nonomuraea helvata. Lineage (NCBI taxonomy): Bacteria > Bacillati > Actinomycetota > Actinomycetes > Streptosporangiales > Streptosporangiaceae > Nonomuraea > Nonomuraea helvata. The sequence continues at coordinate 3,095,349 of NZ_BAAAXV010000001.1, forward strand.
GGTTGACACCTTAGCAGCGCTAAGCCATCCTTAGCACTGCTAAGGGCGGCTTAGCAGTGCTAAGGAGAAGGTGAGGACACCGTGCTCTCAGCCGACGGAACTGACATCCATGTCTACGACCAGGGGCGCGGGCCGGCCATCCTGATCGTCGGCCCCGGGCTGGACGACGGGACGCGGACCAAGAAGCTCGCCTCGATCCTCGCCAGGCGGTTCCGCGTCCTACGCCTCCACCGCCGTCAGTACCGGCCGGACCTCAAGACCGACGGCACACCGTGTTCGGTGGCCCAGGAGGTCGACGACATCCTGGCGATCGCCCGCCAGGTCGGCCGACCGTTGATCATTTACGGCCACTCCTCCGGCGGGGTGGTCGCCCTGGAAGCGCTGGCGGCGGCGCCCTCGGCCTTCACCGGCGCGGTGCTCTTCGAACCCGCCTCCGTGATCGGCACGGCATGGGCCGGCCAGGACGGCGAGGTCGTCACACAGGCACGGGCCGCGTGCGCCGCCGGCAGGCCGGGCAAGGCAATGGCGATCTTCTTCCGTCGGACCATCGGCCTGCCAGGCTGGCAGGCATGGGCGGCAGGCGCGCTCACCGCTCTCGTCCCGCGCTACCGCAGGCTGGCGTCGTGCCAGATCGACGACCTCGAGGCCATGGATCGGCTGGGCGTCCGCCTTGACGCCTACTCCCGGGTCACCACCCCCACCTTGCTGCTCAGCGGCGACCGCAGCACGCCGCAGCAGACGGCGCCGCTGGACGCCATCGAGCGCGTTCTCAGCCGTCCCGAACGCCGTCCCGAACGTGTGGTGATGCGCAAGCGGGACCACGGCGCCGACCTCAAAGCCCCGAAGACGGTCGCCCGCATCATAGAGACGTTCGCCGACACGCTCGTGTGAACAGCGGGGCTCTGGGTGACGGAAGTGTCGTCTGGGTCTGGTAGGACAGGACGCGTCAACCCCCCGACACGAGGATCATCCGTGACCGACGACGACTACCCGAGCCCCTGGGACCGCTACGAGGAGGGCTACGCCGGCCTGCCCACAGCCGAGGTCCCCTGGGACGAGAAGAACGGGCCGCAGCCCGAGGCCGGGTCCGTGGCGTGGCGGCTCAGCGCCCACAGCTGGGACGGCGGCCGCATCGCCGAGCACCTCGACTGGTTCTTCGAGCACGTCGACACCGCGAAGGTCACGGCCATCGTGATCGGCGAGTGGGAAAACTGCTACACCGAGAGCAGCGCGCCCATCGTCCGCCGGCTGGCCGACGAGGCCGGCCGGCTGCCCCAGCTGCGCTCGCTCTTCTTCGGCGCGATCGACTCGGAGGAGGCCGAGATCTCCTGGATCCAGCAGTCCGACATCACGCCGCTGCTGGAGGCGTACCCGAAGCTGGAGCGGCTGGAGGTGCGCGGCGGCTCCGGGCTGCGGCTCTCCCCCGTGCGGCACGAGTCGCTGAAGGTGCTGCGGTTCGAGACCGGAGGGCTGCCGGGAGAGGTGGTCCGCGGGGTCGCCGCGAGCGACCTGCCCGCGCTGGAGCATCTGGAGCTCTGGCTGGGCGTCCCCGAGTACGGCGGCGACAGCGGCGTCTCCGACGTCGGCCCCATCCTCCGGGGCGAGCGGCTGCCCGTGCTGCGTCACTTGGGGCTGCAGGACAGCGAGATCCAGGACGACCTCGCCGCCGCCGTGGCCACCGCGCCGATCGTGGCCAGGCTCGAGACGCTGAGCCTGTCGATGGGCGTGCTCACCGACGCCGGGGCGGAGGCGCTGCTCAGCGGCCAGCCGCTCACTCACCTGCGCGCGCTCGACCTGCACCACCACTACCTGTCCGAGGCGATGATGCGGCGGGTGACCGAGGCCCTGCCCGGGGTTCGGGTGGACGTGTCCGAGCAGGAGGAGGCCGAGGTCGACGAGGACGACGGCGAGACGTGGCGTTACGTGGCGGTGGATGAGTGATGCGGGAGTTCGACGAGCAGCCCAGCCAATATGAGCGCTACGATCAGCGCTACGCCGGCCTGCCGGTGGCCGAGGTGCCGTGGCAGGAGGACGGGGAGCCGCCCGCGGCCGGATCCGCGGCCTGGCGGCTCAACGCCAGCACCTTCGACGACGACCTTCCCGACCTCATCGCCGAGAGCTTCGACTGGTTCTTCGAGCACGTCGACACCGCGAAGGTCACGGCCATCGTGATCGGCGGGTGGGAGGACTCCTACGAAGACGACAGCAGTCACATCGTCCAGCGCCTGGCCGACGAGGCCGGCCGGCTGCCCGGGCTGCGCTCGCTCTTCCTGGGCGCGATGTCGCCGGAGGACTGCGAGATCTCCTGGATCCAGCAGTCGGACATCGCGCCGCTGCTGGAGGCGTACCCGAAGCTGGAGCGGCTGGAGGTGCGCGGCGGCTCCGGGCTGCGGCTCTCCCCCGTGCGGCACGAGTCGCTGAAGGTGCTGCGGTTCGAGACGGGAGGGCTGCCGGGAGAGGCGGTCCGCGGGGTCGGCGCGTGCGAGCTGCCCGCGCTGGAGCACCTCGACCTGTGGTTCGGGGTCGGCATGTACGGCGGTGACGCCACGGTCGGCGACGTCGCCGGGATCCTGGGCGGCGGGCGGTTGCCCCGGCTGCGCCATCTGGGCCTGCAGAACAGCGAGATCCAGGACGACCTCGCCGCCGCTGTGGCGGCCGCGCCCGTCGTTGCCAGGCTCGAGACGCTGAGCCTGGCGATGGGCGGCATCACCGACGCCGGGGTGGAGGCGCTGCTCAGCGGCCAGCCGCTCACCCACCTGCGACGCCTGGACCTCTCCTATCACGGCATCAGCGCCGCGATGAGAGCCCGTCTCACCGCGGCACTGCCCGGCGTCGACATCGACCTGTCCAGCCCGGACGAGACGTATGTGGCCGTAAGTGAGTGATGTGCGGTTCGCCGTGGTGGGAACACCTGGGGATCGGCGGGTGACGATGTTCCGCGACGCCGCGGTCGCCGCCGGGCTGGCCGAGCCGCACGTGATCTCGTGGCGGGACGTGCTGGCCGGGCGGGAGATCGGTGCGCCCGAGGGTGCGCTGCTGCGGGTGGACTCGCCGGGCGAGGACGGCGAGGCCGACGCGCTGCTGCGCGGGCCGGGCGATCCCGCGCGCGTCGGCGGCGGGGCGGCCTGGTACGCGGCGTTCAGGGCGGGGCTTTCGCGGGTGGCCGCCATCCCGGGGGCGCGGCTGCTCGGCGACGTCGAGGAGATCTCGGTGATGTTCGACAAGCGGCGCTGCCACGCCGTGCTGGCCGGGGCGGGGGTGCCGGTGCCGCCCGCGTTCGAGGCCACCTCGTACGACGGCCTGCGGGCGGAGATGGCGCGCCGGGGCTGGTCCCGGGTGTTCGTCAAGCCCGCGCACGGCTCGTCGGCGTCCGGCGTGATCGCCTTCCAGACGCACGGCGATCGGGTGCAGGCCGTCACGTCGGCGGCCTGGGTCGAGGGTGTGCTCTGCAACTCGCTGCGGGTCCGTACGTACACGTCCTCCGGCGAGGTACGGCGGATCGTGGACTTCCTCGCCCATGACGGGCTCCACGTCGAGCAGTGGTTTCCCAAGGCGTCCACCGGGGGGAGGCCGTTCGACCTGCGGGTGGTGACGGTGGCCGGGGTTCCGACCCACGCGGTGCTGCGGGCCGGCCGCAGCCCGATGACGAACCTGCACCTCGGCGGGTCGCGGGGCGATCTGGACGCGGTGCGGTCACGGGCGGACCTGTGGGAGCGGGTGCTGGAGGCCTGCTCGCAGGCGGCGGCCTGCTTCCCCGGGAGCCTCAGTACGGGCGTGGACGTCATGGTCGGGGCGGATTGGCGGTCGGTGGCGGTGGCCGAGGTGAACGCGTTCGGGGATCTGCTGCCCGGGTTGGGGGACCTTGCGGGGAACGGGCGGGACACGTATGCCGAGCAGGTCCGGGCGGTCCTGGCGGGGGCGCGGTGAGCACGTTCGACATGAACGAGATCGTGGGCAGCCACGACATCCTCCTCGTCACGCTCGACACGCTCCGCTACGACGTCGCGGTCGCGCTCGAAGAGGCGGGGTCGCTGCCGAACCTCCTGCCGCCCGGCGTGTCCTGGGAGCGGCGGCACAGCCCGGGCAGCTTCACGTACGCCGCCCATGCCGCCATGTTCGCCGGCTTCCTGCCCACTCCCGTGGCCCCCGGGCCGCATGCCCGGCTGTTCGCGGCCACGTTCCCCGGCAGTGAGACCACGGCGGAGCACACCTGGGTGTTCGACGCGCCCGACCTGCCCACCGGGCTCGCGCGCGCCGGCTACCACACGGTGTGCGTCGGTGGCGTGGGGTTCTTCAACAAGCTGACCCCGCTCGGGTCCGTGCTGCCGGGCCTGTTCGCCGAGAGCCACTGGGAGCCGGAGTTCGGCGTGACCAGCCCGTCGTCGCTGGAGCGTCAGATCGACCGCGCCGAAGAGGTGCTGCGCGACCGGCGCCAACCGGTCTTCCTGTTCGTCAACGTGTCGGCCCTGCACCAGCCGAACCATTTCTTCCTGCCGGGAGCCGCCGGCGACTCACTGGAGAGTCACGCGGCGGCGCTGCGGTACGTCGACCGGCACATCGGCCGCCTCTACTCACTGATGCGCCGCCGCCGGCCCTGCCTGGTGATCGTCTGCTCCGACCACGGCACGGCGTACGGCGAGGGCGGCCACGTCGGCCACCGGATCGGCCACGAGGTGGTCTGGACGGTTCCGTACACCGAGTTCGTTCTGGAGAGTCATGCGGCCCTATGAGGGTTACGTCTACGCCTATCCGCACAAGACCGCCTATCGGCCGCTCGATCCGCGACCGCGGCTGAAGGAGGTCTGGGCCGGAGAACGGCCGGGAGCGCTGTACGTGCACATCCCGTTCTGCGAGATGCGCTGCGGCTTCTGCAACCTCTTCACCCGCACCGGCGCCCCGGAGGAGCTGGTCACGGCCTACCTGGACGCCCTGGAGCGGCAGGCACTCCAGGTGCGGGACGCGCTGGAGGAGACCGGGTTCGCCACGGCCGGGTTCGCCACGGCCGGGTTCGCCACGGCCGCGTTCGGTGGCGGGACGCCGACGTACCTCGACGCACGCGAGCTGACCCGGCTGTTCGACCTGACGGAGCGGACGATGGGGGTGGATCTCGCCCGGATCCCGCTGTCGGTGGAGACCTCCCCCGCCACCGCCACGCCCGACCGCCTGTCCGTCCTGGCCGAGCGTGGCGCGTCCCGGGTCTCGATCGGCGTGCAGAGCTTCGTCGACGCCGAGGCCCGCTCCGCCGTACGCCCGCAGAAGCGCGCGGAGGTGGACGCGGCACTCGACGCGATCAGGGCCTCGGGGGTGCCGGTGCTCAACATCGACCTGATCTACGGCATTGACGGGCAGACGCCGCAGTCGTGGCTGTACTCGCTGGACACCGCGCTCGGGTGGCGGCCTGAGGAGCTGTACCTGTACCCGCTCTACGTCCGGCCGCTGACGGGCCTCGGCAAACAGGGGCGGGCGTGGGACGACCAGCGGCTCGAGCTGTACTGGGTGGGGCGCGAGCGCCTGCTGGCCGCCGGGTACGAGCAGGTTTCGATGCGGATGTTCCGGCTGCCGGGCACGGGTTCGTCCACGGAGTACTGCTGCCAGACCGACGGGATGGTCGGGCTGGGGTGCGGGGCGCGGTCGTACACGAGCGAGCTGCACTACTCGTTCGAGTACGCCGTCGGAGCCCGGCACGTGCGCTCGATCATCGACGACTACGTGCGGCGGGACGAGTTCGACGTGGCCAACGTGGGCTTCCCGCTGTCGCTCGAGGAGCGCAAGCGGCGGCACCTCATCCAGTCGCTGCTCCAGGGGGAAGGGCTCTCGCGGCGGCTCTACGCGGACCTGTTCGGCACCGACGTGTTGGCCGACTTCGCCCTGGACGAGTTCGGTGACTGGCTGCTGGCGGACCCGGCGACGATCCGGCTCACGGCGGAGGGGCTGGCCTATTCCGACGCGATCGGGCCCGCGCTGTTCTCACCGGAGGTCAAACGGCTCATGGAGGAGTACGCGGCATGCTGACCATCCTCTATCGCGGGCCCCTGGCGAGCTGCGACTACGACTGCGCGTACTGCCCGTTCGCCAAGCGGCGCGACACCCCCGAGCAGCTGCGGGCGGACCGGGAGGCGCTGTCGCGGTTCGCGGGCTGGGTGGGCGAGCAGCCGTTCGAGGTGTCGATCCTGTTCACGCCGTGGGGTGAGGGCCTGGTCAGGTCGTGGTACCGCCAGGCCCTCGTGGAGCTCTCCTGGCTGCCCAACGTCACCAAGGTCGCCATCCAGACGAACCTGAGCTGCCGCACCGACTGGCTCGCCGAAGCGTCGGACCGGGCCGCGCTGTGGGTGACGTACCACCCGACGCAGGTCGCCTACGACCGCTTCCTCGGCAAGATCCGCTCACTGCCGGTGCGCCACAGCGTCGGCATCGTCGGCGATCCCGCGCACCTGCCGGACGCGCGGCGGCTGAGGTCGGATCTGCCCGCGGAGACGTACCTATGGGTCAACGCCGAGGAGGGGCGCCTCTACACCGACGATGAGGCGGCCGAATGGTCGGCGATCGACCCGCTCTTCCACGTCAGCCGCCTCCCGCACCGGAGCGCCGGGGCGCCGTGCCGCACGGGCGACAGCGTGATCTCGGTGAACGGCGACGGCACGGTGCGCCGCTGCCACTTCGTCCCGGAGGTGCTGGGCAACCTGTACGACGGCTCCTACCGGGCGGCGCTGCGCCCCCGCAGCTGCCCCGCCACGGCCTGCGACTGCCACATCGGCTATGTCCACCTCGAACCGCTCGGTCTCTACGACGTCTTCGCCGGCGGCATCCTGGAACGCATCCCCGCGGCCTGGCCCTCAGCTCACGTCTCGCGCTCGGGGCGGTAGTCCTCTTCGGCGACTCCGAACGTCCACGCGACCCCCTCCCGCGCCCGCCGCACCCACGGCGGCACCCGCAGGAAGTAGGTCCGGCTGGTGCCGTCGGGCTCGGGCGTGGAGTTGACGACCTCCACCATGGCCAGCGGCTCGTCGTCAGGCAGCTCGACCCGCCACAGGACACCCGTCTCGTCGGAGTGCACCGGCTTGGCCCCCGACTCGGCCAGGTAGCGGTCGAGGCCGAAGTGCTCCAGCATGGCCCGGCGCAGCTCCGCGTTCGCCTCTTCGCGGATCCGCTCGACGGTGAGGTCGCTCATCGCGGCCCCGAAATCGGCGGGGACGGGCATGCCGTGCCAGGCGTGCAGGGTGAAGCCGTCGGAGTAGGACATGGCCGGGCCGTCGGCCCGGTGCAGCCGCCCCAGGTCATCGAGGTGCAGCTCGACGGGCCGCTCGGTGATGATCGCCAGCCGCTCGAACGGCCACCACCAGCCCGCGCGCTCGGCCGTCCGCTTGAGCCCGTCGAGCCCCTCGAACGCCGACAGCCAGGGGGCGTCGTGCTGCCCCAGCACCGCGTCGAGAGTCGCCTGCCGCAGCTCCTCGCCGCCGAGCTCGGCGATCTCCCGGCGGATGTCGTTGACCAGCCGGTTGACCTGCGGCCAGAGCCGCCCGCCGGTCTCGTCCCACAGCGCCGCCCAGCCGACGGGGCCGAGCTCGGCATAGGCCGCCGACCTGGCCCGCTCCCACGGCACCGTGCGGACCGCGTCTCGCACCGACCGCCCGGGATCCCCGAGCGCCTCCCACGACCTGAGCGCCGCGCCCACCGACCGGCGCAACGCGGCCGCGCCCTGGTCACGCGACTCCTGCGAGGCAGCCGCGCCCTGGTCATCCGGCTCCGGCGAGGCTCCGAGGCCCGCCTCCTCCAGTGCCCGCCGCACTGTGTCGCCGCCCGTCAGCCAGGCCGCCGCGACGGCTCCGGCCGCCGGCGAGGGCAGCACGAGGACATTGTCGGGCTCGGCCAGCCCCGTCTCGCGGTACGCCTGCCGGACGGCGGCCTCCGGGTCCTCGCCCGGCCCGGTGGCCATGGCCACCCGCTCCCACGTCAGGGTCGCCATCAGTCAGCCACCACCCGGTGGGAGCCCGGCACGTACTCGCGCTGCCGGATCACGCGGTACCAGCCCTTCGGCAGCGAGATCGCGGCGTGCTCCTCGTGCACGAGCCGCCCGCCTTCGGGCAGGTGCAGGAAGCCACCGGAGAGCGTGCCGGGGCCGGGGATCGCGTGGCAGTGGCCGGTGGCCTCGCCATGGGCCAGGATCAGCCGCCCGCGAGCGTCACGCGGCTCGGGCCGCAGCGTGCGCGGCGCGGACTCCTCCGGCACGGGCATGATCAGGATGTCGCCCTGTCGGTACATCGACCAACCTCCATCATCGGGGGGATGATCGGAAGCTATCGGCCGCGACCGACAATTCCCGGGGGCCGGTGGTTTCACCGCCGTGGCACGGCAAGCGCCGTCCGGAAGCGTCAGCGGTGGCGGGCTCGGGAGGCGGCGGCGTGGGCGCGGTTGGCGCAGCGGGTCGAGCAGAACTGGCGCCGGCCCGGACGGCTGCGATCCACGAACGCGTCCTTGCACGGGCCGGCCGCGCAGAGCCGCAGCCGTTCCCAGTCGCCTGAGGCGGCGATGTCCAGCAGCTCGACGACGGATCGCACGGCGAGCCGTTCGGCCAGGGTGACCCCTTCAGGCGCGGCGAGCCGTTGCCGCGGCATGCCGCCCACCCCTTCCACGACGACCCGTATCGGCAGCTCGCCGGCCCATCGCGCCAGAGCGCGGGTCCGGTCGGGCGGCTCGCAGGCCAGCACGGCGCGCAACCGTTCCCGCATGGCACGCACCGCCCGCAGGTCGTCATCGCCGGGGCCGGCGCCCTCCCCTAGCTCGTCATCACCGGGGCCGGCGCCCTCCCCCAGCTCGTGGCAGAACTGGCGCAAGGCCGCCACGTCCGGCAGGCGCTCGGGCTCCGCCAGGTACTCGTCCCACGTGTTGGCGAGATCGAGCGCCACGAGCCCCGTCTCGACGAACTGGCGCATCCGCCACCCCCCTGTTACCGTCACGACTATGAACACAATAACCCCTGACAGAGATCTGGTCATCCTCGACGCACCCTCCAATCTCGGCCTGCGCCCACCCGCCCCCGACACCGTCCCCGGCTGTTACAAAGCACCGTGGGCGCTGCGGAACGCCGGCCTCGTCCAGCGGCTCGGCGCGGCCGACGCGGGCGCGCTCGTCCCGCCCCGTTACGTGGCCACGTGGACGCCGGGAAGCGGGGTGCGCAACGGGCCCGCCATCGCCGCCTACGCCCGCAGGCTGGCCGACCGGGTGAGCGCGATCAGAGGGGAGGGCGGCTTCCCCGTCCTGCTCGGCGGCGACTGCTCGATCCTGCTCGGGCCCGCGCTCGCCCTGCGCAGGAGCGGCCGGTACGGGGTGGCGTACCTGGACGCGCACTCCGACTTCCGGCACCTCGGCAACTCCCCCCATGTCGGGGCGGCGGCCGGGGAGGACCTGGCCCTGGCCACCGGGCGCGGTGACGACTACCTGGCGGACATCGACGGGCTGCGGCCGTACGTCAGGGACGAGGACGTGATCGTTCTGGGCGTGCGGGACGAGGAGGATCTTGGCGACTTCGCCGACGCCGGCATCGCCTACGTCCCCGGCAGCGACATCTCCCTCGACGACGCGCGGAAGGTGCTCGTCCGTGACGAGCTCGACGGGTTCTGGATCCACGTGGACGCCGACGTGCTCGACCCGTCCGTCGTGTCCGCTGTCGACTCCCCCACGCCGGGCGGGCTCGGCGCCGCGCAATTCGCGGAGCTGCTCGGCGGGCTGGTAAGCCTGCCGGGGGCCGCCGGGCTGGAGGTGACGATCTTCGATCCCGACCTGGACGAGGACGGCAGCCAGGCCGCCCAGCTCGCCGACATCCTCGTGTCGGCGCTGAGCTAACGGATCACGTAGCCGGTGGAGCTGGACCGGCCGGCGTCGTTCGTGGCCGTGATCGAGGTCCAGGGGCCCGAGGGGACGTACGGGGCCCACGCCGACTCCAGCCGCCCCTTCCCGTACCGCTCCTGCTTGACCACCACCCCCTGCGGGTCGAAGCGGAGCGTGCCGCCGCGCAGGTTGTAGCCCTCGACGAGGATGCCGGGCCGCCCGTTCATCTCCTTGCGAGAAGCGCCGACGATGATCGGCTGCTGCCACCCGTTCACGATGTCGTCGGCCAGCGAGGGCGTGTCGTAGCGGGCCTGGCAGGTGAAGAAGGGATCCCAGCCGTAAGAGATGATTTTTCCGGCGAATGTCCCGGCCGCCATCACCTGCTGGTCGATCCGGCTCTTCGTGGTCCGCCCGCGCAACGGCAGCGGCTCGACCCTCCCGCACTCCCCGTCCACCGGCGTCGGCTCGAACCCCTCGACGTTCACCCACAGCTCCACCCCGGGCGGCACCCGCCGCGCCGCCGCCTCGATGTAGTCGCGGGTGGCCCCGTAGTACGCCTGCGTGTTGCTCACGTCCCCGACGACCGGCATGAGGCGCGGCGCCACCTTGGCCTCCGCCTCGTTGACCCCGTAGACGGGCACCTTGCCCGTCCCACGCCCGTCCTGCACGGCGACGGCCATGGGCGCTCCCGCCCGGGTCGCGGCGATGGCCGCGAACCCCGCCGCCACCTGCCCGGGCGGGAACCCGCGCCCCCTCCGGGCGTCGATGTACGGGCTGACCAGGATCTTCTTCCTGGGCAAGGCGGCGGCGACGGCCGCGTGCTGGGCCGCGTACAGCGCGATGATCGGATCCTGGGCCGCCCGCGTCCGCATGGCCAGCTCGAACGACTGGTAGACCCCGCCGAACGCGGAAGACCTCCCGAACCGCTCCCGGTAGTCGGCGAGCACCCGCGTGGTGAAGGCGGTCAGCGCGGCGGTGTGCGCGGAGTCGGGCTCCCACGGCTTGCCCGCGAGCTGCGGCGCGGCGGGCAGCCCCGGGAAGACCGTCATCCCGTACGCGGCCGCCTCGGCCATCAGGTTGCCGAGCCCGTCGCCGTCCGTGGAGACGAGCACGAGATCCTGTACGGGGTCCTGGCAGGACGCGGCCAGCGAGACCCGGTAGAAGATCCGGCCCCGGCTCTCGATCCGCCGGTCCAGCCCCGGGCACCGCAGCAGCCCTTTCCCGAACTCCTCGCTGGTCACGTAGGTGTAGACCCGGCGGACGCCGGGGACCTCGGCGCACGGCCGCCCGTCCACGAGGCAGTCGGCGAACTCGGGGTCCTCGCCGGCGCTGAACCTCGGGCCGAACGTGATCAGCGTGTCGCCGCCGATCGCGTGGATCGCCTCGACCATGCGCCGCGTCACGCATGGATCGGCCCGGGGCATGACCCAGTAGCCGGTGACGGCGTACGGGGCGACGACGCGGGTGTCACGCGACTGGCACGCCTGGACCTCGGGACTGTCGGGCACGACCAGGCTCGCCATGAAGGCGGCCGCCACGACCAGCCACAGGATGATCCGGTGCACCCACGCCCCTTCCACGCCACCACCAGCCTACGCAGGAGTCCGCGGGTCCACGAGACACGCGGGCCGAGCGCCACCCCCGACGCGAGCCTCCGCGCACCGACCACGGAGAATGGCGGGCAGGGGGTAGACGGGAGGCGTAGACATCGTGCGTATCGATCTCAGCGGCAGGACCGCGCTGGTCACCGGGTCGACTCAGGGCATCGGGGCGGCCATCGCCGAAGGGCTGGCGCTCGCGGGGGCCCACGTCGGGATCAACGGCCGCAGCGAGAGCTCCGTCGCGATGGCCGTCGAGCAGATAGAGGTCGGCGACCTGATCCCGGCGCCCGGCGACGTGACCACGGAAGAGGGCTGCGCGGCGGTGCTGCGCGCGCTGCCCCAGGTGGACATCCTCGTCAACAACCTGGGCATCTTCGGCGCCACGCCCGCGCTCGAGATCACCGACGACGAGTGGCGGCGCTACTTCGAGGTCAACGTGCTGGCCGCGGTCCGGCTCACGCGTGCCTACCTGCCCGGCATGATCGAGCGCGACTGGGGCCGGATCCAGTACATCGCCAGCGACTCCGCCGTGGCCATCCCCATCGAGATGATCCATTACGGCATGACGAAGACCGCGCTGCTGGCCGTGTCCAGGGGGTTCGCCAAGGAGGCGGCGGGCAGCGGGGTGACGGTCAACTCTGTGATCGCGGGGCCGACGCACACCGGGGGCGTGGAGAAGTTCGTGTACGACCTCATGGGCAAGGACCTGCCGTGGGAGGAGGCGCAGCGGGCGTTCATGATCCAGCACCGTTCGCAGTCGCTGTTGCAGCGCCTGATCGAGCCCGAGGAGATCGCGAACATGGTCGTCTACCTCAGCTCGCCCTTCGCCTCCGCGACCACGGGCGCCGCGGTGCGGGTCGACGGCGGGTATGTGGACTCCATCCTCCCCTGAAGGAGAGCCGGCGGCTCCCCCGATCGGGTGATGTGACCGGACCGGGCCGGAGCGAGCCTGAGGGGCATGATCTTACGGACTCTGCTCACGCTCGGCCTGCTGGCCGCGCCCGCACCCGCGGCCACACTCGCATCCGCGGCCGCCGAGCGGCCCGCCATCGCCTGGCAGGAATGCCCGGCCTACTCCGACGACGTGCTGCACTGGATGGGCCTCGACGACCAGCGGCTCCCCGAGTTCAGGAAGCTGTTCGGCAGGACGGAGTGCGGCACGCTCACCGTCCCCCAGAACTACGCCGACCCCGGTGGAAAGCAGATCACCATCGCCCTGACCAGGCTCAAGGCCGCCGACCAGGAACACCGCCTGGGCAGCCTGGCGGTCAACCCGGGAGGCCCGGGCGGCAGCGGCTACCTGATGCCGATCGAGCTCACCATGACCGAAGCGAAGCTGAACGCCCGCTACGACCTGATCGGCTTCGACCCCCGCGGAGTCGGTTACAGCACGAAGGTCAGGTGCGCCGGCGGCAAGCAGGGGCCGGAGCCGGCGGGGCCCGTCAGCGAGGAGCTGGCCAGGAAGGTCTACGACCAGGTGGTCAAGGACAACCAGGCCTGCGGCCAGTCGGACCCCGGCTTCATCGGCCAGCTCACGACCGCCAACGTGGCCCGCGACATAGACCGCGTCCGCGCCGCGCTCGGTGAATCGAAGATCAGCTTCCTCGGCGTCTCGTGGGGGACCTGGCTCGGCACGGTCCTGCGCAGCCTGTTCCCCACCAAGGTGCACCGCATGTGGCTGGACAGCGTGGCGCTGCCCGTGCCCAAGATGGACGTCTTCACGGAGGTCCGCGCGATGGCGACCGACCGCGACTTCCAGCGGATGGCCAAGTGGATCGCCGACCGGGACGACGTGTACGGGTTCGGCACGACGAAGGCCCAGGTGGTGTCGGCGCTGACCGAGCTGCGCAAGGCGTACGACGCCAAGCCCGTGACCTTCACGGACATCGACCTCACGGTGACCGGCCGGATGATCGCGGAGGCGGCGGGCCAGCCGAGCCCTGGCTGGCCGGAGGTCGCCCAGGTGCTGAAGGAGCTGGTGGGCGCCACCGGCCCCACCGCGCCTCCGACGATCAAGAGGCTCTTCGGTGACCGGCCGCCGCCCACGCCCGCCGGCGTGCCCGAGCGGCACAACCAGACGGCCAATGGCGCGTTCTTCTGCAACGAGGACCAGGGCGCGCGTACGTTCGACTCGGCCTGGAACGCCTACCGCGAGCGCCTCGCGCGCTACCCGGTGACCGGCGAGGCCACCGCGTTCTTCCCCGCGTGCGCCGGATGGCCGCTGCCCGTGCAGACCACGCGTCTGCGGTCCGGCGGCTCGCTGGTGCTGTCGGGGCACCTGCACGAGAGCCCGTCACCGTACGAGTGGACACTGGAGACGAGGAAGGCCGTCGGCGGGCACGTGGTGACCGTCGACGACGACGTGCACGGCTCCGCCCTCAGGGTGCCGGGCTGCCTGGCGAAGGTGGTCGGCTACTTCGAGACCGGACGGGTCACCGCCACCTGCCCCGGTGTGCCGGTGCCGACCTCGACCGAGCTGCCCGACCGTGCTGAGCTCAGTATGACTGCACCTCGATGAGGTTGCCCTCCGGGTCACGGAGGTGCGCGGTGCGCAGGGTCGGCGCCCAGTCCGGACGGTCCTGGGGCGGGGCGGCGACCGTGGCGCCGTGACGGGCGAGGCAGTCGGCCGCCTTGTCCACGTCGTCCACCTTCATGACCAGCATTGCCGTGACCTGAGCGGCCTGGGGCAGGTCCGCAGTGCCGACGGCCTCGGCGATCCTGTCCCGGGCGAACAGGGCCAGCCCGGTCTGCCCCTCGATGTCCCAGCTGGCGTAGCCGGGCAGGACCCGCACCGGCTCTACGCCGAGCAGTTCACGGAGCACGGCCTGGTAGAACGCGGAACAGGCGGGGAAGTCGCGCACCAGCAGGCGGGGGTAGAGGGCGTCCATCGGGATTCTCCTCGAGAATTAGTGGGTGACTACCAATGATTGGTGTCAACCTACACTTACCAGGCATGGACCTGCCACCCACCCTCCTCGCCACCACCACCTTCGTGCTGCACAAGGTCGGAGTCGGCAGCCGCCGCGCCATCGGGGCCCGGCTGGCGGACGAGACCGGGCTCAGCCTGTGGGAGTTCGCCGTGCTGGCCACGCTGGCCGACTTCGGGGCCGCCGCCCAGCGCGAGCTGGGCGGCCGGCTCGGGCTCGACCCGAGCGACATGGTGCGCCTGATGGACGACCTGATGGACGAGGGGCTGGCCGAGCGTGACCGCGACCCGGCCGACCGGCGGCGCTACCGGATCTCGCTGACGCCCGCGGGGCGCGACGCACTGGACCGCGCACTGGCCGTGATCGAGCGCGTGGAGCGGGAGACGCTGGCGCCGCTGACGGCGGACGAGCGGAAGCAGCTGCACGAGCTGGTGGCGAAGGTCTTCACAAACTAACAAAAGTTGTCATTAACCCAGCCGTCACATTGTTCACTTCTACCCCACATACCCTCTTTGCACACAGTTGCAGATCATGTTAGATGGAGGCGAGCAGAGAGGACCGGCACAGTGACGCTGATTCTCGATGGCGTCTTCGTACGGCGGCGCGGGGAGACCTGGCTTGACGACGTTCGCCTGGAATTATCCAATGGAATGACCACTCTGATCGGCCCGATGACCGCCGGAAAGACGACATTGATGCGCGTCGTCGCCGGATTGTTACCCCCGGATTCGGGCCGCGTCCTGGTCGACGGAAAAGACGTCACCGCCATTTCGGTGCGAAAACGCTCGGTCGCCTTCGTCTACCAGCAATTCATCAATTACCCATCACTGACCGTCTACGAGAACATCGCCTCTCCCCTCCGCCTCGACCCGAGGTTCCGCCGTGACGGGATCGACCGGCGGGTGCGCGAGGTGGCCGAGCTCATGGGCATCGCGGCGTTCCTCGACCGCAGGCCCGCCGAGCTGTCAGGCGGCCAGCAGCAGCGCACCGCCATCGCCCGGGCGCTGGCCCGTCCCGTGGACGTGCTGCTGCTCGACGAGCCCCTCGCCAACCTCGACTTCAAGCTCCGCGAGCAGTTACGCGCCGACCTGAAGAGCATGTTCGCGAGCTCCCCCGGCGTCGTCCTCTACTCCACCGCCGACCCGAACGAGGCGCTCACGTTCGCCGCGCCGACCGTGGTCCTGGGCGAGGGCCGGGTCCAGCACGTCGGCGACGTGGCCGAGATGTACGCCCACCCGCCCACGCTGGCCGTCGCGGCGACGCTCAGCGACCCGCCGCTCAACCTGCTGCCCGGCGTCGTACGCGACGGCAGGATCGACTGCCTCGGCACCTCCTTCCCCGCACCCCACGCGCACGCGTCCGGGCGCAACGTCGTGCTCGGCGTACGCCCCCACCAGGTGAGCCTCGAACGGGGCGGCCCCGGCGCGCTGGAGCTGCCCGCCGAGATCAGGCTGGCCGAGGTGACGGGCAGCGCGACGTTCCTGCACCTGCTCCTGCAAGGGCAGGTCCACCTGGTCGCCCACCTGCCGGGCGCCCAGCTCTTCACCCCGGGAGAGAGCACGGTCACGTACGTGAACCCGGCACACGTCCTGGTCTTCGACGAGGACGGCGGCCGCCTGCTCGCCACCAGCGCCGCGGAGGTCGACCTGCATGGCTGACATCCGGCTGGAAGGCGTGGGCCACAGCTACGACGGGGGCCGGACGTGGGCGCTCAAACCGATGACCTGGACCTGGCAGAGCTCCAGGGCGTACGCGCTGCTGGGCCCGAGCGGCTGCGGCAAGACCACACTCCTGAACATCATCTCCGGCCTGATCACCCCCACGGTGGGCCGGATCTTCTTCGACGACCGCGACGTCACCGACGTGCCCACCGCGGGCCGCAACATCGCGCAGGTCTTCCAGTTCCCGGTCCTGTACGAGGAGATGTCGGTATACGACAATCTGGCCTTCCCCCTCCGTAACCGGAAATATCCGGCGAAGGACGTCGACGAGCGCGTCCGCCAGGTCGCCCGGCTCCTGGGTCTGGAGGACGTGCTCCGCCGCAGGTCACGCCGCCTGGACCCGGGCCGCCAGCAGATCGTCAGCCTGGGCCGCGGCCTGGTGCGCTCCCAGGTGGCGGCGGTGCTGCTGGACGAGCCGCTCACCGTGGTCGACCCGGCGCTGAAGTGGACGCTGCGGAGCAAGCTCAAGGAGATCCACCGCGACACGGGCCACACGCTGATCTACGTCACGCACGACCAGACCGAGGCGCTGACGTTCGCCGACGAGGTCGTGGTGGTCAACGACGGGGCCATCGTGCAGGCGGGCGAGCCGGCCGAGCTGTTCCTGTCGCCGGCGCACGAGTTCGTGGGGCACTTCATCGGCTCCCCCGGTATGAACATGCTGCCCGCCGAGATCGCCGACGGCGTCGTGCGCGTCGGCGAGTCGGACGTGGGCCTGGCCGAGGGCGACCTGCCGCCCGGGCCGGTCCGGATCGGCGTGCGCCCCGAGTTCGTGCTGATCAACGGTGACCGCCGGTCGCCGGGCGTGGCGGCCAGAGTGACCGGGATCGACCGCATGGGGGCCTACGACCTGGTGCACACCCTGGTCGGCGAGCACACCGTGACCGCCAAGACCGAGGCGGGTTCGCCGTACACGCCGGAGTCGACGGAGTTCCTGCACTTCCCCGCGGATCGCACGTTCCTGTTCCGCGACCAGGTCAGGTGCGGCTCGCTCGCGCCGCTGAACGGAAGGGGCACCACGTGACCGAGGTCCAGGAGGAGCCGCGGGCGGACCTCAAGCGCAAGAGCAACCGGGCCTGGCTGCTGGTGCTGCCGGTGGTCGTGTCGGTGGCGTTCACCGCCGTGATCCCGCTCATGACCGTGGTCAACTTCTCCGTCCAGGACGTCTTCAGCCCGAGCGACCGCATCTTCGTCGGCCTGGAGTGGTTCCGGTCGATCTCGCGCGACCCCGAGGTGCGCTCGGCGTTCGTGCGCACCCTGCTCTTCTCGGCCCAGGTGCTGCTGCTGGAGATCCCCCTGGGGGTGGCGATCGCGGTGTGCATGCCGCGCCGCGGCGTGTGGGTGTCGGTGGCGCTGGTGCTGGTGGCGCTGCC
Organism: Nonomuraea helvata; assembly: GCF_039535785.1. Classification (NCBI taxonomy): domain Bacteria; kingdom Bacillati; phylum Actinomycetota; class Actinomycetes; order Streptosporangiales; family Streptosporangiaceae; genus Nonomuraea; species Nonomuraea helvata. Next base: position 3,112,796 of record NZ_BAAAXV010000001.1, read on the forward strand.
GCTGCTCATCCCGTGGAACGTGGTGGGCACGATCTGGCAGATCTTCGCCCGCGGCGACATCGGCCTGGGCGGCTGGGCGATCAACAACGTCCTGGGCGTCAACTTCAACTACACGCTGGACTCCACGGACGCCTGGGTCACGGTGCTGCTCATGGACGTCTGGCACTGGACGCCGCTGGTGGTCCTGCTGGCGTACGCGGGGCTGCGCTCGATCCCCGAGCCGTACTTCCGGGCCGCGCAGATCGACGGCGCCTCCGCGTGGGCCACGTTCCGCCACATCCAGCTGCCCAGGCTGCGCGGGGTGCTGACGATCGCGATCCTGCTCAGGTTCATGGACAGCTTCATGATCTACACCGAGCCGTTCGTGGTGACGGGCGGCGGGCCGGGGAACGCGACGTCGTTCCTCAGCATCCTGCTGTCGAAGATCGCTGTCGGGCAGTTCGACCTGGGCCCGGCGGGCGCGTTCTCGCTGCTCTACTTCCTGATCGTGCAGATCCTCTGCTACGTCTTCTTCACCGTGCTGACCAGGTCGGGGAGGTGACCTGATGGCCGCTTTGAGCAGGGGCGCGGGGCGGCGGCTGCCCTGGGCCCGGACGGTCTTCTGGCTGTACGTGGCGACGCTGATGCTGCCGGTGCTGTGGATGTTCCTCATGTCGATCCGGCCGAACGAGGACATCCTCGGCAGCTTCTCCCTCATTCCGCAGCGCGTGACGTTCGACAACTACGCGACTTTCTTCTCCGACTCCTCCTGGTATTCGAGCTATCTGAACTCCATCGTCTACACCTCGATGAACGCCGTGATGTCGCTCGTCGTGGCGCTGCCGGCGGCGTACGCGTTCTCGCGGTTCCGTTTCGCCGGGGACAAGCACCTGTTCTTCTGGCTGCTGACCAACCGCATGGCGCCGCCGGCGGTGTTCCTGCTGCCGTTCTTCCAGATTTACCAGAGCGTCGGGCTCTTCGACACGCACCTCGGCGTCGCCATAGCGCACATGCTCTTCAACGTCCCGCTGGCCGTGTGGATACTCGAGGGATTCATGTCGGGAATCCCCCGGGAAATCGACGAGACGGCCGCGATCGACGGCTATTCGCTGCCGCGTTTCTTCATCCGCATATTCCTGCCGATGATCCGCTCCGCGATCGGCGTCACGCTCTTCTTCTGCTTCATGTTCAGCTGGGTCGAGCTGTTGATCGCCAGGACCATCACCTCGGTGAACGCCAAGCCGATCGCCGCCACCATGACCAGGACGGTGAGCGCGGCCGGGGTGGACTGGGGCCTGCTGGCCACAGCGGGAGTGCTCACCATCGTCCCGGGCGCGATCGTCATCTGGTTCGTCCGCAACTACATCGCCAAGGGCTTCACCATGGGGAGGGTCTAGGGATGCTCGAGTGGATGGTCTGGACCGTCCCCACGGCCCTCGTCTTCGCCGGAGTGGCCCTGCTGCTGGTCGTGATGGCGGTCTGGGCACGCGTCTCCCCTCCCGTGGCCAGGCGGGGTTTCCTGCGCATCGAGACCGATCGCGGCGACCGGCTCTACATCGGCCTGATCAGCGCCGCCGTCGTGCTGGCGGGCTGGATAGCTGTCACCGACCTGTCCATGTGGCTCGCGCTCGGCTGCGCGCTGCTGGTGGCGGTCGTGATCGGGATATGGGGCTAACAGATAAGGAGCCAACCGATGAGGCATCGGGCAGGCAGGTCCGCGGCGGTAGGTCTGGCCGCGCTCGTCCTGATAGTGGCCGGCTGCACGCAGGGCGAGAAGAAGCCCACGAGCGATTTCAAGGAGTCCGACGGCAAGGCCGCGGCGCAGCGGTGGGTGACGGAGGAGTTCACGCCGAGCACCCTGTCCAAGGACCAGCAGTTGGCGGAGATGGACTGGTTCATCAAGGCCGCGGCGCCCTACCGGGGCATGCAGATCAACGTGGTCTCCGAGACGATCACCACCCACGAGTACGAGTCCCAGACGCTGGCCAAGGCGTTCACCGAGATCACCGGGATCAAGATCAAGCATGATCTGATCCAGGAGGGTGACGTCATCGAGAAGCTCCAGACCCAGATCCAGGGCAACCAGAACATCTACGACGCGTACGTCAACGACTCCGACCTCATCGGCACCCACTCCCGCGGCAACTACGTCTTCCCGCTGTCCGACTACATGGCGGGCGAGGGCAAGAACGTCACCTCCCCCACGCTCGACCTGGACGACTTCATCGGCATCAGCTTCACCACCGGGCCCGACAAGAAGATCTACCAGCTCCCCGACCAGCAGTTCGCGAACCTGTACTGGTTCCGCTACGACTGGTTCACCGATCCGAAGATCAAGAAGCAGTTCAAGGACGCGTACGGGTACGACCTGGGCGTCCCGGTCAACTGGGCGGCGTACGAGGACATCGCCGACTTCTTCACCAACAAGGTCAACGGCAACGGGACCATGGACGGCAAGAAGGTCTACGGCCACATGGACTACGGCAGGAAGGACCCGTCGCTGGGCTGGCGCTTCACCGACGCCTGGCTGTCCATGGCGGGCAACGGCGACCCCGGCATCCCCAACGGCCTGCCGGTGGACGAATGGGGCATCAGGGTCGAGAACTGCCGCCCGGTCGGCTCGTCGGTCACCCGCGGCGGCGACGTCAACGGCCCCGCGTCGGTCTACGCGCTCCAGAAGTACGTGGACTGGCTCAAGAAGTACGCCCCGAGGGAGGCCGCGGGCATGAACTTCAGCGAGGCGGGCCCGGTGCCGGCACAGGGCAACATCGCCCAGCAGATCTTCTGGTACACCTCGTTCACGGCCGACATGACCAAGCCGGGGCTGCCGGTCGTCAACAGCGACGGCACGCCCAAGTGGCGCATCGCACCGAGCCCGCACGGCGCGTACTGGAAGCAGGGCAACAAGCTCGGCTACCAGGACGCCGGCTCGTGGACGCTGCTGCGGAACACGCCGCAGGACCGCAGGGCGGCGGCCTGGCTGTACGCGCAGTTCGTCACCTCGAAGTCGGTGTCGCTGAAGAAGTCGATCAAGGGCCTGACGTTCATCCGCGACTCCGACATCAGGAGCGACTACTTCTCGGACAACTCCAAGAAGTACGGCGGGCTCATCGAGTTCTACGCCTCGCCGGCCCGCAAGCAGTGGACCCCGACCGGGACCAACGTGCCCGACTATCCCAAGCTCGCCCAGCTCTGGTGGCAGAACGTGGCCACCGCGGTGACCGGCGAGACGACGGCCCAGCAGTCCATGGACAACCTGGCCAAGCAGCAGGACGAGATCCTGGCCCGGCTGGAGCGGCGCGGTTACGGCGGCAACTGCGCGCCGAAGCTGAACCCCGAGCGCCCCGCCCAGTACTGGTTCGACCAGCCGGGCGCGCCCGCGCCGAAGCTGGCCGACGAGCGCGGCAAGCCCGAGACGCTCGACTACGACAAACTGATCGCCACGTGGAAGTCGGGTAACTGACCTTCTAAAAGCGCCGCCGCCCGGGGCAGGACCGGGCGGCGGCCGTCTCTCCTAGTCCTTCAGTTGACGGGCCAGCCAGTCGAAGGCCCGCTCCTGCATGGGCACGCCGAAGCTGTGCGGCACGTCTGCCCACACCGCCTCGTAGGCGTCGGGAGCCTCCCGGTACCGCTCCCCGATCATGGCGCTCGCCCGGCGCATGCCCGGCTCGGGGAACAGGTGGTCGCGCAGGGCGTACTGCACCATGAGCGGCTCGGGCGCGCGGGCGGCCACCAGGTCGGGCCAGTCGCCGAGGCGCGGCAGCCCCGACGGCCAGAGCATCCACGTGTGCTTCTCGACGTACCCGTCGAGCATGTCGCGGAAGGACGAGACCATCGCGGCGACGACCACGGCCCGCATGTCCGGGTCGAACGCGCCCAGGAGCGCGGCCCGCAGGCCGCCTCCCGAGAGCCCGACGCACCCGACGGGGCCCACGTCGGGCCTCGACCGGAGGTAGGCCGCCGCTGCCAGGTCCTCGCCCGCCGCCACGCCCGCGAAGGACGTGCCGAGCGCGGCGCAGTGCTTGGCGACCACGTGCTCGTGCTCCTTGGCCGCCGCGTCGTAAGGGCCCGGCTCGTCCACGCCGAGGGGGAAGCGGCGGCTGCCCCAGGTGAGCACGTCGGGGACCAGCACCGCGAAGCCGCGCCGGGCCAGCTCGTTCGCGTACGCGCGGCCGCCGTAGATCTGGTCGCGGACCCACTGGATCTCGGGGGAAGGGCCGGAGGGACCGTCGGCGATCTTCTCCTTGCCGAACCACTTCATCCCGCCGTGGCAGTGCAGCGCCACCACCCCCGGCAGCGGTCCGGCCGCGTCCCGAGGGCGCAGCAGGTACGCGTGGGTACGCGGCCCGAACCCCACCGACCAGGAGAGCTCCTCCCCGTCGAGGTCGCCGTCCGTCCAGGAGCGCTCGACCCGCACCTCCTGGGCGGCCAGGTCGAGCACCCCTATGGCGGCACGCGCGGCCTGGCGCAGCTCGGGCCCCGGCAGAGACGGGTAGACCCCGAGCTGAGCGGCGGTGATGCCGGCCAGCTCAGCGAACACGCGTGCCTTCGTCCACGAGGTGCACGGGCTCGCCGGTGGCGGCCGAGACGTTGGCCGAGTGGCCCGTCAGCACGCTGCGGATCCCGTCGCGGTAGCCGGCCTGCCGCTTCAGCGGGTCGTCGCCGGGCCCGCGGAAGACATCGTTCAGCAGCAGGCGGTCGCCGCCGCCGTGCCCGCCGGCCCCGGTCTCGATCGGGACCTCCTCCGGCTCGCTCCAGTGGCGGTGCAGGGTGAGCTTCTCCCACGCGTCGGCCTTGTGCTGCTTGGAGGCGGCGCTCGGGTCGACGGCCGCGTGCGGCGGGGTCCACGCCCGCTCGACCACCTCCAGCTCCAGCCGCCCGGCCGTGCCGTTGAACGCCACCCGGTAGCCCTCGAAGGGGGCGTAGGCGTTGAGCGCGTAGGTGAGCACGGCGCCGTTGGTGTAGCGGACCATCACCGACATGGTGTCGTCGATGGTGATCCCGTCGCCGAAGACGTCCTGGTCGCGGATGTAGCCGTCCTCGTGCTCGGCGTCCAGGTAGAGCCGCTTGAGCCGGGGGTCCTTGGAGATGTCCAGGATGAACGGGTCCGTACCGAGGCCCGGGGCGCCCTGGCCGCGCGTGGGACGGTCGGTCACGCCGCGCTCGCGGGCGTTCTCCGAGCCGTAGAAGCGCAGGTCGGCCTGGGCGAAGACGGTCTGCGGGGCGGCGGCGAGCCACCAGTTGACCAGGTCGAAGTGGTGGGTGGACTTGTGGACGAGCAGCCCGCCCGAGTTGACCCGCTCGCGGTGCCAGCGGCGGAAGTAGTCGGCGCCGTGGATGGTGTCGAGCGTCCACTCGAAGTGCACGGACGTCACCCGGCCGATCGCGCCCTCCTGCAGCAGGCGGCGCACGGCCGAGTTGCGCGGTGAGTACCGGTAGTTGAAGGTGACGATCAGCTTGCCGGTGCTGCGCTCGGCCGCCTCCGCGATGGCCGCGCAGCCCTCGGCGTCGACGGTGAGCGGCTTCTCCACGATGACGTCCCGTCCCGCGTCGAGCGCCGCGCACACGTACCGGGCGTGGGTGGCGTCGACGGTGGTGACGATGACCGCGTCGGCGAGCTCGAGCACTTTGTCGAACTCATCTGGCGTGAAGCGCGGCACCTCGTCACCGATCCGCTCGACGTAGTAGTCCATGCGGGTCCGGTTCGTGTCGCACAGGGCGACGATGGTGCCGGCGTCGCGCCACTCCCCGAGCAGCGCGTCGACGTACATCTGCGCGCGGTGCCCGAGCCCGACGAACGCGTACTTCATCTCTCTCCTTTTAACCTGCGATCGAGGCGTTGGCCTCGGTGATGAACTTCTGCGCGGCGACGTCGGGGGTCATCCTGCCGAACAGGACCTCCTCCGAGTACCGCGTGAGGATGTCCTCCATGGCGCTGGCGCCCTTCGGCGGAGCGGCCGGCGGGTCGGCCAGCTCACCCTTGACCTTGTCGAGGAAGTCCAGCGTCTTCTTGTCCGTGGGAGGCAGCTTGTCCTTGACCGCCGCCAGCACCTTCGAGCTGGCCGGCAGGCCGCGGTCGCTGAGGATGATCCCGCCCACCTCGGGGTCGTTGATCATGAAGTCGATGAACTTGGCGGCCTCGGCCGCGTGCTCGGACTTCGACGAGGCGGTGTAGAACATCGCCGGCTGCAGGAACATGCCGCCGGTGGTGGCTCCAGGAAGCTTCGGCATCCGCAGCAGGTCCACGTCCTTGCCCGACTTCTTGGCGATGCCGCCGAGCTGGTTGCTCCACCACATGCCCATCCCGCCGGTGCCGGTGGCCAGCAGCGACTGGTCCACGCTCTGGGCGCCGATCTCGGCGGTCTTGGCGGCGTCAGGCGAGCCCTTGGTCTTGATCAGGTTCTGGGCGGTGGCCCACCAGGCCTTGATCGTCTCGGGGGAGACGCCGATCTTGTTGCCGTTGTAGAAGGGCTCGCCCTTCTGCGCGGCGAAGATCTGCAGGTAGGCCGGGTTGAAGCTCTGCTGCGTGCCGTAGATCTTGCCGCCGCTCTTCTCGGTGATCTTCGAGGCCAGGGTGACGTAGTCGTCCCAGGTCCACTTGGTGTCGTCCGGGAGCTTCTGCCCCGCGGCCTCCACCTCGGCCGGGCTGACGACCAGGGAGAAGGCGTTGACACCGGTGGGGATGGCGTACTGCTTGCCGTCGATGGCCCCGGTGGTCAGCACCTTGGCGTCGATGTCGGCGGTGTTGACCTTGCTGGCCAGGTCGGCCAGCGTGCCGCGGTCGGCGTACTCGCGCAGGCCGCGGATCTCGAGGGTGATGATGTCGGGCGCGTCGTTGGCCGCGACCTTGGTGGACAGCGACTCGTAGTAGGCGGCGAAGTCGGAGAACTCGCCCTCGACGTCGATGTTCGGGTTCTTCTCCTCGAACTTCTTGATCGCCGCTTCGGTCATCTGCTGCCGTGCCGCGCTGCCCCAATAGGAGAAGCGCAGCTTGATCTTGCCATCAGCGCTTTCGCCGCCGCTGCCGCTGCCGCAGGCCGCGGTGACCGCCAGCACGGCAGTGGCCAGCAGGGCCGCCGACCACATCTTCTTGCCAGAGCTCACGGCTCTACCTCCTATGGGTCTTCTTGTCGGGGGGTGGAGGAACTACTTCAGTCCCGTGGTGGCCACACCACGGATCAGGTATTTCTGACCGGCCAGGAAAAAGCCGAAGATAGGACCGAGCGCGATGATCGACATGGCGAACATGGGTCCCCATTGCGAGTCGCTGCTGGCGTCCAGGAAGGTGCGAAGCGCGACCGGGACAGTGAAGTTGTCCGGGTTGTTGAGGTAAAGGAGCTGGCTGAGGAAGTCGTTCCACGTCCAGATGAACGTGAAGATCGCGGTGGTGGCCAGCGCGGGCAGGCAGAGCGGCATGACCACTCTGATGAAGATGCGCCAATACCCCGCCCCGTCGATCTCGGCCGCTTCGTCCAGCTCCCTGGGCAGCGTACGGATGAACTGCACCATAAGGAAGACGAAGAACGCGTCTGTCGCCAGCACCTTAGGCATCACCAGTGGCCAGATGGTGTTGATCAGGTCAAGCTTCGAGAACATGATGTACTGCGGCACGATCACCACGTGGTGCGGCAGCATGATCGTGCCCAGCATGATGGCGAACCAGAGCTTCTTCAGCGGGAAGTTCAGCCGGGCGAAGGCGTAGGCCGCCAGCGAGCAGGCCACCAGGTTGGCCACCACCGAGATCGCCGTGACCACCGCGGAGTTCCACAGGTAGTAGCCGAAGGGGTGCTTCAGCGCGTTCCAGCCCTCGCTGTAGTTCTTGAGGGTGACCTGGCTGGGCCACAGTCCCGGCTCACGGAAGATCAGCTCTTCCGGCTTGAGCGAGCTGGAGATCATCCAGAGCAGCGGATAGAGCATGACCAGGCCGAAGCCGATCAGCAGGATGTGCTTGACCACCGGCCCGCCCCTGAGGGGGCGGAACAGCACCGGGACCGGCCTACTTGGTGTCGCCATAGAAGACCCAATACTTAGACGCGAGGAAGTTCACTCCGGTCAGGGCGGCGATGATGAGCAGCAGGACCCACGCCATCGCCGCCGCGTAGCCCATGTCGTAGCTCTTGAACCCCTTCAGGTAGAGGTAAAGCGTGTAGAAGAGGGTGGAGTCGGCCGGGCCGCCCTTGCCGTTGCTCACGATGAACGCCTGCGTGAACGACTGGAACGACTTGATGACCTCGAGCACGAGGTTGAAGAAGATGATCGGCGTCAGCAGCGGCAGCGTGATCGAGCGGAACTGTCGGAGTGTTCCGGCGCCGTCCACGGCCGCCGCCTCGTAGTAGCTGGCGGGGATCTGGCGCAACCCGGCGAGGAAGATGATCATCGGGGCGCCGAACGTCCACACGTGCAGGAGTATCAGCGTCCCGAGCGCGGTGTCCGGGTCGCCGACCCAGCCTGGACCCTGGATCCCGAAGATCGACAGCACCGCGTTGACCAGACCGTCGGCGCCGAAGACCTTGCGCCAGAGGATCGCGATCGCGACGCTGCCACCCAGCAGCGAGGGCAGGTAGAAGATCGAGCGGTAGAACGACAGCCCGCGCAGCCCCCGGTCGAGCACCAGGGCCAACCCCAGAGCGAAGGCCAACTGGAGCGGGACCGACACGACCACGTAGACCGTGGTGACCTTCAGCGAGGCGAGGAATCTCTCGTCCTGGGTGAACATCTTGACGTAGTTGTCGAGCCCGACCCACTTGGCCTCCTTGAGGAGGCTGTAGTCGGTGAAGGACAGATAGAGCGAGGCGACGATCGGGCCGATCGTGATGACGAGCAGGCCGACGAACCAGGGCGCCAGGAACAGGTAGGCGGCCCGGGCCTCGCGGCGGGCACGTAGCGAGGTGCGGCGTCCGCCTTGCGGGGGCTGGATGGCCGTCTCACGGGTCTTCACCGCCACCGAGTCAGCCATGACGGAACTCATTCGTCATTCACGGACCTTCCGGCGAGATCTGAATGGATAGCGCTTTCCTATAGCTGGCAGGAAAGTTACGTCAACCCTTTGCAGGCGTTACATAGACGTTACCGATATATCGTTACGGCGTTTGCCCAGCTAGAGCGCCTGCCTGCTGAAGAAGTCAGATGAATCCGATGCGTGCTTAATACAACCGGTTGCAGCAGGCGGGCTATCGTGGTGGCGCGGTGGAGTCCCTGATGACCAGGTGTGTCTCCAGCGAGGTGGTGGCCGTGACCTCCTGGATCAGGAGGTCCACCGCGAGCCTGCCCGCCGCGGCGGTCGGCATGGCGACCGTGGTGAGCTTGGGGCGGTTCAGCCGTCCAGAGACGATGTCGTCGATCCCCACCACGCTGACGTCCTCCGGCACGCCCAGCCCGAGCTCACCGAGGCCCTCGATGAGCCCGATCGCCACCAGGTCGTTGTAGGCGAGCACGCCGGTGGCCCCGGAGTCCCGCACCTGAGCCGCGGCGGCGAACCCGCCCCGCTCAGTGGGCGCGTTGGGGCCGATGACGACCAGCTCGACGCCGAGCACCTGTTCGGCGGCCGTACGGATCTCCGAGCTCGTCCACGAGCCGGCCGGCCCCGACACCAGCGCCACACGGCGGTGCCCGAGCCCGGCCAGGTGCTCGACGGCCAGCCTGGCGCCGTTGCCGACGTCCATCAGCACCGTGGCGGCGCCGCGCAACCGCCGGTTGATCACCACGAACGGCACCCGCTCGGCCAGCCGTTCGAGCACCTTGTTGGACGCCCTGGGGCTGCAGAGCACCAGGCCGTCCACCTGTTTGGAGAACGCCTGCACCAGCTCCTCCTCGGCGGCCGGCTCCTCGTCGGTGTCGGCCACGAACAGGTGGTAGTCGCGCTGCCTGGCCGCCGCGTGAGCCGCCTTGATCAACGGAGGGAAGAACGGGTTGGCGATGTCGGCCACGATCAGGCCGAGGTTGTGGGTGCGGCCGGTCGTGAGCGCCCTGGCCGCCCGGTTGGGGCGGTATCCCAGCTCCTCGGCCACCGTCAGCACCCTGGTGCGGGTGGCCGCGTTCACCATGTGCGGCGCGGAGAACGTCCGCGACACGGTCGATACATGCACCCCGGAGGCCCGGGCCACATCACGAATCGTCACTGTCACAGTCGCTCACCCTAACGCAACCGCTTGCAGAATCCCTGAGTACCATGAAAGCGCTTGCCGAGCGATTGCAGCGGGAAAACCCTGCTCCAGCCGGGGCTACGAAATCACCACTTGACGCCTCGGCCTCGGTGACACAAAGGTTTAGTGCAACTGTTTGCAGTCTTGAAGGAGCCCCCCACGGTGAGCAGAGTCCTCGTCACCGGAAGCGCAGGACGTCTCGGCCGCAGCGTGGTCAGCACGCTGGCGGCGGCCGGACACGAGGTCATCGGCGTGGACCGGGCGCCCGGCACGCCGTCCGAGGCCGCGGCCGTCCTACCGGCCGACCTCACGGACACGGGCGAGGCGTTCGAGGCGATCGCCAGGTTCCGGCCCGAGTCCGTGATCCACCTGGCCGCCATCGCGACGCCGTTCAGCTACCCGGAATCCGTGATCTACAAGGTCAACACGCAGCTCGCGTTCAACGTCTGCGAGGCGTCCGTGGCGCTGGGCGTGCGCGGCGTGGTGGTAGCCAGCAGCCCGACGGTCATCGGGTACGGCGCCCCGGGCGGCTGGGCCCCCACCTACCTGCCGATCGACGAAGAGCACCCGGTACGCCCGTGGAACGCGTACAACCTGTCCAAGGTCGTCGCCGAGCAGACCATGAAGGCGTTCGCGCTCGCCGGGACCACGCAGATGGCCGCGGTGCGGCCGTGCTTCGTCATCCCGCCCGAGGAGTGGGCCGGCGCGCCCACGCAGTCGGGGCACACCGTGAAGGAACGGCTGGACCGGCCCGAGCTGGGCGGTGTCTCGCTGTTCAACTACATCGACTCTCGCGACGCCGCCGAGCTGATCGCCGTGCTGGCCGAGGCGCTGCCCGAGCTGCCGAACGGCGAGGTGTTCTTCGCCGGCGCCGCGGACGCGCTGGCCAGGAAGCCGCTCGCCGACCTGCTGCCCCAGGTCGTGCCCGGCACCGAGCCGTTCGCGGCCGGGCTCACCGGCACCTCCCCCGCTTTCTCGACGACCAAGGCACAGCGCCTGCTCGGCTGGCAGCCCAAGCGGAGCTGGCGCCATGAGCTCAAGGAAACCGAGTTTAAGGAAAGCGAATGAATCTGAGCGGTGTGCTGTTCTTCCCCGTGACCCCCTTCGACGCCGACGGCGGGCTCGCCGAGGAGGTGCTGGCCGAGCACATCCGGCAGGGCATGGAGCACGGTCCCGGCGGCGTGTTCGTGGCGTGCGGCACCGGCGAGTTCTCCGCGCTGTCGGAGGCCGAGCACGCGCGGGCGGTGCGGGTGGCGGCCGAGGTCGTGGGCGGGCGGGTGCCGGTGTTCGCGGGCGCGGGCGGCCCGCTCGGCACGGCGCTCACCCAGGCGCGGGCCGCGCGCGAGGCGGGCGCCGACGGGCTGCTGCTCATGCCGCCGTACCTGGCGCAGGGTCCCGGGCACGGCTTCGCCGCCTACGTGGCGGCGGTGGCCGCGGAGCTGCCGGTGATCGTCTACCAGCGGGGCTCGGTGGTGCTGGAGCCGGAGGCCGTGGTCGAGCTGGCCGGGCTCCCCGGGGTGATCGGGCTCAAGGACGGCGTGGGCGACATCGACCGGATGCAGCGGATCGTTCTGGCGGTGCGGGAGACGTACCCGGACTTCCTGTTCTTCAACGGGCTGCCGACGGCCGAGCTGACCATGCCCGCCTACCGGGGCATCGGCGTGGAGCTGTACTCCAGCGCGGTCTTCGCGTTCGCGCCGGAGATCGCGCTGGCCTATCTGAACGGTGACGAGCGGCTGCTCACCGGGTTCTACGCCCCGCTCGTACGGCTGCGCGGCAAGGTACCCGGCTACCCGGTCGCCCTGGTCAAGGCCGGGGTACGGCTGCGCGGCCTGGACGTGGGCGCCGTCCGCCCGCCGCTGGTCGAGCCGACCGAGGAGCACCTGGCGGAGCTGGAGCAGCTGATCAAGACGGGGCTGGAGCTGGCGGCGTCATGACGATCGCCGACCTGCGTACCTCGCTGCGAACGGTCCCGCTGCCGCGACCCTGGGGCGCCGACGTGCCCGCCAACCACGTGGTCGTGTGCGAGGTCACGCTGAAGGACGGGCGGAGCGGGACGGGGTTCTCGTGGACGCCGCAGATCGGGGCGCACGCCGTACAGGCCCTGCTCGACCACGACCTGCGTGAGGCGCTGATCGGGCTGCCCGCGCACCCCGAGGTGGTGTGGGACCGGCTCTGGCGGCACCTGCGCGAGGCGGGGCCCGGCGGGATCACCACGATCGCGCTGGCCGGGATCGACCTGGCGCTGTGGGACCTGCGCTGCGGCGAGCGCGGGCTGGCCGACGTGCTGGGGCGGCGGCGCGACGAGGTGCCCGTCTACGGCAGCGGCGTCAACCTGCACTACTCGCTGGGGGAGCTGGTGGCGCAGGTCCGGCGCTGGGTGGCGGCCGGGTACCGGGGCGTCAAGATCAAGGTGGGCCGGCCCGACCTGGCGGAGGACGTGGCCCGGGTGGCCGCCGTCCGCGAGGTGATCGGGCCCGACCGGCTGCTGATGATCGACGCGAACCAGCGGTGGGACCTGCATCGGGCCAGGCGGGCCATTTCCGCGCTGCGGGAGTTCGGGCTGCACTGGATCGAGGAGCCGCTGCCCGCCGACGACGTGGCCGCGCACGTGGAGCTGCGGCGCTCCATCGACGTTCCGGTGGCGGTGGGCGAGAACGTCTACACCACGTACGGGTTCCGCGACCTGCTGGCCGCGGGCGCGTGCGACGTCGTCCAGCCGAACGTGGTGCGGGTCGGCGGGATCACGCCGTTCCTGCGGATCGTGGAGCTGGCCAGGACGTACGATGTACCGGTCTATCCGCACCTGCTGAGCGACGTGTCCGGCCAGCTCGCGCTGGCCCTGCCGCTGCCGGTCATGGCGGAGGACGTGGAGGACGCGTCGTTCGCGGCGCTCGGGCTGCTGGAGGAGCCGTACCCGGTGAACGTGTCCGACGGGGTGCTGCGGGCGAGCGAGCACGCGGGGCTGGGACTGAGGTGGTCCCGATGAACGGCCCAATGAACGGCCCAGTGAACGGCCCCGTGAAGGTCGTACTCGCCGGCGCGCACGGGCACGGGCGGCACCATCTCGGCAACCTGCGCAGGCTGACCCATCTGGGGCAGATCGAGCTGGCCGGGATCTGCGACGTGCGGCCCGCCGAGGTGGACTTCGCCTCGCCGCTGCAGTCGCCCGACCTGGGCGAGCTCCTCGCGAAGACCGGCGCGGACATCACGGTCATCTGCACGCCGATCCACACGCACGCCGACCTCGCGGTCACCGCCCTGCGTGCCGGGTCGAACGTGCTGCTGGAGAAGCCGCCCGCCGCCAGCCCCTCCGAGCACGCGCGGATCGCCGCGGCGGTGGCGGAGACGGGGCTCGCCTGCCAGGTGGGCTTCCAGTCCCTGGGCTCGGCGGCGATCCCGGCGCTCCGCTCGCTGATCGCCGACGGCGCCATCGGGCGCGTGCGCGGCATCGGCGGCGCGGGCGCCTGGGAGCGGCCCTCGTCGTACTTCACCAGGTCCACCTGGGCGGGCAAGCGCCGGCTCGACGGCGTGGACGTGGTGGACGGCGCGCTGACGAACCCGTTCGCGCACGCCGTCGCGACCGCCCTGGCCCTGGTGGACGGCCCGATCGCGGAGATCGAGACCGAGCTCTACCACGCGAATCCGATCGAGTCGGACGACACGTCCTGCCTGCGGATCCGGCTCGACGACGGTCTCGTGATCACGATCGCGGTGACGCTCTGCGCGACCGGCAGGAGCGAGCCGTACCTGATCGTGCACGGCGACGCGGGCCGCGCCACGCTCGTCTACACGCAGGACCAGCTCAAGGTCGAGCTCCCGGACGGCTCGGTCACGACGACCGTGTACGAGCGTACGGACCTGCTGGAGAACCTCATCGACCACCTCCGCACGGGCGCGGACCTGCTGGTGCCGCTCGCCGCCACGGAGTCGTTCACGCAGGTGCTGGACGCGGTCCGGCTGGCCCCCGAGCCGTCGCCGATCCCGGAGCGGCACCAGGTCGTCGAGCGGGATCCCGAGTCCGGCGAGGTCACGCAGCGGTTCCTGCCGGGCGTCGCCGAGCTGACCGCGCGCAGCGCCGAGGAGCTGGCGCTGTACTCGGAGCTGGACGTGCCGTGGACGACGGTGGAGCTGCGCGTCGCCGACACGGCGGTGGCCTCCTACGAATGGCGGCCCGACCTGCCGGTCACCGACTCGCCCCGGCCCTACCTGCACCCGGTGCGCACGCTCGGCGGCGTGGAGGTCACCCAGCTGCGTCCCGAGGACCACGTGCACCACCTCGGGGTCGGAGTCGCGATCTCCGACCTGGGCGGCGCGAACTTCTGGGGCGGGCGCACCTACGTCAAGGACCAGGGTCCGACCTGGCTGGACGATCACGGCGTGCAGCGGCACCTGGCGTTCCCGCGGCTGGACGACGACGGCTTCGCCGAGCAGCTGGAGTGGGTGGGCCCCGGCGGGCGGCTGATGGCGCGCGAGGAGCGTACGGTGCTCGCCCGGCCCATCGACGGGGCGTGGGCGCTGGAGTTCTCCTTCACGCTGACGAACCTCGCCGGCGCGCCCATAGAGATCCACAGCTCGGCGACCAAGGGCCGGGAGGGCGCGGGCTACGGCGGGTTCTTCTGGCGCGCGCCGGGAACCTCCACCGGCCGGGTCACCCTCCCCGGGGACGAGCACGCGGTGCACGGCAGCCGTTCCCCGTGGGTGGCCATGGCGGGCACCGCGCCCGAGGGCCGCGACTGGACGCTGGTCTTCGCCCAGACGGCCGACGATCCGTGGTTCGTACGGGTGGAGCACTATCCGGGAGTGGGCCAGGCCCTGGCGTGGGACCGGCCGCTGGTGCTGGAGAGCACGCTGACGAGGCGGGTCGTCACCGCCGTGATCGACGGGCGGCTGGACCCGGCCTCGGCCTCCGCCGTCGCCCGCGACCTGCTGCGATGACGGGGTGGTGGCGGCTCGAGCCGAGCCGCCACCACCGCGTGGCTCAGCTCTTGGACGCCCTGCGGGAGCGCGCGGCGGCCGCGAGGACGTCGAGCAGGCGCTCCGTCTCGTCCCAGCCGACGCAGGAGTCGGTGATGCTCTGCCCGTACGTCAGGCCCTCGCGGGGGCCGGGCTCCTGCCGGCCGGGGACGATGAAGCTCTCCACCATCAGACCGGCGATCCCTTCCTCGCCCTCCGCGATGCGGGCGGCGAGCTCCCTGACCACGGCCGCCTGACGTACGTGGTCCTTGCCGCTGTTGCCGTGGCTGGCGTCCACGATCAGACGCTCCGGCCGCTGGGCCTTCCGCAGCAGCGCGAGGGCGTCGCCCACGGAGTCCACGTCGTAATTGGGGCCGCCACGGCCGCCGCGGAGAATGATGTGGCAGTCCGGATTGCCCTTCGTGCTCACCACCGCGGCCCGCCCCTCGTCGTCGATGCCGAAGAAGACCTGCGGGTGGGCGGCGGCGTGCACGCCGTCGATGGCCACCTGCACGTCGCCGTCCGTGGCGTTCTTGAAGCCGACGGGCATGGACAGGCCGGAGGTGAGCTGCCGGTGTACCTGGCTCTCGGGTGTACGCGCGCCGATCGCCCCCCACGTGACGGCGTCGGCGATGTACTGCGGGCTGGTGGGCTCCAGGAACTCGCAGCCGACGGGCAGTCCCGTGCCGAGCACGTCGAGGAGCACGGTGCGGGCGAGGTGCAGACCTCGTCGCACGTCATGGCCGCCGTCGATGTCCGGGTCGTTGATCAGCCCTTTCCAGCCGATGGTCGTCCGCGGCTTCTCGAAGTAGACGCGCATGACCACGCACAGGGCATCCTCCATGCCGCGGGTGGCCGCGGCCAGACGGCGGGCGTAGTCAAGTGCCGCCTCCGGGTCGTGTACGGAGCACGGTCCGATGACGAGCAGCAGCCGATCGTCGTCACCGGCGAGAATGTCGCGGACGGCACGACGGCTCGCCGCGACGAACTCCTCTTTCTCCTCCCCCAACGGGAGTTCCGCGCGAAGCTCCGCGGGTGCGGACAGGGCTTCGAACGAGGTGATGCGTAGATCCCTGGTCACAGTCATGAGGTGGGCCTGCTCTCTAGCGCTCGGGCGGCGATACGGCCCACGCCCGAAGGTCCGGAGCCGACCGCCTAAATGACGAAAAGGCAGGAGACGAGTCTCTCTGCCTTTGGCTCCGGATGAACAGTTGATCAGCGCATGTGATCCTGGGCCCCACCCGGAGCCTGCACATAGCGCGAAAATCGACTGATCAGCGGCATGTTGTGAACCGTACCAGCCGAGACGACCACGACTCAAGTCGGCCGCCAGGACATCGACCCTTCCGCAACCCCTCACTCCCCGTTTGCCGGCGGTTACTGGGGCGGTGGCTAAGGTTCGTGACCTGTGAAAAGCGCAGCCGTCACCGCGGAGCCCGTCACCGTCAGGGACCCGTTCTTCGACAACGCCAAATACCTGGCGATCCTGCTGGTCGTGTGCGGTCACCTCATCGAGGACCAGCGGGACGCGGCCGTCCCGCACGCGCTCTACTTCTACGTCTACGTCTTCCACATGCCGCTGTTCATCGTGCTGAGCGGCTACCTGTCGCGCCGGTTCACGTTCTCGGCGGGGAAGGCGCGCAAGCTCATCTCGACGCTGGCGGTGCCGTACCTGATCTTCGAGTTCGCGTACTCGCTGCCCCGGCTGATCCTGTACGGGAAGTTCGAGCTGAGCCTGCTGGACCCGTACTACCTGACCTGGTTCCTGCTCTCGCTGTTCCTGTGGCGGCTGTCGACGCCGGTGTGGCAGCAGCTCAGGTGGCCGCTGGCGATCGCGGTCGCGCTGTCGCTGCTGACCGGGACGAGCGCGCTGCCCGACGAGCTGGCCATGAACCGGACGTTCGGCCTGCTGCCCTTCTACGTGCTGGGGCTGATGCTCAAGCCGGAGCACTTCGCGTGGCTGCGCAGACCGTCCATGCGGCTGACCGGGGCGTGCGTGCTCGGCCTGGGGCTGGCGGCGGCGCTGCTCGTGCACGACCGGGTGCCGACGGAGTGGATCAGGTGGCGCCTGCCCAACTCGGCGCTGCACGTGGACGACCTGACCGGCACGGCCGTCCGGCTGGGGCTGCTGGTGGCCGGGGCGGTGCTGGTGGCGGCGTTCCTCGCGGTGACGCCGGCGCGGCGCACGTGGTTCAGCGGGCCGGGCGCGGCCACCATGTACGCGTACCTGCTCCACGGTTTCGTGGTCAAGGTCGCCGAGCGGTTCGAGCTCGGCGTCCCGCTGTCGATCCTGCTCGGCGTGGCCGCCGCCACGCTGCTCTGCACCCCGCCGGTTCGCCGGATCTTCCACTGGGCGGTCGAGCCGCGCATGTCCTGGGCCTTCACCCCGCTCCGCCGACCATGACACGGTGTCGGGTATGGCCATCGACTTCACCCTCGCTCCCGAGCACGAGGAGATCCGCCGGCGGGTCCGCACCTTCATCCAGGACACCGTCATCCCCGCCGTGGAGGAGGTGAAGGAGGCCGGCCGGGACGCGTACCTCCGGACCATCTTCCAGCTCCGGGCCCAGGCCAAGGCGGAAGGGCTGTGGCTGCCCCACATGCCGAAGGAGTGGGGCGGCATGGGGCTGGGCCACGTGGAGCTGGCCATGGTGCAGTCCGAGGCGGCCAAGACCCGCATCGGCCCGTGGGTCCTGAACTGCATGGCGCCCGACGAGGGCAACACGCACACGCTCCTGCACTGGGCGACGGACGAGCAGAAGGAGAAGTACCTCCGCCCTCTCCTGGAGGGAACGCAGATGTCCTGCTTCGCCATGACCGAGCCGGAGGTGGCGGGCTCCGATCCGACCCTGATCCGGACCTCGGCCGTGCGCGACGGCGACGAATGGCTCGTCAACGGCCACAAATGGTTCATCTCCAATGCACGCCGGGCCAACTTCGCCATCCTCATCGCCCGTACGGAGGATGACGTGCCGGAGGGCTCGCGCGGCGCCAACACCGCCTTCCTCGTGGACCTGCCCCAGCCGGGCTGGAACGACGTACGCGAGGTGGAGACGATGCACGGCTCCACGGGCCACAGCGAGATCGTCATCGAGGACCTGCGCCTGCCCGACAGCCAGATCCTCGGCGGGCGCGGCAACGGCCACCGCCTCGGCCAGTATCGCCTCGGGCCGGCCCGGCTCGCCCACTGCATGCGGTGGATCTCCGAGGCGGAGACGGCCCTGGACATGATGGTCGACCGGGCGCTCAACCGCTACAGCCACGGCTCACTGCTGGCCGAGAAGCAGGGCATCCAGTGGATGATCGCCGACTCGGCCATGGAGCTGTACCAGTGCAAGCTGATGGTCCTCCACGCCGCCTCCAAGATCGACAAGGGCGAGGACTTCCGCACGGAGGTGTCGATGGCCAAGCACTTCGTCGCGGGCAGCCTCAACCGGATCGTGGACCGCGCGATCCAGGTGCACGGGGCGCTCGGCTACTCGACGGACACGCCGCTCGCGCACATGTTCCAGCACGCCCGCTGGGCGCGCTTCGCCGACGGCGCCGACGAGATCCACCAGATGCGCATCGCCGAACGCACGATAGCCGCCTACCAGGCGACCGGCTCGACCAGCTCGGCCACCGGCGGCCTCCCCCTGTGAACTCGGCTGCGGCGGGGGGCGGCCGGTACCTCGCTGCTCCGCTCCCACGCCAGGCCAGAGGCGGCTACGGCGGACTGGGACCAAGAACCACGGGAGCCTCTGCCCGACGACATATTTACACCATAGAGGGGCCTCGCCCCGTAAAGGAGGGCCGATCGAGATCCGACTGGTCCCTCAACTGGGCGGCGAACATCGGCTCCAGGGCGTTCAGCATGAGCGTCCTGGCTCGCTCCGTTCCGCCGGCGATCCTGCCCGCCATCGCCAGTGACACGCAGCCGTGCAGGAATGCCCAGATCGTGTCGACCGCACCGGGAGGATCGGCCAGCTCGGCCCCCCCGCGTCTGCGCGATGTCCTGCAACGCGCCGCGGAAGACGCGGAAGGCGTTCCTGGCCTCCAGCGGCGTCTCAGCCGTGCCGAACGGCACCCCGTCCATGCCGTTCATCGCCTGGTAGAGCTCCGGCGAGGCGAACGCGAACGCCCAGTACGCCTCGGCCATCGCGACCAGCCGCCCCTCAGGGGCGCCCTCCGCCGCCAGGCTCAGCCGCTCGGACAGCTCGGCGAAGCCGAGCGTCATCAGCTCGACGAGCAGATCCTCCTTGCTGGAGAAGTGCTGGTAGAGGATCGGCGCGCTGTATTCGAGCTTGCCGGCGATGCGGCGGATCGTGACCGCGTTCCAGCCCTCTTCGGAGGCGATGACCCGGGCCGCCTCCAGCAGCCGGACGCGCATCTCCTGCCGCTCCCGCTCGCGCCGCTTCTTGCTGGCGCTCGGCTCGGGCTGGGCCTTCGTCGTCACGATGCGTCCTCTCTCTTGACGCCGACATCCTATCGCCGGTCTAATTCCTAACATTGATAGATTTATGAACGACGTTAGGAGCGCATCGTGATCGTCGTGTTCGGCGGGACAGGCAGGGTCGGGCGTCAGATCGTGGAGGCACTCCGCCAGGAGGGAAAGGCGGTGCGCGTCGTCACCCGCGATCCCACCTCGGCGCACACGGTCCAGGGCGTCGAGGTTGTCGAAGGCGACGTCCACGACCGGCGCACGCTGGTCCGGGCCGCGGTCGGGGCGCGGGCGATCGTCTGCACCGTCCAGGGCGGCGACGGCAAAGGGAAGAACGGCCCCAAGGGCATCGAGGGCGCGGGGATCCCGAGCCTCATCGGCGTCGCGCGTGACACCGGGATCGAGAACTTCGTCTACGTCTCCTCCGCCAGCGCCCGCGCCGACAGCCCCGTGGAGTTCTTCCGGCTCAAGTTCGAGGTCGAGCGGGCACTGCGCACCAGCGGCCTGCCGTACTCGATCCTCCGGCCCACCCACCTGATGGACACCTGGGTGGAGCTGCTCGCCGAGTCGATCGGCAAGAAGGGCAAGGCCACCATATTCGGCTCAGGCGCCGGCCCCGTCTCATGGGTGGCCGGCAGGGACGTCGCCCGGGTCGCGGCCGCGCTCGCCGTCCGCCCCGGCGAGGGCTGGTCCGCCGACCTCGGCGGCCCAGAGCCGCTGACGCTCAGGCAGGTCAACGCGCTCATCGCGGCCTCGCTGGGCCTGCCGATCAAGGGCGAGAACAGGATGCCGGTCGGGATGCTCCGGGCGATGAGCCCCCTGACCAGGCCGTTCAACGAGGTACTCGCGCGGCGGATGCAGATGGGGGCGCTGCTGGACACCCAGCCGCAGATCGTCGACTCCGGCGCGGTCTGGGCCCGGTTCGGCGAGCCGCTGTCCCTGCCGGCCTGGCTGGAGATCAACCGCTCGAGCACCGGGGCGGCCGCGGCTTAGGCGACGTCGAGCAGGATCTCCAGCAGCTCCTGAGGAGCGTCGCGCATGAGGTTGTGCGCGCTGTCCACAGCGTGTGTGGTCCATGCAGGATCCTGACGCAGCCGCTCGTAGACGGGGGTGAACGGCGACTCGCCGTCCCATCCGGCCGCGTACACGTAGTCTCTGCGGCGGATGTGCGCGAGGTCGCCGGTGAGCCGGAGTGGCTGGAGCACCGACGCGAGCGGGTGGGCCGTGGCCCGCGGGTCGAAGAACGGCATCGGCCGGGTCGCGTAACCGCTCTCCTCCACGTCCACGTACCACCGCCGCTCCTGCTCGGAGACCAGGCTCCAGCAGGAGTCGCCGTGCCCGGGCACCACGGCGTCCAGGTACACCAGGCCGCGCACCCGCTCGGGCGCGCGGTCGGCGGCTCCGGTGATCACCATCCCGCCGTAGCTGTGGCCGATCAGAACGGCGTCCGTGATGTTCCCGGCCGCCAGCACTCCGATCACGTCCTGGATGTGCGTGTCGAGGTTCACGCCGCCGTGGAGCAGGTGGCCGCGCTCGCCGACCCCGGTCAGCGTCAGCGGGTACGCACGGTGCCCGTGGCTTCGCAGCCGCTCGGCGAGCTCGTCGAAGCACCAGCCGCCATGACACATACCGGGGATCAGGACAAATGTCGTCACCATCCGGATGCTAGCAGGGATCGAACCGATCGGTACCATCTGTGCTGATCCAGGACCGACTGCTGGCGCTTGACGTGTTCGGCGAGTGCTCAGTAGCTGCCGGCCAAGGGGGCAGGTTTCCCTAGGAGACCGTGAGTTTCGCGTGGTCGGTGTCGGGGAGCCAGTCGCGCTCGGGTGTGTAGTCCAGCCAGCGGCGGGTGCGGCCCGTTTCGGTGAAGCAGCGGAGCAGGGTGTCGAGGAACGGGTGGCGGTGCGATTCGCGCCAGGCCAGTGACCAGGCGTACAGCGGGGTCGGCTCGACGAGGGGGATCGAGCGCAGGCCCGAGTGGTCGGACAGCGGCGCGTCGGCAGGGAACAGCGTGAAGCACGAGGTGTCGGCGCGGATGTGCTGGACGAGGTGGTCCAAGCCCAGGTTGGGACCGTCCTGCCGCCGCGTGATCTGGAACTGGGTGGCGAAGCGGCGCAGGAAGTCCAGGCGGGTCAGCTCGGCCGGGCACCACAGGGTGCTGTCGCGTAGGTCGGCCGGGCGCAGTTCGTGGGCGCGGGCCAGCGGGTGGGACGTGCTGACTACCGCGTCGACGGGTTCCAGCCGCACCAGCCGCTGAGTGAGGCCCGCGTCGCGGCCGCCCGGCAGCGGGTGCACCCGGCCGAAGCCCAGGTCGGTGTCGCCGCGCAGCAGCGCCGCCGCGACCGATGGCCAGTCGCGTCCCGGGCCTGGTTCCAACCGCACCGTACCGAGCGCCTGCACCGCTTGGGCGACGGTGCGCATCGGCGCGTACAGGTGGCCCCACGTGTCGATCCGTACGGCCGGCCCGGTGCCCGTCACCGCCGTGACCGCGCGTTCCCCCGCCGCCAGCGCCTCACGCGCGGCCGGCAGGAACCGCTCGCCCGCCTCGGTCAGCCGGGTGCCGCCCTCGCGTTCGAACAGCCGGACCGCCAGCACCGTCTCCAGTCGCGCGATGCGCTTGGACAGTGCCTGCTGGCTGGTGTTCAGGTGTTCGGCGGCGCGCCCGAAGTGCAGCGTCTCGGCGGTCACGGCGAACGCTCGGACCAGGGCCAGGTCGAGATCCACGCCCATGACCATATGCGACAACCGTGCGTTGTCGGCTGAGCGGTCGCGTTGTTGGCCCGGCCACCGCCTCACCCGGTGAAGTGGTCGCAGACGCCACCGAGGGAGGTAACAACAATGAAGGCACTCATCCCAACCGGGGATCCCGCCGAACCGGTCGTGCTCGCCGATGTCCCCGAGCCGACGCCGCGCCCGGACGAGGTGCTGGTGAAGGTCGAAGCGTTCTCGATCAACCGGGGCGAGACGTTCAAGCTGGAGAATCCCGCGCCCGGTGACCGGCCCGGCAAGGACATCGCGGGGCTGGTGGTGCAGCCGGCCGCCGATGGCAGCGGGCCGGCCGGCATCACGCGGGTCGTCGGCCACCCCATGACGGGCGGCTGGGCGGAGTACGTCGCGGTGCCGACCGACGCGCTCGCGGAGCTGCCGGACACCGTCTCCGCGGCGCAGGGCGCGGCGCTGCCGCTGGCCGGGCTCACCGCGCTGCGGCTGCTGCGCACCGCCGGGGCCCTGCTGGGGCGGCGCGTACTGTTGACCGGCGCGTCGGGAGGTGTGGGGCACTATGTGACCGAGCTGGCCGCCGCGGCCGGGGCCGAGATCACCGCCGTGACCCGGGACGCCGAACGCGGGGCGCGGCTCAGCGAACTCGGCGCGGCCGAGATCGTCCATGACGTGGCCGACGCGCGCGGACCCTACGACATCGTGCTGGAGTCGACCGGCGGCCAGGCCCTGCCCCTCGCGCTGGCGCGGCTGGCCAGGCGCGGCACGCTCATCTGGTTCGGGCAGGCCGGCCGGACCCCGGCGACGCTCGACTTCTTCGACTTCTTCGCCGGGCCCGAGTCGGCCGTCATCCGCCACTTCCACTACCTCGACGCCGACACCGGCCTCGGCGACGACCTCGCGACGCTCGTCCGGCTGACCTCCCACGGCCGCCTGCACCCCGAGATCGGTCGTGTCGCCGACTGGGCCGACACCGCGACCACCCTCACCGACCTGCGCGACCGCCGCATCCGAGGCAAGGCCGTCCTCACCCTCTCCTGAACCGCCGCATCCCGGAACGACCGGAAACCACCGAAGGAGTACGACCATGACCACCACCACCGACCCGCGGACCGTCGTCATCCGCTACATCGAGGCCGTCCGCGACGGCGACGCCGAGATCATCCACGACAGCTTCGCCGAGGACGCGACCTGGCACTACCCGGGCGACCTGCCCATCTCCAATGTGTGGCAGGGCCGCGACGCGATCATCAACGACTTCCTGGGCGGCATGGGACCGGTTCTGGTCCCCGGAACACTGGAGATCGAGCTGGTCAGCACGATCGCCGAGGGCGACCGCGTGGTCGCCGAATGGACGTCCAAGGCCAGGACCGTCTACGGCGGCACCTACGACAACCGCTGCATCGGCATCTACACCGTCCGCGACAGCCGCATCGCCTCTGTCATCGAGTACGCCGACACCCGGCACGTGGCCGCCGCCCTCTTCCCGGCCCACCACACCCCCCGGCCCACCGGTACCGAGTGAGCCGCCCGGCGGGGTCCGGTCGGACCGGACCCCGCCGGGCGGCGCACAAGGGCTCAGCCGGAGAAGAGCGCGCTGTGAACGTCCACAGGGTTGGCGGCATCGCCGGTGGCCACGCCGTACACGGCCGTGAAGGCGTTCCCGCCGACCGAGACCAGGCCGGTGTAGTCCCCGACCAGGCGTCCCACGCTCGTCGCCGGCACCTTACGCGCGTCGAACGGCCCCTCGATGTGCTGCTCGCTCCACGCCCCGGACCGCGTGCAGTCGGTCGCGCAGGTGACGGCCCACACATCGGTGGGCAGCGTGGCGGGATCCGGGGTGTTGTTACGGAAGTCGTAGTAGGTGACCGCCACGGTGCCCGTCCGGGACGCGGCGACGACCGGTACGGCGGCGGAACCGGTGGGCGTCTTGTCCACGCGGACCGGGCTGGACCACGTCTTCCCGCCGTTCGTCGACCGCGAGTAGGCCACGTGGAAGGTGCCGTCGGAGTCCTGGCTCTGCCAGACCGCGTTCACCACCTGCGTGCCGGGCTGGGCGGCCAGCAGCGGCAAGGAGGCGTTGCGGAGCGGGTCACCCGAGTTGTCCGGGTCCGGGATGCGAGGGCCCACCGCGAGCGGGGCCGGAACGTTCAGCGTCGGCGCCGACCAGGTCCGGCCGCCGTCGGTCGAGCGGATGACCTGGGTGGCACCGTCGGTGTCCGTCTCGTGGTGCATGCCGATCAGCAGCGTCCCGTCCGCGAGCGGCACCAGCTGGGTGCCGATGACGCCGCTGTTGGCGGGTACGTCGTACACCTTGCTCGTGGTCCAGGTGCGCCCGTCGTCGGTCGACTTCGCCAGGTAGATCGGCTGTACCCAGCTTTCCTCCGTGCTGTCGATGCGGTCCCAGACCGCGTAGACCACGCCCGGGTGATAGGGATCAGCGGTCACCGACGGGCGATCGTTGAAGAAGCGCGGATTGTCGTCCCGTTGCAGGGTGACCGGCGCGTCCCAGTGCCGGCCGCCGTCAGCGGACCGGGACACCAGAATGGCGGTCACCTCGCCGGTGCGGGACAGCGAGAACGACGCGGCCACCGCCGCACCCGACGGTGTGACCGTGACCCAGTTGTCGGTCGTGACGTCGTAGTCTCCGCCGTTGGCGGCCGTGCCGCCGTTGCACCGGGAGAAGGCGGGCAGGTTCTCGGACCGCCGCCAGGTCTTGCCGTAGTCGTCCGACACGGCGGTGACCGCGCCGTTGCTGCCGTACCGGTTCCAGCGGTCCTGCTGGAACACCGTGACGAGGTGCCACGGACGGTTCGGGTCCCGCGCCAGCATGGGCAGGACCTCGGCGTTGGGGTTCAGGGTGTAGCCGTCGGCCGGGGGAAGCCCGCAGCCTGCGGGCAGCGGGCTGGTGCCCGAGACCGGCCGCACGATGGCAGGTCCGGAACGTGAGGCATCATCCGCGGCGGCGGGCTGCGCGACGGCGCAGGCCAACAGGATGGCCGCTGCGGGTAACAATGCCCTGGAGCGTCGGATCACGAGCCTTCCTCATCTTTGTTGATGGGGTGTCCATTGGGAGCGTTGCCGCCCCGTCGGGGAATCTGGCGTGCCCGGGGAGCCAGCAAACGATCAAGGGCAGATTACTGCGACATGATCAGTTTCGTCCGCGATTGTCCGAAGGACAGTCCAGGTCGCTGTCTCAGGCTGGTCCGGCTCGACGACCAGGGCTCAGCGGGCGAGGACGCGGGCCAGGGCGTGCAGGGTCTCCAGGGGCGTGCCGGGTGGCGGGGAGACGCGGAGCACGGGTTCGCGCAGGTCCAGCGGCGCCCGGGCGGTCGGCACGACGCTGACCAGCAGGGCTGACTCGGCCGCCCGGACGGCGGCGGCCTCGGCCGTGTCACCGGGCGGGGGCCTGAGCGTGACGAGTGCGGACGGCTCGTCGAGCGGCTCGGCCACGCGCCACCCGCCGGCCCCGTCGAGCACGCCGCGTGCCGTGCGGCCGAGGTCGGCCAGGTGCGCGTGGACGGCGGGCGGGCCGAGCGCGTGGTGTTCGAGCACGGCCACGCCGAGCCCCGCCCGTGCCGCGACCGCTGACTCCGCACTCTCGTACCGCACCGCGCCGGGAACCGGGTCACCGGCCTGCGATGTCCAGAGGTGGCCGCGCAGGCTCGGGGTCGCGGCGTCCATGGCCGGTGTGAGGCCGGGGACGATCAGGAAGCCGACGCCGCGCGGGCCGGCGAGCCACTTGCGGGAGGTGCCCACGTACGCGGTCGCGCCCGCCCCGCGTACGTCCACGTGCCCGAGCGACTGGCAGACGTCGAGCACGAGCAGCACCCCGGCCGCACGGCACCGCGCCCCGATCTCCCCCACCGGCTGCACGACGCCGCGATGGGAGGCGACGTGCGAGACGATCACCAGGTCGAGTCCCGCGCCCAGCTCCGAGGGGTCCAGGCGGCCGTCGTCGTCCACCGGCAGTTCGACCGGTTTCCAGCCGCGCTGGGCGGCCAGGCGGTGCAGCAGCATCAGCGTGCTGCCGTACTCGGTGCGCGGGTAACCGACGCGGCTGCCCGGCTCCAGCCGCCACCCGCCCAGGAGAGCCGCCATCGCCGCCGTGCCGCTCTCCAGGAACGCCACATCCTCCGGAGCGGCTCCCACCAGCGCGGCCAGGGCCGCCTTCGCCGGGGTGAGGTCCGGTACGGCCGCGTAGCCGCCGCGTTCGCGTTCCAGCCGCAGGTGCGCCACGACGGCGTCGAGCACCCGATCGCTGGGCACGTTGCACCCGGCCGCGTCGAGATGCCCGGGCGGCATCACGCTGCGCGCGGCCCGCCAGGTTCCGGCGATCACGCCTGCGCCAGGACCAGGGTGAAGTCGCCTGCCAGGTCGGTGTAGCCACGGCGGACCTGGAACCCCGCCGCCACCAGCTCCTGCCGCAGCCCCTCCGGCCGGAACTTGGCGCTGATCTCGGTACGCATCTCCTCCCCTTCTGCGAAGTCCACCGCCATCCCGAGGTCCTCGATCCGCACCCGCATGTCACGGGCGGCCCGCAGCCGCATCTCGATCCAGTCGTGCCGTTCGTCGTACAGGGCCACGTGCTCGAACGCCTCCGGCTCGAAGTCCGCCCGCAGCTCCCTGTTGATCACCCGCAGCACGTTGCGGTTGAAGGCGGCCGTCACCCCCGCCGCGTCGTCATAGGCGGCCACCAGCCGCCCGGTGTCCTTCACCAGGTCGGCCCCGAGCAGGAACGTGTCCCCGCGCCGGAGCGTGGCCCGCACCTCCTTCAAGAACACCCTGCGGGCGGCGGGGTCCAGGTTCCCTATCGTGCCGCCGAGGAAGGCCACCATCCGCCGCCCGGTACGCGGCAGCAACCCCAGATGCCGCTCGAAGTCGGCGCACACCGCCTGCACCTCCAGCCCGGCGAAACGCCCGGCCAGCCGCCGCGCCGCCGCCTCCAGGGTGACGGCGTCCACGTCCACCGGCGTGTACGTGCGCAAGGTGCCCGCCGCGGCGAGCGCCTCCAGCAGCAGCTCCGTCTTCTCGCTGGTGCCCGACCCCAGCTCCACCAGCGTGTCCGCGCGGGAGGCCGCCGCCAGGTCGGCGGCCCGCGCCCGCAGGATCGCCAGCTCCCGCCGGGTCGGGTAGTACTCGGGCAGGCGCGTGATGCGGGAGAACAGGTCGCTGCCCGCGGCGTCGTAGAACCACTTGGGCGGCAGCCACTTGGGCGACGCGGTCAGGCCGGTCCTGACGTCGCGTTCGAGTGCCTGCCGCAGATAGTCGCGGTCAAGATGGCTGATCACATGCACGATGGACTGGCTGACGGCCATGAGGCCTCCTTGGATCACAACGGCTGCAGGCTCACGCGGTCGCGGGTGACGGTCAACAGGCTGCGTTCGGGGACGGCCTGCCAGCCCGGCAGGTCGTCGAGCGGCTCACTGGCCACGAGCACGCCGTCGTCGTGCTGCCGGTAGAAGAGCGTGTCGCCCCAGACGGTCGCGGCGACCGACGCGCCGTCGCAGGCGAGCAGGTTGAGGCGGGCGGCGGGGTCCTTCTCCCCGGCGTGGACGACGACCTCGGCCAGCGCCGCGCCCAGGCCGAGCCCGGTGCGGCGGCGCAGGAACACGGCGGCCGCGACCCAGGCGGCGTCGCAGGCGCTCTCCGCGCTGTCGGCCAGGTCGTCGGCGAGGTCGCGGAGCGCGTCCCTGCTGACGCGCCCGTTGTGGCTGAGCAGCCACCCGCCGTCGGTGAACGGCGCGGTGGCGCTCTCCTCGATCGGCATGCCCGTGGTGGCCGAGCGCACGGCCGCGAGCAGACAGGTCGAGCGGGCGACCTGCGCGAGCGCGGGCAGGTTGGCGTCGGCCCAGATGGGCACGGTACGGCGGTAGCGCACGGGCTCGGCCCGCGCGGCGTCGTACCAGCCCATGCCGTAGCCGTCGGCGTTGATCAGGCCCTGGCGCTGGCGCCGTGGCGCGTACGACTGTTGGAGCAGGCCGTGCTCGGGCTCGTGGATGAGCCAGGTGAGCGGGCGGGGAGCGCCGAGCCAGGCCGCGTGCCTGCACACCTCAGACCAGCTCCGAGCGCGCGCACCGGAACCCGGTGAAGATCTGGCGGCGGATCGGATAGTCCCAGTTCCTGAACGTCGTGCGCACCGCCGCCGGGTCGGCCGCCCAGGAGCCGCCGCGCAGCACCCGGTATTCCTGGCCGAAGAACACCTCGCTGTACTCCTTGTACGGGAAACTGCGGAAGCCCGGGTAGGGCTGGAACCAGGAGTCGGTCCACTCCCAGACGTCTCCCACCATCTGCTCGGCCCCGTACGCGCTGGCCCCGGCCGGATAGGCGCCGAGCGGCGCGGGGTGGGCGGCGCGGTGGCCGAGGTTCGCCCGGTCGGGGCCCGGGTCGTCCTCGCCCCATGGGTACCGGCGTGCCCGCCGGGCCTCCGGGTCCCATCCGCAGGCCTTCTCCCACTCGGCCTCGGTGGGCAGCCGCTTGCCGGCCCAGCGGGCGTAGGCGTCGGCCTCGTACCAGCTCACATGCTGGACCGGCTCGTCCATCGGGACGGGCTCGGTGCGGCCGAAGCGGGTGCGCCACCAGGTGTCGCCGTCCCTGACCCAGAACAGCGGGGCGGAGACGCCGCTGCGCTGCCGCCACTGCCATCCCTCCGCGCTCCACCAGCGCGGGTCGTCGTAGCCGCCGTCCTCGACGAACGCCAGGTAGGCGCGGTTGCCGACGGGGAGCCGGTCGATCCGGTAGGCGGGGAGCTCGACCTGGTGGGCGGGGCGCTCGTTGTCGTAGGCCCAGGGCAGCGTGTCGGTGCCCATGAGGAAGGGGCCGGCGGGCACGTACACCTCCTCGGGGCCGCCGCTCCGGCCGGGCGGCAGCTCGCCCTCGCGCACCAGGCCGGGCTGGCCGGACAGCTGCAGGGTGGCCAGCATGGTCTCGTCGTGCTGGTGCTCGTGCTGGATCACCAGGCCGAACACGAAACCGTCGCGGTGCAGCGGCGTGGGGCCGTCGAGGTCGATCGCGTCGAGGACGTCGAGCACGCGCCCGCGTACGCCCTCGATGTAGCGGCGAGCCTCGGCCGGGCCCAGGAGCGGCAGGGTGGGACGGTCTTTGCGCGGGTGCTTGAACGCGTCGTAGATGTCGTCGATCTCGGGGCGGAGCGGGTCGATGCCGCCGGCCTCGCGCAGCACCCAGAGCTCCTCGTAGTTGCCCACGTGCGCGAGGTCCCACACCAGCGGCGACATCAGCGGCGAGTGCTGGCGTACCAGCAGGTCGTCGTCCGCCGCCGTGTAGGCGAGCGACCGGTCGCGCACCGCCAGGAGCTCGGCCGCGATGCGTTCCTTGAAGTCGTTCATTGCCGTCCTTCCCCGTCGAGCCAGGCCGGGACGCGCCGTCCCGGCACCGCATCCATCAGGTCGGCCGCCGGCGAGCGGCCCGTGGTCACATGCCGGTCGGCGAACGCCGCAACCTCGCCGACCAGGCCGGGGGACGCGCCGAGGCGGGGCAGCGCCTCCAGTGCGGCGCGGAAGCACGCCTCGGCGGCCCGGCTCAGTCGCGGGTCGGCCAGCCCGCACCGCGCCGCCGTCTCCCACCACGTCCGGTACGGCTCCACGGCGGCGAGCGCGGCGTCGGCGGCCCGGTGGTCGGTGACGAGGGCGTGGGTCACGGCCGCGCACACCGGCCACGCCGCCGGGTGCTGGGCGTCGAGATAGCGGATCTCCAGCCAGCCACGGGCGCGCACCGGAGGGAAGACCGTCGTGGCGTGGTACGCCAGGTCGTCGGCGGTGGGCCGGCGCTCGCCGCCGCCGTTCAGCCAGTCGCGGAACGTCGAGCCGTCGCGGACCGGCCGGCAGCGCTCCTCGCCCTCGCGGATCAGCATGAGCCGGGCGTCCAGCAGGTACTCGGCCCAGTCGGCGACGGGGTCCGCCGAGGCGGGCACGGGTGAGGTGCGGGTGCGGTCGAGGTGCTCCCACACGGCCTGGCGGCCCGACATCCAGCCGCACGGACGGCCACCGCTCAGCGGTGAATTGGCGAAGGCCGCCGTCAGCACGGGGCCGAGCGCGTGCGCCCGCTCCCAGCGCGCCGCCGGCCGCTCTCCGAGGTCCAGGTTGACCTGGACGGACGCGGTCGAGCACATCATCAGCGGCCCGTACGGCTCGCCGAGGAACTCGGCCATGGCCTCATAGCGCGGCAGGCGCAGCTGACGGCGGGGCGACCGCACCGGGTCGAGGCCCAGCCCGGCCAGGACCAGCCCCTCCTCACGCAGGGCGGCGCGTACGGCCGCCACGTCGGCGGCCAGGCAGGCGATCGCGTCCGGCAGCGGGGCCGCCGGGCCGGACAGCTCGAGCTGGCCGCCCGGCTCGAAGGTCACCCGGCTGCCGCCTGGCAGGGCGGGGAGCGCCCGCTCCACCCTGGCCAGCGGGACGTACGCGGCCTCGGTCGCACGGTCGAAGACCAGGAACTCCAGCTCGACGCCCACCCGGTCCGCGACGTCCAGGCCCGGCTGGAAGCAGCGGCGCGCGAACTCCGCCACCTCGGAGGCATCCCGCAGCGGCGTGCCCTCGGACGTCAGGCCGATCATCGTCTACCCTTCGCGTGGCGCACGGGTATACAGACCCGCGAAACTCGCCAGCGTTACAGGTAATTTCTCGGCAAAAGCGTCGGGCCGGGCTCACCGGCCGCCGGTCATAACCTCCGCCGCTCGCGGAAGGCCGACAGGAGCCGCGCGCGCACGTCGGCGGGCAGCTTCTCCGGCGGCGGGTCGCCGAGGGCGCCGATGGTCACCCGGAACTGCTCGAAGTAGCGCTCGCACCCCTCGCAGCAGGCCAGGTGCGCTCGCACGCCGTCGCGTGCCGGCCGGTCGAGGGCGTCCTCGAGGTAGGCGGTGAGGTGCTCCGCCAGTTCGTCGCAGGTGAACCGCTTCACGACGTCGACCGCCCTTTTCTCTGGATATGAACCGCTTCACTAATTGTGCCGCCACCTTAGCCGGAAGGAGCCTGCGAGCTTATTCCGGCTGCTTCACCGACTCGAAGTAGTCGGCGAGCCAGCCCCGCACGGCCGTGCGGGCGCGATGCAGCAGCACCCGCTGGTTGGCCGCCGAGATCTCCAGGATCTCGCACACCTCCTCCGAAGTGCATCCCTCCACGTCACGCAGGGTGATCACGGTGCGCTGCCGAGGCGGCAGCCTGGCCAGCCCCTCGGCGATCAGCCCACGAACCTCCGAGGCGAGCGCCTCGCTCTCGGGCGTCGGCCACGCCTCGGCGAACGCCTTCCATGGCACCCCGTCGAGATCTCTGCCCGCCGCCCTGTCCTGCTCGAAGGAGCTCCACGGCAGCGTGCGGCTCTCGCGGACGCCCCGCTTCTTCGCGGTGTTGACCAGGATGCGATAGATCCACGTCTTGACCGACGAGCGGCTCTCGAAGGCGTCGATCCCGCCGATCACCGCCAGCCACGTGTCCTGGACGACCTCCTCCGCGGAGTGGTCGGTGGACACGTAGGACCTGGCCACCCGCAGCATGCCCCCGGACCAGGTGTCGAGCAGCGCCGCGAACATCGCCTCGTCCCCGGCGCGCAGGGCCGTGACGACGACGTCGTCAGGGGGCAGCTCACCGCCCGCGACAGACCCCACGATCGCCCCCTCCGGTCGAACGCTCATGGCCTCGGAACCGAGCCTCGGCCCCCATGCCTGGGACTAACCCGCTCCACGCTAATCATTCCCACTGACGTTCTTCCGTCCCGGCGGTGTCCTAGCGCTGAAGACACCGCCGGGAAAATCAGGGAGCGCCGAGAACTTCGATCAGCTGCTTGGCGAAATCGTCAGGAGCGTCCGTGAAACCGCTGTGCGCACCCGGGAACTCGACCAGCTCGGTCCCGAGCCGCTCGGCCAGCACGGCGGCGGGCCGGTACGGCAGATGCCCCCTGGTCTCACGCCCGGCCGCGAGGACCAGCCGGTCGGAGACCTGGCCGAGAGCGGCCAGGTCAGGCACGTAGGAGGTGAACTGCCGCAACTCGTGCTCCATCATGATCGGAGCGTTGTCCATCAGCCTCGTGATCATCTCGGCGGCGCGAGGCGGCAACGAGGCAGGGTCCGGCATGGCCTTCATGGTGCCGCCGATGCCCGCCACGAACCGGGCGGACGCGGCCGCGAGCCCTTGCGTGCGGAAGAGCTCGTACACCTCCTCGACGAAGGCCAGCTGCGCGGCGGCGTCGGGCAGCAGGGCGAAGCACGGCGGCTCGTGGGCGACCAGGCGACGCACCCGGGAAGGATGCCGGGCGAGCAGGTCAAGACCGACGATGGCGCCGCTGCTGCCACCGAAGAGGTAGGCGGGCCGGTCGGGGCTCACCACGTCGAGCAACCGGCGGGCGTCGTCGCTCTGCACGTCCACCCGCTGGTCCACGGGGACCGGGCTGTCCAGGCGGCTGCGCGAGTACCCGCGCGGGTCGAGGGTGACGAGGGTGAAGTGCTCGGCGAGCGGGCCGGCCACCACGTCGAAGACGGCCGCGTCACCGCCACCGCCCGGCAGCATGAGGAGCACCGGGCCGCCGCCGCTGACCTCGTAATAGAGGCGGGCACCGGATACGGACAGCATGGTCATGATCATCCTTTCGTCGTTCACCGGATGTGTTCCTAGGTACTCTAGCTTAATTCCTAGGCATCCTAGGAAAGCCGGGTGGGCTAGTCTCGCGGTCGTGGAGTGGCTCGGGAGCACGCGTGGCCGCCGAAGCTGAAGATCTCCCGCCCAGGGTGGCGCGCTGGATGATGTGGGCGGCGCTCGCCCTCCTCATCCTCGTCCGGCTGGTGTCCGGGGTCTCCGAGGGTGTCCCGTGGACGCACCTGCTGATCACGGCGGCCCCGTACCCGGCGATCGTCGTGATCCTGGCGCGACCCCACCACGGCGCGCGGGCCCGCTTCGGGCTGCTGGCCGCCGTGGCCGTGCTCTACGCGCTGCCGTTCCTCCTCGTCGGGACGGAGTGGTCCTGGCTGCCGTGGCCGCTCGCCGTGGCGGTGCTCTGCCTGCTGCCCGGCCGGGCCGCCTGGCCGCTGTTCGGCCTGATCGTGCTCGCCGCGGGGGCGGGGGTCTGGCTCTCCGGCGACGGGCCGTTACGGGCTCTGCAGCCGGCGACGGCCACGGCCACCGACGGGCTGATCCTGTTCAGCCTGTACGCCCTGAGCGACACGATCAGCAGGCTGCACGCCACCCGGGAGGGGTTGGCCAGGCTGGCGGCGGCACGCGAGCGCTCACGCCTCGGCGGCGAGCTCCGCGAGACCGTGGGCCGCCGGCTCCGGGTCATCGCGGACCGCCTGGAGCAGGGCGACGTCCGTGACGCGGTGGAGATCGCCAGACGCACGCTGGCCGACATCCGGGCCACGGCCGGCGAGTACCGCACGGCCGAGTCCGAGAAGGCGCGGCCGGTCGAGTCGCCGAGGCTCCCCGCCCTTGTCCTGCTCGCCGTCCTCGTCATCCAGTCGGTCAAGGTGCTGGCGTCGGGCATGCACAACTACGGCGATCCGCTGCTGCTGATCCTCGGCGTCCCGCTGGTGTCCGCCATGATCACCCTGCAGATGGCCCAGCTGAGGCGGCCCACCCGCGCCAAACTGGCCCTGATCGCCCTGACGATCGTGCCTGTCGCCCTGCCCGCGAGCTACCTCGCCCCATCGCTGTGCACGTTCATGTCCTTGTGGGGGTTCTGCACCGGCGCTGTGCTGGCTGGGGTGCGGCCGCCGCGCTCGTGGGCTCTGGCCCTGCTGCTGTTCGCGGGATACTGCTCGCTCTTCTTCTACCCGCCGCCGGTGCCGTCCGTCCCGGGGATTCTCGCCGACACGGTCTCCCACGTCATCCTGGCCTGGCTGGTCTACAGCCTGACCCGCCTGGCCGGCCTGGTGGTGCTGCTCAAGCGGGCCCAGCACGACCTCGCACGGGCCGCGGCCGCCGCCGAACGCGTACGCATCGCGCGCGACCTGCATGACGTGCTCGGCTTCACCCTGTCGGCCGTGGCGCTCAGGGGCGAGCTCGCCATGCAGGAGCCCGAGCGCGCGGAGACCGAGCAGGCCTCCCTCGCCACCCTCGTCCGGCAGGCGCTGGCCGAGTTCCGCTCGATCACCGGCGGCCGGGTCCGGCTGCGGCCGCGCGACGAGATCGCCGCGGCCCGCCAGATGCTGGAGACCGCGGGGATCCGGGCCGACATCACCGTCGACGAGGGCCCGCTCCCCGACGCCCTCGCCGCGGTCGTGCGCGAGAGCGTCACCAACGTGCTGCGCCACAGCACGGCACGCTTCTGCGCCATCACCGTCACGGTGTCCGGCGACGCCGTACGGCTGCGCGTCGTCAACGACGGCGTCGCCACGCCGGGTCGGCTCGACGGCGGGTCGGGCCTGGCGGGGCTGGCCGAGCGCGCGGGAGGGCGGCTGAGCGCCGGTCACCTGCCAGACGGCAGGTTCGAGGTCGTCGCGGAGTTCCGGTCAGATCCAGCCTGCCTCGGAGGCGATGCGGATGGCGTCGATCCTGTTCCGCGCGCCCAGCTTGGTGACGGCTGAGGTCAGGTAGTTGCGCACCGTCCCGTAGGTGAGGAAAAGCCGCTCGGCGATCTCCAGCGGCTGGGCGCCGGTCGCCGACAGCCGGAGCACCTCGGTCTCCCGCTGGGTGAGCGGGCTCTCCGGCGCCCGCAGGGCGGTCATGGCCAGGGCCGGATCCACCACCTTCCCTCCGGCGGCGACCGTACGGATGGCTGCGACGAGCTCGTCGGGCCTGATGTCCTTGGGGACGAACCCGGCAACCTGCGCATTCAACGCACGGCGCAGCTCGCCCGGCCTGCTCAAGGCGGTCAGGATCAGCACCCGGCACTCAGGCAGCCGCTCGCCCAGCTCGGCGGCGGCTGCGATGCCGTCCATCCCGGGCAGGTCGATGTCGATCACGGCGACGTCGGGCCGGTGGAGCTCCGCCGCGGCCACGATCTCCAGGCCGCTCGCGACCTGGGCCACCACGTCGATGCCGTCGTCGAGGCGGAGCAGCCCCACCAGCGCCTCGCGCAGCAGAACCATGTCCTCCGCGATGAGAACTCGGACCACGCCACCCCTTCATGTGCGAAATGCAGACCGGGTCGGTGACTACGGCACTGTGCCGGGTCTGACCTGCTACGCGAGCATTCTTGCCCATCCGGCATTCAAGGAGGAAGGAGGGTGCCGTGCGGATGACCTCCTCAACCCCGGCGCTGCTCGCGCAAGCGGGCCCTGCTGCTCGGACTCGGCCTGATGATCGTCGGCGGTCTCGTCGGAGCGCTCGCGCCGGGCTTCGCCGCGCTGACGGTGGCCCGGGTGGTGGCCGGGCTGGGCGCAGCCGTCTTCGGCCCGGCCGCGTCCACAGCGGGATCCATGATCGTCCCGGCGGAGCACCGGCCCCGCGCCCTGGCCACGGTGTTCGCGGGGATGACCGCGGCCACCGTGCTCGGCGTGCCGCTGTCGGCGTCAGTGGGCGATGCGATCGGCTGGCGCTGGACGTTCGCGGGTGTGGCGGTGCTCACCGCGTGCTCGGCGGGTCTGATCGCGCTGTTCCTGCCGTCCCTCGAGCCGGGGCCCGCGCCCACCGCACGGGTCTTCGCCGAGGTGCTGCGCGCCCCCGGAACGCTGCCCATGGTGACGACCACGCTGCTGGTGCTGGCGGCCCAGTTCATCGTGTACGGCGTGGCGGGCGCGTACCTCCAGGCCCGCTTCGCCGCTCCGCAGTCCGTGATCTCGCTGGTCCTGCTGGCCTTCGGCGTCGTGGGCATCATCGGCAACGCGGCCGCCGCCAGGATCTACGGGCGGCTCGGCGGCGCGCGGACGATCGCCGTCCCGCTGGCCGGCCTGGCGATCGGGTTCGTGGCACTGACCGCGGCTCCCCCATCGATCCCCGTCGCAGTGGCAGTGTTCGCGTTCTGGGCGTTCTTCAACGGGCTCTTCATGGCGCCGCAGCAGGCCCGGCTGGTCGAACTGCTGCCCGAGCAGCGCGGCATGCTGCTGGCCGCGAACGCCTCCGCGCTCTACCTCGGTATGAGCCTGGGCAGCCTGCTCGGCAGCCGCCTGCTGCCCTCGCTCGGCGCCGGGCCGCTGCCGGCCCTGGCCCTGCTCCCCCTCGCCCTCGCGACGGCCGCGCACGTCGCCTCCACCCGTACTCCGGCACTCGTCCGTAACTGAACCCGCAACCGAAAGGAAGAATGATGTCCACGTTGATCCGTGACTACGTCGAGCTCGTCTGGAACCAGGGCCGCACCGACCTGGCCGGCCGGTTCCTCACCGAGGACCTCGTCCAGCACAACCCGAACCTGCCCGACGGCCGCAAGCCCCTGGTGGACTTCATCGACGGTTTCCGCCGGCAACTGCCGCAGGCACGTTTCGAGATCCGCCGGCTCGCCGCCCAGGACGACCTGGTCTTCGTCCACAGCCTGTTCACCGCCGAGCCCGGGCACCGCGGCGTCGCCGTGGTGGACGTGTTCCGGCTGGCCGGCGGGCTCATCGCCGAGCACTGGGACCTGCGCGAGGACGTCCCCGAGACCACAGTGAGCGGCCACGCCATCGTCTGACGGCGGCGGGCTTCGTCCGCGGCTAGGGCGTCCAGCGCATGGCGAGGAGGAGGGTGTCGTCGCTGTGCAGCACCCTGCGGTGCATCACGCGGACGAGCGTCCCCGTCCTGCTGATGCGCAACGTTGACTTGCTCCCCGGCCTAAGTCCGAGGATTCCCGTGCCGCTCATGCGGCAGTTCGCGGCGCGTCACCCGCGCCGAGAACTGTGGTACGGGGTGCTTGACGCTTCACCGACCCGGTCGGGTCTCCACGCCCTGACACGACCAGCCCGGCCGCCTGTCTTCTGGCTTTGATGTTCTTGGCAGCGTTCACGTCGGCATGCTCGACATACCCGCAGGAAGTGCATCGGAAGGCCGCTTGGCTCTCGCGAGACTTGCGATCCACCCGCCCACAGGCCGAGTTCGAGCATGTTTGTGACGTGTACGCGGGATCGACAATGCGAATGTCGGTCCCGGTGTAGCGAGCCTTGGACCGCAACGCGGTCTCCAGCCCGTACCAGCCCTTATCCAAAATCGATCGGTTCAGTCCGGCCTTCGCCGCGCGCCCGTTGGCCAGGTACGCGCCCGGCGTGCCAGGGACGGGTTTCGGCGCGACCGACGCGGTCATCGCCCGGACGTTCAGCCTCTCCAGCGTGACCATCGCGTAGTCACGGGTGAGCCGATGCGCGGCCTGGGCATTGAAGTCCGCACGCCGCCACCGCACCCGCCGCATCAGATCCCCCATCGCCCGGACCACCTGCTTACGCCGGTTCGACCCCTTCTTCGAACGGGCGAGCCGCCGCTGCAGCCGCACATACCGCCTCGCCTCACCCGCCGTGAGGAACCCCGTATCGCCGAGATCACCGGGATCGTCGCCGGTAGCATCCGGCGGCGGCACCATGGACGACACACCGTTCACGCCGGCGTGACGGCGATCGAAGAACTCCCCGTCACTGGTGACCGCGCCGGTGACCACCCCCCGGTCCACCCCGGCATGCCGGCCAGGACGAGCATGTTCGCTCACCTCGGCAAGACCATCGTCCACCAGGAAGCTGATGAACCAGTGCGCGCCGTCGCGGGCCACGGTCGCCGACTTCACCTTCCCGCCCAAGGGGCGAGACAGGCGGAACTTCACCCACCCGAACTTCGGCAGGAACACCCGCCCCCACCTGCGGCTGACCCGCTCGACGGGAATCTGCTGGGCGGTAGGGAACCGAAACGACGGCCTCCACCTCGCCCGCACCTTCCACCGCACCTTCCACGTGCCGTGCTTGCGGCACGCCTCGTCCAGATCCTTCAGCGTCTGCTGGATGACCTGCGCGGGCGCCTCGGCCAACCAGGCACAGTCCGGGTCGTTCTTGGCCTCGGCGAGCTGGCGGCACTGCTCCGCGTAGCCGATGAACGCACCCCGGCGCCGATAGGCGCGGCGCTGCTCCAGCCCGGTGTTCCACACGCTGCGGCAGATCCCGCCCAGCCGTTCAGCGAACAGCCGCTGACCGAAGTCGAACTCCAACCGGTACCTCCGGCCCGCCAGCACGCGCAAAACACCTCCCCCAACAACCTCGAACGCCACACCAGTTCGAACATACTATCGCCTCGCCTATGAGTCAGGGGGCGGAATACCGGCGCGGCAGACATGTGGTCTCCGCGACGCATCTCCGTCTGGTCTTCGTCACCACATTCCGCAGAAACGTCTTCGATGAAGAGATGCTGTGCCAGCAGGAGACCATCAAGCTGGGCAGGCTGGCCGCCGCCCTGGGCGCGGTCCCCTCGTCCGCCAGCCGCCTCTGCGACCGCCTGGAGGCGGCCGGGCTGGTCAGGCGCTCGCACTGCGAGGAGGACAAGCGCGAGCTGACGCTCTCGCTCACGCCCTCGGGCCGCTCCCTGGTCGAGGAGCTGCAGCAGCGCAGGCGCGCGGACCTCGCGCGCGTGCTGAGCGAGATGCCGCCGGCCGGGCGCATCGCGCTGCTGCGCGGCCTGCAGGCCTTCGCCGGGGCCGCCGACAGCATCATGGAACGCCAGGCCGAGGAGCCCGAGGACGACTGGACGCGCATCGCCGCGCGCCTCCTCGCCTGAACGACCTGTATCACCCGGCACACTCATCGGGCAGGCTCGGGGGCCAGCGGCGGACCCTCAGGGAGGCCGGCGGGGTCGCACCAGCCGGCCAGGAACTCGTCCGCCGCGGCGCAGGAACCGGCGTACGGGCCGCCGGGATGCTCCAGCGCCGCGGCCGTCAGCCGGCTGATCCCCTCATCGACCAGGAGCCGCATCGACGCGGCGTCGGCCGCCCGCCCGGCCAGATCGGCGAGGTATCCGATGGTGGCGCCGGCGCCGCAGACGAAGTCCGCCAGCGGCACGACGCCCCGTTCCCGCAGCGTATGGAGCCCGGCCGGGGTGTAGGGGACGTTGGCCGCCGGAGCGACCACGCGGGCATGCACCGTGGCGGCGCGTCCGGCGTTCAGCGTCCCGGTTCTGGCGCCCGGCACCAGAACGTCCGCGACCGCCTCGTACAGGGACTCGGCCGGGAGCACGGGCAGCCCGAGCCGGGTGACGCAGGCGTCCCCGTGCTCGGCGCGCAGCTCCAGCAGCGTGGCCACGTCCAGCCCCGCCTCGTCCACCACGCAGCCGTGCACGGTGGACAGGGCGACGACGCGCGCCTGCCTGCGCGCCGCCTCCCGCACCACGGCGCTGCCCACCTTGCCGAACCCCTCGACGGCCAGCGTCCGCCCGGCCAGGCCGCCCAGCGCGGCGTCGGCGGCGGCGACCACGCCCAGACCGGTCACCACCGTGTCCACCAGCTCGCCGTCGGCTTCCTGATGCATGACCGAGTCCGTCCGGTAGTCGGGCAGCGTGGCGAAGTCCTGCGTCCTGGTGCCCAGGTCGGAGGAGGTGAGGAAGACGCCGCTCGTGACCAGCGGGGTGATCTCCCGGCAGTACCGTGCCACCGTCTCGGCCCGTTCCTCCGCCGTGGCCCGTAGCACGGCCTTGGCCCCGCCGATCCGCTCTCCGAGCACGGCGAACTTGTAGGTCATCGCCCGCGCCAGCAGCTCGGCCTCACGGCGGGTGACATCCGGGGCGAGGCGGGTTCCTCCCGCGCTCAACGGGCAGTCCAGATCGAAGGCGACGTACCCGTCGACGGAGGTCAGTTCCACGATCTTCATATGCTCTTCTTTACCCCTGGACGGCATCGAGGTCGATGAGGAATCGTGCTCCGGCGATCCGGCGACCGATCTCGCGCGCGAGGGTGGGCCGTCCTGCGGAGCGTCTCCGTCATCGGCATCGGCTAGGCCTGGGAACGCGGCCTGCCCGGCGGGCAGCCGACATGGGGGCTCGCGGGCCGGCCGGCGCCCGAGCGCGTTCCCGCACCCCGCTGATCAGGGTGCGTACGTGCCGCGACGCCATCACCGGCCCGATGCCGTCGCTCGCCGGTACATATCGGTGCCGGGACGGAAACTCATCGGACGGCTCGTGCTCCGGCGGTGTGGAGGTAGCCGGCCCCGGCGGCGAGCAGCGACGCTCCCCAGGCCAGGAAGACCAGGTAGGTCGCGGAGAATCCCCAGCTGCCGTCGAGGATCTCGGCGCCGCCGCCCGGCGCACACGTACGGGTGACGCCGAACGCCAGGCACGTCGTCATCATCGTTCCGTACTGGCCGACCAGCAGCCCGACCACCACCACCGGGACCACGGCGACGGCCCGGGGCACTGGCCGGCCTCCCGCCCACGGCACCCAGCCCGGCACCGTCTGCCCCCACCGGCTGATCAGCCCCAGCGTGAGCGCGGCCCCCGCGACGGGCCCGGCGACGAGCAGCCCCCAGAAGACCGCCGACCCGCCCAGATCCGCCAGGCCGGCACCGGACGCCACTCCCAACGGCACGCCCAGCCCCCACAACAGGTGCGGAACCGAGAAGCCCAGCACCGGCACGCCCGCCGCCACCCAGGTCACGGCCCGCACCCAGAGCGCGGGCCGGACCGTCCCGTCGGCCCGGCGCTCGGGCATGCGCGGGCGGCCGCGCTCGCCGTAGCGGAGAGCGGCCAGGGCGAGCAGCAGCCCGAGCGCGCACATCAGGACCTGCCGGACGAGCGCGGGGTCGTCCAGCTTGCCGAACGCCAGCCGCATGACCAGGTTGCCGGGCGCCACCAGCGCAAGGGCGGCCGCTCCTGTCCAACCGGCGGCCAGCAGCACCAGCCGTGCACGTGATCTCATGCCGGCCCACCGTAATGCCGGGCCTCTTCTGCGGGTTCGCTCCCGGAGGGGAGAAGCCTCCCCCGTGCCGGGGAGCTGTGGCGACGGAAGGGAGACCGGTGGACCAGTATCGATATGGGCACCGCTATCGGTTCGCGAGCGATAGCAATATCGGACGCCCCATGATCGGCTCTGGTCTCTTGGACGGCATGTTTTGGCGACCACGGCGTTCCTGCCGCTGGCGGGACACGCGAGCACGGAGTTCTGGGACATGACGACCGGCTGCCTGGGCCGGCCGATCCCGCCGACCAACCCGCAGCGCCCCCTGGACGTCGGCGGCGTCCCGCCGGTGCTGGTGGTCGGCAACACCCACGGCCCCGCCACTCTCCTGCGCTGGGCCCGCAGCCTGGCATCCCACATCCGAGGCCCCTGTGCGACCGGCCGTATCGACGACTATCTGGTCTCCGGCGCCCTTCCCCCGGCCGGAACCGTCTGTCGATAGCCAGGAGGCCTAGGTCACTGCTTGACGAGCTTCGTGCATTTCTCGGCGTCGGCCTCGGCCTCCTTGTCGTTCTGGCCCAGACCCTTGACCTCGTCCACCTTCTTGATTTTGCCGTCCATATAGGACTGCAGGTCGTCCTTGTCGCCGTACTTCATCGCCAGGTCGGCCATGCATTCCATGACGTTGGCGGGGAGCCCCTTGAAGTCCTCGTCAGCGCTCAGCTTGGTGACCAGACCGGCCTTGTCGACGCCGCCGCCTCCGCAGGCCGAGGCGGTCAGGGTCAGGCCGACCGCTGCGACGCCGACGACAACGAAACGGACAAACAGCGAGTAATTCATATTATCTTCCCTTTCAGGGGATCACATTGAACAATGCCCGGCATTCGAATGCCGGGCAGCCCGAGAAAAAGGGACGTTACTACGCCGTTCTTCCGTTCCTCTTCCGTTCATTGAGGCAAGCGGTGAATGCTGCGCTCTGGCCAACGCGGCCACCGCATGATCTTCAGTTCCATCACACTCGAATGATCACAACGGTGGCCGCCCGTCTTTCACCCCGACCCCGAGTCCGCGTCGTCCGTCTGGTTCGTCGCCGGTGCGCGGATGCCGGCCACGCACGCACCCGCCAGGATGAGCGCGCAACCGGCCAGCTGCGGCACGGTAGGCCTCTCTCCCAGCACCAACGCGCCCAGCGCCACAGATCCGACCGGCGTGAGCAGGAGCAGGATCGCCCCCAGGTAGCTGGGCAGCCGCGGCGACCAGACCGCCACCAGCAGCCATCCCAGCACCTGCCCGAACAGGGCCACCCCGGCCAGCCATCCCACCGTGGCCCACCCGGGAGCCCATTCGACCCCCTGCCACGCCACCCCCGCCGCCAGCGAGACGATCGCCGCCCAGACGGTCACCTCCAGATAGGACTGGACCGCCCGCCCCTCATGCCCGCTGCGCCGCAGCAGGAAGAGGAAGCCCGAGTAGCACACGGCGGCCAGCACCGCGTGAATCGTGCCCCACAGCGGATCGCTGCCTTGGGAGCCGCCGAACAACCCACCCGTCAGCACCACCCCCGCCACGACCACGGGCAGGATCAGCACGAACCGGCGGGTCACCTTCTCCCGGTCGATCATCAGCGCCAGCCGCGGCACGAGGATGACCTGCACGTTGACCAGCACTGTCGACAGGCCCGCGCCGACCTCGGCGATCGCCTGGGTCCACAGGAGCATGTCCCCGGCGAACAACGCCCCGGCCACCGCCGCCACGACGTGCTGCCCGCGCGCGGGAACGCCCTCACGGCGGCGCTCCGCGAGCGCCATCGGCACCAGGAACGGCAGCGCCAGCACGCACCGATAGAACGACGCCGTCCCGGGGGTGGTCCGAGCCAGGTCGATCAGCACCGACGACGCCGACACGCACAGCGCCCCGATGGCCACGGCCACCGCCGGATACCCGTCCAACCATCCCGTCGAGGACTGCAGAGTCTCCGTCAGACGAGAAGCCACGTCCGCTCACTCCCACTTCGAGATCATGGGTGAGGTGGACGGCTACCCCGCGAGCGGGACGGTACGCGTCACCATGCCCTGGCGCCGCGGTTCAACAGTTAGGGCCCCTCGCCCGGTCTATAGAGAGACGGACGAGGAAAGGTTTGGACATTGGAGGAAGACTCCCGCTTCGAGAGCTTCGTCGCGGATCGAGTCGATGCCTTGCTGCGCTACGGCTACGTGCTCAGCGGCAACGCGCATGATGCGGCCGACCTCACCCAGGAAGCGCTGATCCGATTGCATCGTGCCTGGCCACGCGTACAGCGGAAGGAGAATCCCGAAGCGTACACCCGTACGATCATGGCCAGGCTGCACATGAGCGCCTGGCGGCGGCGTCGGCGGGAGCACCTGATCTGGGACCTGCCGGACGGCGACCACTACGACCCGCTGCCCTCCGACGTGGAGCAACGGCTGTGGCGGGCGCTCGACGGGCTGCCGCGCAAGCAGCGCGCCGTGCTCGTCCTGCGGTACTACGAGGACCTGCCGGACGAGGAGATCGCCAAGGTGCTCGGCATCTCACGCGGAACCGTACGCAGCCACGCCTCTCTGGGCCTGAGCAGGCTCCGCTCGACTCTTCCTGAATTCGCGGCCGCCGAGGAGGGCCAGTCATGACCGACGACCTGGAGACGTACCTGCGCAGCACCCTCGGACACGCCTCCGATCACGCCCCGCACGCGCCCGCCGGGATCCACGGCCGGATCGTCGCCCGATCGCGGCGACGCCGGTTGCGCCTGCACGCCGTGGTCGCGGGCGTGGCCGCGGCAGCGATCGTCGTGCCGCTCACCATGATCCAGACCGGCGGTGACGTGAGCACCGGCACGATCGACCGCGAACGGCGTTACGAGCGGAACCTGGAGAAGCAGCCCCCGATCGGCGAGCGGCTGGTCACCGCCAACGCCTCCGAAGGCAGGCCGATCGAGCTCTGGTTCACCCGGGCGGCAGGCGGGGACGTTCGCTTCTGCGTGCACACGCTGAGCCGCGCGGGCGGAGGGAGCTCCTTCTGCGGCGATGACCCGGTGACCGGGCCCGCCTCTCTGGAGGGTTCCACGGCGTCCTGGCCGCCGCCGGATTCGGTGCTGTACTACGGCACCTCCGGCGACGAAGTGAGCGCGGTCGCGGCCGTGATCGGGCGGGGCGTCAAGCTGGATGGGAGGATCCAGCGTCCGGCCGGCGCTCCCCGGTCCATCTGGACGGTGACGGTCCCGTCCACGACCGAGGTGTCCGCCTTCGAGTTCACCGACGCCCGGGGCAAGGTGCTGACCTCGGTGAAGAACAAGCGCTTCACCGTGCCGGAGGCGACGGCCAAGCCCGTCGGCAAGGAGCTGAGGCTGGGCGGCCTGAGCGCCAATGTGTACGAGACTCCCGACAAGACGCTGGTCTGGAAGCTGGACGGCAAACCGGTCGGCATGCACCTCGTCCGGGAGAAGGATCTGATGACGGACCTGGGAGGCGACAAGTACCCGGTCGAGCTGAGAGAGCGGGACCACCGGTGGTTCGGCATCGCCAGTGCCGGGACCGCCGAAGTCCAGCTGGTCTTCGCCGACGGACGCACCGTCTCCGCCGCCGCACGCCGTGACCCCTGGGGCATCGGCTTCCGCCTGTTCGCCGGCACCCACGATCGGGACGGCGACATGTACCAGGAGGGATTCCAGATCGTCGGCTACGACGTCGCGGGAAAGGAGATCTGGCGCGAGCCGCACCCGTCTCAGAACACCGGCGGCTGACGGGCTCCCATCCTCTTCAGAAGCGGTTGTGCAGC
Organism: Nonomuraea helvata; assembly: GCF_039535785.1. NCBI lineage: Bacteria > Bacillati > Actinomycetota > Actinomycetes > Streptosporangiales > Streptosporangiaceae > Nonomuraea > Nonomuraea helvata. The sequence continues at coordinate 3,157,514 of NZ_BAAAXV010000001.1, forward strand.
GTGCCGAGGTCGGCGACGACCCGGGCGAAGGCCCGGATGAGGTCGTTCTCCATCTCCGTACGCCACACCAGGCCGAAGGCCAGCGGCGACAGGTCGGTGATGGGAAGCCAGCTGATGTCGGGACGGGCGAAGTAGCGCGGCATGTGCCCGGCCATGAGGTTGACGGTCTCCCCGACGCTGACGAGGTGGAAGAGCTCGTCGTTGTTCGTCACCAGCGGGCCCCGTTCGATCGTGTGGCCGCGCGAGGTGTGGAAGGGGACGAAGCTCTCCTCCCAGTAACGCGGAAAGGATCTGGGGAGCCCGGAGTGCCGGAAGTAGGAGATGTCCTCCAATGAGACCGACGGTCGTTCGGCCAGTTCGTGGTCGGCGGCGACGGCCAGCAGCCGAGGGTCCCGGAACACGGTCGGGCCGACCGTGAGATCGGGCTCCTCGACGGGCAGCCAGGTGAGCAGGATGTCGACCTCGCCGCGCCGCAGCCTGCCGAAGGGGTCGACGAAGGGGTTGTGGCGGAGCTGCAGGTCGCAGTGCGGGTGGTGGGTGCGGAAGGCCGCCCAGTAGGGACGCAGGTCGTGGCCGTTGGCCGGGATCAGGCCGATCCGGAGCTGGGCGGTCTTGCCCTGGGCGGCGATTTTCGCCCGTTGCACGCTGTCGTGCAGCCCTGCGTACAGGGGCCAGAGGTCATTGCGCAACTGTTCGCCGATCGGCGTCAGGCGTACCGTGCGGCTGGTCCGCTCGAACAGCAGGGCGCCGATCTGGCGTTCCTGCTTCTTGATGGCCTGAGTGACCCGGGCGGGGGTCAGGCGCAGCCGCTCGGCGGTGCGGCCGAAGTGCAGCTCGTCGGCCAGCGTCAGGAAGATCTCGATCTCGCGGAGCTCCATGACCCTCCCTCACGTTGCGAGCCTGCTGCCCACGCCGATCCTAGGTGCCGGACAGACCCGGATCATCGTGGCGCACGAGCATACGCCTGACACCCCGCGGGGGCGTTGTCAGCGGCCTGTCGCCAGGCCGTCAGCGCCTCCCGCGACTCTTTCCTCATCCACAACGTCACTCGTGCAGAGGAACATCGATCGTGAACCCCAAGATCTACGGCGGCGCTCTGGCGCTCGGCCTGGCCTTGACCGCCGCGACCACCTCCACCGCGGTCGCCGACACCGGCGACGCGGCAGTCGTGGCCGCGCTCAACAGCGCGGCCAAGCCTCTCGCCTCCACCTCGCCCGCGGCCGGCCTCCGCGACCTGGACGCGTTCGGCGCGATGGTCGCAGGGGCGCAGGTGGTCGGCGTGGGCGAGGCCACGCACAGCACCGCGGAGTTCTACACCCTCAACCACCGGCTGTTCCGCTCCCTGGTGACCGAGAAGGGCTTCACCACGTTCGCCCGGGAGCTCAGCTGGAGCACCGGTGTGCGGCTGAACGACTACGTCCTCAACGGCAAGGGCGACCCGCGCGAGATCATGCACGACGAGGTCAAGGGCCCGTACGACCTGTTCGACAACCGCGAGTTCCTCGACCTGCTCACGTGGATGCGCTCCTACAACGCCGCCCACGGCAAGAAGGTCCAGTTCATGGGCGCCGACCTGCTCTACCCGGGCGACGTCCTGTTCGACAAGGTCCTCGCCTACGTCAAGGAGCACCACGCCGATCTGCTGCCGGAGTTCACCAAGCTGTACGAGGGGCTGCGGCCCACCACCCCGAACGCCGGGGAGTACATGGGCATCGCGCTGTCCCAGCCGCTGGACAAGCGCCAGGACAACGCCCGGCGTGCCACCGAGGCCCTGAAACTGCTCCAGAAGCAGACCGCCGGGGACACCGGGGAGTACCGGTGGGCCGTGCAGCACGCCAGGGCCCTGTCGCAGACCTTCACCGACTTCGCCTTCGACCAGGCCACCGCCGAGGGACGCAAGCAGGCGCAGGTCTACCGCGACACCGCGCTGGCCGACAACCTCGTCTGGTGGAACCGGACGACCGGCCACAAGATCCAGATGTCCGGCCTGAACGCGCACATCAGCTACACGCCGATCGACACCATGTTCGTGCCCGCTCCCATGGGCGGCGTCCTGCGTGAACGCCTCGGCCGCCGCTTCGTCACCGTCGGCACCAGCTTCGACCAGGGCGGCTACAACTTCCTGATCGACAAGGGTGAGTGCCCGGCCGGGGCCGGCCCGGCCGAGCGGCCCCTGACCTGCAAGGGCTCCGTGCCGGCCGCCGGCGACGACTACAACGAGTACGTCCTGGACCAGGTCCGCTACAGCGACTTAATCCTCGACACCCGCACCGCGCCCGCGGCGGCCCGGACCTGGCTCGCGCAGAGCCGCCCCACCCGCCTGATCGGCGGCGGCTTCTGGTCACCCGAGCAGGCGACGAAGGTCGCCATCGGCAAGTCCTTCGACGTGCTGATCCACCTGCACAAGGTGAAGGCCGCCACGCTCCTGCCGTAGGCGTCAAGACGGTCATTAGGATGGGCGGATGACCTCACAACCCGCAGCCCCCGAGCGCCAGCGGGACGCCGACCGCACCAAGGCGGAGATCCTCGAGGTCGCCCAGCAGGAGTTCGCGCGCCACGGCTACGCGGGGGCGCGGGTCGACGAGATCGCCGCCCGGATGCGCACCACCAAGCGCATGATCTACTACTACTTCGGCAGCAAGGAACGCCTCTACATCGCGGTCCTCGAGAAGGCCTACGCCGAGGTCCGCGAGATGGAGCGGACGATCGAGGTGGAGCACCTCGCGCCGGTCGAGGCCATCCGCACCCTGGCCGAGCTCACCTTCGACCACCACGACCTGCACCGCGACTTCATCAAGCTGGTCGCCATCGAGAACATCCACCAGGCCGAGCACATCCGCAAGTCCGAGGCCCTCGCCGGCCTCGGCACGCCGGTGCTCGACCTCATCTCGCTCATCCTGGACGCGGGGCAGGACTCCGGCGACTTCGTGACCGAGGCCGACGCGATCGACGTGCACATGCTGATCAGCTCGTTCTGCTTCTTCCGGGTGGCCAACCAGCACACGTTCGGCGCGCTGTTCGGGCGCGACATGGCCGCGCCCGAGCACCGCGACCGGCTCCGCCGGATGGTGGGGGACGCGGTCGTGGCCTACCTGCGCGGCGCGGGCGCCGCTCGCTGATCTTCCAAGGGTAAGTGCAGCCGCCGGAAACACTCTTGTAATGTACGAACCAGTGAGTTAGTTTCCTCGCACTGCGCTTTTCCCTCGTGAGGAGCATATCGTGACGGTGCAGGGCAAACCTCGCAAAGCGGCCGTGGCCGCCTGGATCGGCAGCGCGCTGGAGTACTACGACTTCTTCATCTACGGCACCGCCGCCGCCCTGGTCTTCAGCAAGATCTTCTTCCCGTCCAGCTCGCCCGCCACGGGAACGCTCCTGGCCCTGGCCACCTTCGGCGTCGGCTACCTGGCCAGGCCGGTCGGCGCCTTCGTCCTCGGCCACGTGGGCGACAAGTTCGGCCGCAAGAAGGTCCTCGTCGCCACGCTGGTGATGATGGGCGCCTCGACGTTCCTGGTGGGCTGCCTGCCCACGTACCACGACATGGGCCTCCTCGCGCCCGTCCTGCTGGTCGTGCTGCGGCTGATGCAGGGCTTCTCGGTGTCCGGCGAGCAGGCGGGCGCCAACTCCATGACCCTGGAGCACGCCCCCGCGAACCGCCGGGCCTACTACACCAGCTTCACCCTCAACGGCACCCAGGCCGGGCAGATCATCGCCACCGCCATCTTCCTGCCGATCGCCGCGCTGCCCGAGGAGCAGCTGCTGAGCTGGGGCTGGCGGGTGCCGTTCTGGCTGAGCATCGTGGTGGCCGCGGTCGGGCTGGTCATCCGGCGCACGCTGGAGGAGACGCCCGCCTTCGAGCAGGAGGTCGCCACCAACACCGTGGCGCGGATGCCGCTGGCGGTGCTCTTCCGCGAGCAGTGGCGCGACGTGCTGCGGGTGGTCGTGGCGGCCGTCATCGCCTCAGTGAGCACGATCTTCACCGTCCACGCCCTGTCGTACGCCGTCAACACCATGGGGTTGGAACGCGGCCCGATGCTCTGGGTGGGCGTGCTGGCCAACGTCGCCGCACTGATCTCGATCCCGCTCTGGGGCTCGCTGTCGGACCGGATCGGCCGCAAGCCCGTCTTCGTCGGCGGCTCGCTCGGCTGCGCGGTGCTGATGTTCGCCTACCTCTGGTCGATCTCCATCGGCAACTACGCGCTGATCTTCATCGTGGGGATCCTGATGTTCGGCGTCGTGCACAGCGCCACCAGCGGCGTCTGGCCGTCCTTCTACGGCGAGATGTTCACCACCCGGGTCCGGCTGTCGGGCATGGCGATCGGCACCCAGATCGGCTTCGCCATCGCCGGCTTCGCGCCGACCGTGGCCACGGCGCTGGCGGGCACCGGCCCGGAGAGCTGGCTCGGCGTCTCGCTCATCACAGCCGCGCTGTGCCTGGTCAACGTGGCGGCCGTGGCGACGGCCCGGGAGACCTACCGGGTCCCGACCGAGGAACTCGGTCTTGATCGCAGGCTGGCGGTTTGAACGACTTCCGCGTCTACGCCATCCGCTACGCCGAGCGCGACGCCAGGCGCGGCGAGCACTTCCACGGCTACGAATCGCGCGGCGAGCGGCCCCATCCGACCTCGTACTATGTCTGGCTCGCGGTCAACGACGAACACACCGTCGTGATCGACACCGGCATCGGCCCTCAGCGTGCCGCCCTCGTGAAAGGGCTGGACTACCGCCGCTCGCCCGTGGACGCCGTGGCCGCGCTCGGGGTGCCCGCCGACGCGGTCGGGCACGTGGTGCTGACCCACCTGCACTACGACCACACCGGCACGGCCCACGAGTTCGGCTCCGCCCGGTACGTCGTGCAGCAGGCGGAGCTCGACTACTGGAGCGGCCCGTGGGCCGAGCGCATCACGCGGGAGCGCTGGCTGCTGAACGACGACGACCTCGCCCATCTGGTCCGGGCACGCAAGGAGGGCCGCGCGTCGGTCGTCGACGGCGACGCCTTCGTCGTACCGGGACTGAGCGTCCACCTGGTGGGCGGCCACACCGCCGGCATGCAGGTGGTCCGCGTCCGGACCGCGCGCGGCCACGTGGTGCTGGCCTCGGACGCGAGCCACTTCTACGAGAATATCGAGGACGACCGCCCGTTCCCGATCCTGCACAGCATGCCCGGCATGTACGGCGCCTTCGACCGGATCAGGGAGCTGGCCGACGGCCCGGAGCTCGTGGTCGCCGGCCACGATCCGCTGGTCCTGGAGCGGTTCCCGCTGCTGGAGCCCGACGTGGCGGTGATCGGCCCATGACGTGTCACCGGCCGGGGAAGACATGCGCTACGGATTCACGTAATGGTGCAGCAGAGCGGGCTCGCCGGCTGCGTTGATCCACTTGGCGCGGCTGCTGCCGACCCTGCGCCAGCCGGATCGCTCGTAGAGCGCGATGGCCGCCTTGCCCTCGGAGGAGACCTCCAGCTTCAGCGGCCCGCGCACAGCGGCGCGAACGGAGTCGAGCAGGTGAGCGGCCAGACTGCGCCCGCGTGCTGCCGGAGTCACGAACAGGCGGACGATCTCCGCGTCCCGGGTGATGCCCACGTGGCCGAGCACGGCGCCTGCCTCGGTCGCTATCCAGGCTGACGTCAGATCGGCGGGGGTCAGCCAGCCTCGAGGATCGTCCGGCCAGTCCACGGGATAGCGGTCGGCGGCATGGACCTGGGCGAGCGCCTCGACGCAGGCGTCCATGTCCTCGGGGGTTCTGAGGCGGACCTTCATGCGGGCAAGCGTAAGACTCTGAGCCGCGTCGAGAGGATCTGGGTGTTCAGTACGAGGATCCAGACGGCGTACGTCAAGAACAGGAAGCGTGGTGGCCAACCCTCCGGCGGTACGACGAAGGACACCAGCCAGTGCAGCACCAGCCCGGACAGCGGGAGCCAGGCCGTCCACCGCAGGACGGATGCCGCCCCGGTGACCGTGCGGGCCAGATCGCGGGTGATGAGCAGTGCCGCGAACGGCAGGAGGACAAGTGCGGCGAGCCCGGAGACGGCGTGCACGGTGCCGCGCGTCGTCAGGTGGGACAGCGGCGTGTCCACCGGATCGGCCACGAACACCCCAACCCCGATCGTGCCGATCACGCACGCGGCGAGGATGACGAGCCCGATCCGGCCTGACCAGCCTCTCACCAGCGGCCGGACCGCGACAAGGAGGCAGCCGTAGCTCAACGCCGCCATGAGGAACGCCAGCACCATCACCCAGCCGTGATGCCCGATCGCGTACTCGCTCACGGGCTTGTGGGTCGGGTCGACCTCCGGCTTGATGAAAATCGCCGCCAGCAGCAGTATCTGGTACGCGAGGATGGCCGCACTCGACAGTCTGGCTGTCACCACGGAGGACCGCGGCACGGTGGCGGAGGGGGTGACGGTCATTGTCTGCTCTCAGGTTCGAGGATTTCCACGGATCTTCGCCTGAGACGTCGGACCGGCCGCGCGCCAACGGACACCCCTCGTATGCCTGATTCCGCACCGCTGCGGGCGCGCGCCAGGGACGCCCGCCCGTCAGCCTGGCTCGGTCGGGGTGAAGGCAGGGTAGCGGGGCAGCTCGACGACCTCCCACTCCGCGGTGCTCTCCAGGCATGCCCGTACGGCCTCCCGCACCGCGGGGAACTCGTCCCCGCCCCGGTCGAGCTCGTCCAGCAGGCGACTCCACCGGTAGCGCAGGAGCTGGCGCCGGCTCGGCACCGGCGTCCGGGTGGAATGCATGGGCTCATCCCGCTCACGGGCCCGCGGCACGAGGACCCAGGTCATGAAAATCGTCCAGACGGCCACGGCCTGCCGAACCCCCGCCTCCCAGAGCTCGTCATCGGCCAGCTCGGGATGGACGACGAGCACCTCCTTGCGGTAGACGTCCTCGATCTCCGCTTCCACCCGGGGCGGGAGCCGGAACGCGCACCAGCACGTCGCGAACGGCATGCGTACGTAGGCCGCTTCAAGAAAGGCCGAGTGGTACCCGGCGCTCTCGAAGTCGAGCACCCGCAGCCCGTCCGCGGTCAGCAGGTTGTTGTCCGGGCAGATGTCACCCGGCGAGAACACCGGATACCGCTCGACGATCGCCTTCAGAGTCGTCAGCTCGCCGCCCAGCCCCGCGGGCACGACAGGCAACACCTCTCGGAGATCGCCCACTTCGGGGAAGGGACGCCGCCCTGCACCGTCTCCGGAGTAGGCCGCCCGCGAGCGTTCCCACTCATGCCGCCGCCCTGCGCCCGCCACGGCGATCCGCCCGTACGTACGCGCCCACGTGAGCAGCCCTTCCCGCGCCGCGTCCGCCGACTCCCCCAGCAGCACATCGGCCAGACTCGGACCGGCGCCGAGGTCGGACATCACGATGAGCGGGAAGGACGGGTCCACGGCCAGCAACCGGGGCCCGAGCCCACCACCGAGCGGCAACCCGGCCACTTCGGCCCCGAAGCCCGAAGCGTCCAGATACGCCTTGACCACCACCGTGCCACCGTCGCCGGTTTCACACCGCAGGACGTGGCTGCGCGAGCTTCCGCCCAGATCGACCGGCCGGCTGACCCGCTCACCCAAGACCGCCGAGGCCGCGGCCAAGATCTTCTCCACGCTCACGACCTTAAAGGTCCTGCGGCTCTGACGCGCCGACGCACCTGGTCGATCACAGGTCTTGGGTCCATACGCCGGGCGGGTGTTCGTCGGGGCTCGACCACAGGTGCGGCTGGTGCTCGCTGTAGCGATCGTCGCCGTCCGATTGCCACGGGAAGGTGCCGTCCGGGGCAGGCCAGACGACCTGCAGGAACGGGAAAGGTGGCCGCCGGTAGAACCCGATCGCCGTACCGAAGAAGGCTTCGTACCACCGATGGTCGACTGCCTTGAGCGCGACGGGGTACCCTTCGATGATGTCGCGCCACTCCTGATCGTCCTCCAGCACCAGGCCGGCGACCACCTTCTCGCCGAGGGCGTTGAGGCAGGCCTGCATGTCGTGGACGTCCAGGCCGAACATGGCCAGCTCCGGGGCGCGATGGTGGTGCCACAGCCCGATGGTGAAGGCCCAACCGGGTCCGAGCTCGTCTTGGGGGATCATCACGACCTGCCAGCCGTACTCCTGAACCTTCTCGATCGTCAGCTGAGTACGGCGGTCCAGATCACCAGGGTCGTCGCAGAGGACACAGTGGCATGCGGTGAGGTCGGCAGGCATGGGCGCGAGCGTACGGCATCCAGGCACCTGGACGCGGAGTATCAGGCGCCGGCAACGGCTGAACGGCGAGGAGCTGAGCCGGTGGCGGTCTGGGCGAGGAGCGCGCCGGCCATGCGCGTCCACACGGTCTCGATCGGCGTCAGGCCGGCGGTGATGCCCCGCATACTTCATTCCACACCACCTGCACCGTAACTACCGTCCAGCGGGTTTGGCACTGGCATGGCCGGCATATCTGCTGCAAAGGGATAACGCTGGCCTCTATGCCGCCTCCTTGACGGCCGTGCCCGCCGCGGCGCCCTCCCGCGTGACGCGGCGGCGGCGGGTCGGCAGCCCGAGCATCGGGTTGGCGACGCTCCAGGCGGCGCCCTTGCAGATCAGCTCCTTGTAGACGGCGGCGAACCGTCCGGTCAGGACCGCCTGCACGGCGCGGTCGTCGGCGGTGACGTACTGGATCAAGCCCTCATTGCGGCCCAGCGAGATGCACTGGTTGAAGTAGCGGATCGACGTGTTCGGGAGCTTCCCGCCGGTCAGGCGCGCCGCGATCGCGTCGGCGGCCTGCCACGCGGTCGGCACTCCCGAGGCGCACGACATCCGCAGCGGCTTGTCGCCTGGGCCCATCACCATGGCCGCGTCGCCGACGGCGTACACGTCCGGGTGCGAGACCGAGCGCATGGTCCCGTCGACCACGATCTGGCCGGTGCCGGTGACCTCCAGGGTGGTCGCCTGCGCGATCGGGTGGACCGCGAAGCCGGCGGTCCACACGGTGACCGCGGCCGGGATGGCCTTGCCGTCGGCGGTGGTGACGCGGTCGGCTTCGACGCCGGTGACGGCGGCGTGCTCGTGCACGGTGATCCCGAGCTTGCCGAACACCTTCCGCAGGTGCTCGCGGCCCTTGGGCGAGAGCCAGTCGCCGAGGCCGCCCGCGGCGGCGAGAGCGATGTGGAGGTCCGGGCGGGCCTCGGCGATCTCGGTCGCGGCCTCCACGCCGGTGAGGCCGCCGCCGACGACCAGCACGCTCTGCCCGGCGTCGAGGCGGGCCAGGCGCTCGCGCAGCCGGAGTGCTCCTGGGCGGCCGGCGATCTCATAGGCGTGCTCGGCGGCGCCGGGGACGTCCTGGGCGTTCCAGCCGCTGCCGAGGGCGTAGACGAGCGTGTCGTAGGCGAGTTCTTCCACACCGGACCCGGGCGCGATCGAACCGGCGCCGTTCGCGTTGATGACGGAGACGGTTTTGCGGTCGACGTCGACGCCGGTGACCTTGGCGAGCCTCAGTTCGATGCCGGTGCCCGCGAACATCTCGCTGAACGGCCGGGGCTTGAGGTCCTGGCCGGTCGCCAACTGGTGCATGCGGACGCGTTCGACGAAGTCGGGTTCGGCGTTGACGAGGGTGATGGTGACGTCCTCGCGGCGGAGCCGCTTGGCGAGGCGGCCGGCGGCGATGGCTCCGGTGTATCCGGCTCCGAGGACGATGATGCGGTGCTGCATTTCCTTGCCCCTGTCGTTGCGCGGGTTTGCCACTTGAACCGGGCAGCCCACCGTTTCCTGACAGGAACGCGATGTGAAGCACCTCACATAGCGATCAGAACGCGTTGAACAGGGGCTCCCCGTGGTCGGCGGCCGCCCAGCGCGCGGTCGCGCGGTCGAGCTTGTCGGGGTTGACCTGGCTGTGGAATGTGGCGATGCCCTCGGCGGTGACCTCCAGGCACATGACGCCGATGACCCGGCCGTTCACGACGGCCACGACGGCGGGTTCGCCGTTGGCGATCCAGGCGTAGAGCTCGGGCGGGCCGCCGAACATGGTGCGCTTGGCCTCGCCGGGTTTGAGCAGCCCCCGCAGGAACTTCGCGACCGCGACAGCGCCCTCGAACGCCTTGGCGCGGGCCGGGACCTTTCCGCCGCCGTCGCCGATGGCGATGGCGTCCTTGGTGAGCAGGCGTACGAGCGGCTCGGTCTGGCCGCTGGTGGCGGCCGCCAGGAACTCCTCGACGATCCGCCGGGCGGCGGCCTCGTCGATCTCGGTGCGGACCTTGCCGTCCGCGACGTGCTTCTTGGCGCGGTGGAAGATCTGCTGGCTGGCGGCCTCGCTGATGTCGAGGATCTCGGCGATCTCCCGGTGCGGGTAGTCGAAGGCCTCCCGCAGCACGTACACCGCCCGCTCGTTGGGGGCGAGGCGCTCCATGAGGGTGAGGACCGCGTACGAGACCGATTCGCGCTGCTCGGCGGTGTCGGCCGGGCCGAGCATCGGGTCCCCGGCGAGCAGCGGCTCGGGAAGCCATCGGCCCACGTAGGTCTCGCGGCGCGCCCGCGCGGAGGTGAGCTCGTTGAGGCAGAGGTTGGTGAGGACCTTCGTCAGCCAGGCCTCGGGGACCTCGATGCGGTCGACGTCGGTGGACTGCCAGCGCAGGAACGTCTCCTGCACGGCGTCCTCGGCCTCCGCGGCGGAGCCGAGGAGGCGGTAGGCGATGGCCTCCAGGCGCGGCCTGGACGCCTCGAACCGGTCGACGTCGTTCGCGGTCAACGGCATGGCCCGATGCTAGCCCGAGCGGCGGCGACGGCGTCCACGGCGTAGTGCCACCGGTCGCTCTGGTCGGCTGGAGACAGCCTATAACGGATATTTTTTCTCCATCCTGGCGCCCACCAAGGCGATACGGCGCTCTGCCTGTCAAGAAACCTCGTTGACGTGAAGAAATGGAGAAGAATAATTTCTTCATGGACCGGAGCTTGCGGGGAGCAGCGGAGGCGGAAAGCTGAAGGAGTCGGCGGAGGAGGAGCTGGCGCGGCTGCGGCGGGAGAACGCCGAGCTGGTCGAGCAGCACGCCAAGGAGAAAGCCGCCTGGGAGAAGGCACGTGCGGAGCCGGATGACGGATCCGGCATCGGTGCGGGCGAACCGGCCACGTTCGGCGAGACGCTGCGCGTCTACCGGCGCCGCGCGGGACTGACCCAGCAGCAGCTCAGTCGGCGGGCCGGAGTGAGCGTGCGTGCGGTGCGGGACATCGAGCAGGGGCGCGTGCGGCATCCCCGGTCGGAGTCGGCGCGGCGGCTGGCGGCCGCGGTCGGCCTGGCCTGGGGCGAGGCGGCGACCCGCGCCGAAGAGGCACCCGCCGTTCCCGGCGGACTGTCGGTGGATGACGGCTCTGCGGCTGACGGACGATTGAGCGTCGAGGTGCTGGGGCCGCTGGCGATACGCCACGGCTCCCGTACGGTGACCGGGCCGCTCATGCAGCGCAGCCTGCTCGGGCTGCTGGCTCTCCAGCCCGGCCAGCTGGTGGGGGTCGACGAGATCATCGACACGCTCTGGGGTGAAGACCCGCCACCGACCTGCCGCAACCTGGTCCGTTCCTATGTCGCGCGGCTGCGCGCGCTGCTGCGGCCGGCCCGAGCCGGGGTCGCGCCCGCCCAGGTGCTGGTCAGCGCCGGCGGGAGCGGAGGGTACGTGTTCACCGTCGGCCACGGCGAGCTGGACCTGCTGCGCTTCGACGCCCTGACGGCCCAGGCGCACCAGGTGCGGGACACCGACCCCCGAGCGGCTCTGGACCTGCTGGCCCAAGCGCTTGGGTGCTGGCGCGGCGCGGTGCTGGCCGACCTGCCCCGGATGCGGCAGCACCCGGCCGCGACGGCGGTCACCCAGCGGCGGGTTGCGGCGGCCCTGGAGTTCGCCGACCTGGCCCTCGGGCTGGGTGCGCACCGGCAGGCCGCCGAACGGTTACGCGCGCTGGTGGCGGTGGAGCCGCTGCACGAGGGGCTGCACGCACGGTTGATGCTGGCATTGGCCGGTTCCGGCGAGCAGGCGGCGGCGCTGGAGCTGTTCACCCGGTTCCGCGGCCTGCTGGTGCGGGAGCTCGGGGTGGAGCCCGGCGCGGAGCTGCGGGACGCGCAGGCGCGGGTGCTTCAGGGCGACCTCCCCCGTATCCGGCCGCCAGACCGTACGACCGCCTCAGGCACGACCGCCGCGAGCATGGCCACCGCGGACACGGCCGCCTCAGGCTCCGGCGTGGCCGCCCCAGGCATGACCGCCGCGAGCGTGAACGGTCGGTGGCGGCCGGCGCAGCTCCCGGCGGACGTGCTCGGATTCACCGGCCGCGCCGAGCTTCTGGAGCGACTGGACGCGCTCCTGGAGGCGGGTGAAAGCGACGATGCGGGGACGACCCTGGTGCTGACCGCGATCGCGGGAGCCGCCGGGGTGGGCAAGACCGCGCTGGCGACCCACTGGGCCCACCGCGTGGCAGCGCTGTTCCCCGACGGCCAGTTGTACATCAACCTCCAGGGATACGCGCAGAGCCCGCCGCTCTCTTCGCTGCAGGCGCTGGGTGGGCTGCTGCGGGCGTTCGGGGTCGCACCCGAGCAGATCCCCACCGAGACCGAGCAGGCCGCCGCACTGTACCGGTCGCTGCTGGCGGGCAAGCGGGTGCTGGTGGTGCTGGACAACACCCGTGATGCCGAGCAGGTCCGCCCGCTGCTGCCCGGCAGCCCCGGGTGCGTGGTGGTGATCACGAGCCGGGATCGGCTCACCGGGCTGGTCGCCACCCACGGCGCCCACTGCGTGACTCTGGATCTGTTCACCCCGGAGGAGGCGGTGGCGCTCCTCGGCCGGCTGCTGGGTGCCGAGCGAGTGGCCGCCGAGCCGGCAGCGGCTCACGAGCTGGCCAGGCTGTGCGGCTTCTTGCCGCTGGCACTGCGGATCGCCGCGGCCAACCTCACCAGCCGCCCCGAGAAGTCGATCGCGGCGTACCTGGCGGAGCTGGAGGCCGGGGACCGGCTGGGCGGGCTGGCCGTGGCCGGCGACCCGCAGGCCGCGGTGCGGATCGCCTTCGACCACTCCTACGACCGCCTGCCCCCGGCCAGCCGGCGGTTGTTCCGGCTGCTGGGGCTGGTGCCGGGGCCGCAGGTGAGCGTGCCGGGGGCCGCGGCGCTGGCGGGGGTCGCGGTGGAGGTCGCGGGCCGACTGCTCGACGAACTGGCGGACGCCCATCTGGTCGAACCCCGCGGCCATGGCCGGTACGGCCTGCACGACCTACTGGGGCTGTACGCGTGCCGGCGCGCTCAGCAGCACGACGGCCAGGCGCAATGCGAAGCAGCCCTGGAGCGGCTGCTGAACTGGTACCTGCACAGCATCGACGCCGCCGCCGAGCTGCTGTACCCCGAGGAGGTGCGCCTGCCGCCCCTCCCGTCAGCGGCCGCTACCTCCTCGCCGACGGCGTTCATCGACCATTCCCAGGCGGCGGCGTGGCTGGAGGTCGAGCTGGCCAACCTGGTGGCCGCCACCCGGTACGCCGCCGACCACGGCCCCCACCCGGCCGCCTGGCGGCTGGCCGACGCACTGCGTGGCTACTTCTGGCAGCGGCGTCCCATGGTGGAGTGGCTGCTGGTCGCGCAGGCCGGGCTGGACGCCGCCACCGTCGCCGGAGATGTACGCGCCCAGGCCCTCGGCCACCTCAGCCTCGGCCAGGCCAACCGGGCTGCCAGCCGCTCCCAGCCGGCCCGCCGGCACATCACCACCGCGCTCACCCTGGCCCGCCAGGCCGGCTGGACCGACGGCCAGGCCGCCGCCCTGTTCTGCCAGGCGAACGTGGCCATGATGGCGGGCGACCTCCATCAGTCCGCCGACAATCTGGCCCAGGCGGTGAAGTTGTACCGCCAGAGCGGCTGGCTGGGCGGGGAGGCCGAGTGCCTGTTCGACCTCGGCCTGACGGAGCGGATCCTGGGCCGGCTGCACGAGGCCGCCCAGCACCATACCCGGGCGCTCGCACTGTACCGGCGGCTCGATTCACACATCGGGGTGACGAGCACGCTGGGCGCCCTGGGCGAGATCGACCACGACCTGGGCCGGCTGGAGACCGCCCGCCGGCGCCTCACCGGCGCCATGCGGCTCTACCAGGAACTCGGCCTCCGGTTCGGCCACGGCTACTTCCTGCGCTGCCTTGCCGCGCTGGACCGCGACGCCGGCCGCACGAAGGAGGCGCTGGCCCAGGCGCAGGACGCGCTGCGGCTGGCCGGCGAGATCCGCGACCGATTCAGCGAGGCCAGGGTCCGGATCGTGCTGGCCGGCATCCACCTGCGGCTCGGCAGCGCCCAGGACGCCGGTGACCACTACCGGCAGGCACTCGAGCTGGCGCAGCAGATCCCCAGCCCCGTGTTCGAGGCCGACGCGCAGCTGGGGCTGGCCGACGTCTTCCTCACCCTCGACCAGCCCCACCAGGCCCTCCAGCGCGCCCACCGCGCGCTGGCCACCGCCGCCGTGGCAGACATGCGCATCCTGGAGGGCCACGCCCACACCACGCTGGCCGCCGCTTACGACCGGCTCGGCCGCCATCACCAAGCGCTCACGCACGCCCGACAGGCCCTGAAGCTGCACCGCCAGACCGGCCACCGCCTCGGGGTCGCCCGCGCCCTGCAGGTGCTGGGCTGTGTGCTCCGCGACGCCGGCGCTCCCGAGAGAGCCGAACGCTGCTGGCAGGAAGCCCTGGAGCTGTTCACCGACATCGGCAGCCCGGGGGCGGACGAGGTCCGCCCCCTGCTCGCTGACCTCACGGGCGTCGACCACTCGCACCCACGGGCCGCGCTGTCCCAGCACTGACATCATCCACCTGTGGAGCGAGGTCCGGCAGCTCCACCGGCTGACGGGTACCTGCTTCCACGCGCTCGACTTCCAGGACGGCCAGCACCAGGATGCGCGTCCCAGCAGTCGATCCGTCCCTCGCGCGAGGGCAGAACTCCATGCACCGGCCGGCAGAACGCGTCGAGCCGGACGGGTGCTGCCGCCGTACGATCGTCGGGCGCGGCGGCGCGTCCCCGGCGGTTACGGGTCCGCGAGGTTCTGGACGGGTGGGGATTCTGCTCGCGGCCGCGATCAGTTGCGTACGTTCCGCGGCGTCCAGGTTCAGCGCCTTCGCCAGCGCGGACAGGGAGTTGGTTCGTGGGCGATGGGATGCTCCGTGTTCCAGGCGGCGGATGGTACGGACGTTCAACTGGGCCCGCTGGGCCAGCTCGTCCTGGGTCAGCAGGGCTTGTTCGCGCCAGGTTCGTAGCAGCGTTCCCATGAGCGGTTCTTCGTCGGCCTTCATGGGTGCGGTTCCCTTCGTGGATGAGGTCGGCGACGACGTCCGGCTAGGGCAGAAAGGGGTGATGGCCTGCGGCTCTGTGCCGCCTGTCGCAGGTTACTGCGGGGCGCTGGCCGGATCGGTGCAGGATTCGTGCATTGCCCGGCAGACGCGCAAACAGCGTCTGAGCTGCACCGGAGATGGAGTTCTGCCGCTCGCCGCAGCGGCAGAAGCGGCAGCTTGAGATCCCCTGTCCGATTCGTACAAGCCTCGGCTGGGCTGCCTGGATACGTTGTCCCGTATGGACACAAGCGTTATGAAGACGAACGGCCGGAAGCCCAGTGACCTCACTGAGCTGGTCAACGTCGGCCGGTCCGTGTCCGGATACTTCGGGCGCATCGGCATCACCGAGATCGCGCAGCTGGTGGGCCGGGACCCGCTCGACCTGTACGAGCGCATGTCCGCCGCCTTCGGCGAACGGCTCGACCCCTGTCTGCTCGACACCGTCATGTCCGCCGTGGACCAGGCGGAAGGGCGGCCCGCCCGCCCGTGGTGGCACTACACCCCTCAGCGCAAACAGCTGCTGGACCAGCGGGGTGGGGTTTCCCCGCAACGAGAACCCGCGTACGGCTCAGACGGCCGTACGCGGGGGCGTCGGGTTAGCGGTTGATGCGGTAGTACACGGTGCACACGAAACGCGTCCCACCCGCCGGGGAGCCCGCACAGGCCGAGTAGCTCTCCGGCGGATGGACCACGACCGACGAGGTGTCGAGCTTCGTGCCTCTGTTCGGCTGCAGCACGTTCTGCGCTCGCGTGATGCCCTGGTACAGGTCGAGTCTGGCTATCTCCCCCGCCCTCAGGTTCAGCCCCTGCGCGTGGACGGCACCTGTCTGGTTGTTGCGCCAGAGCTTGGCCGTGACACCGCCCCTGCTGTTCTGTGCCAGCAAGGTGTAGGTCGCGGCGCTGGCGCTGGGCGCCGTGACCGTGAGAAGGACCGCCGCTGTGGCGACGCTCGTGAGCCCTGCCATCAGAGATTTCATGAAATTCTCTCCTAAAATGGAATTACGTCAGGCATGACATTCGCGACAGGCCATTCAAAATGGCCTCGGCCCGGAAGGGCATGCAGCAGTCTTCACAGGACCGGTCAAGAATGAAAGGCCATCAGCAGGGCATAAGCCGGACATTGCCCGGGCGCGGGCCTTCGTCATGGCCTTGCCTCCCGGACGGTACGGAGCAGCATCAGCGCCGCGGCGTATGCCACGCCGTACCATGCGGGGAACCAGCCGCCTCCGATCGCGGCGACGGCAAGGCTGATCGCCGACACCGCGGCGAGCAGCAGTGCGGCGGCGGTTCGCTCCCTCGCTACGTGGGCTGCCACCCCGGCCGCCCCGAGGACGCCCGAGGCGGCGAGGAGATCCGCCACCAGCCACGCGTCGAGCAGTCCCGCCCGCGCCAGCAGGTCGAGCAGCGGCGGCGGGAGCCACGGCGTCCAGATCCAGCCAGGCCCGCCGGCCAGATTGGCGGCCGAGGGGGCCGCCAGCAGCAGCAGAGCCCACCCGCGCCGGTGACCACCGCTCAAGGCCTTACCCCGGGTCGATCGGTGACCCCGATGTCCAGACGGACAGCAAGCGTCATGATCGTTCCCTTCTTGATCGTGTAGGAGGGGGCCAGGTTCGTGATCTTCCGGCCCCCTTCCACGCGGACGCCTGGCTCCGGTGCGGTGTGGTCGGCACCGGCGATCGCGCGCTCGCCCAGGTAGGCGTAGGTGGAGCGGTCGAGCAGGAGTTCATGGCTCACCCAGCCGTCTTCGACCCGGGCCACCGCCACCGCCGGACGCCCGTCGACGTCGACCGCGTCGGGGTTCACCGTCACCCCAGGGATCTTGGCCATGGCCCGGTAGACGGCCGCCTCCTGCGCCGGAGGCACCTGCAGGTCGCCTGCGACCTCGGAGGAGACCGCGGCGAGCAGGCCGCGGCGTTGTCCGCGGCGCTCCTCGCGATGAGCAGGCGGATGCTGACCATGACCGGCCAAGGCGCGTTCGAGGAGACCCTCATCTCGGGCACCGCCGGCTTCGTGGCGTTCTATGCCGCCGGCCCCACGATCGTCCTCACAGTCCTGGCCGGCCCCGGCGCGAACGTCGGGCTGCTGCGGCTGGAGGGCAGGAAGACGGCTGCCGCAGTGGCCGCCGTCGCAGCACGTCAACACCGAACCAGCCCCTGGTAGAAAGCGAGGGAGCGATGGCCAGCATGGACGTCTCTCTCAAGGAGATGATGACGATCGACGGCGCGGTCGGAGCGGCGATCGTCGATCACGGCAGCGGCATGGCGCTGGGCACGCTCGGCGGCTCCAAGGACCTGGACCTCCAGGTCGCCGCCGCCGGCAACACCGAGGTGGTCAAGGCAAAGCTCCGCACGATGGACTCGCTCGGCCTCAAGGACAGCATCGAGGACATCCTCATCACGCTGGGCGGCCAGTACCACATCATCCGGCCGATCACGGGGCGTGGGGGCAAGGGGCTCTTCCTCTACCTGGCCCTCGACCGTGCGCGCGGCAACCTGGCGATGGCCCGGCACCAACTCCGGACCATCGAGGAGAAGCTGGAGGTCTGAGCGGGCGGCCCGCACCCGTTCGGGTGCGGGCCACCTGTCAGCTCGGGATGCCGCCGCCCGCGCAGCCTCTGCCGATCCGGCCCGTCTCGAAGTACCGCACCACGTCGGCGGCGCACTCGGGCACCCGGGTGGTCGACACGTGCACGTCGTCGGCGACCGTGTAGACGGTGCCGCCGATCGCGCGCCGCGTCTGCAGGGTCCAGTCGTAGACGGACATGAACTCGTACAGGTGCCCCGCCAGCACCAGTGACCCGCTGCCCCGCTTCAACGTGGCCTGCTGCACCGGCAGCGGCCAGCCGGCACACATGACGCCCACTCCCCAGGACCGCCCGGTCGCCGGATGGCGCTTCACGAGCTGCTGGTAGTCACGCCAGGCGGCGTCGAGACCGGCCCGGCTGCCGTCCTCGTTGCACGCGACGGCCAAGTTCATGGTCATGTTCAGCATTTCGGGCGCGCCGGGCACGGGTGTCCCCATCATCGGAGCGCCGAGCAGCTCCTTGACGGTGGGCGGGGCAGTGGTGCCCGTCGCCGTCCGCAGTTCGGCCAGCGCCCTGCCCGCGCGTACCCACTCGGTCGAGTTGCGCTTGGCCAGGTCGGCTACGGCCGCGCCGTCGATGGGCCGCCGCACGTCGGTGTAGATCTTGGGGCTCTTGTCGTACGCGCGGACCAGCTTCGCCACCTCGTCGAGCACCCGCGGGGCGGTGGCACCGAGGCCGTACGTCTCATCGCGGCGGGCCAGCCAGGCGGCCATGCGCCCGAAATTACGCTCGGCCGCCTCCGCGCTGTCCTTCATGTGCTTGTCGAGACGGGTCCACGGCGGCGCCGTGCTGTCGAGGAAGGCCCGTCCGGTGTGCTCGGGGAACAGGCTGCGGTACACCATGCCCAGATAGGTGCCCCAGGAGAAGCCGAGCAGGTTGAGCGTGCGCTCACCCAGGGCGGTCCGCACCAGGTCCAGGTCCTTGGCCACGCTCTCGGTGGTGAGCTGTCCGAGGAAGGCGGGGTCGGTGCCTCCGCACTTCTGGTTGGCGGCGACCTGGGTGTCGTAGATCTTCCTGGCCGCCTCCTCGGTCAGCGTGCCCGGCTCCTCCGGACCTCCTGGCGTGATGGGGCAGGCGACCTTGGTGCTGTAGCCCACCCCGCGCGGGTCGAAGCCGATGATGTCGTAGCGCTCGTTGAGCTTGGCCATCTCCTCGTTCCTGAGCGCGGCCCGCAGGATCGGGTCCAGGTATCCGCTGTTGCCCGGCCCTCCGGGCAGGACGGCGGTGGCGCCGAACCGGTGGGCCTCGTCCGTGGCGGCCAGCCGCGTCACCGCGATGTCGATCTTCCGCCCGCCGGGGTCGCGGTGGTTCAGCGGGACGCTGACCGTCCCGCACTCCAGGCGCTTCATCAGGGTACGGAAGGCCGGAACCCGCTCCTCCGTCACACCCAGACTCCGGATCACCTCATCGGAGTAGGCCGGGCAGGACTTCCACTCCACGGACGAAACGCCGGAGCTCGGGCCGGGGTTCGCGGTGGCGCCCGCAGCGGAAGGATGCGCCGCCAGCACCAGCGCCAGTGCCGTCAGCCATGTTCGGTACGTCATGCGGACCAGCTGTAGTGCAGCGGCGGTTTCCTCCCCGTTTCCATGAGGCGGCTCGAGGGCGAGACCTTGGGCATCGGCCGTGACGCCGACTCTCGACGTCAGAAGACCCGGGCCAGGACGTTCAGCAGGTGGCGCACAGCGGGCTGCGGCGGGCCGGGCGGCACCGCCAGCGAGGTGGTCAACGCGGGTTCCGCGAGCGGCCGGATGGCGACCCGGGGCACCTCGGGCAGACCGGCCACCTCGTAGAAGACCGTCCACGACGGAGCGCCGGCGCCGATGCCGGCCAGGGTCTCGTGGAACGTCGTGAACGGCGGCCCGGCCGGCGGGGCGATCCCGGCCGCCCGGCACGCGTCGGTGACCAGGTCGTGAAAGGGCGGGTTGTCCTCGCGCGGAGACAGCCGGAGTGGCGCGTCCCCCAGGTCTTCGAGCCGGAGCGTGGCCTGACGCGCCAGCGGGTGCGCGGCGGGCAACGCCACGTACAGCCGGTCCCGCCAGATCGGCAGGAGCTCCAGGCCGGGCGCGTCGGTGAGTACGCGGACCAGCGCCGCGTCGAGTTCGCCCGAGCGTACGGCGGACAACCGCGCCGGCAGGGAGAGACGGCGCGGCCGGACCTGGAGGCGCGGCGCCAACGCGGCCAGCTCCTTGAGCAGGCGGTAGATCCGGTCGCCCGGCCCCTGCACGACACCGAGACGCAGGACCCCCTCGGTGCCCGCGCGGATGTCGGCGGCGACCTGCCGGGTGCGGTCCGCGGCGGCGAGCACGGTACGCGCCTCCGGCAGCAGCCGCTCCCCCGCACCGGTCAGCCGCACACGCCGGGTCGAACGGTCGAACAGCGACACGCCCAGCTCGCGTTCGAGCCGGAGGACCTGCTGGCTCACCGCAGACTGCACGATGCTGAGCCGCTCGGCCGCGCGCCCGAACCCACCCTCGTCGGCGACCGCCACGAAGTACGCCAGCTGCCGCAGCTCCACCCGCGCCCCTCGATTCATCTGGGTTCGTGATGACTGCCGGTTGCATCCGCTTCTGGTTCGCGGCTGCTTCCCCGGCTCGAATGGATCCCGTTCTCGAGAGGAGCTGACGGTGACTTCCACCATGACGCCGGCCCTGGTCGTCTCCGCCGAGTCCGCGAAGATGTTCTACGTGCTTGGTGGGGAGCCGGAGTTCCTTCTCGGCGAGAAGGTGACGACCGTCGCCGAGGGCGGGGCGGCTCGGGCGTATCCAGCATGGCCTGAAGCCCGCAGGAGGGCTGCTGCCGGAGCAGGAGCGCTACGACGTGCACTTCGTCGAGGCCGCCGTCTGGCAGTCGCCGCGGGGCTCGCGATGACCGCCGGGTGGCGAGGCCGCGCGCGAGTCGATCCGCCCGCTGTCGCCCGCCGTGCGGCTGGGCGGGCGACAGCGGGCCGGCTCCGTCGGCCGTCGGCCGTCGGCGTCACGGCCCCCCGCCGTGGCGCCGACGCCGGTCGCGGTCGAGCTGTAGCCCGTCTCCGCGATCCTCCGGCCGGCCGACAAGACTCAGCCGGAGAGCGTCACAGCACCGCCATGCAGACGTATCCGCACGAGATGCTGCTCACCCCGCACTGCGCCTCATCGGGGATGTCGAGTTGCCCGTAGACGTTGTACGCCCACACGATGATCTTGCCACTGGCGGTCAGCGCCATGCTGGCCACGATCCCCGCGGAGATCGCGACAACATCGGACTGCGCCTCGTAGGGAACCTCCAGTTGTCCGTACTGGTTGTCGCCCCATGCGAGCACGGCGCCGTTCTTGAGGGCCAGGCTGAAACCGGCGCCCGCGGAGATGTCGGTGACACCGGACTGCGCTTCGGCGGGCACGGTCAGGTTCGCAGGAAGGTTGGGCCCCCAAGTGATGACGCGGCCGTCCTCCCGCAGCGCAAGGGCATGTCCCTGCGCGGAAATCGCGACAATACCCTCCTTCGCCTCGTCAGGAACGGCGACATATCCATTCCATTGGAGGACGCCGCCGTCCTTGAGAAAGAGGCCGTAGGAGTTTCCACCGTTCGCGCCGGCGATTGCGGTGACCCCGGATTTCGCCGCTTCGGGGAGGGCCAACTGGGTGTCGTGGGTACCGCCCCAGACGATGACGCCACCGTCCCTGAGCGCAAAGGCATATCGGCCGGCCGTCGCGATCGCCGTGACGTCTCTGGTCGCCACAACAGGTACGCGAGACAACCTCTGCTGGTTGGGGTCCTGAAGGTTCAGGTTTCCCCAGATGCTCACCCGCCCGTCCTTGAGCATCAGGTTGTACATGTTCGCGCATGCCCCGGCCGAGACGGCGGTCACTCCCGACAACCCGGCCGCCGGCACCGCCGGGGCGCTGGCCGGACCCCACTGGATGATCCTGCCCTCGCCCGGAGCGCACGCCTGCGGCTCGGAGCCGTCGGCTGTGATCGACTTCGTCCCTGCGTAGGCTTGCGCAGTGGACATTTGCGCAATCGTCCCGCCCAGCACGGCGGCCGGCACACCGACCCCAACCGTACGCATGAGCTGACGCCTACTGATCACAACGCCTCCATCAGGTGGTCCGACCCCTTACCGGGTTGCTCGACGCCTGCGGATGCTACGAGACCGATCTTCCGTTCTTCTTCCGCTCCGATTCCGTACCGATATGCGGCGAAAACGCCCTACTTCTGCTCATCACAGGGCCCGACGCCTGGGGCGTTCAGTAGCGAAGCACCCAGCCCGGAACCCAGGTCCCGGCGGCGTCGCAGCCGGGCGCTGTGGTGGCGAGGTGGGTGCGGAGGGTGGCCAGCGCCGGGTGGGGGTTGTCGCGGTGCCACAGAAGTGAGTGCGGGTAGACGGGCGTGGGGTCGGTCACCGGGATGCGGCGCAGGCCGTGGTCGGCGGGCCAGACCAGGCGGGTCTGCTCACCCATGAAAGTGGCCAGGGCCGGGGTGTCGGCGATGGTGTCGAGGAGCGCGTCGGAGCCGAAGTTGGGGCCGGTCGCCTCGATGGTGAGGCCGAACTCGGCGACGAGATCGTCGTAGTAGGCGGCCCATTCGGTGCCGGGGACGATGCCGGGCATCCAGATCCGGTGCCCGGCGAGCTGAGCGACGGTCACCGACCGGGCGCCGGCCAGCGCGTGGGCGGGACCGGTGAGGAGCTGGAGCGCCTCGTCGAGCACCCGTACGGACGCGATGTCCTCGGGAAGGGGCCGCCCGGGCACGGCGACGGCGCGGAAGGACGCGTCGATCGCACCGGACCGGATGGCGGCGACGGCCGTCTCGACGTCGAACAGCATCACCACGTCGAGCTCGATCTCGGGGTGCGCGCGGTGGAAGCCGCGCATCAGGCCCGAGGCCGCGCTGCGCGAGGCGATCATGTCGACGCGCAGCGGACGGCTGCCGGTGCGCACGGACGCGACCGCGCGCTCGGCGACGCGCAGCAGCTCGCGGGCGTGGGGCAGGAACGCCTGCCCGTCGATGGTGAGCTCGGCGCCGCGGGCGGTGCGGGTGAACAGCCGCACGCCGAGGTTGCGCTCCAGCGCGGCGATGCGCTTGGAGACGGCCTGCTGGGTGACCGCCAGCTCGGCGGCGGCCTCCTGGAACTGCCCCGCGTCGGCGGCGACGACGAAGGTCCGTATGGTGTCGAGGTCCATGCCGACACCCTACGGACACAACCGCTCGTTGTGGTCGACAGCCCCGCAGTTGTTTGATCCCCTGGTCCAGCGCGCGCTTTGATGCATGCGATCACGGATCGGTTGTGCGAGCGAGGGGACGTCGGGCATGAGAAGCGGGCACCGGTTGGGGCGGCAGTTCGGGTGGCTCTGGGGAGCGTACGGGACCAGCGCGCTCGGCACATGGCTCGCCTTCGGCGCCTTCCCGCTGATCGCCATCCAGGTGTTGCACGCCGGACCGGCGCAGGTCGCCGCGCTCTCCTGCGTGGGGGCCGTGGTGGGAGCGGCCGTGGCGGTGCCGCTGGGTCCGTGGGTGGAGTTCCGGCGCAAGCGGCCGGTGCTGATCGCGATGGACCTGGCGCGGTTCGCGGCGCTGCTGACGATCCCCACCGCGTACGCGCTCGGCGTGCTCACCTTCCTTCAGCTCCTGCTGGTCTCGGTCGTCGTCGCGGCGGCCGACATCGCCTTCCGCGCCGCCTCCGGCGCGTACCTGAAGACGTTGCTGCCGGCCGAGGACCTGCTCGTCGCCAACGCCCGATTCGAGTCCACGGCCTGGACGACCACGGTCATCGGACCGCCGCTGGGCGGCGCGGCGACCGGGCTCCTCGGCCCGGTGGCGACAGTGGTGGCCGACGCGGTCAGCTACCTGCTCTCGGCCGTGGGCATCCGCGCGATGGGCGGGCACGAGCCGCAGCCCCAGCGCCGGCAGGCCGCGCGCATGCGGGCCTCGGACCTGCTCGACGGCTGGCGGTACATCATCGCCGACGCGACGCTGCGTCGGCTGCTGCTCAACACCGCCTGGTTCAACGGCCTGGTGATGGCCACCGGGCCGCTGTTGTCCGTCCTGATGCTCGGCCAACTCGGCTTCGCACCGTGGCAGTACGGCCTCGCCTTCGCCGCGCCCTCGATCGGCGGACTGCTCGGTTCGCGGCTGGCCCGACCGCTCGTCACCCGGTTCGGGCAGCACCAGGTCCTGGTCGCGGCCGGGGCACTGCGCGCGATCTGGTCCGTCGGCCTGGCCTTCGTGGGGCCCGGCGCCGGCGGGCTGCTGCTGGTGATGGGCGTCGAACTCGGGCTCATCTTCTGCTGCGGAGTCTTCAACCCCGTCTGCGCCACTTACCGCATCGAACGCACCGCGACCGACCGGGCCGCCCGCATGCTGTCCGCCTGGGCGGTGACGACCAAGGCCTCGGCCGCGCTCCTGACGGCCGTCTGGGGTGTGCTGGGCGGCCTGCTCGACCCGCGTACGGCCATCGGCCTGGCCGGCGTGCTCCTGCTGGCGACCCCGCTGCTGCTCCCCCGCCGCCCGGCCGCCCCTCTCCCCGAACCGGAGCCGGAGCCGGCACCGAGCCACGCCAGGGAGCTGGCCGTTGCGCTGAACGAGACCGACCGGACAGCCGAATCAGCCTGACTTCAGTACGCTGCGCGCGCTGTCGCGACCTGCGTGGCCCGCTCTGGCCGGGGCCGCGTCCGCCGTGCGGCGGGCCACGTTTTCACCTTCCTTGCCGAACGAACGAGATGATCACACGCATGCGCTTACACCCCCGCCTCCCCTCAGGAGCCGCCCTGTGACCACGACACCGATCGACCCTGAGGTCGGCGCCGTCATCGATGCCTACCGGACCTGCGAGTTCGCCACTCTCGGGGCTGACGGCACCCCACTGACCTGGCCCACTGCGGCCTGGCGCCGGACAGACGGCACGCTGCTCGTCACCACCAGCCTGGCCTTCGCGCAGAAGGCGCTGAACGTTCGCCGGGACGGACGTGTCGCACTGCTCTTCTCCGACCCCACCGGCAGCGGCCGCGCCGACGCGCCCCAGGTCTTCGTCAGCGGAACCGCGACCTGCCCCGACGAGATCCGGACCGGGCCGGACGAGGCGGCCGATTACTGGCGTACGCTCTTCGAACGGCAGCCGCACAGCCGGAACTACGTCCGGGCCCCCGGCCGGTGGTTCATGGACTGGTACTACCTGCGGCTCTTCATCACCGTGACACCCACCCGGGTCGAGGTACGGCCACCGCTCGCCGAGTTGACCACCACCGAACAGCCCGCGCCCACGACACCGCCCGCCACGGACCTGCCCGGCGCCGACCTGATCGCCCGCTTCCCGAGCGCGGTCCTCGGCGCCCGGGAAGCCTCCGGGGCACCGCTGCTGGTACGCACGCGGCCAAGGGCCACCACCGACGGCTTCACCATCACGGCGAACACCGCCGACGGCATCGTGCCGGGCAAGGCCAGCCTGCTCGTGCACCGGCACGACGAGCGGCTCAACGCCATGCACAACGCACTGATCCGCGGCGAACTCCGCGCCGACGGCGACCAATGGACGTTGGTCCCACAGAAAGTGGTCGAGCCGGTCGGATCCGGCCGCGTCAGCGACGCGTTCCGCACCCTGCGCACGGTCCGCCGATCCACGGCCCGCTACCTGGAGCGGCGCGGCCTGGCCCGCCCCCGGGTCCAGTGGGAGCAGTTCCAGCTGCTCGCCACATCCACAGACGACGCATAACACCGGCTGGGCAGGACGGCAGGGTCGCCGGTCCTGCCGTCCGCAGCCTGCGCCGAGATCGCGCCGAAGTCGTCCACCGACGTGCCGAGGCCTCATTTCAGAGATCGCCTCGGAGATCGCCGACGATCAAGTAGGCTCACCCGAAATCGGGGCTTGATCGGTCAAATTCGCCGTGTCCGCTGGCTGCCCACCTCGCCCGCTTGTCTCCTGTCGGTCTCCGCCATGGAGTTCTGCCTCATTCCGGTCGTCTCGACGGCCGGCTCCGCCGCGCATCCTTGGGCGGTCGTCCGCGACGGGCCTCACCGGGCCCTGTTTCCGGGCTTC
Organism: Nonomuraea helvata; assembly: GCF_039535785.1. Classification (NCBI taxonomy): domain Bacteria; kingdom Bacillati; phylum Actinomycetota; class Actinomycetes; order Streptosporangiales; family Streptosporangiaceae; genus Nonomuraea; species Nonomuraea helvata. Next base: position 3,183,393 of record NZ_BAAAXV010000001.1, read on the forward strand.
CCCATCCTCAGTCCCCGCGCACAGAAAGGTCATGTCGCCCGATTGACATCGGCGGAGCTTCTGTCGTGCTCGGCGTGTCAGTGGCGGCGTATCGCCGTTTCCACCTCGTCCTCAAGGCCGGCGTCTGGTTCGTCGTCGCGTACCTGCGCGGCGGTGATGGCCACAGTGGTGACGATGTCGGCGACGGTGGCGCCGCGCGAGAGGTCGTTGACCGGCTTGCGCAGTCCTTGCAGTACCGGTCCCACCGCCACGGCGCCGGCGCTGCGCTGGACGGCCTTGTAGAGGTTGTTGCCGGTGTTGAGGTCGGGCACCACGAAGACGGTTGCCCGCCCGGCCACCTGGCTGTCGGGCATCTTGGCCCGCGCCACCGAGGGGTCGACCGCGGCGTCGTACTGGATCGGACCTTCCACCGGCAGGTCGGGACGGCGCTCGCGGACCAGCGCGGTGGCGGCGCGAACCTTGTCGACATCGGCGCCGGCACCCGAGGCGCCCGTCGAGTACGACAGCATGGCGATCTTGGGATCGACGCCGAACAGGGTGGCGGTACGGGCGGAGGAGATCGCGATGTCCGCGAGCTGCTCGGCACTCGGATCGGGATTGACCGCGCAGTCGCCGTACACCAGGACCCGATCGGCCAGACACATGAAGAACACGCTGGACACCAACCCCAAGCGCAGGGTCTCGAACGCCGGCCTGATCGTGTGTGCGGTGGTGTGCGCTGCCCCTGAGACCATGCCGTCGGCCATGCCGGTGTGCACCATCAGCGTGCCGAAGTACGACACATCCGTGACAGCGTCGCGGGCCAGCTCGACGGTCATCCCCCGGTGCGCCCGGACTCTGGCGTACTCGCGGGCGAACTGCTCGCGCAGCTCCGCGTCGAACGGGCTCAGCACCCTGGCCTCGTCCAGATCCAGGCCGAGCTGGGCGGCCTGTGCCCTGATCCGCTCCTCGTCGCCGAGCAAGGTGAGCTCGGCCACGCCACGGCGCAACAGGACGTCGGCCGCACGCAGGATGCGCGGCTCCTCGCCTTCGGGCAGCACGATGTGCCGACGCCGGGCACGCGCCCGGTCCAGCAACTCGTACTCGAACATCAGCGGCGTGACGACGTCGGTCTTGGCGATGGCCAGCCGATCGAGCAGCAACCGGCCGTCGACGTGCTCGGCGAACAGCCGCAGTGCCGTGTCGGTCTTCCCGCCGGCTTCCGGCGTGAACTGGCCCTCCACCGCCGACAGACGGGTCGCGGTGTCGAAGGTGTCGTGGTCGGTGGCGATGACCGGGAGTGGAATGTCCATGCTGCGCAGCAGCCGGTCCACCGGGGCGGGCAGATCCGTGCCGCCCGTCATGATCACTGCGGACAGGGTGGGGAAGCCCGGCGCCACATGTGCCGCGATCAGCCCGGGCAGCAGTGCGGCGGCCCGATCGGACGGGATGATCACTGCTGCGCCCTCGGTGTAGCGATCCAGGATGCCGGGCAGCGACATCGCGCCCACCATCAGCGCGTTCGCCTCCCGGCCGAGCCCGTTACGCTCACCGAGGAAGAAGCTCCCGTCGCAGGCGTCCAGCAGGTCGGCAACGGTGGGTGCGCGCAGGGAGCGGGCTTCGGGCAGCACGAACACCGGCGTGGGGTGGTCGATCGCGATATGCTCGGCAGCCGCCCTGGTGACGACGACCGCGAGCTCCCGGGCGTGGTGGTGCGCCAGTTGCCGGGACGACAGCTCGACCGCGGCGGCGATCTCCGCAGCCGTCCTGCCTTTCCCGCTCACCACGTTCAGCACAGGTGTTCCCAGATCCGCGGCCAGCCGGGCGTTGAACTCGAACTCGGTCGGCGCGCCCACGTCGGTGTAGTCGGTGCCGATCACCACCATCGCGTCGCACCGCCCCGCGAGCGCACGGTAGCGGGCCACGATGTCGCCGGCGGCACGCTCGGCGTCGGCGTGCACCTCGTCGTAGGTGACGCCGGCGTACGTCTCGTAGGGCAGGCTGAGCTGGAACCTGCTCCGGATCGTGTTGATCAGGTTGTCCTCACGGCCTGCCCTGACAACTGGACGGAACACGCCCACGGTCTCCACTTGCCGGGACAGCAGTTCGACCATTCCGAGTGCGATCGTGCCCTTGTTGCTCCCTGCTTCGCCCGCCGCTACGTATACCGCACGTGTCATGTTCACCATTCTCGACGGACGCGATCCCGCTCAGGAACCTTGGGCCGGGGGACCACGTACGCACCGTCCTGCTGGACGACCGCCGCCCACCTGCGCCAGCAGATCACCGACGCCCGGCTCGAGGCCCGCGCCCAAACCCGCGAACACGGCGAGGACCCCGTGGAAATAGGCTCGTGGACATGGCCGGCCACATTCTCGTCCTGAACACGGGATCCTCGTCGATCAAGTACGAACTCGTCGACGTCACCACCCACGAACGCCCGGCCCGCGGGCTGGTCGAACGTATCGGCGAGGAGACCGGCCGGCTCACACACCGGACCGGCGACCAGCCGCCGTACGTGCGGGACCGGCCCTTCCCCGGCCACGGCGAAGGGCTGGACGCGATGATGGACGCCTTCGCCGCGGCGGGACCAGACCTGGACCCCATCGCGGTCGGGCACCGCGTTGTGCACGGCGGCACCCGTTTCACCGAAGCTGTGCTCATTGACGACGAGGTCATCACCGCCATCGACGGGCTGGCGCCGCTCGCTCCTCTGCACAATCCGGTCAACCTGACCGGGATCAAGATCGCGCGCAAAGCATTCCCCGATGTGCCGCAGGTGGCCGTGTTCGACACGGCGTTCCACCGGACGCTGCCGCCGGAGGCCTACACCTACGCCGTGCCGCGCGAGTGGGGCGTGCGGCGCTTCGGATTCCACGGCACCTCCTGCGCATACGTCTCGCGCCGCGCCGCCGTCTTCCTCGGCCTCGACCTCGCCGAGCTCAACCTGATCGTGCTGCACCTGGGCAACGGCGCCAGCGCCACCGCGATCTCCGGCGGCCGCAGCGTCGACACCTCCATGGGCATGACACCGCTGGAAGGGCTCGTCATGGGTACCCGTTCCGGCGACGTCGATCCCGCCCTCGCCGGTTACCTCGCCCGTATGGACGGCATCGACGCCCAGCAGATGGAGCACGCACTCACCCATCACAGCGGGCTGCTCGCCCTGACCGGAAGCCGCGACATGCGCGAGGTACGCGCCCGCGACGACAACGAGGCCCGGCTGGCCCTGGAGATCTACACCCGGCGCATCCGCAAGTACGTCGGCGCGTACTACGCGCTGCTCGGCCGGGTGGACGCAATCGTGTTCACCGGTGGTGTAGGCGAGCACGACACCGCGACCCGCGCCGCCGCCCTGGCCGGACTCGAACGGCTCGGCATCACTGTGGACCCGGCGCTCAACCAGGCCGCAGCGACCGGCGAGCGCGCCGTCTCCCCTCCCGGCGCCGAGGTGTCCGTGCTGGTCATCCCCACCGACGAGGAATGGGAGATCGCCCGGCAGGCCCAGACACTCATCGCATGACAGGCGGCACGCGGATCCTCCACCAGCCGCCTGCCATCAGCCCACTCGTCGGCATCCGGCCCCCCAGGGCTTAGGGGGCCATCGATCCGGCCGGCTGAAATTCCGTCGATTATGGGCCTCCGGATAAGGAAATGCAGTCGCCAGCCGTTAATAGGCCGGATATAGCGGCCCTGACTTGGAATTGCAGTGGCCTGTCCTAAACCCCTCCCACGGTGATCGACCAAAGATGTCACCACTCGGGTAGATAGTCCAATCACCCCCTCATAGGCGAGCATGAGGCGGCTGATTCGGGGGCTTTTCGATGAAGGGGATTTCCGCGTGCGCAATGACGCCTCGCTACCGAGCTACCAACGTCTTTTCGGGCCTCTCGACCTACGGGCCGGCGACGAGGCCCGTTCCGTCCACTCCCCCGCCGCCTACCTGACCGACCTGCTCACCTTCCTCCAGGAGACCTTCCACGACGTCTCCCTGCTGCGCCGCCGGCCCGGCATCGGAAAGGTGAAACTCGACGCGGACAACACCTTCACCGCCCTGCCGTATCTCGACATCGTCAACGAGGTGCTCGAGGCGCTGGTGGGCGAGCGGCCATACGAGCGGATGAAGACGTTCACGCACCCGCGGAACCTGCCGTTCTCGCTGGAGGCCGCCACATTCCGCCCCCGCCGGCTCGATCGCCCCCGCCGGGGCGGGCATGGACGACCGGCTCGCCAAGCAGGGCACCGAACAGGTCTTCCGCGCCTTGGAGGCGGAACTGCGGGGCGAAGATTCCGAGCTGTACCCGACCCGCTGGATCGACGTCGCGGCCTACGACCCGGCCGCCCAGCTCTGGATCGTCAAGGGCCTGGATCTGCTGCTGCGCAACGCCGCGACGGCCGGGCCCGATTTCGACGGCGTGCGGGCCTCGTCACTGCTCGTGGACCGGGCCCCGGAGCGCCGCTTCGACCCCACCATCTCCGGCGAGCGGTTCACGTACGAGATCCTCACGCTGAGCGGCTGGCTGGAGACCGCCCTGCCCGCGGGCCTGACCGTGCCCGCCGCGCCGGCGCTGACGCGGCTGGGCGGGATCTACCGGCCCCCGGCGGCCAAGCCGTTCGACCCGGACGCCCTGACCGCGGCGCTGCTGCCCGCGCTGACCGAGCGGCTGACCGAGCAACGCACGTGGTGGGCGGACTCGGCGGAGGCGGACGACCCGATGTGGCTGGCGGACACCGCCCGCGCTGTCCAGGCGTTCGTTCGCGACAGCACCGGCCTGTTCACCGGGGCCTGCGCCGACGGCCCGCTCAACGAGGGGTTCGCCTACGACCAGGACGTCGCGGGCGCCTCCGCCCGGCCGGACGACGACACCAGCCGTCTGACCTTCCTGCGTCAGCAGGTGCATCTGCTGGGCCGGGCCGAGCTGGTGTCCGCCGGGTACGACCACACCCGCATGGACGAGGCCGAGGCACTCGACGACCTGCTGCGGGACTGGCTGACCGACGACATCTCGCTGAACGACCTGGTGGGCGACCTCCTCGGTCACTCTCCCGCACACCGGAACGGCCCAGCAGGCTGGATCTACCTCCCCGAACGCCCACCCGGCGCCGGATGGGGGCCGCGCGAGGCGTGGCGCCCATACGTCTACCGGCTCATGATGCACGAACTGGTGCACCGTCTGGCCCACGCCCGCTACATCGAGGCGGTGGATATGGTGGCCGATCCGCAGATCCTCGCCGAGGGCGTCGTCGACCTGCTCACATGCGAGTTCCTGGAGCTGTCGCGGAGCCACCCCGAGTTGGGCGCCCTGGTGCCCGAGGACGGCTCGGTCGGGTACGGGGCTTCGGGACAGGCTGCGGCCCAGATCAGCGACCTGGTCGGGCCGGACAACGTGAAGGCGGCGTTCTTCCTCGGCCGCGTCGAGTTCCTGGGGATCTCACTGTAGGAAAGCTGGGTTACAGCGCACAGGAAATCCGCCGATGAGCCCGCAGCTCCCCCAGTACATCCCTCCCGAACCAGGTCCAGCCTGGTCACCGGGGCGACGACGTCGTCGAGGGCCGCAACAGCCTGGAAGCCCCGGCGACCAGGCCGAGGCCCTCGAACGGCTCGGATGTACCGGGGCGCTGCTCGGCTCTTTGAGGCCGCGGTCAGCCGACCAGAGCGGAACGGACCCGCCGACCGGTCGAGGTCCGACGACCTCTACGCCGACCTCGCCCGAGACTCGCTCGACCGCCTGCCACTGGATCGCGCGGTACTCGCCGCGTTCGCCGAACTCGTACGGGCCGCCGGCCCCCGGCCCGTCGCCGAGGCCGGCTGCGGTCCCGGGCGGTTACACACGGTCGAGGAGTTGCGCCGCACACCACCGGAAGGCATCGTGCACATGGCCGGCTCCGGCTGAACCCGTTGGCGGGTCAGTACGCGAGCACGTCTGGGAAGCCGAACGCCGCGACCAGCGCGGGATCGTGGAACTTGATCACGCGGGAGACGCCGGTGGCGGTGGCGGCCAGCACCACGGCGCCATCGGCTCGGAGCGCACCGTCCACGTCCCGGTGGTACACGACGGCGGCGGGTTGGCCGTTCGCGGTGGTCGCGATCATCCGCCAGTCGCCCGGTGTGCCCAGCACGTACGCGTCGAGCATGTGGATGCACATCGCCCGGCCCGACTGCCAGTCACGGAATGGCGTCGCCTCCAGCGTGGCGTCCGCCCGCAGCACCTGTTCCAGCAGGCCGACGTCGGAGCGCTCGAAGGCCGCGATGTAGCCGTCGAGCAGCGCGCGTGCCCGTTGGTCGGTCGGTTCGAGTAGTTCCGCGGGCTCGGGCTCCAGTTCGTCGAGCCGGGCGCGGGCGCGCTGCAGACCGCTCTTGACCGCCGCAGTGGTGGTGTTGAGGATCTCCGCGGTCTCGGCCGCCGAGAAGGCCAGCACTTCGCGCAGGATGAGGATCGCACGCTGGCGGGCGGGCAGGTGCTGCAGGCTCGCGATGAGCGCCAGCCGCAGCGACTCGCGTCCGACGATCACCGCGGCCGGATCGTCGGCGGGCGGGGCGATCCATGCGTCCGGCAGCGGTTCCAGCCACGAGACCTCGCCCGGAGCAACGGGACTCGGCGGGCGATCGGGTCCGTCGTACGGGCCTGTCAGGCCCGAGGGCAGCACCCGGATCGGGCGCGGCTCCAACGCCGTCAGGCAGACGTTGGTGGCGATCTTGTAGAGCCAGGACCGAATCGACGCCCGGCCCTCGAATCCGGAGTAGGACCGCCACGCCCGCAGATACGTCTCCTGCACCAGGTCCTCGGCATCGTGCGCCGAGCCGACCATGCGGTAGCAGTGCGCCAACAGCTCCCGGCGGAACCGCTCAGTCTCGGCGGTGAACCGGTCATGATCGAGTGCCGCCCGCAGATGCGATGTCACGTCACGAGCCCAGTGCTGCGACACGAAGCGATCAGACCTCGTCGAGTTGCAGGATCAGGCCGTGAAAGGTCGCGTAGCGGGCCAGGTTCGCCACGGCATCCTCGGCGGCGCGCCGGCCGATCTCGGACCCGAGCGCGGCTTCCAGCGCAGCCATGTCGTCCCAGTCCAGCATCACGACCATGTAGCACGGCTCGCCGATCACGGCTGCCGGCTCATGACTGCGCGTGTAACGACGCAGGCCCGGATACTGTTTCGCCAACGGGATGTGGACATCGTTGTAGTGACGTTCGAACGCGTCGACGTCGGAGGGGGTGTCGTACATCACGACGAATCGCGCCATCTGCTTGGCGGCCGGGTCCACGGTTGCGGTCATCTGTTTCGACTCCTGTCATGGGAACCTCCGGTGTGCGGCGTCACCGGCTCGGTGTACCAGGGGGGTTTCTCAGGGCAGCAGGGCCAGTTTGCCGATGGTGGCTCTGCTTTCCAGTTCTGTGAGCGTTTTCGGGCCGTCGGCCAGTTCGTACGCGGTGGGCTGGCCGGGGGTGAGCACGCCGACGGCGAGGAGCGCGGACAGCTCGCCCATGACCTCGCCGAAGATCTGCGGCGCGGCCTGGGCCAGCACGCCGATGTTGAGGCCGATGACGTGGACCTGGTGCTTGTACACCAGGTCCCAGTTGGTGATCGCGGCTTCGCCGCCTGCGAGGCCGTAGACGACGACACGGCCGGTGACCCGCTTGGCGGCGGCCAGGCTGGCGTCGAAGGTGGCGCCGCCTGCCGACTCCAGCACAAGGTCGGCGCCGGCGCCGCCGGTCAGCCGCAGCACCTCGGCGGCGAGGTCGCCGCCGCGGGAGCCCAGGATGTGGTCGGCTCCCAGTGCCAGCACTGTCTCGTGCTTGGCCGGCGAGGCGGTGGCGATGACCGTCGCGCCATAGTGTTTGGCCATGGTGACCGCGGCCTGGCCGGTCGCACCCGCCGCGGCGTGGATCAGCACGGTCTGCCCTGCGGTGATGTTGCCCAGAGGCTTGAGTGCGGCCAGCGCGGTGGGCCAGTTCACGACCAGGCCGAGCGCCTGCTGCTCCGTCCAGCCGGGGGGCACTGGCATCGCCGCGGCCGCGGACAGCACCATGTACTCGGCGAAAGCGCCGTTTCCGACGCCGACGACGCGGGTCCCCGGTTGCGGGCCGGTCACCGCCTCGCCCATCGCGACGACCTCACCGGCGGCCTCGAAACCGGCCAGGTACGGTGGCCGCGGGCCGTCTCCGAATGTGCCGTGGGCCTTCGAGATGTCGGCGAAGTTGACGCCCGCGGCGGTGACGCGGATGAGGACCTCGCCCTGGCCGGGGGTCGGCACCGGCGCGTCGACGATCAGGCGCATGTCCTGCGGGCCGTTGAGGGAAGTCTGCTGCAGCGCGCGCATGGTCGCGGGAATGCTCACTGGCGATCAGCCATTCTTTCTCGGCGTACATGAGAGAGACCGGCCCGGCGCGCGGGCCGGTCTCTCTCATGTAGACCCCGGCCGCCACAAAAAGGAATCGGCCGCTCCCGAACGGCACGGGTCAGTTTCCGCCGAGGGTGAGTCGGCTGTTCATGTTGACTTTACTTGGCCGTAGGGGAGCACGTGTGACCAGAACAGCGAGGTCAGGCCGCGCCGGTCCTCCGGCGTGAGCACGTCCTCCCTTCTTCGGCGCCATCACCGTGGACGTTGAGGCCGACCTCGCCGAACTCAACCGGTCTGCTCCGGCAGGCAGATCAGGTGTGCTGCCCAGAGTTTGCGCCGTTCGCCCTGGACGGCTGGACGTCCGCGGTGGCGCGATTCCCTGCAGGGAATCGCGCCACCGGCGGCCGGGCTGCACACTGCTGCGCATGAGTAACCCACTCGATGTGAAGCAATGGGCCGACCGTTATGTCGCCCAGTGGAACGAGCCCGATCCGGAGAGGCGGCGCGCGCTCATCGGCGAACTGTGGGCGGCCGACGGGATCCAGGTGCTGGTCGACCCGCCCCAGGAGATCCGCGACGCCGCGACCGAGCTCGCGTTCCCGGTGCCACCGCTGGAGGCCCGCGGCCATGACGCCTTGAACGCCAGGGTGACCCGTGCCTACGAGATGTTCGTCGCCTCGGGCGAGCACGTCTTCGAGGCTGCCGAGGAGGCGTTCCTCCTGCTGCCCAACGTGCTCGGCATCCGCTGGTCGATGGTATCGACCAGCACGGGCGAGACCGTCGGCGGCGGCCTGGACATCCTGGCCCTGGACGGCGATGGCCGACTCCGCACCGACCACCAGTTCATCGGCGGGATGTGATGCACTACACCAAGATTGCCCGTACAGCGGACGGCGGATCGGCGTTCGAGGACGGCGAGATCATGCTTGAACACCGTCATGTCGCCGATGGGGTGCCGGCCATGGCGGTCGGCGGGATGGAGTCGAGTGGCGGCGTGCAGTTCCTGCGCAGCGCCGCGTTCGACAGCACCGCGCATCCGGCGCCACGTGAGCAGTGGGTGGTGATGCTGCGTGGGATGATCGAGGTGACGGTCAGCGACGGCAGCCGGCGTCGCTTCGGCCCCGGCGACCTGGTGCTTGCCGCAGATACCACGGGAATGGGGCACGTCACGACGGGCGTCGGCGACCCGCCGTTCGAGGCACTGTTCATCCCGATCTGACCGGCAAGTTCGGCCTTCGGCCCGGGGCCGAAGGCCGAACGCCTGGATGAGATCATCGGTGTCGGGGCAACCTCCGTCCACGAGTTGATCATCGGCTCCACAGGCGAGGGCAACCCGTGGCCGGTCACCACTTTCGACGCGATCGTCGTCGTCGCAGGCCGCACCGACACCTTCCTCGGTGCCCGCTGCCGCAGGCTCGTCAGACGCCCGAGGCACGAAAGAGGGGGCGAGCGGTGGCGGGGGATTCTGGTTTCGTGGCGGCGGATGAGACGGGCGGTCCAGTCGGCCCGGCCGGGGAACCGGCGGGCAGCGCGGTCGTGAGGGTCCGCTGAGCGGCCTGACGGAGCTCCGCGGCCGCAAGATCCCCTACGAGCTGAGCTTGTCGCATCGCACCGCGTGGGGGCCTGGCCCTGTCTGCCATGCTCACCTTTCTACAGCCTGGTACCCAGCCGCATCGCGATCCGGGCCACGGCGGTGATCAGCACGCCTGCCCCGACCGCGATGCTGGTGGCGACCAGTTGATGGCCGTCGATCGGGGCCAGATGGAACGCCACCGACAGCGGTGTGATCACCACTAGCACTCCGACGGCCAACGCGGCGGCCGCCCAGATCGGAAAAGCGGGATTGCGCTGCCAGGACAGGCTCGGCTGGGCGCGCAGGGACCAGGCGATGAGAGCATGCCCGGCCAGCCAGGCGATCACCGCGGCGGTCCTCGCCTGCCCGAGCGTCCCATGAGCGGCGACGTACAAGTAGGTGAGCAGCACCGCTGTGGTGAGGGCGAGCCCCGTCGCGACGATCGCGCTTCCGGCGCCGCCCGCGAGGAAGCCCGAGCGGGCCGGACGTGGTGGCCGGTGCATGGCGCCGGGAGCGGCGGGTTCGGCGACGAAGGCGACCGACGCGCCCAGGTCCATGAACAGCTCGAGAAGCACGATGGTCGACGGGGTGAAGACCACCGGGTGGCCCAGTGCCAGCGCGACCAGCATGATCGTGACGAGGGCGAGTTTGGCGCCGAGGTAGAAGGCGACCGCTCGGCGCAGCTGGGAACCGATGTTGCGGCCCTTGGCGACCGCAGCTGCCACGGTGGGGTAGGCGTCGTCGGTGAGCACCAGGTCGGCCGCCTGGCGGGCCAGATCGGAGCCACGCCGACCCATGGCGATGCCGACGTCGGCGGCTGCCAGGGCAGGCGCGTCATTCACCCCGTCGCCGGTGACCGCCACCACGTCGCCCCGGGCTTGCAGCAGCCGGACCACGCGGAGCTTGTCCTCGGGTGTGGCACGGGCGATCACCGTACCGTTCGTCAGGTCGGCTGTGACGTGCTGGTCGTCGAGACATCCCAGGGCGGCGCCCCCGGTGAGAACGGGAGCGGTCGGCAGTCCGGCCCGGACGGCGATGGCTGCGACGGTGGCAGGATGATCGCCGCTGACGACGATGGTGGCGACCCCGGCATCGGCGAGCTGGGCGACGGCGGCATCGGCGCCGGTCCTGAGAGGGTCGTCGAAGGCAGCCAGCCCGACGAATTCCAGGTCTCGCTCTGCGTCGTCCCGGTCTGTGGGGGGCTCGTGCAGGGAACGGCGAGCGAAGGCGAGCACGCGAAGCCCATCACGGCTGAGCTGCTCGACGACGGCCGGCCGGCCCTCGGCGTTCCGGCAGCGGGTGATGACCTCCTCTGGCGCTCCCACCACGACCAGTTCGGTGCCGCGCAGCCGGGCCGCGGTCTTTCTGACGGGATCGAAGGGATAGCTGGCGGTCACCGGCTCGTCGACGCGGATACCTCGCTCGGCTGCGACGGCGGCCAGTTCGGCCTCCAAGGGATCACGTCCGTGAGGCGGCTGTGCGGCCATGGCCACTCGCAGCACGTCGTCCTCTTCGCCGACTATCTTCGCCAGGCGCAGGCGGTTCTCCGTGAGGGTGCCGGTCTTGTCCGTCACCACGGTGGTGACCACGCCGAGCGTCTCGCCCGCCCGGAGCCTGCGAAGCAGCGCACCGCGTTTGGCGAGTTGCCGACCGCCCACCGCGAGCAGCACGGTGATGAGGATCGGCAGTTCCTCGGGGATGGTGGCGAAGGCGAGCGTCAGCCCGGCCAGCAGCATCTGCCGCCATTCCTGCCCGGTGATCAGTCCCACCAGCGGCACCAGGACGCTGGCCGCCAACGCGATGACGAGCACCACCTTGGCCAGCCGGGACAGGGCCTGCTGAAGTGGTGTGGCGGGTTCACGCTCGTCGGTGACGAGCCGGCCGAGCCGTCCGAGCTCGGTGCGCGGGCCGGTCTCGACCACCAGGGCGGTGCCCTCGCCGCGGGTGACCGGCGTGCCTGCGTACACCATGCTGGAGCGCTCCGCCAGATCGGCATCGGAGGTCACCGGCAGTGGCGCCTTGCCCACCGGCACCGTCTCGCCGGTCAGACTCGACTCATCGACCCGTAGCTCCTCCGCCTCCAGCACCCGGGCGTCCGACGGGACCAAATCACCGGCTTCGATCACGATCACGTCGCCAGGGACCAGATCGGCCGCCGGAACCTCGTGCACCGTCCCGCTCCGGCGTACCCGCGCCGCCGGCGCGGACATGCGCTTGAGCGCGGAGATCGCCCGCGCGGAGCGCTGCTCAGTGATCGTCTCGGTCAACGCGACCGCCACGATGATGGCCGCGATCGCTAACGCGTCCACCAGCTCGCCGAAGATCGCCGAGAGCACGGCTACCGCGATCAACAGCAGCTGCAGCGGCTCCCGCAGCGACTCGGCAAGCTCCTCCAGGAACCCCTCCCGCCGTTCGGGCTTGGCCAGATTGGGCCCGATTTCGGCTCGGCGCTGCGTGGCTTGCTCTTCGCTCAGCCCTTGCTCGTTGCTGCCGAGCTCCTGTACGGCCCGTGCCGCTTCGACGGCGTGCCAGCTGGTCACGATGCCCTCTCTGCCCCGACGTGCGCGATCATTCGCCCTCCACAGCGTGCAGGCGCCGGGCTTCGGTGTTCCGCGACGTCTGTGAGGAGGTGTCCGCGCTCAGCGCGGCATCCTCGAACATCGCCAGCGCGTCTGCGGCTCTGGCAAGTTCGGCGCGCGCCCGGTCGCCTGCCGCAGCACCGAAGTAGTCGCGTGCCTCGATCTTGGCCAGCCAGGTGCGGAACCGGGCCAGGTCGGCTTCCGACTCCTCCACCTCCACGTAGGTCGCACGTCCGCGGGCGGTCTCCGTCTCCAGCTCGTCGAAGAAGGAGGGCAGGCGTTCGAGCAGGTCCTCGTACTCGGCATCCCGTGCTTCCTGGAACTCGGCGACCAACTCGTCCCGTTCTGCCGGATCGGTCAGCTCCAGGTGCAGCATGCGTCCGCTGCCGCCCTCACGCCGCACCCGGTCGAGCAGCCGGGCGATCTCTCTCTTGATCTGCTTTCGGTCAGGCAGCAGGCACACGGATTGCTGCAGGTAGACCGCGCCCAGCCCGCGCAGTCGCCGCCAGACGTGCATGCGCAGGGAAGGCGTGCCGCCCGCGGTGCTGACCGACACCAGCAACCATCGCTCGCTTGAAGCTATCTCCGCCACAAGGCAATGTTACATCCATAACATTTACGCGATACGGGAACTTCAGCTCTTAGGCGTCTCGAACGGACTGGTAGGTGAGGAGGGCGAGTCCGTCACCGACGGTGCGGGTGTCGACAAGGTGCATGGGTTTGACGCCGCTGGTCTCGCCGAACAGCCGTTCGCCTGCCCCGACCACGATCGGGTAGGTCATCAGCCGCAACTCGTCGACGAGGTCGTGCTCTACCAGCGTGTGCACGAGGCGGCCGCTGCCGTAGACGACGATGTCACCGTCCACCTGTTGCCTCAGCTTCGAGACCTCCCCCACTACATCGCCCTTCAGGACCGTCGAGTTGGTCCACGTGGGGTCATCGAGGGGGGAGGAGGAGACGACGTACTTGGGCAGGTTTCGCAATCTGTCCGCCCACTGACCGCTCCTGGACGCCCAGCCACGTGCCACGAACCATGCGTAGGTGCGGCGCCCCAGTAGCAGGGCTTCGGCTCCCAACGCCTCCTCGAACTCGACTTTTGTCCACTCCTCACGGTCCTGGCCCCCGATGAAAGTGAACCAATTGCCACGCCCGAGGCTGTCCTCATCCGTCGGGTCCTGGATGACTCCGTCGAGTGAGACGTTCTCGCTGACGACGATCTTTCCCATGTCAGTTCTCCTTGTCGGCGTTGCCGGCTGTCACTGATCCAGACGATGCGACGCCGGGAAAGGGGGCGCTCGTCAACCGCCCCTTTCGCTCCTCGGCCGGCGTCTATACAGGGAGGAAGTGACAAGGCGCGCAAGAGAGGAGTGGAGTGGGTGGGAGCCGACCTGATCAGCAGGGCGCAGGCTGGGGACGGCGAGGCGTTCCGGGCGCTGACCGAGCCGCACCGCCGCGAGCTACAGGTGCACTGCTACCGGATGCTCGGATCGTTCCAGGATGCAGAGGACGTCCTCCAAGAGGCCTTGTTGGCCGCCTGGCGGGGTCTGGGTGGGTTCGACGGTCGTGCCTCGCTGCGTACCTGGCTCTACCGGATCGTCACCAACCGTTGCCTTGACGCGCTTCGCTCGGCCAGCCGGCGCCCGGCCAAGGTGTGGGACATCCCCGGGGTCGAACCGCCCGAGCCGACCCGGCTCGGGGAAGTCGTCTGGCTCGAGCCGTATCCTGACGCGCTCCTCGAAGGTGCGATCCAGGTGCCGCTCGGCCCGGAGGCCCGCTACGAACAGACCGAGTCCATCTCCCTGGCCTTCGTGACCGCGCTTCAGGTCCTGCCGCCTCGTCAGCTCGCTGTCCTCGTCTTGCGTGACGTCCTTGGATTCCGCGCAGACGAGGTGGCCGACATGCTGGGCGTCACTGTCGAATCGGTTAAGAGCGCCCTTAAGCGTGCGCGCGCCGGCCTGCAGCGCCGGCTGACGGTCGCCGACCGGGAACCTCCTCCGGCCGCCGGCTCGCCGGCCGAGGATGCGCTGGTGGCGAAGTTCGTCAGCGCGTACGAGTCCGCCGACATCGCCGCCTTGGTGGCCCTGCTGACCGACGACGTCTTCATGTCCATGCCGCCGCTGCCCCTCGAATACGAAGGCCGAGACGTTGTGGCGCGGTTCTGCGCCGACCTGTTCGGCTCGGGCCGCAGGTTCGACCTGGTGCCGACGCGGGCCAACGGTCAGCCGGCGTTCGGTGCCTACCTGCGTGCTCCTACCGGCATCCGGCACGGGACCGGCCTGTACGTCCTCGCCCTCCGAGGCGACCGTATCTGCGCCATGACCCGCTTCGAAAACAGCGTGCTCCCATCGTTCGGGCTACCGCGATCGCTGCCCTTGCCTCCGGAAACGGGTATGAAGCTGCGCAGATCTCCGATGTGATCCAGGAACCAGACCCTTGCATCTTTCGAATCAGCCCCCTGGCCAGGAGCTTTCGCAGACCGGTAGTGCGGGACACGCAGGACGTGGCCTGACCTGGCCGTGTCCTCACGCGGACAGAGAAGTGGCCGGAGGACGGCTGGCAACCATGCGGTGTACGGGTCAGGGGACGGTCTTCTCCACGCCGATGGCGAGAACACCGAGGCGTTCCTTCTCCGGCGGGTAGATGCTTCGGATGACCGCGAGCAGTTCCTGAGGATTCTTGCCGAGGTCGCCCCCGATCGCGATCGGGTCCTCGTTCTCCAGCATCTCCTCGAAGGAGGCGTACAGCGACACCCTGACGACCCGCGTCGCGGCCAGGGCCGCCTGGAACTCTCCTGCCTGGCTGGTTCCCGGATATTTCGCGACAAGGACACCGCCCAGGTCGGTCGCCCGTGCATGTACCGACGTGACCATCCGGGGTGGCCCCCCAGAGCGCGCAGTCCATGAACAACGGCCTCGTCGAGGGCGCCAAGATGCGCCAGCGAGATGCCCAGGTCCAGGTGGGCGATCGCTTCGCGGCTGAGCGAGCGCCGGCCAGCCGGCGTTGCCTCGTGGGCCAGGACTGCGCGTTCAGCATGATGGCGTGCCTGCTCGTAGTCGCCGAGCCAGAGGTAGGACGAGGCGGTGCAGGCGGTCATCGCGTAGGTGGCCGACGGCCTGGTGTCGGTGCCGTCCGGACGGGCGGGTGTGTGACCCGGCATGGCAGCCACCGAGCTCGCGATAGCAGATGCAGGACTCGATCTGGCGGAAAGGAGGACCCGTACCGGCTGTCGGTGATCACGGCCCGCGCGTCCGGCGGAAACGCCTTCGGGCAGCGGGAGATCCAGGCGCTCTGGCGCCACGGACCCCGGCGGGTGAGCGCCTACCGGTCGATCGGCTGGTTCTACGCGGCGAGGCACTCACCTACCTGGCCGGACTCCACAGCGCGGGCATCATCCCCTGGCCCGGTTGATGAGCCAAACGAAATTCCCTAAGCGGTATCCGGGCCGTAGAGCGCGGCGATGTCCTTGGCTGTGGCCCAGCGGCTGTAGGTGGGCGACTGCGGCCAGCCGGCGGGCGAGTCCTGCCACTCCTCCTGCCGCCCGTACGGCAGCAGGTCGATCAGCGCGAAGGTGTGGCTGAGCTGCTCGGTGCCCCGGCCATTGGTGTGCCAGGTGCGATACACGGTGTCGTCATCGCGCAGGAACACGTTGACGGCGAAGCCTCCGCCGGGCGGTGCGCCGACGTCGGCGCCGAACGGGCTGTTCGCGGTGGAATACCAGGCCATCTTGTTCCCCACCCGCCGCTTGTAGGCGAGTGCCTCGTCGATCGGGCCCTGGGTGACGAGGACGAACCGGGCATCGTAGTTGTCCAGGAACTCCGGCCGGGTGAACTGCGAGGTGAACCCCGTGCACCCCGGGCACTGCCACTCCTTGCCCGGGAACCACATGTGGTTGTAGACGATCAGCTGCCTCCGGCCTTCGAAGACGTCCGCCAGCCGAATGGGTCCGTCCTCGCCTTCAAGGGTGTAGTCCGGCATCCTCACCATCGGCAGGCGGCGGCGCTGGGCCGCGATGGCGTCGAGTTCCCGGGTCGCGGCCTTCTCCCGGGCACGCAGCGCTTCGAGCTGACGCTGCCAGGTGTCGGCGTCGACGACGGGCGGTAGTGCATTTGTGCTCATGGTTCCTCACCGATCATGTGCGCGCGGCTTGCAGTGTGCAGGGGTAGACCTGGCCCGGTCGTCGAATTCATCGGTGGCCGGGCGATCCGATCGGGAAAGCCACGGAAGGAGGGCACACACAGCCTCCCCACGGAACGCGTTCGCCGTCCATCGAGCGCATATCAGCCGCCAGGGCGGGCCGGCGCATGATCCAACCGAAAAAGCCCTAGCTCACCGCGGGCAATATGCCCTGAATCTGCCACCGTGAGGACGCCGCCGACCCGACCCTTGCACTCCACAGGTATTGACAATTACTCCTCGCAGCGAGGAATGTCCTCAGACGGAGGATTGGCGTTGAGACCCTTATAGGCGCCATGGTGCTGATGCCGGTGCTACGGCAGTGGTCGGTGTTCAACAAGACGGGGCTGGGCGCGCCGAGGGTAAGAAGGCCTGCGAGGAGCTGGCCGCGTTCCTGGCCAAGACCGAGGCGACAGCCGCCAGGTTCGTCGAGCGCCGGGAGGAGCGCCGGGCACGCGCCGCGGCGGCACACTGACCCTTCCGGCGGGCCGCGACCGGCTAGGAGGGGAACGTGTCGCCGTGGAATGATCCTCACCTATGGATCTCCCCGTCCAGCTGGTTCTCGGCGTCTTCACGCTCCTGACGATCATGGCGCTGGCCACGGCCGCGCAGCGCCTGCTGAACGTCAGGTTCGGCAGGCTGCGCACGTTCCTGGCCGCGCTGGCCGCCTTCGGGCTGGCGCGGCCGGTGCTGGAGCCGATCCTGGGCTCGCTCGGCGGCGTCGACGCGCAGCAGCCGCCCGCCGCGGCGGCCCTGGGGCTCCTGCTGCTCATCGTCATGTGCGTGGTGCTCATCCCCATGGTGATCCTCGTGCTGGCCGAGGCGCTGGTGCCGCCCGGCTCGGTGCCGGGGCCGCTGGAGCTGATCAGGTCCGTCCGCGGCCGCGTCTCCCGATCCAGGCGCTACTCGCAGATCACCAGGATCGCGATCAGGCACGGCCTCGGCCCGTACCTGCGCGGCCGGGGCGAGCGGCTGGAAGACCGTTCGGGCAAGGTACGGCTGGCCAGGTCGCTGCGCGAGGCACTCGACGACGGCGGGGTCACGTTCGTCAAGCTCGGCCAGATCCTGTCCACCAGGCGCGACCTGCTGCCCGCCGAGTTCGTCGAGGAGTTGGGAGGGCTGCAGGACCAGGTCGCCCCGGCGCCCTGGGAGCAGATCGAGCCGGTGCTCAGGGCCGAGCTGGGCGGGCCTGTGGAGGAGGTGTTCGCCGAGTTCGGCAGGACGCCGCTGGCCGCCGCCTCCATCGGGCAGGTCCACACCGCCCGCCTGCACACCGGCGAGAGCGTCGTGGTCAAGGTGCGGCGGCCGGGGATCCAGTCCGTCGTCGCGAAGGACCTCGACATCGTCAGGCGGCTGGCGGCCACACTGGAGTCGCGCACCCGCTGGGGCCGCTCGCTCGGCCTGGGCGACCTGGCCGAGGGGTTCGCGACCGCCATCCGCGAAGAGCTCGACTTCCGCGTGGAGGCGGCCAACATGGCGGCCGTCGCGGCCTCCGACGGCGGCGGCGTCACCTATCCCGCCCCGATCAGCGCCATGTGCACCGAACGCGTGCTCGTCATGCGCCGCCTGTCGGGCAGACCGGTCACCACGGCCACACCCGAGCAGGGGCCGCGGCTGGCCCGCGACCTGCTCGACTGCCTGCTCAGGCAGATCCTCGTCGAGGGCGTCTTCCACGCCGACCCGCATCCCGGCAACCTCATGCTGCTCGAGGACGGCACCCTGGGGCTGCTCGACTTCGGCTCCGTCGGCCGGCTCGACGGCTCGGTGCGCTCGGCGCTGCAGCGCTTCCTGCTCGCCATGAACCGGCAGGACCCCCTCGGCGTCACCGACGCGCTGCTGGAGGTGGTGCCCAGGCCGGAGGACATCGACGAGGCCGCGTTAGAGCGGGCGCTCGGCCAGTTCATGGCCAGGCATCTGGCGCCCGGCATGGACAGCGTGCGGATGTTCACCGACCTGTTCAAGATCGTCTCGGCATACGGGCTGTCGATCCCGCCGGAGGTCGCCGCCGTGTTCCGCGCGCTGGCCACACTGGAGGGCACGCTCGTACGCCTCTCCCCCGGCTTCGACCTGATCGGCGAGGCGCGCGCGTTCGCGGGCCGTTACCTCGCCGAGCGGGTCGGCCCTGAGACGGTCAGGGAGACCGTCACCCAGGAGCTGGCCGCGCTGCTGCCGATGCTGCGCCGCCTGCCGCGCCGCGTCGAGCGCATCGCGAGCGCCGCGGAGCACGGCAGGTTCACCATGAACGTCCGGCTGCTCGCCGACGACCGCGACCGCGGCTACGTGACGGGCCTGCTCCACCAGGTGCTCCTGACGGTGCTCGGCGCCACGGCCGGGCTGATGGCGGTCATCCTCCTCGGGACGGACGGCGGCCCGCAGGTGCTGTCGAACACCTCGTTGTTCCAGCTCATCGGCTACAACCTGCTGGGGATCTCCGCCATCCTGGTGCTGCGCGTCCTGGCCGTGATCTTCCGCCGCCCGCGCGCCTCGGACGATCACCACTCGTAGCCGAACGGCTCGCGAGGCCGGTAGGGCGCCTCCAGCACGGCCGTTTCGCCAGCGCTGAGCCGGAGCTTCACCTCGGCCAGCGAGTCGCCTAGAGCTAGTGTCATCCGCCTGAAATTCGCCAGGTAAGTCCGTATGGTGCTGGCTATGGCGCATTCAGGTCCGGCTGCGGTGGAGATCCACTTATCCGAGGGTGAGCGGGCTCGGTTGATCGGTGTGTCGGCGGAGTCGTCGAGGGTGGCGGTCCGGGCGAAGATCGTGCTGGCGTGTGCGGGGCCGGGGATCAGCACCGCGCAGGTGGCTGGCCCGCGCCAGCCGCAGCGACAAAGGCCTGCGGCGGTTCCCGGACGAGCTGGTGGCCTTCATCGAAGGGCTGGCGTTGTGCAAGCCCAAGCCCAGCGTGGCGACGATCCACCGGCAGGCCGAAAGCATCGCCAGAGCACGCGGCTGGCCCGTTCCCGGCTACTGGACAGTCCACAGCATCATCACTGAGTTGGACCCGGCACTGGTCACCCTCGGACTGGAGGGGACCCGCCGCTATCGGGAAGCCTATGAGCTGGTGTACCGGCGGGAGGCCACCAAGCCGAACGAGATTTGGCAGGCCGACCACACCGAGCTGGACATCTGGGTGCTGGATGAGCGGGGCAAGCCGGCCCGGCCATGGCTGACCGCCGTCGAAGACGACCACTCCCGCGCCATCGCCGGGTACGCCGTCAACCTGGAGGCCCCTTCCGCCCTGACCACCGCGCTGGCCTTCCGGCACGCGATCTGGCGCAAAGCCGAACCTGGCTGGCACGTGTGCGGCATCCCAATCGGCGCGAGGGTCGATGCGCCACAGCTTCTGGTCGGGCGGGCAGGTCGGCCAGCTGCGGGGCGTAGGAGAACCCGGCCAAGGTGAGCAGCCCATAGACGATGTCGCTGTAGCTGGAGGTGTCGGTGACGATCGTCTCGGGGCGTTTGCCGCCGTCGCGGTCATACAGCACGTCCAGGACGTACAACGAGTCGCGCGGGGTGCCGGCCACGACCATGCCGCCCAGGCCGGACGCCTGGTCGTTCAACATGTTCAGCCAGGCGCCGCGGCCCCGGCCGAAGTACTTGGGGTTGGGCCGAGCGTGGATGGTGGCCGTGGGGACGACGAAGCGCATCCCATCGACCGAGGCGACCAGCCCACCACCCCACGCCCGCGCCAGACCGATGCAGTCCTGGGCGTCGATGAGGGTGGCGTTGGCGGCCTTGTAGGTGGCAAACCGCAGGTAGGTCTGATCGACATGGGACAGCCGGTCGCGCCTCAGCGCCTTCGCGCCGCCGATGACGGGGGTGCGCGAGCGGTCCGACGTTGAGTTCGGTCATGCGTTCCTTCCTAATGAGCGATGTCACACTGTGCGGGTGGCGCGTGGTCCGTCGAGTCCCCAGGTGACGATCTTGACGGGGATAATGCGGATGATCTCGCGAGACAGGGATGGCAGGGGCGGCTCCTGGTCGGTCAGTGCGACCGCGGTGCCGCGGATCTCGATGCTCCTAAGCCTCCAGGGGGCGAGCGTTGCCAGGTCGTCGACGACGAAGTTGGTCGGGTTGTTCTGCACCTGCCCGTCGGGTGAGACGGTGGCCAGCCGTCCGATGGGCTGTGTGGCCAGGTAGTCGAGCTCGGATCGGGTGAGGATCACGGGCGGGGGTCCTTCCGGTTGCGGGGGTAGAGGAGGGCGGGGATCAGGGTGGCGGCGGACAGGGCCAGGACCCACCAGAAGGTGTTGCCGTAGGCGGCTGCGGGGGTCGGGCTGGTGGTGAGGTGGTGTTGGAGGGCGATGGTGAGGGTGGCGGTGCCAAGCGCGCCGCCCACCCGGTTGATGGTGTTGATGGTGGCGGCGGCCTGGGGCACTTGGTGTTTGTCGACGCTGCTGTAGACGGCGGCCATGCTGGGTGCCATCACGATGCCGAGGCCGGCGCCCCGTACCAGTAGGGACAGCAGCAGGAGCGGCAGTGCCGGGGCGGCGGCGACCTGGGTGAAGGCAAGCGTGCCTGCCAGGGTGGTGAGGATGCCGGTGAGCACGAGGGGTCGGGGTGGCATGCGGTCGGTGAGTTTTCCGGCGAGGTAGGTGGCAGCGGCGGTGCCGAGGGCTTGGGGTGCGAGCAGGAGTCCGGCTTGGAGGGGGTCGGCGTGCTGAACCTGCTGGTAGTACAGGGGTAGCAGGAGCATGGAGCTGTAGAGTGCGGCGCCTTGGAGGAAGGAGTTGCTGGTGGCGACGGTGAAGCCGCGCCGGGCGAACAGCCGCACGTTGATCAGCGGTGGGTTGGCCGAGCGCAGCGCGTGCGTGAGGTAGCCGGTCACCAGGATTGCTCCGCACGCCAGCGGGAGGGTGACGGCGGCGGTGTCGGCCTGGCCGACTTGGGCCAGGCCGTACACCAGTGCGGCCAGGCCGGGCGAGAGCAGGGCCAGCCCGAACAGGTCCAGCCGCACGCCTGAGCGGGTCCTGGTGTCGTCGGGCAGGCCCTTGGCGGCCAGCAGCAGGGTCAGCGCGCCGACGGGCACGTTGATCAGGAACATCCAGCGCCAGTCGAGGGCGTGCAGGATCGCGCCGCCCACGATCGGCCCGAGCACGGGCGCGAAGCTGATGGGCAGGATGGTCAGGGACAGGACCCGGCCCAGCCGCGCAGGTCCCGCGGCCTGGACCATCATCGACTGGCCGAGGGGTTGGATGAAGGCGCCGCCGACCCCTTGCAGGACGCGGAAGGCGATGAGGCTGCCGATCGACCAGGCGAGCCCGCACAGGGCGGAGGCGGCGACGAAGAGCCCGACCGAGGCCATCCACACGGTTCTGGCGCCGAACCGGTCGGCGGCCCAGCCCGACAGGGGCATGACGACGGCCACGGCCAGCAGGTAGGCAGTGGAGATCCATTGGACGGCCGGCAGCGGGTCGCCCAGGTCGCGGGCTACCGCGTCGACGCCGACGCTGACGATCGTGGTGTCGAGCACGACCAGGATCGGGCCCAGCACCAGGACGAAGGCGGTCCGGAGGAGCGCAGCGTCGAGTTTCTGCGGAGTCTGCGGTGGGGTGGTTGTGAGGAGCAAGGGGGTCTGCTTTCAGTAGGTGGTGAGGGTCAGGTCGGTGTCGGGCTCGTCGGGTGCCTGGCGGGCCTGGGCGGCCATGGCGTCGAACACTTCCTGGGTGGGCTTGGCGAACACGTACTGGCTGCCCTGGACGCCGATCTCCTGATTGCCTTCGACGTAGTCGCGCAGCGCGGACTCATAGGCGGCGAAGGCGACCTCGTGATCGCCTGCGGCCGCGGCGAGCTCTCCGGCCAGGACGTACGCGCCGATCAGCGCCTGGGACGTACCGCGCCCCGAGGTCGGCGCGGCGCAGTAGGCGGCGTCGCCGACCAGCGCGATGCGGCCCTTGGACCAGGAATCCATGCGGATCTGGGTCATCGCGTCGAAGTAGAGGTCATCGACGGTATCGAGCTGCTCCAGCAGGGCGGGGGCCTGCCAGCCCAGGTGCGCGGCGCGTTCTTTGAGTACGCGCTTGTGCGCGGCCAGGTCGCGACGGTCGTGAGAAAGCGGATCGGTCTTGAACAGCAGTCCCGCCCGCGCCTGACGGTTGTGCTTGATGCTGAACACGCTCAGCGCGGCGGTTTCGCCGTCGCCGGTGGCCATGCCCGAGTGGTCGAGGCCGAGCCGGTTGTCAACGGTCCAGTAGCCGTAGTAGCAGCCCAGGTAGTGGGTGAAGTCCTCCTCGGGGCCGAAGGCCAGCCGCCGGACCGCCGAGTGCGCGCCGTCGGCGCCGATGACCAGGTGGAAGCGTTGCGGCGGCGCGTGCTCGAAAGTGACGTACACGCCGTCGTCGTCTTCCTTGAGGGAGGTGATGGAGTCGCCGAACCGGTAGGCCACACCTTCTTGTACGGCTGCGCCGTACAAGATCTCGATCAGTTCGTCGATGAGCACCTCCAGCTCCCCGGCGTACAGGATCGAGGGCATCACGGCGTACGGCACGCCGTCGGCGTCCACGATGGTGCAGTCTCCGATGCCGGTGTCGCGCTCCTTGACCTGCTCCAGCACTCCCATGCGCTCCAGTACGGTCAGCGCCTGGTCGCGGAAGTCGACCGCCTGGCCGCCCTGTCGCAGCGCGGGGGCGCGCTCGACCACGGTCGGCGCGTACCCGTGCCGTTTGAGCCAGTACGCCACGGTCGAGCCCGCCACCCCGCCACCGGAGACCAGCACGGTGGGCCGCTTGGGGGGGATCCCGGCGAACAGGTCGTCCTCGGGAAGATCAACCGGCACGTTCGAGCGGGCCAGGTGGTAGTCCTCAGTCGGCCAGACGTCACGTTCGACGTCACGATCGTGCAGCATGAAGCCTCCGTTCGGGTCGATCTGCGTGGCATGCGCCAGCAGGGCCCGGTCACGGACGGGGAAGTAGTCCTCGCACGGGATGCGGGTGGTGAACTCCGGCGCCGTGACGTCGGCGGGGAATTCGGCGAGCACCCCCTCCATGCCGGAGAGGATGCCGCGCGCGGTCATGCCGTCGTGCAGCGCCTGGAACCAGGCCTTGGACAGGGCTCCGTGGTAGTACAGCTTGAGCGGCTGCCACGGGGTTCCCGGGAAGCTGGCAGGGTCGCCTGCCGCCTCGAACGCCGCGACGGTCACCTCATGGGTTCTGATGTGGTCCGGATGTGGATAGCCGCCGGTCTCGTCGTAGGTGATCATCACGTGTGGCCGGAACTCGCGGATCAGCGCCACCAGTCGCTCGGTCGCCTCCTGCAGCGGGGTGACGGCGAAGCAGCCCTCGGGCAGCGGCTCACCCGGGCCGGGCAGCCCGGAGTCGACGAAGCCCAGGAAGTGCTGATCGATGCCGAGGATGTCGCGGGCGGCGGCCATCTCGGTGCGGCGGATACCGGCCAGGCCGGCCCGCACCTCGGGCCGGTCCATGGCGGGGTTGAGCACGGTGCCGCGCTCGCCGCCCGTGCAGGTGACCACCAGCACCTCCACGCCCTCGGCGGCATACTTGGCCAGCGTCGCGGCGCCCTTGCTGGACTCGTCGTCGGGGTGGGCGTGCACACTCATCAGACGCAACGGTTCTTCTCGGGTAACGCGCAGGTTCACGCGGATCTCCTTGTCACAAAGTCCGCCAGCTGGCGGAGGAACGTGGTCGTGGTGGTCAGCGGGGCGCCGGTCAGCATCGCCAGGTGAAAGACGTGCGGCATCCCTTCGTAGACGTCGAGGGTGACCTCGACCCCGGCGTCCTGGGCGGCCGCGGCGAACCGGCGCGCGTCATCGGCCAGTACCTCCACCGACCCGGCGGCCAGCAGCAGGGGCGGCAGGCCGTCGAGTTGGCCGTGCAGCGGGGACTGCGGCGCGGCGTCGGCGGGGGCGCCCGCCAGGTACTGGGCGCATACCTGCTCCAGTACCGTGCGGTTGATCAGGTCCCGCCCGTCGTTGGCGGTCAGGGACGGGCTGGACAGGGTCAGATCGGTCACCGGTGACACCGCCACCGCACGGGGCCGCCGTTCGGCTTCGAGGGCCAGCAGCGCGGACAGGACCAGGGTGCCGCCCGCCGACTCGCCGAACAGCGCCACCTCCGCAGCCCCCTGAGCGAGCAGCCCGTCATGGGCGGCCAGCACGTCCTGCAGCGCGGCAGGAAAGGGGTGAGCCGGAGCGAGCCGGTAATCCAACGCGAACACCGGCCGGCCTGTCGCCTTGGACAAGTGATAGGCCAGCAACCGTTCCGATTGCGGCTCGGTGTGCGCGAAACCACCACCGTGCACGTACAGCAGCGCCCCGGCCTCCATGGCGGAGCACCCGGAGGCGTTCACCCACTGCCCCGCCGGAATGCCCGCGCCGGGAAGCGCGGGCGTGGTGTCGGCGTCGGTGGGCAGGTCGGGAACGCCATCGGTCAGCAGCGCGAACTGGTCTCTGACGGCGGCGATCTCTTCGGGTGTGGCACGGACGAACAACGAACGTCCTCCTTCGGTCGGCTGTTGCGGTGTGCAGGGTCAGCGGCCCCTCTTGCCGTGGTGGGGCACTCTCGGCGGCACGGGCCGAGGCTTGACCTTGGGCGTGGGGAAGCGGGTGGTGCGTTGCGTGATGCGCAGGTTCATGCGCGCTCCTCTCGGTTGCGACGCTCATAAATTTAGGTCAGACCTAAAAACATGTCAAGCATGATTTTAGGTTGAACCTATGAAAGGATGGCGGGTATGACCACAGGACTCCGTGAGCTGAAGAAGCAGCAGACCCGTCAGTCGATCTCCAACACCGCGACCCGGCTGTTCATCGAGCACGGCTTCGAGTCGGTGACCATCGCCCAGATCGCCACCGCCGCCCAGGTCGCCAAGATGACCGTCACCAACTACTTCCCGCGCAAGGAAGACCTCGCCCTCGACTACCACGAGACCTTCACCGCGAGCCTGGCCACCACCGTCGCCGACCGGCCCGTGGGAGAATCGGCGCTGGCCGCTCTGCGCCGGGAGTTTCTGGCCGCCGCCGCGCGCCACGACCCGGTGATCGGCTTTTCCGGGCCCGACTTCGCCCGGATGATCGCCGACAGCCCCACCCTCACCGCCCGACTCCGCGAACTCCACGACCTCCGCGAAGACGCCCTCACCCACGTCCTGGCCACCGAAACGGCCACCGACCCCGGCGACCTCACCCCCCGAGCCGCGGCCGCCCTGCTCACCGCCGCCCACCGCACCCTGTTCCGGCAGATCACGGACCTCACCCTGAGCGGCAAGGACAACCAGGAGATCGCCACCATCGTGACCAGCACCGCTCACCAGGTCTTCGACCTCCTGGAACCAGCCCTGACCGACTACGCGGTACGCACGCAACCCTCATGAGACCAGGCTCGGAGAACCGGTCCCTGCCCCTAGTAACGAAACACCATACGAAGGTTCGGAGTGCGGGCTCCCGGTACGGCAGGCGCTCACCGGCCGCCGGGCCCGCTTCTGCTCGACGGCCTGCCGCGTCGCCGCCCATTGTGCCGCCAAGGCGGCGACCTGATGGAGATCTACAGCATGTCCTCGTCCCAGTCCGGATCATCGGGGTTGCGCAGCTGCCGGACACCGGAGGGTCCAAGGTCGGGCTGGGTGAAGGAGTAGGTGCCGATCACGTTGAGGTTCTGTCGGACGAACGGGGACAGCCGTGCGACGTCTTCCTCCGCCAGCGGATAGCGCTCAGCCTTGAGCTGGTCGAGAGCCTTGTCCATGTAGCAGGTGTTCCACAGCGTGACGCAGTTGAGCACCAGGCCGAGCGCGCCCAGCTGGTCTTCCATGCCCTTGTAGTAGCGCTGGTAGATCTCGCCCTTCTTGCCGCGGAAGATCTTCCCAGCCAGGGCGTGCCGGGACTCCTGTAGGTTGCGGACGCCTTTGATGTCGCGCCGGTAGGGCTCTTCGACGGCGTAGGTGAGGATATGCAGGGTCTTGAAGATCCGCCCGTAGTGGCCGATCGCCTCGCCCAGCGGGGTGGGGTTGCCGTCCCACTGGATCATGCGCAGCACGTCGTAGGCGCGGATCTCGCCGGTGTAGATGGACACCACGATGCGCAGGATGTCGCTCCAGTGCCGCTTGATCCTCTCCAGGTCGATCTTGCCGCGCTGGAACGAGTCCCGGCAGGCATTGAGTCGGACTCTCGCCGACATAGGCGCAAGGATCGACCGACTGACCCGGCAGTTCGAGGAGTCGGACTTGAATCCTGTCCTGGCTCAGAAACTCAACAGTCGCTTCCTGGAGCTGGAGGCCGAGCGCGTCGCCAAACTCAACCGACTCGCCGAGCTCGAAGCCAACCCGCCGGAACAGGAGCACGCCGAGGATCTGCTAGACCGGCTCCCGATCCTGACCGGCAAGCTCGCGAACGCCCCCGAAGAGCTCCAGCGCGAACTGTTCGAAGTCTTCAATCTGGAGATCCGCTACGACGCCCGCACCAACGTCGCCACCATCCGCGTCACGCTGGACGGAGACACCATGGACCATCTCGTCACAGTGAGCGAAAGACTGGTGACAGAATTTTCACCCTCGAGGAGCCCCGCGAGTCACGGAGCAACATCGCAAGCGGGTATGACAACCGCGACGATCGCTGACCACACACGACAGGAGATCGACCGGACAAGCCCGACAAAGCACACGCCACAACACACAAACAGGCACTCTTTGTCCTCGAATGAGGAGAGTGCCCGCAGCGCAGATCTGCTACGTGCCCCCTGCACGAACCAGACCACATCTGCGCTGCCCCTACCAGCAACGATGCGGCCAAGAAAGCTCGCGGTCGCCGAGCGAATCAGTCTTGATCTCGCCCTGCAGGGAGGGCAAGCCCCTTGAAGGAACCTACGAGCCACCAATCCAGAAACCCTCTCGGAGATGCGAGCACTGCTGACACCCAAGAGAGTTGCCTGCCTTACAGCGCTGAACGCCAGGCGAACACGTCGGCAGTCGAGGTCTTCGTGGCCCGCACCGTAACAACGGTGATGGCGCTGATCGCCCTGCTCGCCTTCGCCTTCAGCTTCGGCAACGTCTGGCACCTCGCACGCATGCTCAATGTCCCCGCCTGGATAGCACCCTTGGTCGGACCCGCGGTCGGCAGAGCAGCCGTAGACGCGGTGGCGCCGCTCCTGCTCATCGGTTGGGCCGAAGTCGGGCCTGGGCTCCTGCGTCAGATCCACGCCACAAAGTCCATCTCGACATTGCGCGCGCAGTCGCCTTCACCCGTCGCACTGACGTTCGTACCGAAGCCCGGCTCCCCCACCGCGGCATTGCCCGAATCCCCCGGATGCCCGCTCTGAACCTGCAGGGCGTTCGTGTGGGCGGCAAGGGTCATTTGGTCGTGTGAGGAGGATCGGAGGGGGCGCGGTTCCTACGCGGCCCCCGACGTGCCTTTCGCCTGCCAGGTGTCACGCAGTGTCTTCAAGGCACCGCCCCAGGCGAGGAGCTCGTCCAGCATGGCAGTGACCGCATCGGCGTGGTGGGCCGCCGGGGTCAGGACCTGAAAGTTCTCGAAGTCCGTGGCCAGGGACAACGCGATCTGGGTGCGTACGTCGGCGACGTGCAGTTCACCCATGATCAGGCGCAGGTGCTCCACAGCTCGGACACCTCCCGCACTGCCATAGCTGACGAAGGCGGCGGCTTTGTTGTTCCACTCCGCGTACAGGAAGTCGATGGCGTTCTTCAGTACGCCTGAAGTCGAGTGGTTGTACTCGGGGGTGACGAACACGTACGCGTCGAAGGATGCGATCTTGTCGGCCCAGGCCCTGGTGTGCGCGTTGGCGTAGTGGCCCATCGCCGGCGGCAGAGCCTCGTCCAGATGTGGCAGGTGGAAGTCCTTGAGGTCGACGATCTCGAACGAGGCGTCGTCCCGTCCTGTTGCCAGGTCGTGAACCCAGCGGGCCACGGCCTCGCCGTTGCGCCCCGGGCGGGTGCTGCCGATGATGATGCCTACTTTGATCATGAATACGTCCTTGGTGGGTTCGACAAGTGCCGATCATTTGCGGCCGGGCAGGCTTGCGGCCATGACCAGGCCGGTCGCGGTGAGGATGAACATCCAGGTGAGGGCTGGGGCGAAGCCGCCGGCCTGGAGGATGACGGCCATCAGCGCGGTGCCGGTGGCGGCGCCGATCCGTTGCACGATGGTGCTGGCGCTGGTGGCGTGCGGAATGGCGGCCGGGCGCAGGGTGCGGTAGACGGCGACGCTGACGGGCAGGCTGGCGACGCCGAATCCGACTCCGCGCAGGAGCAACGCCACGCTGAGCAGGAGGGTTCCGGTGTCAGGGGTGGCGAAGACGAACGGAAGAGTGCCCATGGTGGCCGCGGCCATCCCGGCGAGGGCCAGCGGACGCGGTGGCAGCCGGTCGGTGTACCGTCCGGCCAGCAGGGATGCCAGTGCGATACCGAGGGTTTGCGGAGCGAGCGCGAGCCCGGCGTCGAGCGCGGACAGGTTGTGCTGTCGCTGGTAGTACAGCGGCAGCAGGAACATCGGCCCCCAGCTCGTGACGCCGAGGACGAACATCATGACCGTCCCCGACCGGAAGGCGCGATCGGCGAAGAGCCGCAGGTCGAGCAGGCTCGCCTCGGTTCGGCGGAGCGAGCGCGTGATGAACGCGGTCAGGAGCCCGGCTCCTGCCACCGCCGTCAGGATCGCGGTCCCGATCCCGGCCTGCGTCTCCAGCCCGGTCAGCGCGTGCAGCAGGGCGACCACTCCGGACGGCAGCAGGAGCAGCCCGACAAGGTCGAGACGACGTTCGTCGCGTTCCTCGTCCCTGGGGAACCACCGCCACGTCATGGCCAGCGACACCAGGATGAGCGGCACGTTGACGAAAAAGACCCAGCGCCAGCCCCAGCCGTCGATCAGCACGCCGCCGAGCACGGGCCCGGAGATCGGGGCGAGCTGCCCGACGAAACCGACCTTGCCCATCACCCGGCCCAGGCGTTCGGGTCCCGCGGCCCGGGCCAGGACGAGCTGCGTCACAGGCAGGATCATGCCGCCACCCAGCCCTTGCAACGTCCGGAAGGCGATGAGCGAGCCCGCCGACCACGCGGCGCCGCACAGGAGCGACCCGAGCAGGAACAGCCCCAGGGCCGTCAGCCACACGGCGCGGGCGCCGAAGCGGCCAACCGACCAGCCCACCAGCGGAATGACGGCGGTCATCGCCAGCACGTAGGAGGTGGTGACCCACTGGATCGCCGTCACCGGCGCGGCCAGCTCTCTGCCCAGCTCGTCCAGCGCCACCGCGACGATCGTGGTGTCCAGCAGCGCTGCCATCGCGCCCACCAGGACCGTCGCGGTCAGCGGCAGGAGAGCGCGGGCGGCCGTGGCAGGGGGGGCCGGGCTTGCGTTCGGCGTCCTCATGGGATCAGCAGGGTCTTGCCGATCGTGGCACGGGCTTCGATCGCCCGGTGCGCCTCGGCGGCCTCGGACAGCGGGTAGGTCTGGCCGACGACCGGGCGCAGCCGACCGGCCGCGGCGTGCGCGAGCGCCTCCTCGGCCAGCGCCCGGGTCTCCCCCGGGGCCGGAACGCCGTCGGGGACGACCGTCACATGAGCGGCCGGCTCGGTCCAGGAGCCGGAGGCCATGCCGTACAGGCTGGCCCGGCCGCCGGGCCGCACGGCGCGCATGCCCTGCGCGCCCACGACGCCGCCGACTCCGTCGAAGACGAGATCGACGCCCCCGCTGCTCATCTCGGCGACCTCGCGTTCCCACCCCGGCTTGGAGTAGTCCACGTAGACGAGCGCACCCAGCGAGGTGACCAGTGCCTCCTTGCCCGGACCGCGGGCGGCGCCGACCACCTTCGCTCCCGAGGCGGCGGCCAGCTGGACCAGCAGACTGCCGACACCACCGGCGGCCGCCTCCACCAGCACCCACTCTCCCGGACGCACCTTGGCCTGCCGGTGCAGGAGCACCGCTGTCCGCCCATCGGCCAGCAGCGCCACCGCATCCCGCAGCGTCACCTCCGCCGGGACGGGGACGAGGTCCTCCGCCCGGGCCACGGCCAGCTCCGCATAGCCGCCGGTGCCGCCCGTGGTGGTCACCGCGGCCTGTCCGACCAGCGCGGCATCCACCCCCGGGCCGACAGCCGAGACGCGCCCGCCCACCCCGTTGCCGGGGATGCGCGGAAGCGCCGGCCGCTGGTGGGCCGCGGGGCCGCGACCGGCCCGCACCTGTGTCTCGACGTACGTGATCCCGGCATAGTCCACCGCCACGAGCACCTGCCCCGGCCCCGGCACGGGGTCTTCGACCTCCCGGATGCGCAGCACCTCCGGCCCGCCGAAGCGGTCCATGACCACAGCTTGCATGACTGCCTCCTCAATAGGAGCGAAACGCTCCGATTGAAAGGACCTTACAACCGGAGTGATTCGCTCCGCAAGTTCGGTATGCTGGCGGCATGACCGAATCCAAGCGCCGCGGTCCCCGGCAGGCGGAAGCCGAGCGCAACGACCGAGCCCTCCTGCGGGCGGCGCGCCAGGTGCTGGCGGCCGACGGGGGACACGCTTCGGTCGCGGCCATCGCAGCGGCCGCCGGGGTCGGCATCGGCAGCCTCTACCGCCGCTACCGCACGAAGGAGGAGCTCTTCCAGCGACTGGCCGAACTGTCCCTCGACAACTGGAACGAAGCCGCCGAACGAGGTCTCGCCGAGGACGATCCTTGGGAAGGACTGGCCTCTTTCATCGTCACCTGCGTCGAGTTCGGCCAAGGTTCGCTCGCCCCGATCGCCGGCACCATCGAAGTCACCAAGGAGATGCAGGCCAAGTCCGACCGCTCGGACGAACTACTCGCCGCGCTCGTCGCGCGCGCCCACCAGGCCCGCGTCCTCAGGCCGGACGTCACTGCCGTCGACATCTCGCTGCTGATCGAGCAGTTCGGCAGATCGCCCGCCCTGGACCAGTTGCGCAAGCAGGGGCGCGAGGACCTCATCGAAGCCGCCGCCGACGCTCACAAGCGCGTTCTCACCATCGCCGTGGACGGCCTGCGCGCCTGCCACCCGCGTCCGCTACCCGGCGACCCGCCCACTGACCGGCTCTTCACCGAACGCTGGGCACACGAAACCGGCCAATCTCGCCGCGCGTCATCGACGAGCGCCTGATCGTTTCCCAGGTCTCGATCCAGCGACCCACCCATGATCACCGATTCCCGGCCGGCGTCGACCGCCTCCCCCCTACCTGGCATCGTCGACCAACCCGTGACGAGAGCCTGACCAAGCGCCTGCACTTCATCACCGAAGTGGACAGGGTGCGTGTTCATGGCTGTGATGAGCCTCGATTCCACCGGTCAGGGCCGCAAGAGGTGGACAATGCGGTTGACACTCCCCATCGAGCAGGGCCCAGGCCAAAGCGTGCAACGCTGGACCGCCTTGCTGACCAAGATGCCCGATTATCGGATCAACGGTGACGGGGCGCTAGCGCGGACGTCGAAGCCGGCTCCACTGCCGACGGCACCCGGATCATCCAATGGCCCGAGAACGGCGGCCCCAACCAGGAATGGCAGCTCACCACCGTGTGACAGCGAGACCGCGTCGGCGCGGGCCCGGAGCCCAGCATGCAAGCAACGGCCCGTGCCGATCGCAAGCGTCTTCGGTTCTCCGTGTTTATCGGCGTAGCCTCGTCGCCTGCCGGCCTGAGGCCGGGGACGGGGACCGGGTGCCAGTAAGGCACCCAGCTGTCTCACATTGCTCATGAAAGTTTCATCGGCAAAGTGAGCCACCACTGCTGAGATAGGCGGTTTCCTCTCTCAACCTGCCCGGAACTCGGCTGATCCAGCAGAGATCCGGTGCGCCGCGGGCACCGCATGGCGGATTGCGCCGGGCCGCCGGCAACCGGCGCGGAGCCGGAGACATCGGCCCTGACCTGGCAGATCGGACCAAGAGCTGCCAGGTGGCCCCGTACGCATGACCGGCGGCGTCCCACCGCGACCCGCGGGAAGTCCACTATGGGCGAAAGATCGCCCGGCGTCGCGGCGCTGGGGGTGGACGAAGAGGTGCGCCTTCCGGCGCTCCATCGACTATTGCGAGACACCCATGTTAATGCGACATTACTCCTAAACATCAGTCGGCATACGTCATACGTTACATACCGTAACGGCACGTCTGCCACGGATTCTTAGGGCGTGTTATGAGGAGACCTCGCGCCCCGGCGGCGTGACCCTCGTCAGCGCGGGGCCGGAGCGGACGGCCAGGACTCCTTCAGCACCGGCAGACTCGTCCTTCGCGTACTGCAGAGCCCATGAGCCGCCTGTGACGAATGCTCGGTGCGCAAGACGGCCGGCGCCGCTCATCCGGCGGTAAGGACATTCGGCGTTCCCGACGACGAGCCCGCCGAGGCCCACGCGCTACGGCATTGCCGCGCATGGCGTGAGGGCGGCCGGCCCCTCGGCCCGGAAAGGTGCGCGGCCTCCGATCGATGTCCGCAACGGCAAGACAAGGCGCCACGCCCGCGCAAAGGCACACACCCCGATGAGCTCTGCTGAGGCGGGGTGATTTCGCGGCGAAACTCTTCTCGGAACCAGCGAAAGGAACAGAGTGTGATACCAGCCCTACCCGCCACTGGGAAGGCGTTAGCGGCGCTTGCGGTGTTCGTTGCCGCGGTGTTGCTGCCGACGTTCACAGGTAATGCCTCGGCCTCGGCGGCGGCCCAGGCAACCTACTATGTCGCCCCCGACGGCAACGACGCCAACCCGGGAACGATCACGTCACCGTTCCGAACCCTGCAGCGCGCGAGGGACGTCGTTCGCACGGTGAACGCCGACATGACAGGCGACATCTACGTGTATCTCCGCGGGGGCAACTATCCGGTCGGCAGCACGATCGACTTCACGCCGGCCGACTCCGGAACGAACGGATTCCGGGTCGTGTACGCGGCATACCAGAACGAGACGCCAATCCTCAGCGGCGGTGTTCAGGTAACCGGATGGACGCAGCACAGCGGTGACATCTGGAAAGCCTCGCTGAATCGCAGCAACAAGCTCCGTGCGCTCTATGTAAACGACAAGCGAGCGTACATGGCTTCGAAGACGATAAACTCGCAGGGGTGCTACGGAAATTACACCGTCACGGCCGGACAGGCGTCCTGGGCGTGGGAATCGGGATCGCAGTGCGCGGGAGCGAAGTACAGTCTGGGCGATTTCCCCGCTATCGCCGCCAACCAAGACGACATCGAAATAGAGACGGCGACGACCTGGACCACGGCCATCGTGGGAGTCCGGCAGGTCACCTCTGACGGCACGAACCGTATAGCTCAGTTCCAGCAGCCGGGAGCGGCCATCGCCCAAGGCGCCTTCAACGGGAATGCCCAGGTCGGCGGCACCCACAAGGTCATGAACGCCTACGAGTTCCTGGACACGCCGGGCGAGTTCTACTTCGACAAGACGAGCCGGACGTTGTACTACTACAAGGCAGCCTCCGAAGACATGGCGACGGCGACGGTTTTCGCGCCGAACAATGTGTCCACCCTTCTCAGGGTCGCCGGCGCCTCCACCAGTTCTCGCGTCCGGAACATCACATTCTCCGGCCTCACGGTCCAGCACTCCGACTGGAACCTGTTCAACGTGGATGGCTCGGCGTTCAAACAAGCCCAGCAGGGCAATCTCGGCGCACTCGCATATGCCAAGCAGAACTTCCACGTCTATTACTACCGCAATGTCGACATAGCGCCCGGCATCATTCAGATCGACAACGCCGACGGCCTCGTCCTGCAGAACAACCGGATACAGCACACCGGCGTCGACGGAATCACCATGGCCAACGACGTGGTGAACTCGCAGTTGATCGGAAACTACACCAACGACATCGCCGGATCCGCTATCGTCGTCGGCCATCCCCAGCATGTCTACATCGGGGACCACACCGCGACGAATCACGAGAAGTATCCCGCTCAGGTCGAAGGAGCGCCCAAGAACATCGAGATAAAGAACAACTACATCTACGACAGCGCTGTTCTGTTCAACGGGCACAGCCCCATCTCGGCGTACTTCGCCGACAGCTTGACCATCCAGCACAATCGCGTCGAGAAAGCCCCGTGGTCCGGCATAACGCTCGGCTGGGGGTGGTGGAACTTCGACGGATCGTCAGGCTCGATCCAGCCCAACCGGCCGGCCACCACGGCGAAGAACAACAACATCAGCTACAACCACATCATCGACACGGTGCAGCGCCTGGGCGATACGGCTCCCATCTACACGCTGGGCAGCCAGCCGGGAACCACGATCAACAACAACTATCTGCAGGGCGTCCCGGCCGGTCACAAGTACGGACTCCACCCGGACGAAGGCTCAGCGTTCATAACCTTCCGCGACAACGTCCTGAGCGTGGACAAGAATGTCACGTGGCTCATCAACTCCGACGACTTCGGGCGTAAGCATGATCTGAGCATCACGCAGACCTACGGCCCGATCAACAAAGTTTCCAACAAGAACCTGCCGAACAGCACGGTCCAGGACATCCTCGTATCCTCCGACTACGTCTGGCCGTCGCAGGCCTATGGCATAGCCGTGAACTCCGGACTCGAGGACGCGTACAGGAACATCATCCCTCAGAGCAATCTTTCTCTGCCGGATTACGTCCTGCCCGCCAGCACCTTCGTCGGCGCCGGCGTGACATCGATCCCCATCCGCAGCACCGGCGATGCGAGCAAGACGGTCTGGCTGGCCCCCTCGGGCACGACCTCCTTCGTCGTCGGCAACACGATGACCCGGGCAAGCGGAACCGCGACCTCCATTGCCGTTCCGCCGGCGACCGGTGAGTATCGGCTCTACGTCGTGGACGCCCAGGGGAATCGGTCGGCTGAGTCGAAATCGCTCGTCAGGCAAGGAAACGGCGGGAGCAGCCAGCAGAACGTCACGATCGTGGGCGGCCAGTCGGGTCGATGCGCGGACGTCAGCGGCGGCACTGCGACCAACGGCGCCCAGGCGCAGCTGTGGGACTGCAACGGACAGACCAACCAGCGGTGGACGTACACGTCGGGCAAGCAGCTGCAGGTGTTCGGCAACAAGTGCCTGGACGCCTACAACCGGGGCACCTCGAACGGCACCCAAGTGGTGATCTGGGACTGCAACGGACAGACCAACCAGCAGTGGAACCTCAATTCCAACGGCACCATCACCGGTGTGCAGTCCGGATTGTGCCTGGACGCCAACGGCGGCGGCACCGCCAACGGAACGAAGATCATTCTGTGGTCGTGCAACGGCGGCAGCAACCAGCAGTGGAGCCTGCGCAGCTGATGTGAGGTCCTACCGGGCCGCGGACGGTCAACCGCCCGCGGCCCACCCTGCCGACGGTCGGGATTCCATCCGAAGGCGCTGCGGTGTCAATCCCCTGAAAATGAAAGCGCGCGGAGGCGATCCTCTGCCAGAGGGCCGGCGCGGGGTCCGCTAAGGTCCCGGGGCGGGTCCTCATCGCATGCCGGCTGCCGGGATGGACATCTCTCCGGATCTCGTACGGCGACTCTTGGCCGCTCAGCATCCTGACCTCGCTCACCTGCCCATCGAGGTGATGCGGTCAGTCGGACTCTGGCCGACCTGGACGCGCGGATCGAGCGACTGACCCGGCAGTTCGAGGAGTCCGACCTCAACCCCGTGCTGGCACAGAAGCTGAACAGCCGCTTCATCGAGTTGCAGTCCGACCGCCGCGCCAAAGCCGACCGCCTCGCTGAACTCGAGGCCAGTCCGCCCGAACATGAGCACGCCGAGGACTTGCTCGATCGGCTGCCGATCCTGACCGGGAACCTGGCCAATGCCCCCGAGAAACTCCAACGGGAACTGTTCGAGGTCTTCAACCACGATGACGGCCAGCAGTAGCCTGCGGTCCTCGCACACCTGTCGATAAGCCTTGAAGCTGACCGGGCGGTGCTGCTGGCTACGCAGCAACTGCTCGGCGTGCTACCGGCCACCGGCGGCGGCAGTCATCCTGAAGATCGTAAGAGAGATTCCTGCAGGCGGTCTCTGTGAGGGGCGTTGTGCGAGGCACGGTTGCGCTTCGGGGCGGATCGCAGTGAGGAGGCTGCCGATGAACCGGCCGTCGTTCAGGTCCTGACGTCACATCGTGCTCTGGCATGCAAGTGCCGGGCCTCCGAGCAGTTGCGGGTGCTCGGAGGCCGTGAGGCTCGTCAGGCGCCTCGACATCAAGGCTCTGATGAGGTCGCTGAAAGCGGCCCACAACAGCGAGCGACAACGAGAACGGGCGGGACTCCGTGAGGTTGGAGACCCGCCCGTAACTGCGATGTTTGCCCTGGTCAGCGGCCGGAACCGCTGGTCAAGATCGAGTGCCCCCTGCACGAACCCCACCACATCTGCGCTGCCCCTACCAGCAACGATGCGGCTAAGGAAGCTCGCGGTGGCCGAGCGAATCAGTCTTCCATGACTGATCGACCGGCCGCCGAATCCCCAATTCAGGCGTTGCGGGTCCACGACATCCATAACAACCTTGATCTCGCCCTGTAGGGAGGGCAAACCTCTTGAAGGAACTCACGAACCACCAATCCAGAAACCCTCTCGGAACCACGAGCGCTGCTGTCGCCCAAGAGGATTGCCCGCCTCTCAACGTTGAAGGTCAAGCGACCGCGCCGGCGGTCGAGGTCTTCGCGGCCCGCACCGTGACCGCGGTGATGGCGCTGATCGCCCTGCTGACCTTCGCCTTCAGCTTCGGCAACATCTGGCACCTCGCACTCATGCTCAATGTCCCAGCATGGATCGCACCCCTGGTGAGGAGCCAGAGCGGCGCAGAGACACCCGCCGATCTGATCACACAAGTGCTGAATCCCACGCGGCGCTACTGGAACGGGCCCGGCGGATCGACGACGCACACCGCGCGGAACACGGCCGGCCCATCTCCGCCGACAACCTTCGCCGCCAGTTGGCCATCAGCAGCGCCAAAGCCCGCGACCTGACCACGACGTTGCGACGAGACTCGAATTGCCTCATGTAAACGTCTGCCTGGAGCAGGCGGATGGCTCTTAGCCAGCGGTTCTGCCGCCATTGCGGTTGCCAACAAGCTCATGGTGCACGCGCGCCATTCGCGGGGAGCGGCTAGCGCCCGCGGAGCGGGCGAACGGGTACGCCGCGTGGAGCTTGCTTGAGCCGTGGTGCGGGGAAAGCCCGCTCGCCCGGTTCTGAGGGGCGGCGGCACGGCAACGTGACGCCGCTACCCGACACTGGCTGAGCGCGAAAGCCGGGGTCGCGCTGTGCTGGCCTTGCCGTGCCTTCTACTGTTTGCATGGAACCCTTCCACAGTGCGTGGAAGTCAGCGGGAGGCTTCGATGCAGATCGCTACACTGCCGTTCATTGACGAGCACGCGATGGTCATTGCTGCGGGGGGCGACGCCGTCTGGCGCAGTCTGGTTGAAACACTGGACCGATCCTCCTCCCGTCCCGGTGTGGCCAGCTACGCGAGACTCGTTCGGGCCGCCGACTACACGGCGTCCGGGCCACGCCCCCTTGCCGAGGGCTCAACGCTTCCCGGGTTTCGGGTAGTCGCTGCGGTCCCGGGACGCGAGTTGGTCCTTCAGGGACGCCATCACTTCTCGTCTTACGCCCTGATCTTTCGCATCGAACCAGTCAGTCCGGGTCGGTCGCGGATGCACGCCGAGAGCCGAGCCGCCTTCCCCGGCCTGGCCGGCGGCCTCTACCGACGGCTCGTCATCGAGACGGGCGGCCACGCAGTTGCCATACGGCGCCTACTTGCAGCCGTCCGCCATAGAGCCGAGTAGCGCACACACGACCTCGAGCCCTCCCTTGAGACGGGCTACAAGCAACTCATTTCGTTGTAGAGTCGGGAACTGGCGCGGTGGCGGCTGATGGCGGTAGGGCTCGGGGCCTGTCTTCCGCCGGTTTCC
This sequence comes from Nonomuraea helvata, assembly GCF_039535785.1. Classification (NCBI taxonomy): domain Bacteria; kingdom Bacillati; phylum Actinomycetota; class Actinomycetes; order Streptosporangiales; family Streptosporangiaceae; genus Nonomuraea; species Nonomuraea helvata. The sequence continues at coordinate 3,221,827 of NZ_BAAAXV010000001.1, forward strand.
CAGTCGGCTGTGCTTTCCCCAATGACCGTGGCCAGGCCGTTCCATTTCCAGCTCGCGCCCGTCGAACCGTGCATGCGGTTCTCCCGCACACGGCTCACCGACGTCGTTCACCGCCGGCATTCGGTCTTTCCCGCCAGGGCTTACCGGCCCTGGGTGCGACGACGATTCCATACAAGCTGATCAGTCCCAGATCGACCGGTTGGGAGCGGGTCAGCACCCACCAACCGAACGCCATGCTGCGGCGGTGACGCCGTCGTATGAAGTGCGCCAGCCGCATCTGGGCGTATCGCCTGATCTTGCTGAGGCACTGGGCTGAGTGTCCGTAGCGGAAATACCCGGCCCAACCGCGCAGGAACCGCCGCAGCACGCTGTGGACGCAATGCGAAGGGTCCCCCTCTGGCGGTGTTGTACGGCTCCCACTCCAGATCGGCGGCTGCCGGTTCAACCGACTGCGGTAGCCGTCGGGTGTCGCTCTCCATCTGCTTTCTCCACACGCGTTGGACTGTCTCGTGCCGTGGGGTGGAGCGGTAAGCGGTGGCCGAGCGTCAGCGCGGCAAGATGCCGACGTACTGCGGGATCCCAGCGGGATGTTGAGGTAGGCGAGCACAACACCGGCGTCCATCGTTGACCCTTGAGCGGGCAGGGCGTTGTTCGCCCTATAGACGGCGAGGAGAGCCGGGAGCGCGAGGCAGCGGAGTCCGCCAGACCTGGCCCGACGCGCCTGCCTGATACAGCAGCCCGCGCATCCACACCTCGCATCATCATCCGGCCGCCCTCTTCCGAGGGCCGACGGGATTTCCTTGGGGACGAATCGCTTGCCCATCGTGACCGGTAGCGGCGGTCTGGGCCTTCCACTGCGCCCGTTCGGCGTCACCCATGAGGCGGAGCAGTTCCTTGGGATGCTCGGCCTCGACCCTGATGCCGCCAGGAAACGCGCGTTCGGCGCGTTGGACGCCCACCTGTGGAGACTGGTCTATAAGTGGGCCAAGATCTCCCACCCGAACAAGCCGAAGCGCTGGATCATCGCCCGGTACTTCGGCATGTTCAACACCGCCAGGCGCGACAAATGGGTGTTCGGGAGTCAGGAAACTGGCTTCTACCTGCGCAAGTTCGCCTGGACGAAAGTCGTCCGGCACCGGATGGTCGCAGGTCGGACCTCTCCCGATGACCCGACTCTGATCGACTACCGAGCGGCGCCGCCGTGCCAGGGCCCCAGTGGACGCCGCAACGTGGCGGCTTCTTCGCCAACAGGGCGGCCCGATGTCCGCTCTGCCGGGGCCTACTGCTGCACGCTGACCATGAGCCACAGAGCCCGATCGAGTGGCAGCAGTGGCTCACGGCCACGCGCACAGCGATCCGCAAACAGGCGATCGCTACCGCCGTGGAGCTCGGAAACCCGGACGAACACGCCGCAACACGTCTCATACATGCCCACTGCTGGCGCCGACTCGGCGACGACACCAACCCGGCACTTCCGCACGGCCTCGAACCTTCAGGGCTTGCTCGAGCCGGTTGCCTGGAAAGCGGGCACGGCCGGTTCTGAGGGGGCCGGGGCGCGGTAACGCGCTCCGGCTACCCGACGAACGCTGGTTCGCAGAGCTGACGGCCAAGCAGCTGCGACACGGAGTTCACAAGACCCTGCAGGCGTTGGAGAAGGACATCCGGGTCTGGATCGCCTCGTGGAACGAGGATCCCAGGCCCTTCACTTGGACCAAGACTCCGAAGAAATCCTCGATGCCCTTGCCTCATATTGTCGACGAATTTCCGACTCAGGGCACTAGATCACCATCTTGAGTGACGTGGAACATCCAGGGCCCGGAATGATTGCGAAAGGTCAGCAGCCCTTGGAGATGCCGGTCAGGGTTCCGGCGAGGCCGATATCGAACTTCTTCCTGCCTTCGGTGCCACCATTGGTCCGCAGGCACTTGGTGTAGTCGCCGAATGCGCTCTTGATGTGAAGCTTCGCACTCACTCGGTGCGAACAATGGTTGTTGAAGTAGACGGTCACGCTGGTTGCGCCATCGCCCCACGAGTAGTTGGTCGTCTTGCCCTTCGGACGGGAGCAGTCGATGCTGGCCCGGTGCACGTCCTGCATGGACACATCCGTGGAGCCGGCCTGAGTGGACACCTCGGTGGAAGCTGTGGCCTGGGCAGTGCCGGTGGGGATCGCAAGCAGCGCACCGGCCGTCGCCATGACGAGAAGGTTCTTCATCGTTTCTCCCTGGTGAAATGAGGCGGGCACACCGTGTGCGCGCCACAGGTCTGTGGGGGGGCGAGGTTTCGGACCCTCGTGCGGTACCGATTGAAGTGATCGCTATGGTGGGCCGTACAGGTGATTCGAAGAGATTCGAAAGTTGGGCGAAACCTGGCGGGGGTGTCGATGATCCGGGTACGGCTGGGTGCTCAGGCTTTGGAATCGGCAAGGTTCACGGTGTCGCTCGGGGTGGAGACCGCGGTCGCGGTCCAATACCGGTGGCTCGCCCCGCCGTACCCGTGGGGAGAGGAGCCGTGGGGGAGAGCGGCCCGCGACTCTCATGTGTGGGGACGTCTTCCCGCGCTGTCAGGGCTCGGACGGTACGGCGAGCGCCCGCACCTCCCCCAACCCCCCAGCGAGCCGACTTCGGTGCCTGCAGTTCCGGAGATCCGGGAGGAGCTGCAGATCCTTGACGGCGCGCTGAGCTGGTCGCCGCATTCCTGCCTCGGAGACACCCAGATGTGGAAGGGAACCTACCGGCGGCGGCTGGCCTCCGAAACAGAGACGTTCTACCAGATGTGCCTGGCACCCCATTGGCGCGAGATCGAAGACCGCGCCCAGGCCGACATCGACCGTCGCGCCGGCGTCATGGCCAGGGAAGGGCTGGGCCGTACACTTACCTCACTCCACCCGACGGTCACCTACCGGGACCAAACGCTGCACATCCCCGGCCAAGCCGATCTGGACATCAACTGCGACCAGCCCATCACTCTCGTCCCGGCGACCCTGGCCCAGCGGTGCTACCTGGTCGAGCGCCCGTACAGCAGGCCCGGCCTGCGTCTCGTATACCCGGCGCTCAGACGCGACTCGGTTTCGGACGAGGCGGACGACGGGCTCGGCGAGGTGCTGGGCCTCACGCGGCTCCGGCTGCTGCGCGCCCTGGACCGGCCCCGCACCACCACCGATCTGGCCGCGGAACTTCACCTGACCCCGTCGACCGTCTCCTACCATCTCGCTCGGCTGCTGCACGCAGGTCTGGTGACCCGGGTCCGCCACGGACACCAAGTCTGCTACCAGCGGTCTCCCCGAGCCAACCTGCTGGCCCACGACATCGCACGCCGCTTTGCCTGAACATCGCCTCAGATTGCGCCCGCTGTGACAAGAGGTACTGTCGGTGGACGGCACAATCCGGATTGTCGCGGTATCGATGTCGCTTCTCTCTACCGCAGGAAGTAGCGCTCGGCGGACGCCTCATCGTTAGCCGGTAAGCCGGGGTATCGGTCGAGGACCTGCACCTATTCGCTGGTGACAAGGGTACCGTCGGCCTTGAGCCGTACGCGGCCCGCATGGCGGATCTCAGTCTGGTGCCGCAGGAGCAAGCTATCACCCGCCAGCTCCTCCGAGACACCGCTTGGTCTCTTGACCGGCGATCTACGGGTGGCTGTGCGCCATCGCAACCATGGCGCGGGTACAGGCCATGTGCACCCATCCCATGGGGCCGATGGCGTCCAAGACGGCCCCGTCGGCGAGCGTGGTAGCACGCGCGTACTGCCCCCTCGGCCGATACCCCGAGGGGAGATCGGCGCCACTCTCGTCGAAGTCTTCTTGGACCGTTGGGAGGGTGATGAGACGCTTCAAATCCTCCTGAGGGTGGGAAGCACCAATCAGGCCGTGGCTGAGCGCATGCGCTCCATCTTCACCGCTCAGTTGATCCCCGTCGCAAGTGCGCTCACCAGCAACTCGCTGGAAGCCGCAAAGCGTGCGAGTCTGGCCTCGAGCCAGATCCTAGGCGTGGCGTTGTGCCGGTTCGTGCTGGCGTTTCCGCCGATGATGAAGATGAGCTCGTCGCCTGGGTGGGGCCGACCATCCAGCGTTATCTGGTCGGCACACTCGAGCCTGGTGGATGACGCAAGTGGTCCGCGCGGACAGGTGCGGCTCCGTGACTCCCGAGACGAGATCGCGTGAACCGCTCCCGCTTTGAGGGCAAGCGGCGACGAGCTTACGAACAACAAGATCCACCGCTACATCACGGCTTCACCTCCTGCTCTGCTGGGCACACGAAAGGCCCGCAGTGACATGCATCACTAACGATGCGATCGACACGCTTCCAATATGTTTGTATTGTTGGCGATACAAGCTCACAGTCAAGGCCTGTGGCCCGGTGGGAACAGGGCTGTGGGAGCGCGGGTCTGACGACGCGCGCTCACATCCCAAATGCCGCGCTGATCCAGTTCGCCGAGCAGGGTTTCGCCGGTGCGTCGATGCGCATGATCGCCGATCAGGCGTGTGACACCTACGCGCTGGAATTCCTCCGGAACGAGGCTGATGAGGGGATCGCCGGGCGTCGCATCGCCGATCCCGATTTCATCTCCGAGGCCTACCGGACGGCGCCGCCGGGTGATGGCCGACCTGGCCCGCACGCTCACGGATGGCACGCCTGCGGCTGCGGCGCTGTTCGACGAGATGGTCGCGGTGGCCGAGCGCCACCTCGGCACGCAGGAAGGAGAGGGTTCCGCCGACCAGACTGCCGTTCCGGTGCGCACGCTGACCGCAATGAAGCTCGGCATCACGATGTTGCACGGTCAGCTATCTCGGGTACTCGACCTCGACGACGCGACCGGCGCCGGCTGGCATGAGATCAGCAGGGCTGTCCTGGCCATCGTCTCCCCCGCCATCGCAGGGGCCGAGGGCACCGCTTTGGCGCGACACGGTCTTGACGAATACGAAATCATCGAAGGGAAGAAAGACCATGACTGACGCGATCCGCGTCGAAGGTCTGCGCAAGTCGTTCGGGCATGCCCCTGCCCTGGACGGCTTGCACCTCACCGTTCAGACCGGCGAGGTGCACGGGTTCCTCGGCCCGAACGGGGCGGGCAAGTCCACCACCATCAAGGTGCTGCTGGGTCTACTGCGCGCGGACTCCGGCACCGTCCGTCTGCTCGATGCGGATCCGTGGGCGGATTCGGTCTCCCTGCACCGCCGGCTGGCATACGTGCCCGGCGACGTCACGCTGTGGCCGAACCTCTCCGGCGGAGAGGTGATCGACCTGCTCGGCCGGATCCGCGGCGGACTGGACGCGCGGCGCCGCAACGAGCTCATCGAGCGTTTCGAGTTGGACCCGCGGAAGAAGGCCCGCACCTATTCCACCGGCAACCGGCGCAAGGTCGCCCTCGTGGCCGCCCTGGCCGCGAACGTCGAACTGCTGATCCTCGATGAGCCCACCGCCGGATTGGACCCCTTGATGGAGGCGGCGTTCCGGGAAAGCCTGCTGGAACAGCGCGCGGCCGGCCGTACCGTACTGCTGTCCAGCCACATCCTCTCCGAGGTCGAGGCCGCCTGTGATCGGGTGAGCATCATCCGGCGCGGCAGAACCGAGCAGTCAGGGACGCTGGCCGAACTGCGCCACCTGACCCGTACCACTGTCACCGCGACGGTGGCTCAGCCTCCCCCAGACCTGGCCCGGCTGGAGGGCGTGCACGATCTCCACATCGACGGGAGCACGGTGCGGTGCAGCGTGGACAGCGACGGGCTCACCAATCTGATGGCGCGGTTGTCCGCGCTCGGCCTCCGGGACCTGGTCGCCCAGCCGCCGACGCTGGAGGAGCTGTTCCTGCGGCACTATCGCCACGACGAGTCCGTCGCGGCGGCAGGAGTGGCGCGATGAGCGGGATCGGCACGACGAGCCGGCTCATCCTGCGCCGCGACCGGGTGCTCCTGCCCGTCTGGATCGTGGTGCTCGCCGGGTTCGTCACCAGTACGGCCTCGACGTTCGCAAAGTCCTACCCCACCGAGGCCGCCCGTGAGAGCTTCGCCTCGGGGATCCGCGGCAACCCGGCCATGACCGCGTTCTACGGCGCGCTGCTCGACGACAGCGTCGGCGGCCTCACCGCCTGGCGCGTCGGCGTCGCCGGTGCGCTGTTGTTCGGCATTTTCAGCATCGTCATCATGATCCGGCACACCCGCCGCGAGGAGGAGAGCGGGCGTACCGAACTACTCAACTCCGGCGCGATCGGGCGAAACGCGCAACTGACCGCGGTGCTGCTCGTCTGCTTCGGCGCGCACTTGCTCATCGCGATCCTGATCGTCGCCGGTCTGGCCGGGCAGGGACTTCCGATCGCCGGGTCCGTCGCGTTGGCCGCCTCGCTGGCCGTCACCGGGTGCGCCGTCGCGGCGGCCGCCGCGACGGCGGCGCAGCTCACCACGAGCGCCCGCACCGCGACGGGCATCGCCGCCGCGTTCTTCGCCCTCGCCATGGTGCTGCGGATGGCCGGCGACGCCGCCGGCGCGGATGGCGATCCGTCGTGGCTGCTTTGGCTGACCCCGCTGGGGTGGTCGGAACGCCTGCGGCCGTTCGCCGGTGAGCAGTGGGGGGTCCTCCTGCTGGGCGTGGCGCTCATCGCGGCACTGGTGGCCGTGGCCTACCTCCTGTCCAGCCGTCGCGACATCGGCTCGGGCCTGCTACCCGCCCGGCCCGGCCCCACGACTGCGAACTCCGGGCTGCGCGGCCCGGTGGCGCTGGCCTGGCGGCTGCACCGGGGCACCCTGCTGGCGACCGTGCTCGGATTCGCGCTCATCGGGTTGCTGATGGGCAGCGTGGCCGACAGCGTCGGCGGCGTCGTCGGGACCAGCCCCGACTTTGTCACCATGCTGGACCGGCTGCACGCCGCGAACGCCGGCGACGCGATGATGCGGCTGCTCGTCTACGCCCTGGCCGAGATGATCGCGATCTACGCGATCCTCATCGTGCTACGGCTCCGCAACGAGGAAAGCGACGGCACGGCTGCCCCGTTGCTGGTCGCCGGCGTCAGCCGCCTGCGCTGGGCCGCCAGCCACCTTCTCTTCGCCGCGGTGGCACCGGGTGTCGTGCTGTTCGCCCTCGGCCTCACCGCAGGCCTCAGCTACGGCCTGGCCACTGGCGATGCCGTTGTGATCTTCGACATGCTGGGAGCGACGCTGGCGAAGCTGCCCGCTCTCTGGGTGCTGGCCGGCCTGGCCACCGCCCTGTTCGGATTGCTGCCCAAGGCCGCCATTGCCATCAGCTGGGCCGTGCTCGGGCTGACCCTGCTCATCGAGTTGGGCTGGGAGCTCGGCGCGATCGGGCACGGCGTCTTCGCTGTCTCGCCATTCGCCCACGTCTACCCGGGAGACCCCGTGTCGCCCGGTTCGCTGCTCGCGCTCACACTCATCGCCGTCCTGCTGGCCACCGCGGGCATGGCCGGACTCCGCCGCCGCGATTTCGCCTAAAGAAACCTGGAAAAACTGTGCCACGACAATTTTGCTTCGGAGCGAACCTCTACATCCCCGGCGACAGGGCCGTCTGGGTCGCCAAGTGCCGGGACGCCGAGCGATCCAGATACGACGTGATCAGTATCGCCGATCATGTCGGCCTCCCTCCCTGCTTTCCCGCGCTCGTCCTGGCCGCGGAGAATACCGAACGCATCCATCTCAACACACTGGTACTCAACGCCGCGTTCTACAACCCGGCACTGCTCGCCCGCGAAGCCGCGGGAACCGACCAATTCACCGATGGCCGCCTCGAAATCGGGCTCGGCGCCGCCGGGAGGCGGATCGCAGGTCAGGCGGGCGGCCGGGGAGGCTTGTACGCGTGGTAGTGGACGCGGTCGAGGAGTTCGAACGGCACCGGGCACGGCTGTTCGGGCTGGCCTACCGCTTGCTCGGCTCGGCCGAGGAGGCCGAGGACGTGCTTCAGGACACGTTCCTGCGCTGGCATCGGGCGCAGGACTGGACCGTCGAATCGGCGTCGGCCTGGCTGACGAAGGTCGCCACCAATCTGTGCCTGAACCGGCTGACGTCCGCGCGGTCCCGCCGGGAGAGCTATGTCGGCACATGGCTGCCCGAACCGGTGCCCACCGCTGACGGCGCTCTGGGGCCACTCGATACCGCCCAGCGCCGTGACTTGGTCTCTCTGGCCTTCCTCGTGCTGCTGGATCGGCTCAACCCGGTCGAACGGGCGGTGTTCGTGCTGCGCGAGGCGTTCGACTACAGCCACCGGGAGGTTGCCGAGGTCGTCGGGCTCTCCGAGGCGAACGCGCGCCAGCTCTACCACCGCGCCCGCCGGAGGCTGCCGGCGAACGCCGGCTCCCCGCCCGGCGACCGGACGCGCCGCCGCGACCTGGTGGAACGCTTCCTCGCCGCCGCCGAGGACGGTGACCTGGCCGGGCTCGAACGCCTGCTGGCCGAGGACGCGACCGTGTGGGTGGACGGCGGCGGACGGGTCGGCGTGGCCAGGCGCCCCATCGCCGGCCTGGCCCGGGTGCTGCGCTACCTAGGCGGCGTCCTGAACATGACGGCCGGACAGGTGCGACTGAGGCTGTCGGAGGTGAACGGCGATCCCGCGATTCTCGCGCTGGCCGGAACCGACCTGATCGGCGTGCTGGCCCCGGACGTCGAAGGCGAGCACGTCACGGGCCTGCGCATCATCGCCAACCCGGACAAGCTCACTTTCTTGGCCCGGTTGTCACATTAGGCGCGGCCATCCGGTTCCTAACGGGTGACCACGCGCCGCCGGGCGCTGCGCCGGCTCCGCGCCGGTCTGGCCTTTCTCACCGTGACCCAGTTCGGCGTCGGCTGCTGGGCCCTGCTGTGGCCCCGCTCGTTCTTCGACGTCCCTTTCGTGGGCATGCGGATGCCGTACAACGCCCATCTGATGATGGACTACGGCGCGATGAGCCTGGCCACCACGATGATGCTAGGTCGTGTTTCATAAGGCATTGAGCCACTGGTTGATCGCAGCGATGATGACGACGGCTTCGTAGCGTACGGCGAGCTTGTCGTAACGGGTCGCCATGCCGCGGTTGCCTTTGAGCAGGTTGATGCCGCACTCCACAGCGTGACGCAGCCGGTAGAACGCGGGGTCGAAGGCGGGCGGGCGACCTCCCTTCGATCCCTTGGCTCGCCGGTGAGCGTCCTGGTCGGCCTTGCTCGGAATGCACGCCTTGATCCCACGCCGGCGCAGATGAGTCCGGTTGGCCTTGCTGGTGTAGGCCTTGTCGGCCAGGACCCGGTCCGGGCGGGTCCTGGGACGGCCACCGCCGAGGCGGGCCACCCGGATCTTGCCGAGCACCGGTATGAACTGCGGGCTGTCGCCCCGCTGCCCGGCGGTCACCACCGCAGCCAGCAGCTTGCGGCCCTGCTCGCAAGCCAGATGGGTCTTGGTGGTCAGCCCGCCGCGCGAGCGCCCCAGGCCATGATCGGCCGGCTCGCTGTGCACCCCGCCGGGTGGTTCCTTTTGCAGGTGACCGTCCCGGCGTGCTCCGGCCGCGTGCTGGTGAGCCCGGGTGATGGTGGAGTCCACGCTCACCGTCCAATCGATCTTCCCGGCGGCGTCCGCACACGCCTGCAAGGCCGCCAGGATCCGCGCCCAGATCCCCTCCCGCTGCCAGCGCCGGAACAAGCCATACACGGTGAACCAGTGGCCGTAGCAGGCAGGAACGTCCCGCCACGGCGCCCCGGTCCGGATCCGCCACCGGATCCCGTCGATCAACTGACGCTTGCTCCACTTCGGCGGACGCCCCTTGCCCGATGCGGCAGGCAGATGCGGCTCCAGCGCCGCCCACTGCGCATCAGTGAGGTCGTGCCGCCTCGTCACCACTACGCTGGTCACGAGGTCTCCGGTATTTCGTTCTTCTTGGTCGTTGAACCACCTACCGGAGACCTCTTCGTTCAACGATCACCGACACGCCTCACACACGTGATCTTTCGAAACACGGCCTAGGCGCGGCCTGTCTCGTACCGCGCCGGGTCATGGCTCGTACGGCGCTGGCCGCCTACCTGACGTTCGCCGTGCTCCACCTGATGATCCACATCCGGCTCCTGCGCCACCTCACGCAGGCGGAGGGCGCCGCCCTGCTGGCCGGGCTATCCGCGATGATCATGATCGCGCTGGCGTTGCTGTTCCTGACGGCACGGCTGGAACCCTGACTCGCGTCCTGCTCTCACCTGCCGGCAGCGCCCTCGACATACACGCCTACATGGGCGAACTGGTCGTACAAGGATCCCTGCGAGGATCTCGCTGAGCACGATCACATCGTGGCCACCGTGGCACGGATCTCGTGAAAGGCAAGGGCGACTCGCACCTGTTCGGCTGTGACCTGGTGCCGGGCGAAGTCCGCAGCCGGAAGCTCGGGCCACGGCGGGGTTGATCAGCGTGTCCGGCAACGGCTCGCCCGAGCTGGTGCAGACCGCCGGATCGCACAGCATCGCACGCTCGTGCGGGTCGTCGATGACGTCGTCAACGTCACCCACAGTGCCAACCTCTAAGATGACGCTGTCGGGATCGGCCAGCACGCTCGCCGCCCACGCGGCCGCGTCCCACCGTTCCCCGGCGCCTTCGGCTGCCGCGGGCGGCACGTCGTGGGCGATGCTCATCTGAAGTGGGACTCGTGGGCAGCCGGCACGCGTCGCAAGTGGCGGGCGTTGAAAGGATCCGATCGAGGAGATCTCGGCGCAGGCCGCCGATCCAGCGTTCGGCAAACGCGTTGGCCTGCGGAGCCCGGTGGACTCTTGAGAATGCGGATGCCTGCGGCCGTGAAGACTTCGTCGAACATCGCGGCGAACTTGGTATCCCGATCGCGGATGAGGAACCTGAACCCCTCCGCCCTGTCCCCGGGCTCGATCATCAGGTTTCTGGCCTGCTGTGCAACCCACGGCCCGGTCGGATGCTCGGTGACGCCGAGGACGTGCACCCGGCGGGTGGTGATCTCTATGACGACCAGGCAATACAGGCGCTGGAACAGCACGGTGTCGCAGTGGAAGAAGTCGCACGCCAAGATCCCCTCAGCTTGAGCACGCAGGACTCACTCCAGGTTGGTCCCGCGCCTCGTGGCGCTGGGTCGATGCCGGTCTTCTTCAAGATGAGCCACACTGCGGAGGCCCCGGCCCGACAGCCCGGAGCGGCGAGCTCCCCGGCGATCCGCCGGTAACCCTGCTGCGGGTGGAGCCAGGAGTTGATCGCAGCGCGCTTGCGGTTCCAGGCCGCCGACGTCTCGACGGGCACCGCCCACGCTTGAAGGCTTGACGGCTCTTCAGCGCTCTATGGCGCACTGCGACGGATAAGCTCTGATGAGGACTTGCCGCTGGATCGGAAAGGCCAGCTTATGCTTGAGGTTCGACGGCTCAGGCTTCTGCACGAGCTCGCGCACTACGGCACGGTGTCCGCGACCGCAGAGGCGCTTCGGCTCACAGGGCCCGCGGTGTCCCAGCAACTTGCGGCGCTGGAACGAGAGGCGGGAACGGCGCTGCTGGAGAAGCGGGGACGCACCCTGGTGCTCACCGCCGCCGGTCAACTGCTGGTCTCCCACGCAGACATCATCCTGGCCGACGTGGCCGCCGCGGAATCGGCACTGGCGTCGCTGCGGGCGAACGGCTCCGGTACGGTACGCCTCGCCGCGTTCCCTTCCGCGGCGCGCAACCTGGTCGCCCCCATTTGGACAGCCGTGCCAGGAGTCACGCTGCGCCTGGTGGAGCAGGAACCGGACTCCGCCACGGCAACGCTCATGCACCGGGAGGTCGACATCGCGGTGGTGCACAGCTACACGCTGTTGCCACGGGAAATGCCGGTCAACTGCGAAGAACACGCCATCGCCGATGATCCGGTCCTGCTTGCCCTCTCTCCCGAGACCGCGCGCGAGCGAGGGCTCGCCCAGGGACAGAAGGCGAGCTTGGCGAGGTTCGCCGACTCCCCTTGGCTAGTGCCCTCAAAGGAGTACAGCTGCCATGAGATGATCCAGCGCGCCTGCGGGGCGGTGAGCTTCGTGCCGGACGTCGTCGCCGAAGCCACTGACTTCGCCGTGATCGTCGCGCTGGTCGCGGCAGGAGCCGGTGTGGCGCTGGTCCCGCGGATGGCCCTGCCCCAAGCCCACGCGCCGGTCAGTCTGCATCCCCTCACGAAACCGGTAGTGCGGAAGATCTACGCCCTCACCCGCACAGGCGTTGCCCGGCGACCGGACGTACGGGCCGTCCTCGGAGCGCTGAGCGCCGGCGTCGACAACTAAGAACGAGAAGCTGCCCTTTTCGTTTAGCAAACTAAAAGCAACTAGTGCTTATCCATTGTCAGACGCCATCCTGGTTGGCATGACCCTCATCGATCTGCGAAGTGACACCTGCAGCCAGCCGACCCGGGCCATGCGCGAGGCGATGGCGTGGGCCGACGTCGGCGACGACGTCTACGGCGACGACCCCACCGTCAAAGAACTGGAGACCGAGTCGGCCGCTCTGCTCGGCAAGCAGGACGCGGTGTACATGCCGAGCGGCACCATGACCAACCAAGTCGGCATCCGCGCCCACACCGAACCCGGCGACGCGGTGCTGTTCGACCAGAACGCACACGTGTACCTGCTCGAAGGCGGCGCGCCCGCCGCATACTCGGGCACACTGCCCAGGTTGCTCCCGGGGATCCGCGGCATCTTCACCGCCGCCGACGTCGCCGCCGCGGTTGGGCGGCCGCATCCGTTCTTCCCTTCCACGGTGCCCGCCCCGGTAAAGCTGCTGTGCATCGAGAACACCCACAACCTCGGCGGCGGAACGGTGTGGCCGCTCGAACAACTACTCGCCGCGACGGCCGCCGGACGCCAACTGGGACTGAACCTGCACCTCGACGGAGCCCGGCTCTGGCACGCCAGTGCCGCGACCGGGATCGACGTGGCTGAGTACGCGGCGCCCTTCGACACGGTCAGCGTCTGTTTCTCCAAGGCTCTGGGCGCCCCTGTCGGGTCATGCCTGGCTGGCCCAGCGGAACTCGTGGCCCGCGCCCGGCGGTTCAAACAGCAGATCGGCGGCGGCTTCCGCCAAGCCGGGATCGTGGCCGCCGGCGCGCTGTACGCGCTGCGTCAACATCGCTCCCAGCTGCCAGAGGTCCACGCCAACGCCAAGCGGTTCGCCGTAACGGTGTCGCAGATGGACGGAATCGACCTTGACCCAGCCCATGTCGAGACCAACATCGTCCTCTTCCGACTGACCCGCGGCAGCTCAGCGGCATTCGTCGACCAGGCCCACCGGCTTGGCCTGCACGTGCTGCCTTCAGGCGCCGACGGCATCCGCGCGGTGTTCTACCTCGACATCTCGGCCGACGACGCCGACCGCGCCGCAACCGTCGTCGGGAAGACCCTCGCCGCCCTGTGACACCCCGCACCACGGCGCGAACCTGTCGGACCCGCCATGCCCGGCGCCTTCCTGCAGCTGCTGCGGCCGGTATCCGGCCACGACGCAGAAGCCCAGGCCCACACAGCGCATGAGAAGCCGCCACATCCCATCCGCCGACACCGGGCCATGGCCGCCGTGAACCACGCCATCTGATCGACCCGGTAGCGGTCACGCCGCTCTCCCGGATCGCGCTTACGGGACACCATCCCGATCCGCATCAGGTATTTCACCGCACCCGAGATTGCCGACGGTCCTACCTGGAGTCGATCGGCCAGTTCGGCGGCGGTGAGACTGCCGTCGTCGGAGACGAGAAGTGCGGCGAAGACCCTGGCCGCCATCCGGGGATAGCCGGATTCGGGCATGAGCATCGCGAACCGCTCGAGAAAGCCGCTGGCGTCGAGTGTCATCCGCGCAAGTTTACATAGTTCACGAAGTACGTGAAGGAGTACCACATGGAGCTGCTGCCGGTCGCCCGGAAGCATCCCTTCGACCCGCCCGCCGCGCTCAGACAGATGGCCGCAGATGGCCCGCTGCACCCGCTGGCCTTCCCTGATGGCCACGTCGGCTGGGTGGTGACCCGCATGTCGACGGCTCGAGCCGTGCTGAGCGATGCGCGCTTCAGCGCCCGCCAGGAACTGCGACACATGCCGTATCCCCATCCGCTCGGTCAGGAGTCGCCCGCACCCGCCATACCCGGCTGGTTCCTCCGGATGGATCCGCCGCTACACACCCACTACCGGCGGCTGCTGACCGGCCAGTTCACCGTGCGCCGGATCAACCGGCTGATCCCGCGAGTCGAGCAGATAACCGGGGACCACCTGGACGCGATGGAACGCGCCGGCTCTCCCGCAGACCTGGTCCAGGATTTCGCTCTGCCGATCCCATCCCTGGTGATCTGCGAGTTGCTCGGTGTGCCCTACCGAGAGAGGGAGGAGTTCCAGCACACCACGTCCATGGCGCTGCGGCTCGACGCGGACAAGCAGGACGTCATCGCCGCGCTCACCGACCTGCACGACTTCTTCGTACGGCTCGTCGCCACCAAACGCGACGAGCCTGGCGACGACCTCCTCAGCGGCCTCATCGCGGGCGGCGAGCTGACCGACGAGGAGCTACAGGCGATCGGCATGCTGTTGCTGATGGCGGGACACGAGACGACGGCGAACATGCTCGCGCTCGGTTCCTGGACCCTGTTGCGCCATCCCGAGCAACTGGCGGCCCTGCGTGCAGACCCCGGCCTGATCGACGACGCCGTCGAGGAGTTGCTGCGGTATCTGTCCATCATCCAGTTCGGCGCGCAGCGTGCCGCACTGGAAGACGTCTGGCTGGACGGCACGCTGATCCAGGCAGGGCAGACAGTGGTCATCTCAATCCCTGCGGCTAACCGCGACGGCACGAAATTCACGGATCCCGACACGCTCGATTTTGCCAGGGACGCCGCCGGGCACCTCGCCTTCGGGCACGGCGTCCACCAGTGCTTGGGCCAGCAGCTGGCCAGGATCGAGATGAGGGTCGCCTACTCGGCGCTGTTCCGTAGGTTCCCGGGCCTGCGACTGGCCGTTCCCGATGAGGAGATCCCCCTGCGCACGGACATGGCGATCTACGGAGTGCACCGCCTGCCGGTCGCCTTCTAAGGATCCCAAACGGTGACGGAACCAGAGCCCATCACGCGTAGGCCGGTAATTCCTTCTACCCCCTTGATGTGATGGCGGCGATGAAGGCGGTCCAGTCGGGGTCAGAGCGGCCGAGCCTGGCCGCGGCCTCCGCGATGGTTGCAGCCGCCTGGTCGGCCAGCCATGCGGCGCTGCGGAGCATGGTGGCGGCGGCTGCTGGATCGGCGCGTACGCCATGTGGAGACAAGTCTTGGCCGCGCATGGCATGGACGGCAGCATGCAGCAGCTGGGCGGCGAGGCCATAGGCAGTGCCGGCCGCGGTGGTGTGGGAGAGCGCCGTGAATCTGGGGCGGGCCGCGTCTGCGAGCTCCGGTGTCAGAAGAGCCGCCGTCAACCGCGGCCAGGCTGCGGCCATCTTCTCGACCAGCCATCGTGAGAGCTGTCCATATTCCGCAGCGGCCGCCTGGAGCCGTCCCTCGATGGCGGTGAGTTCCGCGGGTGCGGGTTCGTCCTCCATGAACAGGATGCCGGTCGTCGCCACAACCACCGGGTCGTTGAGGTCCGTGCAACCGACCGCGCCGTAGGCACTGTCCACAGGAACGGGGTGATGCTCGCCATCCGGCGCCTCCAGCCAGCGATCGGCCAGTACCTTCAGCGCGTTCGAGTCGCGACGCAAGGTCGCTGCTTCCTCCAGTTTCAGCAGAGAGTGGTAGCGCTCGTGCTCGCGATGCGCTCGGGCCACCTCCAGCATCCCTTGTAGCAGCAGCGGCTCCGGAGAGCTGCGGTTCTCCTGCGTCGCGTCCGGATGGGCGTCCATGTGGTTCCTCTCGTCGGAATCGGAGATGGTGCTCTCTCCCAGAATTTGTTCGTGTATTAACAGTTCGTCTACATCCTAATCTGGCTTCATGAGCACAAGTCAGGAGCCCGAGTGGTCGTCCTTTTATTTGATGCGCTTGATCCTGCAGGAGCACGGCTTGCGCTGGCAGGGCCAGCTGCCAGGCCTGACACGGCCGCAGTACGCGGTGCTGCGAGTGATCGATGCCAAGCCCGGGATCGAGCAGATGGCGGTGGCCCGCGCCGCCGCCATGGACAAGGCCACACTCGCCCCCTTGCTGCTCCGACTGGAGAGACGCGGGTTGATCACGCGTGAGGTCGACATCGACGACCGCCGACGGCGACTCGTCCGGCTCACCGCCGCGGGCAGGCACACTCTCAGGGCGGCATCTTCCTGCGCGAACGCCCTCAACAGCAAGATGCTGGATCGGCTCACTTCCGCCGAGCAGCGACAGTTGCACACGCTGCTCGGCAAACTCGCCGACCGGCCCGTGTCCGAATCCGCATCGCATCTCTGCTGACTCCGAACTGACAGGTTCACCATCACCGACGCCAGTGGCCTGCTCATTACGGTCGCCGCGATGGCGGCGAACTAGCAGGACCCGCAACGGCGCCAAGCCCGCCCTGTTGTCGGCGTACCTGACCACGCCGGCCACATCTCCGCCTCGGCCTTGTCCGCCGCGCCGTCCAATGCCTGATCGAACTCGGTGCCGTCCCCAGCAGCCACGAACACCTCCGCTCCCGAGTGACCCGCGCATTTCGGTGAGTGGGCACGGGTGAGCGAGCATGATCTCGTTGGCTGGGGGCGGCGGCGTGGTCAGCCGCGATGGACAAGGCCCGGGAGCGCGAGATCGATCATCCGGTCGAACTCCGTACGCAGGGAGAACGCCTCGTCGGCGCGGACCCATCGGCACAGCACGCCAATGTAGAGGTCCATCAGCAGCTGGGCCGCCTGGCGGACGCCGACGGTCGCCGCGAGCGTGCCGCTCTCCCTTCCCCGTTCCATGCAAGAGACCAGGACGTGCGAGGAGGACGGCGCGAAGACACCGTCAGTCGCGTCGCCTCCAGAGCTCAGCCACATACGCAGGATGATCCCGGTGAGCTCGCGATCACGAGTGTTGATGTCGGCCAGCTCGGCGGCCATGCCCTTCAGGCACGTCTCGAGCGACTCGTCGTGCAGGTGATGACGCTCGGCGAACTCGTCCAGCGCCCGCCGCCGTCGTGCGGCCCACTCACCGAGGAACTCCTCTTTGCGCCCGCAGTAGTTGAAGACCGTGGTCCGGGCGGTGTCGGCGTGCTCTGCGAGCCGCCGGTGTGGGACCAGGTGCCCGCCTTCTACTTCGGCAACGCCGGTGCCGTCGTCGGGCCGTACGATCCGGTGCTCATCCCGCCGGGCTCCGCCTGGCTCGACTATGAGCTCGAAGTGGCCGCCATCGTCGGTATGGGGGGCACCGGCCTGTCACCGAATGCGCCGGACGGCACATTGCCGGCTACACCTTCTTCGGCGACTGGACAGCACGCGACCTGCAGATCCGCGAATCCGAGATGCTGATCGGCCAGGGCAAGGGCAAGGACGGAGCCATAACGCTGGGACCGTGGCTGGTGACGGCCGACGAGATGGAGCCGTACCGGTGCGACGACGGCCTCGCCATCGAAGTCAGCGCGTACGTCAACGATGCCCGGCTCAGCCACGGCACTCTGCGCGGCATGCGGTGGTCGTTCGACGAACTGCTGTCCTACGCCTCGCGCGGCGCCCAGCTGTTTCCGGCGATGTCATCGGGTCGGGCACGATCCCGTACGGCTGCCTGGTCGAACGGTTCTCCGCGACAGGCCCGAGCGGATCGCCCGGTCCCGCGACCAGTCCAGGCGGCTTCCCCGGCTGGCTGAGGCCAGGCGAGGACGAGATCTTGGTGTGGCCCGCGGACATGCCGGGGGTCGAATGGGACTTCCGCGCGGAGCTACGCGACGTTCGGCTGTTCCCGTACGAGTGACGGGCGGGTGCTCTACGTCGGCACCTTCTCCAAGATCACACAGGCACTGGGCCTGTACCGGGGCGCGGACGATCGGCTCGGCGAGGCCAACGTGCTGACGAACACGAATCTGGGTATCGCTGAACAGGTCGAGGAGTACGACCAAGCTCTGTTCGGAAGCATTTGTCGCTCAGCGCCCGCTCGACTGCGGGAAGGGATCCCTGGTCCTGGCGCAAGTACATGGCCGCTTACCCGGCCTGGACAGCCGAGGTGCTGGCGACAGCTGCAGCCCAGGCGATGTAGCCGAGGTTGACCACGATTCGTGCTGTCACGCCAGCGGGGCGATCCAGCCATCGCCTTTGGGCTCGTGTGGTGTGAACGAGCGCGTCGACGTGCGACACCAGGTAGCCCGTGATCAGTACGGCGGCAACCCAAGCTGCCATAGCTCTGGTGGTTGGGAGAAGAATGAAGGCGCCAACAACGACCTCGATTGCGCCGCTCACGGCCACCACCGCTCCCGGAAGCGGCACCCAGGCAGGCACCAACGTGCGGAAGTAGGTGGGAAACACCCAGTGCATGATGCCGGTCACGATCAGAAGAAGAGCGAGTGCCAACGCCGCGATGCCATCCATGAGGCGATGGTTGCGCCCCGGCCTGCCAAGAGTCTTGAACGAATCGACTGTCCGTCACTTGTCGCCCGCCCGGCGTTGACCGTCTTCGCCGAGGATCGTCCCGCCACCGTAACCGCCCATGCCCATCCCGTCTGGAAGGTCGTGCTGAGCACACGGGGCCATGTCGAGGTCCACCACTTTGGGCATGCGCCGGTGCGTGCTCCCGGTGTGGTCATTCCCCCCCCAATTGCTGCACGCCTGCATCACGACAGGCAGCTATGTCGCGGCCTTCGTCGAAGTGTCTCGCGTTGCTGCGCACCGGATGTCAGGCCCATGGCCGCTGGAGGCGCCGGTGGTTCACCGCCTGCTGGCCGTTGCTGCTGAGGAGATACCGGAGGAACTGGTCGGCCTCCTTGGCAAGCCGAGCGCACTCGATCCGCGGCTCACGCACGTGCTTGATCGCCTGGCCACCACCGAGCGGCTGGACGACCTGGCCGCCGAGGTCGGATTGTCACCATCGCGGCTGCGCGCCCTCACCCCATGCTGAGATCAGTACACCGCTCACCCGGCTTCGCCAATGGTCCCGACTCCGCACCGCCATCCTGGGCTTACGGGACAACCCTCCATCCGTGGCCGCCCACGCGGCAGGCTTCGCTGATCAAGCTCATCTGACCCGGATCGCGCGCCGCCTCCTGGGCCGCACTCCGGCCTCGCTCAGGCGCGCACTGACATAGGATGACGTACCTTGCAGCACCCCTTCCACAGGCCTTCGTCCTTTGCCCTCCAACCACCTGATCGTCGGATGAAGTTCGCCGCCGTGGGGTTGCCAACCTGGTTGTCTTCCGGTCAGCGGAGTGCAGAGAAGGCGGTCGCCGACCAGAGTGCTCTGGCATCATGGTCATCGGCGACTCGAGCGTGCCGAACATCAGCGGCATATCCAGGCCGTGGCAGGCGCCCAGTTGGGTGGATGCCCAGGTCAGCTCGTAGGCGTAGGCCCGTCCAGTGCGTGTCGGCGAGCAGGACGCTCGGCATCCTGAACAGCCAGTCAGATATGCTGCGGCCGTACGGTTGCTCGCTGGAGGCCCGCGGCATCGCCGTGCGGTAGACCGCGTTGGCGTCCGCGGGGGCGAGCATACGCAGCGCCGGGTCGAGCAGGTCGTCGACCTGGCCGCCCATTGACAGGACACCAGTGACCCTCACCGCTCGGTGCGGCCGGTGATCTTCTCGGTGGCGACCGCGCTCACCGCCGCGATCAGTTCCTCAGGTTCCGCCTGGTACGGCGAGGCGCCGCCGAGTCGCTTCCCGATCGCCTCGGTGACGCGGCCGGCCAGGCCGGGGTGAGGAAACGTCGGGCACGCTCCCGGAGAACGCCCGCCGGAACAGGCCGGTGGCCGAGGGCATGGTCATCAGGCAGGCGATAGCGCCCGCTCCGGCCGGCACGCCGAAGACCGTGAGGCTGCCCGGGTCGCCGGCGAACGCCGCGACGTTTTCCCGCACCCAGCGCAGTGCCGAGACCTGGTCGAGCAGGCCCCGGTTCGGAGGGGGTCTCGAGGCGGCCGTAGCCCTCCATGCCGACGCGGTGGTTGAACGTGACCAGCACCAAACCCTCGGCCGCCAGTCGCCGACCATCGAATTTCCCCCGCCCGCTGCTGGCCGCTATCGACTACAGGCCCGAACCCGCAGGGAGAACACCAGCCGAGCTTGTCCAGTACGCAGCCGGCATTGGCGCCTTAACATGAGACGAGGTCAGTCGAGCGTGTTATTGATCTGTGGGCCCTAAATTCCCGGCTTCGGGTTAGGGATCGGTTCATCTAATTAGATGAACGTGCGCGCCCCAGGGTGGCGCATGACAAAGATGGTACTGCGGACGATGGCCTCCTTGTAGGCGGCAGCGGCACGGCCGGTGAGCACGGCTCCGATGGGGGTATCGTCGGGGCGTACGAACTGGATGAGCCCGTCCTTCCTGCCCAGGCTGACGCACTGGTTGAAATAGCGGAACTGCACCGGCTTCGGCGTCCGCCCGCGCAGGCGGTCGGCAATGACGCGGGCGGCGTGCTGCGCGGAGGGCATCCCCGTTGCGCACGCCATCCGCAGTTCCTGGCCGTTGGGGCGGCGTACGGCGGCGGCGTCGCCGACCCCGTAGATCTCTGGATGCGACACCGACCTGAGCGTCTCGTCCACGATCATGCGGCCGTGGTCGTCGACCGCGATGCCGGCGTCGCCCGCGAGCGCGGGCACGCTGAACCCGGTGGTCCATACAACGGTGTCCGCGGCCACGTGGCTACCGTCGTGCAGGACAACCCCGTCCTCGCGTACCTTGGCGACCTTGACCCGGTCGACGACCTCGATGCCCAGGCGGTTGACGACCTTCCAGAGGTAGCGCCTGCCACGCCTGGACAGCGCGGTGCCCAGCGCGCCCGAGGTGACCAGCCGTACCTTCAGTCCTGGCCGAGCCTCGGCCAGCTCGGTCGCCGCTTCGATTCCGGTAAGCCCGGCACCCACCACGACCACCGACTGGCTGTCGCGCAGGCGATCCCTGAGCCTGGCCGCGTCCTCGTAGGTCGAGACCGTGAACGCGTGCTCCGCAGCTCCCGGCGTCGATCCCGGGTCGGTCCTGCTGCCCAGCGCGTAGACCAGAATCTCGTACGGCACTGCGGGGGAACCGGCCAGCGTGACCACCCTGGCCTCCGTGTCGATGGCGGTCACGGTGTCGACGACGAGCGAGACACCGGTGCCGCGCAGGAGATCGCTGAGCGGGAGCGGGTTAAGGCTTTCACCGGCGGAGAGCTGGTGCATGCGCACGCGCTCGACGAAAGCGTCCCGGGCGTTGATCAGTGTCACGTGGGCGTTGGTGAGCTTGGCTGTGCGCTTGGCGGCGATGAGACCGGAGTAACCGGCGCCGATAACCACGATGTTCATGACCTATGAACCGGATCCCGACCCCGTTCGTGACAGGCGCTGGATGTGATCTGCATCGCTCGAGCCGGGATGCGGCCTAGTGTCCTGAGTCAGTAATTCGTCTATGGTTCTTCGCTATGGGACGTCCGGGACCGAAGGTCGAGCCGCTGCATCTGACCGATGGCGAGCGGGCTGAGCTTGAGCGGTGGGTACGGCGACGCAAAGGCGCCCAGGACATGGCGTTGCGGGCCCGGCTGATCCTGGCGTGTGATGCGATCGGCGAGGACGACTTGCCCGTGTCCACCAAGGTGGTGGCGGAGGAGGTCGGGGTATCGCGCGAGACGGTCTCGAAGTGGCGTCGGCGCTTCCTGGCTGACCGGCTGGCGGGCTTGGCCGACGAGCCGCGTCCTGGCCGGCCTCGGACGGTGAGCGATGAGCAGGTGGCGGAGCTGATCGCGCGCACCTTGGAGACCAAGCCCGCCAACGCCACGCACTGGTCGACGCGGTCCATGGCCAAGCAGGTGGGCCTGTCGCAGTCGACGGTGTCGCGCGTCTGGCGAGCCTTTGGCCTGCAGCCGCATCGCTCGGAGACGTTCAAGCTGTCAGCCGATCCGTTTTTCGTGGAGAAGGTGCATGACGTGGTCGGTCTGTATCTGGATCCGCCGGAGCGGGCGCTGGTCTTGTGCGTGGATGAGAAGTCGCAGATCCAGGCGCTGGATCGCTCGCAGCCAGTGCTGCCGATGATGCCGGGCGTGCCCGAGCGGGCCACCCATGACTATGTCCGGGCCGGCACCACCACGTTGTTCGCGGCTCTGGACGTGATCTCGGGCAAGGTTATCGGCGCTCTGCATCGCAGGCATCGCGCGGTGGAGTTCAAGAAATTCCTGATCAAGGTGGACAAGGAGGTCCCGGCCGAGCTTGATGTCCACCTGATCTGCGACAACTACGCCACTCACAAGACGCCCGCGATCAAACGCTGGTTGCTGGCGCACCCGCGCTTCCACCTGCACTTCACCCCGACCGGCTCATCCTGGCTGAACCTGGGGGAACGCTGGTTCGCCGAACTGACGACCAAGCAGCTACGACGCGGCGTCCACAAGACGGTCCAAGCGCTGGAGAAAGACATCCGCACCTGCATCGCCTCCTGGAATGACGACCCCAAGCCTTTCGTCTGGACCAAGACCGCCGAAGAGATCCTCGCCGCCCTCGCCTCATATTGTCGGCGAATTACTGACTCAGGACACTAGAAGATCACTGAAGATCTTGTTCTTGGTGGTCTGTGGCCTACTACTCACACGACGTACGAGACGGTCAGGACGGCGACCGCGAGGGAGAGCATTCCCAGGCAGTTCAGCCAGAACTCCTTCCGGAGAAACCGTGCCCGGATGTGGGCGTAGACGGCGCACAGGAAGTAGGCGACAACCCCCACGTTCGCCGCGAGACCGATCCCGTCGTACTCCAGTCCGGCGACAAGGCCTGCCGCGGCGAGCAGCTTGATCACGATGAGTGTCCACCACCATTCGCGGGGCAGGCCTACCCCGTCGAGGCAGTCCCGGATGAAGGCCGGTGGACGGATCGACAGCAGTGCGTCAACAAGCAGGGCGAGGGCAAGCAGTGCCGTGGGCCACCAAAGACTCGGGACGTCGAACATCATTCCTCCGGTCTGTTCACAATGAGGCTGACGACGTCGCGAAACTGCTCGCGCCCGACGTCATCGGGAAGCGTCCCGTTCGACATCGTCATCAGGATGCCGAGGTAGGCGAAGTAGATCGATCGGGCCGCCCTGCCCGCGCGGTCCTCGTCGTGCCCCGCTCGGGAGAGCACCTGCTGGATCTCGCCGATCAGGGTCAGCCTGAGGTTCTGGAAGATCGCAGAGTCGTGTCGGCCACGTACAATCGTCGCCGCGTATTCGCGTGACAGCTCGCGGTCGAGCACGAAGTAGTCAAAGAACGGCTCGGCCAGCGCGATGACGTCGTCGACCGCGTCGGCCAACGGCTGTTCAGATCGGGCTCGGTCGCGTTCTCGGTGCATGGCATCGATCCAGCCGTCGAAGATCGCCACGAGCAGCCCATGCTTGTCGCCCACCGCCATCACGCTGCCCGCGCTGAGTCCGGCCTCGGCGGCGATCTGCCGGACAGTCGTCGCGTCGAAGCCCCGCTCGCGAAACAGTCGCTCCGCGGCCGCGAGCACCTTCCCCCGCGAGAGCTGACGTCGTTCCGCACGAGACTGAACGGGTTCAGTGAACATGTTCGGAACCTAGCGCGGACTTGGCCTGCTCGCAACCGCTCGATGAGTGGATGCAGATAACAGGCAGTTGAGGTGGTCAGCTGTTCGACGCGCTGCCAGACAGCCGGAAAGTCGATCGACCAGTGTCACAAGCCCGGCTCACGAGTCAGGCTGATCCGGGCGTGCTTGGGCCGGATGATGTTGGCCAGGTCGACGATGTCGGCGCCACAGCGGCGGCGCGAGGCGACCACCACCCCCAACGGCCCCGCCCCACCCACCGTCTGGACACCGGCAATGAGCCCATCGCGATCGCCTCCACGCCGCACGGTAGAAGACGACCCCGCCCACCGCGACCCAACCCTTAAAATCCCAGCTCAACCAGTCCCTGAGAAGGAACCGCACCCATCGCCAATGACGCATTGGATGCACCTGTGACCGTTGTGCAGTACTTCCGGGGTCAACGCCGTTCTTGACGCAGACCGCTGCATAGGATCAGCAGATAACCTCCCACCGCCCATGCGAGCAGTACGGTGATCGGCTGGGTCAGGCCGGCGCCGTCGAAGTACAGCAGGCTGCGTCCGGCTGCCATGAACGCATTCGGCGGGAGTAACGGACCAATGGCACTCATCCATTGGGGTAGGAACCAGACGGGGACGCTGGCGCTGCTCGTCGCGTTGCCCAAGGTCATGGTCGTCAAAGCGACGATTGCCACTCCAGGCGGGCCCAGCGCGCAAACCAAGCCAAGCCCGGCGCCGATGATGGCGAGGAGGTAGAGCATCGACAGCCCGGCCATCTGCCAGGGGCTGTGCGGCAGGACGTTCAGCCCGGGGCCGAGCATGGTGAATGCCGCGAGCCCTGCGACGATGGCCGCTACCGGGACGAGCAGCGCTCGCGCAGTCCTGGAAAGTGCCTTGGCTATGACGGCGACTGCGATGATGCCGACGATGCCCGGTATGAGCAGTGATCCGAGCAGTGTTGCCACGGCGATTCCTTGCGGATCGCTTTCAGGCAGCGGCGCGACATCATGGACTCGCAGGCGAAGCCCGGCTATGGTGGCCGCCTGCTGGGCCAGCGCGGTGATGCTCTGACTGACCTTGAGACCTTCGCCGCCGGCGATGACGGCGGTGAGCGCGGTGGAATCCACGCACATGGCAGCGACCACCTCTCGGTTCCGCACCGCCTGCTCGGCCGCGCCGACGCTGCTGTAGAGGCGTATTCGAAAGGCGCCTTGCTTCCATGTGGTCAGCTGTCGGCCCAAGCCGGTGACAGTGTGGGATGGGCCGGCGATGCCGAGCGGCATGGCGTGCGGCTTCATGTCGCTGACGGATGCGCCCGTGAAGAACCCGAAGATCAGAGCTGCCATCGCGGGCAGCACAACGATGACAGCTGACAGTCGCCACATTGGCGAGATGACGGGTCTGGGTGCCGGATCGGGATCGTCGGGGAGCGAACCCAGCTCGCCGGTTTCGGCAGGCGGCCTCGAGGTGTTCACGAGCCGTCTTTGCTGGTTTCGGTGCGCTCGGACGAGCGTTGACGGGATGAAAGCAACATCCGGCGTTCGCTGTAGGCGGGGTCGTTCGCTGCGGTGACGAGAGTATCGAAGCGCATGGTGCAGCGGCGAAGCTCGCTGTACGCCTCCCATACCGGGACGCCCGGGGTGTTCGGATTTCCGGTGCGGACAAAGGCTGCCACGGCCCGCCGGAAAGTGTGGCCGATCGGTTCGACACCCGCAGGGTCGACGTCGCGGAACATAGGAGAGGCCGACCAGGCTGGAAGATTGCCGAACAGCAGCGGAATGTCCACGGTGTGGCAGGCGCCGAGGGTCGGAGATCTCCAGTCCACCTGGTAGACGAAGCCAGGATGACCGTGGCGGGCGCGCGCCTCGGCGACCTGAAGGGCTGGGAGCCGGACCAGCCGATCGGTAGTGATGTCGGCCAGGACTTGAGACGCGGATGCGCCGGGCCGCCGGGCTGCGTAGTGGTCATAGACGGCCTGTGGGGCCGCGTCGGGCGCCAGGCGTTCCACGATCTGCAGGATGGTGTCGCGCGTGATGGCCGCGGACGCGGGGTCGATGGCCAGGAACGGGTTCATCTCCTCGGCGGTAGCACCGATCAGGACGTCGATGCCAGGGGCAGCACCGGTGGCGACGGCGGGCAGTACAGGCCCGGGCAGCCCTGGGGCGCCGGCGATCGGATGCATCGGCGGGGCCGGGGCGCCGATGCGTCGCCGGCCGCTGTCAGCGACGAGTCGCTGGTATGCGGTGATCAGCTCTTCGGCCGGAAGGTCACGCATGCGGTGGGCTGTCGCGACGCTCAGGCCGAGAAGACGCAGATATTCCTCTCCCGTCTGTTCGGCTTCCTGCGGTGACGGCATCTCAATGCCGAGGGGACCGCTCTGGGCGAAGACCCGATGGAAAAGGCCTGTTGCCGAGGGGGAACTCAGGAGCGCCACAGAGGTCACCGCGCCTCCGGACTGTCCGGCCACGGTGACGCGGTCGGGGTCGCCGCCGAAGTCGGCGATGTTCTCCTGCACCCAGCGCAGCGCCGAGATCGCGTCCAGAAAGCCCATGTTGCCCTCGGCGATGCCTGGGACACGCAGGAAACCCAGGGGACCGAGCCGGTAGTTCGGTGTGACGACGACGATGTCTTCGGCGGCGGCCAGGTTGCGGCCGTGGTAGCCCGGCCAGGCGCTGGCGCCGCTGAGCCAGCCGGAGCCATGGATCCATACCAGCACGGCTCGGGGCTTGCCGGTGACACCAGGAGTCCAGACGTTCAGGGTGAGGCAGTTGTCCTCGGCTTGCGCCAGCGCTGGCGAGCCGGTGAGCAGTTGCATCGCATCCGCGGGTCTGGCCGGGTTGGCGGGTGGCTGCGGAGCGGCAGGGCCGAAGGCGGTCGCCGGACGGACGCCATGCCATCGGGCAGGCGGCTGCGGAGCGGCGAAACGCAGGTCGCCGACCGGGGCGGCGGCGAAAGGCACGCCGAGGAAGCATGCGACGCGCCCGTCCCAGTTTCCCTGAACAGCGCCCTGCTTGGTGGTGACCACGGGGTTGGGGTCGTTCATGACCATCCTTGAGATGAGAAGGAATGTTCGTTCTCATCACTTCAGCACACCTTGGGCATGGTTGACAAGAACGAACGCTCCTTCCATTCTCGGAGGGTGCCTGTCTCACACAGTCCAGCCGCCGACACGCGCCGTCAGCACGTCCTGGCGGCCGCGCGCCGCTGCTTCCTGGACAACGGCTTCCACGCGACCTCCATGCAGGACATCTTGCGGGAAGCGCAGATGTCGCCCGGCAACCTCTATCGCTATTTCCCCGGCAAGGACGCCATCGTCCTGGCGATCGTGGAAGCCACCCTGGCCGAGGTCACCGCCGCGTTCGAACAAACGCTGCTTGACAAGCCGCCCCCGCTGCTGGAGGCCCTCACCGAGATCCTGCGCGCGATCGAACGACTGGACGACGACGAGGGCACACCGCGACTCGCGATCCAGATCTGGGGGGAGTCCCTACGAAACCCGGCGATGGCCGCGCTCTTCGCCGATGCCATCGCACCCGTCAGACATTGGTTCACCCAACTCGTCGAAGCCCATCAGGACCGTGGCCTCACCTCCGGCCAGGTGCCACCGGAATACCTGGCCAATGTCCTGCTTGGCACCATCCATGGCTTCATCGTCCAAAGAGCACTGCTCAAGCTCGATGCCGCCAGCTATGCCGAGGGGCTGCGAGGCATGCTCGCTGCCCCAGCCGGTCCAAGCGGTGCAAGCAAATCGTCTTGACGGTTCCCCCACCAACCGTAGACAGTCACCTTCCCCTCGCGATCAGCGCAAACCCGCTGGGCCAGGTGCTCGCGCAGGGCGGCACCCCGGGGAAGCCGATCTGGCCTGGGTCCAGTCGCGCACGGAGCGTGCCGCGAGGGTGACCCAGGCCTTCCAGGTCGGGATCCTGCGGGACCTCTCTCCCAAGGATCTGAGCAACGACACGGCACAGCACGTGCCGCCGATCTCCACGGCGTTCCGGGCGCTGCCGCCGCTGCGCCGTCTCTTGGGCCTCTTCATCGGCATGGGCGTCCGCCCCGAGCACATCGCCGCGTGGTCACGTCGGCGAGCTTCGGCACGGGAATCGCCAGGAACTGCGATGCCGTAGTCCGGGTTCAGGAAAGTGATTCATTTCCAGATAGTCGAAATCGGACTGTCACGCAGTGGTGATGAGAGGTGGCCGGAACCACAGTGAGTCCACCCACCTCGCCGGCCTCGCCACTCCCGTGACATGCGAGCCGAAGCGGCGGTGGTCTCCTCGTACGCCCCCCGATGGAGCACTGTCATGATCAAACTCGTCCCATGCGCCACAGCCGTATCGGCGGCCGTGGCGCTGCTCACCGGATGCGGCAGCGAAACCGGCCCGGCCGGCGCCGACAGATCCGTCGTGTTCGTCGGAACCGGTGGAACGTACCAGGCCGCGCAGCGCGAGGCGTTCGTCAAGCCGTTCACCGCGTCCTCCGGCATCAAGGTCGTCGAGGATCAGCCCGTGACTTACGCCAAACTCAAGACCATGGTGGACAGCGGGCGTGTCACCTGGGACGTCGCAGAAGCGGACCCGTACTACGCCATCGCGAACTGCGGAAGGTATCTCGAGAAAATCGACCGAACCGTGGTCGACGTCTCCTCGATCGACAAGCGGTTGGTCTCGGACTGCGGGATCCCCGACATGAAGACGGCTTTCCTGCTTGTCTACAACACCGAGAAGTACGGTGCCCAGCCTCCCCAGTCCTGGCGCGACTTCTTCGACACCGCCAGGTTTCCCGGCAAGCGCGGGATGATGAACGACGCCAAGGAGGGCGGCCTCGAGATCGCGCTCGTGGCCGACGGCGTGCCGACTGATCAGCTCTACCCCATCGACTACACCCGGGCCTTCCGCAAGCTCGACACCATCAAGAAGGACCTGAAGTTCTTCACCACCGGCGCGGAACAGCAGCAGGCGATGGAGACGGGGCAGGTCGACATGGTGCTCGCCTGGCCAGGACGGGCGAGCCAGGCCGCGCGCAACGGCGCCAAGATCGCTCCGGTGTGGAATCAGCCGATGTTCTTCTGGGACGTCCTGGTGGTGCCCAAGGGGACGCCGCACAAGGCGGAGGCGATGAAGTTCATCGCACACGCGATCACTCCCGCGGCCCAGACCACACTCACCCAGCACATCGCCTACGCCCCGATCCACCCCGGCGCGAAGTTGCCCTCGGATGAGGTGATCCGGCAGTACCTCCCGCTCGGACAGGACAAGGGCACCGGATTCCTGCGTGACATGTCTTGGTGGGCACAGAACCTGGACCCCGCCACGCAGAAGTGGACGGCCTGGGTTTCGGGCTGACCAGAAGTCGCGACTCGTAGGCAGGAGGGCGTCATGCTCGTTTCATCCACTCCCGCTGCGCCCACCCCACCGGTGGAAAGATCCCGCTGGCGGACGGGCGGGCGCCACGGCGTGCTGCTCGCCGTGCCCGCCGTAGGCCTGCTCGGCGCCGTCTTCCTGGTCCCGGTGGCGGGTCTTGTCTGGACGAGCTTCGCCGATCCGGCGCTCGGGCTCGCCAACTACCGGGAACTGTTCACCGACGGGGTCAGCGTGGTCGTCGTGCTGCGCACCTTGCGCATGGCGACGATCGTCACCCTGGTCACGCTGGTGCTGGCGTACCCGTACGCCTACCTCATGACGGTGGTCGGCCCGCGTGCCCGTTCGGTCATGGTGGCCCTGGTGCTGCTGCCGTTCTGGACCAGCCTGCTGGCGCGGACGTTCGCCTGGATCGTCCTCCTCCAGGACAACGGGCCGGTCAACGACCTGCTCACCGCGGTCGGGCTCGGCCCGCTGGAGCTCGCCGGGACGGAGGCCGGCGTCACGATCGGGATGACGCAGGTTCTGCTTCCGTTCATGACCCTTCCCCTGTACGGGACGCTGCGGACGATCGACCGGCGGCTCATCGACGCGGCGCTCGTCCTCGGCGCACGGCCCCTGACCGCGTTCCGCCGCGTGTACCTGCCGCTCTCCATGCCCGGTGTGGTTGCGGGCGCGGTGATGGTGTACATCCTCGCGCTGGGTTTCTACGTCACGCCGGCGATGCTCGGCTCGCCGGGCGAGTCGATGGTCTCCCAGCTGATGACCGTCCGCATCACCCAACTACTGGACTTCGGCGGTGGCGGCGCGCTCGCCACGGTGCTGTTCCTGCTCACGCTTCTCCTGCTGGCCGTGGTCTCGCGCTTCGGGTCCGTGGGCGCCGCCCTCGGCATGGCACCGAGGGGTGACCGTTGACGGGCGGCGGCCGACGCGCGGGTCTGGCCCTGCGGCTGGTCAGTGTGCTGGTCGGGGGATTCCTCGTGGCTCCGGTCTTCGTCGTGGTGCCGCTCGGGTTCACCGACAAGGACAGCTTCGAGTTCCCGCCGTCCGGCTGGTCGCTCCGTTACCACGTTCGCTTCTTCACCGACCCCGCGTGGGTGGAGCCCTTGCTGACCTCCCTCGCGGTCGCCGTGATGGTCACGCTGACGGCGACGGCCACCGGCACCCTGGCGGCGTTCGCGATCACGCGCCTTTGCCGTGGCCGCGCGGCCCTCCAGGGACTGCTGCTCGCGCCCATGATCGTGCCGAACGTGGTCGTCGCGCTGGCGATCTACGCGGCCTTCCTGAGCTGGGGGCTCGTGGGCACCGTGGAGGGCCTCGTGCTGGCGCACGCGGTGCTCGCGCTGCCGTTCGTCGTGATCACCGTCGGGGCGAGCCTGCGGACCCTCGACGTCCGGCTGGAGCGGGCGGCCGCGAGTTTGGGGGCCTCGCCGTTCGCCACCTTCCGGCGGATCACGTTGCCGTTGATCGCACCCGGCGTCATGTCGGGGGCCGTGTTCGCGTTCGTCACCTCGTTCGACGAAGCGGTCATCTCGCTGTACCTGCAGTCGCCGCACCTGCGCACGCTGCCGGTGCAGATGTTCACGAGCGTCTCCTCGGACGTCGATCCCACCATCGCGGCGGGGTCGACAGTGATCCTCGTCGTGACGACCGCGCTCATCCTCCTTCCCGACTTCGTGAAACGGAGAACTTCCTGATGGCCGAGATGCGAGGGGCCGCCGTCCGGCTCGTCGGCGTTTCCAAACGGTACGCGGACCATCAGCCGCCCGCGGTCGACGACGTCCACCTGGAGATAGGCGCAGGCGAGTTCATGACACTGCTCGGGCCCAGCGGCTCGGGCAAGTCGACCACGCTCAACATGATCGCCGGGTTCGAGCGGCTCACCGCCGGAGACATCATCATCGACGGGGTCAGGGTGGCTTCCCTGCCGCCGTACAAGCGTGATCTCGGCATGGTCTTCCAGCACTACGCGCTCTTCCCGCACATGACGGTGGCGCAGAACGTCGCCTTCCCGCTGGAGCAGCGGAATGTGGGGCGGCCCGAGGCGCGGCGCAGGGTGGCCGACGTGCTCGAACTCGTCGGACTGGAGCACCTGGGCGACAGGCTGCCCGGGCAGATCTCGGGCGGTCAGGCGCAGCGGGTGGCCCTGGCCCGCGCGGTCGTCTTCGAGCCGCATGTGCTCCTCATGGACGAGCCGCTGGGCGCGTTGGACAAGAAGATGCGTGAGCAGCTCCAGGGCGAGATCGCCCGCATGCACCGCGAGCTGGGCATCACCTTCGTGTTCGTCACCCACGACCAGGAGGAGGCGCTCGCTCTGTCCGACCGGATTGCGGTCTTCGACCGCGGCCGGATCGCGCAGGTGGACACCCCGAGGGAGCTGTACGCACGCCCGTCCTCGTTGTTCGTCGCCGATTTCCTCGGAGAGTCCAACGTGTTCACCGGGACGATCAGTCAACGGCACGGGAGAATGTCGCTCGTCGGCGAGGGCTACGAGCTGCGGACGGACGACGACGGCGCAAGGCTCGTGGGGACCGCCGGCGCCGTCGTGGTGCGGCCCGAGCGGACCCGTCTGTCGGTGGACGACGTGCCGGTCGAGCACGGCGTGAACGCGATGACCGCCACGGTCACCGGCATCGTCTACCAGGGCGCCTCACGGAAGGTGGCGTTCCGGACCGAAGCCGGGACGAGCGGAAGCGCCCGGGAGCCGGCCGGCGGCGAGTCCGCGGCCAGGCCCGGTGACCTGGTCACCGTGTGGTGGCGGGTGGCGGACGGCGTGGTCGTCCCCGCACACGGCGCGCCGGCCGCGGAGCCGTCCGGCGTCGCCCTCGCCGAGCCCAGGTGAGCCGCAGCGGTCCGTGCCCCTTGTTCCGGCGGTGCCGGTTGTGATCCACAGCGCCGCTACGACTCCTACGAAAGGCGGACGAGTTGTCCCATTCCCTTACCGCAACCGCACTGGCGGATCTGGCCGGCCTGTGGCGGATCCGGTGCTTCGAAGAGACCGTCACCCGATTGCGGGTCGAGGAGCAGATCGTCGGATCGGTTCATCTGTGCATCGGGCAGGAGGCCATACCGGTCGGCGCCTGCGCCGCGCTCGACCTGACCCGTGACGCCGTGTTCGCCACCTACCGCGGCCACGGCTGGGCGCTGGCCTGCGGTGCTGATCCGGCGGCGCTGTTCGCGGAGCTGCTGGGCCGGGAGACGGGCACCAACGGCGGGCGGGCCGGCTCGGCGTACCTGTCGGATCCCGACCACGGCTTCTACGGCGAGAACTCGATCGTGGGAGCGGGCGCCCCCATCGCCGTCGGCGCCGCGCTCGCCGCCAGGTACGACGGCTCCGGACGTGTCGCGCTCACCGTGTTCGGCGACGGAGCGATGAACCAGGGCGCCGTCCACGAGGCCATGAACATGGCCAGCGCCTTTGACCTGCCGGTCGTCTTCCTCGTGGAGAACAACCGGTACTCCGAGCTCACGCCCATCGCCGCGATGGTCAGGAACGCCGACCTGGTCGCGCGGTCCGCCGCGTACGGCATGCCGGGAGCCCGGGTGGACGGCAACGACGTCGACGCCGTCCGGCGGGCGGTCGCGGAGGCCGTGGACACCTGCCGGTCCGGCCGGGGGCCGGTCCTCATCGAGGCGCACACTCAGCGCCTGGTCGGCCACTACATCGGCGACGCCCAGGTGTACCGGCCGCGCGACGAGGTGGAACTCGCCCGGACGGCCGAGCCGATCGTCGTCCTGACGGCCGCCCTGCGCGCGGCAGGTGTCAGCGATGCGGAGCTCACCGGGATCGAGACCCGGGTCCGCGCCGAGATCGAGACCGCGGCGGCCATGGCCCTCGCCGCGCCGCCGGCCGACCCCAATGCTGTGAAGGAGCACGTCTATGGATGAGATCACCTATGCCCAGGCCGTCAACGCCGCGCTGCGTCGCGCCCTCGCGGAGGACCCGAGCACCGTGCTGTTCGGCGAGGACGTCGCCCTCCCCGGTGGGGTCCATGGCGTAACCCGCCGCCTGCATAGGGAGTTCGGCGAGCGCGTGTTCGACACGCCCATCTCCGAGTCGGCCATCCTCGGCGGGGCTGTGGGCGCCGCCATGATGGGGCTCCGGCCCATCGTGGAGATCATGTGGGCGGACTTCGCGTTCGTCGCCTTCGACCAGTTGATCAACCAGGCGGCCAACGTCCGATACGTCTCCCGAGGCCGGTTGACGGCGCCGATGACCGTACGCACCCAGCAGGGCGCGACACCCGGCTCCTGCGCCCAGCACTCGCAGAACGTGGAAGCCCTGTTCGCGCACATCCCCGGCCTGCGGGTATGCCTGCCCGCCACCCCGCAGGACGCCTATGACCTGCTGCTGACCGCGATCGGGTGCGACGACCCGGTCGTCGTCATCGAGAGCCGGGCGCTCTACCACTCGCTCAAGGGCACCGTCGACCAGGACGGGCCGCGGGCGCCCATCGGCGGCGCGCGCATCCACCGTACGGGCTCCGACATCTCCGTGGTGACCTGGGGGCCGATGCTGCACACCGTCCTGGAGGCCGCCCGGGTTCTGGAGGGTTCCGACATCAGCGTCGAGGTGATCGACGCCCGTTGGCTCAACCCCTTCGACACGGACACCGTCGCGGAGAGCGTCTCGCGTACCGGCCGCCTGGCCGTGGTCCACGAGGCGAACCTGACCGGCGGCTTCGGCGCGGAGATCATCGCGCGTGTGGTCGAGCGCGGCGTGCCGCTGTCGACGCCGCCGCTCCGGGTCGCCACCGATGACCTGCGGATCCCCGCCGCGCCTGGGCTGCAGCAGGCCGCGATCCCCGGCCGTGACGTGGTGGCCCGGCAGCTGCTGTCGATGCTCGCGCCCGGGGTCGCCGCATGACCGGCGGCGCGCGGGTGGCCGTCGTCACCGGCGGCGCCAACGGCATCGGACTGGCGTGCGTGCGACGGCTCTCCGATGACGGTTTCACCGTCGTAGTGGCCGACACGGACGCCGAGGCCGGGGCCCGGGTGACGGCGGAGATCCCGCGCGCCGAGTTCGTCGCCAGTGACGTGCGGGTACGCCAGGACGTCGATCGAGTCGTCGGCACAGCCCTGGAGATCGGCCGGGGGCGGCTCCACGCTCTGGTGAACAACGCCGGCCAGACCGCCCGGGTGCGGTTCGCCGACAGCGACGAGACGACATGGCGGCGACTCCACGACGTGAACCTGCACAGCGTCTTCTCCTTCACGCACGCCTGCCTGGCCGGGCTCACGGCCGGGCGTGGCGCGGTGGTGAGCGTGGCCTCCGTGGCCGGTCTGGTCGGGGCCGAGGATCTGTCGGCCTACAGTTCGGCCAAGGCCGGGATCATCGCGTTGACCAGGTCGCTCGCCCTGGAACACGGCGACGTGATCCGCTTCAACGCCGTGTGCCCCGGACAGATCGCCACCCGGATGATGGCGAGAGTCCAGGCCGACGACGAACTGCGCGCGGCCGTCACGGCACAGATCCCCGCAGGGCGGCTCGGCCGGCCGGAAGAGGTCGCCGGCGTGGTCGCCTGGCTGCTGAGTGATGGGGCCGGCTACGTCAACGGCGTGGCCATCGCGGTGGACGGCGGGGAGAGCGCCGGTTTCCGCCGGCCGAAGCCGGCCGCGGCCGTACGCCGGCGCGGGTAGCCGGTCAGCCGCGGCCGGGCACGGCGAGGTGATGACCGCGCAGGAGGTTTGTCGCGATGGCGGCGACCTCCTGTACCGCGGCGATCAGGTCACGCTGGGTGGCTCTGAACCGCGTGACGGGCACCGACACCGTGTACGAGCCCGCCGGAGCACCATCATGATCGAAGTAGGCGGCGGAGGCGCAGCAGATGCCTTCGCTGAACTCCTCCAGGTCGAGCGCGAAGCCCTGCCGCCGAATGTTGCTGAGCTCCACGGTCAGGCTGTCGACGTCGCCGTGGGTGTGCGCGGTCAGCCGCCGGAGCTCGACCCCGCGGAACATGATCTCGATCTGCTCGCGCGGCAGGTGCGCCAGCACCGCCTTGCAGGAGGCGCGGGCGTGCAGGTCGTCGGTGTAGCCGACGTCGAGGCCGCGCACACCGAGCGCCTGCTCACCGGCGATGAACTGCAACAGGGTGATGACGCCGTGATGCCAGCCGCTGACGTAGGAGGTCTCCCGCGTCCGGGCGTGCAGCCTGGCCAAGACAGCGAACAGCTCGGGAAGGGGCTCGAACCTGGCACCGAGCTGCCTGCCGAGGGCGGCGCCGTGCGGGCCGACGTCGACTCGCCCACCGGGCAGTCGCACGATGTAGCCGGCCGCCTTGAGCGTGCGCAGGATGTGGTAGCAGCGGCCGAGGCTGAGGTCGAGCTGCCGGCTGAGGCTCTTGGCCGTGGCCTGGCCGCCCATGCGGGCGACGGCCTGCAACACGTCGAGACCGCGCAGCAATGTCTGAAGGCTGCCGTCCTCGGCGTAGTCGGCGTCCTCGCTGATCTCGGCGTTCTCGGTGGCGGGCGGCGGTGGGGCTGTGTCGGTCATGCTGGGCTCTCAGGCTGGTGGCTCGGAGGCCGTAGGAGGCCTCTGTCGACAGGGTCCTCGTGGTCGGCGCCCATGACCGTACGCTATGCCGCGAGCCGGCAAATCACGGGACCGTCGAAGCAAGTTTTCGACTATAGCGAAAAAAGGCAAGCGTTCCTTGAGCCGATGCCCTCGGCGAGGGTCATGCTGCCAACCGCCGAACAGGCGTCATACCCACACATCCGCTGAGGAAGGATCACATGCTCAGCTCCGAGCAGTTCCGGTCACACTTCCCCGCGTTGCAGCGCCACGTCTGGCTCGACACGCCGGCGAGCCCGCCCGCCGCGCTCGGCGTCGTGCACGCGCTGCAGGCGGCCCTGGACTCGTGGCTCTACGGGGAGTTCGACTGGCGGGAATGGGACCGCGCCCCCGCCGCCAGCAAGAGATCTGTGGCCCGGTTGCTGGGCATCGCCGAGGAACGGATCGCCGTAATGGGCTCGACCGCCGAGGCCGCCGCGACCGTCGCCAGGTCGTTGCCGCCGGGACGGATCGTGGTGTCCGCCCAGGAGTTCCGGAGCAACCTCTTCCCCTGGTGCCAACTGGAGGCCGCCGGACACGAGGTGGTGCTGGTGCCGCCCAGGGACGGCCACACCCGTACCGAGGACCTCGTGGCCGCGCTTGACACGCGCACCGTCCTGCTCGCCGTCAGCGACGTGTTGTCGATCGACGGCCACCGCGCCGACCTGCCGGCGCTGCGCCAGGCCACCGACGGCGTGGGCGCCCGCCTGTTCGTCGACGCGACCCAGTCGCTCGGCGCGCTCCACCTCGACATGGAGCGGGTGCGTCCCGACTACCTCGCCGTGCACGGCTACAAGTGGATGCTGTGCCCGCGCGGGGCCGCCTGGCTGGTGACAGCGCCCGAGCACATCGACGAACTGGTTCCCCTGCTGCCGAGCTGGAGGTCCACCGAGCCGCCCTACGGGTTCTTCGGCGGGCCGTACGTCCGCGCTGACAGCGCGGCACGCTGCGACACCTCGCCCGCCTGGCTCTCCTGGGTCGGCGCGCTGCCCGCGCTGAACCTCCTGCTCGACCTCGACGCCGAGCAGGTCGAGCGCCATTGCCTACGGTTGGCCGCCGACTTCCGGGCCCACGTGGCCGAGACGAAGGTCGGCACCCCCCTCCCCAGCTCCCAGAGCCACATCGCGGTGGTACGCGTCACCGATCCGGACGCGGTCCGGGCCCGCCTGGCGCGAGACGGCGTCCGCGCGACCCTGCTCGGCGATCGGCTGCGGGTGGGCTTCCACTACTTCAATAACAGCTCCGATGTCGAACGAGTCGCGAACGCGCTGGGAGGTGCGAAGACCGCATGACGACGGCCTTTGCCCCCGGGACCATCGACGACACCGCAGTCGTGGCGAGCGCCGCCAGGCGCGCCCAACTGCAGGAGCACCTCCGTCGGCTGGATGTCCAGGGGGCCCTTGTGTGCTCCCGCAGGCGGTCGGCCGTCACCTGGCTGACCGGCTACGCGCCGGGCTTCATCTCCAACAGCGCTGCCCTGTGGCTGCCCGTGGCCGGCCCGCCCACCCTGGGCGTGGAGTTCCCCTTCGAGATTGAGCGCGCGCGCCGGTACGGCCTGCACACCATGCCGATGTCATCCCCGCTCGATCTGGTGCCCGAGGGGATCGATCGGATCGGCCTGCTGGCCGGCGACCTCGTCGTCGACGAGCGGACCCCCGCCCTCCTGGGCGGGCTGGCGAGGAGGCTGATCCGGCATGTCGACCTAGCGGCGTGGGCCCTGGAGACCCGCGAGCGCAAGACTGAGCCGGAGCTGCGGCTGCTCACCCACGCCGCCCGCATCGGCGAACTGGCACTGCGCGCCGCGGGAGACACGGCGGTCGTGGGCGAACGGGACTACGAGATCGCCGCGCGAGTCGAGGCGGCGGCCCGCGCCGCGGGAGCGCTGCGTTGCCTGTGCCTGGTCGGCATCGGGGACGGCGCGGTCATCACCGAGGCGTCTGGTGTCACGGTCGGCCCGGGCCAGCAGGTCGGCCTGGAGGTCAGCCTGTACGCCTCCGGCGCGTTCACACACGTCAACACCACCCTCCCGCCCACCACCCCGCGCCCCGTGGACCTCCGGGCGATCGACGCGGCGCGTGCGGCACGCGCGGCGCTGATCGACGCGCTGCGTCCAGGCCGTGCCGTCACGGCGGTGGTCGCGGCGGGCGACGCCGTCCTCGACGAGCACGGGCTGCTCGAGTTCAAGGAGTACGACTTCGGCCACGGGCTGGGCTGCGACACCCCCGAGCACCCGCGCCTGCTCCACGAGACGGACCGCACCATCACCGCGGGCGCCGTCGTCGCCGTCCACGTGGCGATCCGTCGCGCCGGCGGCGAGTCAGCGATGATCGGCGGCCCGGTCGTCATCACCGAGGACGGAGCACGCGAGCTCGTCCCCGACGCGGTGTGGGCATGAACCACATCTCAGTCCCGAGCACGTACCGCACTTGATCAATGAGGTGAGCGAGATGCCCAAGCGCTGGAACCCGGTCGGCGTGCCGACACCCATCGGCAGCTACAGTCACGTGGCCACAGTGCCGGAGAACACCACGCTGGTGTTCGTCTCGGGACAGGTGGGGAACCTGCGAGACGGCTCACTCGCGGGCCCGGATGCGCAGTCGCAGACCCGGCAGGTGTTCGCCAATCTGCGGTCCGTACTCGACGAGTTCTGGGCGACGCCGGACGATGTGGTGAAGCTGCTGACCTTCATATCGGGCACCGAGCATCTGCCTGGCTTCTTCGCCGCCCGGAACGAGGTTTTCGCCGAGTGGTATCCCGACGGCGACGTCCCGGCGCACTCCCTGGCCGTCGTCGCCGCACTCGCCGCCCCGGAGCTCACCGTGGAGATCGAGGCCGTCATCGCAGTACGTGGCGACGCCCGAGCATGAGCGCCGGACGTGCCGCCCTGCTGACCGGGGCCGCCGACGGCATCGGGCAGGCGGTCATGGACTCGCTGCGCAGCGCGGAACGCAGACCTGGAACCGTTCGGCAGGCTGCTCCGGCAGTACCGGGTCGAGACCTTCCGCGAACCGCTCGGCGGTTGGCTGTTGCGGGAGGACGAGACCTGGACCCATTGGACGATGACGTCGCAGAGGGCTCGCACCGGGCGGCCGGCGGGCCGGTCGTCGGGGCTTGCCGGACCTACCGACTGTTCATTGGCGGCAGGCCCGCAGCACTCATCGGGGAGCTCTTCGCAGTGGTCTGCTTCGTACGCGACCGTTGACCACCCTCGTCAGCCCCATGCTCATTTCACCGGCGCCGCACGGCTCCGCCAAAGGAAAGACATTGACATGAAGAGAACACACATCAGCAAGGGTGCTTGGTGATCGCCCGGATTCGTGAGCGCAACGAGATTGTGTTCTTCACCTTCCTCTCGCAGGTGCACGTGGGACTTGCCGGCTCCTGGTGGCTGCTGGTCATTGTCCGGGGTGTGGCCGGCCGTACTGACCGTCCTGATAGGGCAGCTGGTCGGGCGCCGTGGAACAGGATCTGCCACTCACGCAGCCATTGGTCGCGACCGGGGCGGCGTTCGTACTGATCCAGTTGTGCCCGCGGCTTCATACGCGAGGACTCCTTGCTGACGGTGCTCGACGAGCCGACGTCCGCGATGGACGTGGAGGCGGAACACGCCCTCTTCGCGCGGTACGCCGCCCTGGCACGGTCAAGCGCAGAGGCCAGTATCGGTGGGATCACGCCGCTGGTTTCACACCCGTTCTCAACAGTGCGAATGGCGGATCTGATCATCATGCTCGACGGATCGCATCTCGTGGAGCAGGGCTCTCATGAGGAGCTCATGGCCAAGGACGGGCACTACGCGGAGCTCTACAAGATCCAGGCTGCTGCCTATCACAAGGGCCTGGTCTGATTCATCCCCCTGACGGAAAGGCCGCAATGGCGGACTATCGACTGGACACACTGGACGGCACGCGGATCTTGATGACCGGACACTCCGGCTTTCTCGGTTCCTGGCTTGCCGGCATGGCCGCGAGACTTGGCGCAACGGTCGTCGGCTTGGAATGGGGCTGGCTGGTGCGGGTGCTCATGCTGACCGCCGCGGGCGACGTGCGGGCCCGGGTGGCCGGGCTGTCGCTGGGGGCCGACGACTACCTGCCCAAGCCGTTCGCGTTCGAGGAGCTGGTGGCCCGGGTGCACGCGCTCGGGCGGCGGGCCAGACGGGCCGACCCGCCGATGCTGGAGCGGGCGGGGGTGCGGCTGGACTGGGCGCACCGGCAGGTGTTCAGGGAGGGCAGGTACGTGCCGCTCGCCCGCAAGGAGTTCGGCCTGCTGGCCGAGCTGCTGCGCGCCCAGGGCGCGGTGGTCTCGGCCGAGACGCTGCTGGAGAAGGTGTGGGACGAGCACATCGACCCGTTCACGAACACGGTGCGCACGACGATGATGAAACTGCGCAAGAAGCTAGGCGAGCCCCAGGTCATCGAGACCGTGCCGGGACCGGGATATCGCATCCCATGAGCATGCGCCTGCGGTTCGCGCTGGCCTGCGCGGGCGTCTTCTTCGTGATCGGCACTCTCGCCGTGACCGCTGTCTTCTTCGTCGCCCGGACGACCCTGCAGTACCGGGCGTCGGTGTTCACCCCCCAGAACGCCTTCTGGTCGACTGAACCCGAGGACTACGAGCTCGCCCGGAGCTTCGGGCTCGCGGTGCACGCCACCTACCGGACCGACGTCCTCGACAACCTGCGTAACGCCGGTGTGCTGGCCGTGCTCGGCGGCACGGGGCTGGCGTTCGGGGCCGGCTGGCGGACGGCCGGCATGGTGCTCATCCCGCTCAGGAACGTCACCGACACCGCCCGCCGCATCGTCCAGAATCACGACCTGAGCGAGCGCATCGGGTACAAGGGCTCGCGCGACGAGATCAAGGAGCTGACCGACAGCTACGACGTGATGCTCGACCGCCTCGCGCGCTCGTTCGACGGGCAGCGCAGGTTCGTCGCGAACGCCTCGCACGAGCTGCGCACCCCGCTCACCATCAACAGGACGCTCGTGGACGTCGCCGTGCGCCGGCCGGACGCGACCGAGGACGTCAAGCGGCTCGGCGAGTCGCTGCTGCTGGTCAACGCCCGCCACGAGCGACTCATCGACGGCCTGCTGGCGCTGACCGAGGGCGAGCGGGCGGTGCTGGACCGGCGGCCGTTCGACCTGACGGACGTGGCCGAGCACGTGCTGGACCAGGCGGCGGCCGAGGCGGCCGAGCGGGAGGTGACCATGCACCGGCTGCTCGACCCCGCTCCGACGGCGGGCGAGGCGGTGCTGGTGGAGCGGCTGGTGCAGAACCTCGTGGAGAACGCCATCAGGCACAACCACCCGAAGGGCGAGGTGTGGGTGACGACCCGGCGGCGGGCCGACCGGGTCGAGCTGGTCGTGGCCAACACGGGGCTGCAGGTGCCGCCGTACGAGATCGAAACGATCTTCGAGCCGTTCCGGCGGCTGCACGGCGACCGGCTCCGCTCGGACCGGGGCAGCGGGCTGGGCCTGTCGATCGTACGGGTGATCACGGAGGCGCACGGCGGCACGGTCACGGCCACGCCCAGGGACGAGGGCGGGCTGACGATCACCGTCGAGCTGCCCGTCCACGCCGAGGGCGGCTCAGTCTAGACCCTGGATCTCCCAGAGCGCCGTCTCCGGAATGCCGGCCTTGACGAGCAGCTCCCACGTGCCCATCCGGTCGGCCGGGTCGGCGAGCATGGCGCGCAGCAGCGGCCGCAGCTGCGCGTGGTCGGCCCCGTCCTCGGCCCACATCGCCCCGAGCGCCCGGTGCATGGCGGGCGAGCGCACGGCGACCGTCCGCACCAGCTCCTCCAGGATCGCCAGGCGGTCCCGGTACGGCAGGAAGCGGCCCTCCCCCAGGGCCCGCACCAGCAGGTCGAGCAGCCGCCGGTGGCGGGGCGAGTGGCCGGTGGCGACCGCGACGACGACGTCGCCCATGCCGCCGGTCTCCGCCGCCTCCGAGCACGACGTCCTCCTTGCCGTCCTCGACCACGCGGTGCGCCGCCAGCGCGGTGACCAGCCCGGTCCAGCCCTCCTGCCCGAGCTGCCCCTTCCACAGGTGGCTAAGCGAGGACCACTGCTCCAAGTGGTCGGGGCCGGGCAGGATCGACGAGACGCGGACCGGCTCCTCCGACGCGCAGACGATCAGCAGGGTCAGGTTCGCCGAGTAGGCGGCCAGCCGGCGGGTCAGCGTGTGGCGTACCGGCCTGAACCCGGCAGGCGCCGGGCGATGGTGCCATCCCGGTCACCGCGGCCACCGCTTCTTTTAGCTCCCGGCGCGGCACGATCGCATCGATCGCCTCCCACAACTGCTCCAGCCCCAGTTCCTCGCCATACTCGGTGATCTCCAGCAGTGT
Organism: Nonomuraea helvata; assembly: GCF_039535785.1. Taxonomy (NCBI): domain Bacteria; kingdom Bacillati; phylum Actinomycetota; class Actinomycetes; order Streptosporangiales; family Streptosporangiaceae; genus Nonomuraea; species Nonomuraea helvata. The sequence goes on from NZ_BAAAXV010000001.1 coordinate 3,263,594, forward strand.
CGCCACCGCGGCGGCCAGGATGGCCGAGGGCCGGACCGGCTTGGGGTGCTGGCGGGCTCGCTCCTTGTCGGTGGCGCTCTCGGCCTTCTGTCTCAGTCATCCTGGCGAAAGATGATCGCGGTGCCCAGGGCAGCGGAGGCGGGCACGAACATCTCTCCGGGACCAGTTCGGGTGACCGGGATGTCGTTGGCGCGCAGGAACCGCTGGGTGATGGCGATGCCGCGTACCGACACCGTGTAGGCGACGAATGCCGGCAGTGCCGCCGGACGCTCACCGGGCAGCAGCGCGCCGCGCCTGCGCGCGGTACTAGCTAGTGGGCTGTCCCGCGCCTGGCCGAAGTTCTACCGTAGCGTTGCTCCAGCTCGGGCAACGCCGAGTCGGCGACGCACAGCACGCATTCGGCCAGACCGGTTGCACCATTGGGATGGTCGGTGTGCCGCTGGTCCTGGGGCGCTTCGACGGGGGTGTTCTCGGGAAACCCGATCCTGCCTTCTGGCACGCACCCTGCAGGCAGATCGGGATCGGAGATCTCAAGGTAGCGAGCGGGCTTCATCTTGGTCCCTGCGCTGGTCTCCACGGGCCGCTGGATGGCGTGCACGCCGCCGTGGCCGACGCCGGTGGCTGCCAGCAGCGCGGCGACGCTGTCAATGTCCAGCGCGTTGGCGATCATGATGTGGAGCCCCTGGAAACGCTGGAGAAAGGACGTGATGTTTGCGGCGGTGGCGGCCACCAGCCCCGGCAGCTTGTCGTCGGGCACCTGCAGCGGGATCGGACGGGCTCTGCCGGACACGCGGCCGATCTCGTGGATGGACGGCCACCAACTCGACGAAGTTGCCGGGAAAGTACACGTGGGTGTTGGACACCCCGAACGGCTCGGCAAGGCCTCCCTCAACGCCACCACCGTCGAGCAGATCGCCGAAGCCGCCGAGATATCCCCCGCCACCTTCTTCCGCTACTTCCCGACGAAGGAGCATCTCGTCTCCCTCGATCGTTTCCCACCCCCTCATTGAGGCCCTGGCCTCAAGCCCCCAGCTGCACCGATCACGCCGTCTTGGCGTCCACCAACGTCGCGCGGCGCATCCTCGCCATCCAGACCAGCTGCAAGGCCGCGATGACAACAGCCGTCGACCAACTCGGCACCACCAGCCAGTTGGAAGAACTCGGCGGCGTACGCCGCTCCTGGGAGCACCGGTGCGGTCCGACCCTGCCGGCTCGCGAGGAGTTCTACGTCGCCGACCATCAGCCGACCAGCTCGATGACACCGCCTGAGCCAGCAGAAGCTCCTGCCTACGGCCCTGTCGTTCGCTGCCTGGTTTTGTCGGTGACTCACCAGCAAAATCACCTGCCTGTCGCGGCGGGGGTATCACTCTAAGTGTGGAAACGATCACTATGGGTAAATGAGCCAAGGTAGATCATCTTAACGCTTCGGGGGGAGCGTCCATCATGACGAACACGCGGGGATCATCGGCTCTGAGTACCACTTTCACACCAGACCACGAGCAGGCGGGAGGCTTGGCACGGGCTGCTCATCATGGCGGGGAAAAATCCCCCCTTCTTGAAGGTCAGGTGCCGCTGCGGGAGTTGCTCGGCGATCAGGTGCTGGACCTGCTGCTGGAGCGATCGAAAGACGGCAAGGGCGGGCTGCGCCTGACCGGCGAGGGCTCGATGCTGGGCGAGCTGGTCAAAGCGGTGCTGGAACGCGCGCTGGAGGCCGAGCTGTCGAGCCATCTGGGCTATGGCAAGCACGATCCGGTCGGCCACGGGACGGGCAACTCACGTAACGGCAAGATCGGCAAAACCGTGCAGACCGGGGTCGGCCCGGTCCGGCTGGCCGTGCCACGCGATCGGGCCGGCACCTTCGAGCCGGTGCTGGTGCCCAAACGCGCCGGCCGCATCTCCGGCGGCCTGGACGACATGATCATCAGCCTGTACGCGCACGGCATGAGCGTGCGCGACATCCAGCACCACCTGCGCCAGATTTATGAGGTCGAACTGTCGCACGAGGCTATCTCCAACATCACCGACGCCGTGCTGGAAGAAGTCCGCGCCTGGCAGGCACGGCCACTGGAGGCGATCTACCCGGTGGTGTTCCTGGACGCCATCGTGGTCAAAGTGCGCGACAACCACAGCGTGCAGGCCAAACCCGCCTACCTGGCCATCGGCATCGACGCCGACGGCGAAAAGCACGTCCTGGGCATCTGGCTGGCCAAGACCCCGCTCGACCATGCCACCGCCGGCGAGTCGTCCCGATTCTGGAACGCGGTGATGACCGATCTGCGCAACCGCGGCGTGCGCGACATCCTCATCGCCTGCACCGACGGCCTGGCCGGCTTCGAAGACGCCATCCACGCGGCGTTCCCGTACACCACCGTGCAAACCTGCGTCGTTCACATGATCAGGAATGCGCTACGGCCGGTGGCCCGCCGCGACCGCGCGGGGGTGGCCGCCGAACTGAAGAAGATCTACACCGCGCCAAGCGCCGAGGCCGCCTTCGACGCCCTGGCCGACTTCACCGCCTCCGATTGGGGCACGAAATACCCGCAAGCGGCCCGCGTGTTCGAGGCCGCCTGGGACCGGTTCACCCCGTTTTTCGCCTTCTCCCCCGCGGTGCGCAAGCTGCTCTACACCACCAACGGCATCGAGTCCCTGAACTACCAACTGCGCAAGGTCACCAAGGCCCGCGGGCACTTCCCCGGCGACGACGCCGTGGTCAAGCTGCTGTGGCTGGCCATCATCAACATCGAGGACAAACGCGCCCGCGAACGCGCCTCCCACAAGGAGAAAACCGGCAAGATCAAGAACTCGCCCAGCACCGCCCGCCTCATCGAGGGGCAACGCACCATCGGCTGGAGAGAAGCACTCATCGAACTCGATCTCGCCTACCCAGGACGGATCAGGTAAAGAGGGTTCTCCATCACCCAGAAAGGATCTTTACACACTTGAAGTGACAAGCTCGTCGCGGCGGGAGATCTGCTATCGGTTGCTCTTGATGTTGCGTAGGACGGGTCCGGTTTCCAGGTGACGGATGCCGGGGAGCGGGGCGATCTTGCAGGTGAGATAGTCGTACAGGGCTGGCGCGTTGGAGCATGCGACGCTGGCGTAGATGTTGGTCGGGCCGGTGGTGGCTGCGGCGTAGGCGACCTCGGAGTGCCCGGCGAGGGCATTGCCGACAATATCGAGCGCTGCGGGTTCGACAGACAGCCACAGCACGGTCCATGCGGCGATGGCGGGGAACAGTCGGTGGTCGACGTCGATGTCGAAATACAAGGTGCCGCTTTGGGTCAGCTCGGTCAATCGCCGACGTACGGCGTCGCGTGACCAGCGGGTGATGGCGACCAGTTCAGCGAGCCCGGTACGGCCGTCGTCGGCCAAGGCTTGCAGGAGCAGCCGATCCAAGTCATCAAGTGCCCTTGGTCGGCTGATGTGCATGGTGTCGTCTGGCTGAAGTGATCGGATCTGGTCAGGGGTGAGGCCGCTGTGGTCGGCGATCATGCGGTGCAGGCCGCGGGAGAAGGTGCGTAGTAGGTAGTGCGCGGTAACACCTTCGACGCGGGGGGTGCGGGGAAGTAGGTCGAGCAGCAGGGATTCGCTGGTGCCGGTGTGGCTGGTCACCATGCACACGATTTCGGTGCCACCGGAGGTCAGGCGGACCCAGGCGGTGTCGTCGCGTCGGGCCAAGGCGTCGGCTATCGAGGTCGCCGCGATCGGCGCACAGCGTACGCGAAGGAACCACGGGGCGCTGGCGTGCAGGTACGGGTCAGTCAGTCCCCGAACGTGCAGGGTTCCGCTGGAGCGTAGGCGCGTGTAGCGGCGCGCGACGGTCTGGTCCGACACGCCAAGGACGGCGGCGATCCGGCTGAACGGTGCCCGGGGGTTGATCTGCAGCGTGTGGGCGAGTTGACGGTCAAGGTCGTCGAAAGAGTCGGATCTCACTCTGAGGACGGTAAGTCATGTCGAAACCAGCGGTGCTGATCGGGGCTGAGCGGAATCTGCCGCACCCCTTCGGAAGAGTGGAGGTGTCGTCGAGATCAAGGGAGGACCCGTATGACGACGGTGGACGTGATCGTGGTGGGTGCGGGCCCGACGGGGCTGATGACCGCAGCCGAGCTGACGCTGGCCGGGGCACGCCCGATGGTGCTGGACACGTTGCCCGAACGCAATCCGATGTCACGGGCGGGGGTGATCCATTCGCGCACGGCCGAACTGTTCGACCATCGCGGGCTCCTTGAACCGCTGCTGGCGACCGGTGATTTCCCCAGGACGGAGATCGGTCACTTCGCCGGTCTTCCGGTTGACTACCGTGTGTGGCCGACACGCCACCCCGCTTACAACGTTCCGCAGGGCAAGATCGAGGAATTCCTCGAAGCCCGCCTGGTCGGCGGTGGTGTCCCCGTTCTGCGCAGGCAGCAGGTGGTCAACATGACGGCCGATGCCGACGGGGTCACGGTGACGGCTCACGGCCGCGATGGCGTGGTGCGGCACCGCGGGCACTACCTGGTGGCTGCTGACGGCGGGCGCAGCACGATCCGCAAGATCCTCGGCCTGGATTTCCCCGGGCGCCGAGGCACCTCGACCTCAGTGACCGCCGAAACTGTTCTGGCTGGTCCCGGGAGTACCCGGCAGGGACTGATGCGGGGTCGGTCTGGGCACTGGGCCATCCAGTTCCCGTTGGAAGAGCGCGTGCGTCGGCTGGTTGTCAGCGGCCCGGGACCAGCGGTGCCCAAGGACGCCGAGGTGACCGCGGACGAACTGCGTGCCGCGCTGTATGCGGTCTACGGTGATGAGGTCGAGCTTGTCGGAATACGCCGGGCCGCCCGCATCGACGACTCCGCCCGACAGATCACCGCCTATCGCGTGGGACGGGTGTTCTTCGTCGGCGACGCCGCGCACATCCACCTGCCCCTTGCCGGGCAAGGCGTGAACACCGGCCTTGGTGACGCCTTCAATCTCGGGTGGAAGCTGGCCGGCGCGGTGCACGGCTGGGCACCGGACGGGCTGCTGGACACCTATCACACCGAACGGCACCCGGTCGGCGCTCGCGTGCTGGCCAACACCCAGACACAAGGTCTGCTGATGGACTGGGCGGGCACGGACAACCCGGATCTGCCGGCGGCGCGGGGATTGCTCGCCGAACTTCTGCGGGTGCCCGAGGCCATGCGGTGGATGGCGGGGATGATGACCGGGCTGGGCATCCGCTACGACATCGCCGGGGCGGCAGAGGACCCCTTGGTGGGCATGCGCATGCCCGAGTTCGATGTGACCGTGGACGGGGAACGCCACAGGGCGCATTCGCTGCTCTACAGCGGACGCGGGTTGCTGCTCGACTTCACTCGTTCTGAACAGTTTTCGCCACACGCGAGGCTATGGGCCGACCGGATCGACCATATCCATGCCGTCCCTCACGAGGACATCCCGACGAGAGGAATGTTGGTCCGGCCGGACGGCTACGTGTGCTGGACCAGCGGACTCCAGGACCTGGGCAACGCCCTTCGCTCCTGGTTCGGTGCCCCGAACGACGACTTAGTCGCTCGTGACTATCCAGCATTTCAGTGAAGGAGAAGGTTTCTTGCCATGGACCACCCCAGACCGGATCGCCGTCGTCACCGGAAGCGGGCGAAGCATCGGCCGGGCCATCGCCCTGCGCCTGGCCGCTGATGGGGCGAGGGTCGTCATCAATTACAAAAGCAACGCCAAGGCCGCCGGACAGGTTGTATCCGAAATCGAGGCACCGGTGGGCAGGCCATAGTGGTGGAAGCAGACGTGGCCGATCCCGCGCAGCTACGGGCGCTTTTCGAGGCGGCGGAACGCGAGTACGGCGGTCTGGACGTGTTCGTGCACAACGCCTACGGGTACTCGCACGGACCGATCGCCGAGGCAGCGGACGACGACTACACGAACACATTCGCGGCCAATTCCCACACCACGTTCGTCGCGTTCCGGGAGGCGGCGACGCGCGTGCGCGACAACGGCAGGATCGTATACATCTCCTCCGCGGCCACCCGCTGGAAAGACCCGTTCACCGCTCTCTATTCGGCAAGCAAGGCGGCAGGTGAGCAACTGGTACGGGCCTTCGCCCGCGAGGTGGCCCCGCGTGGAATAACCGTCAACAGCGTGTTGCCCGGACCGGTCAACACCGACGCGGTTCAACCTGTGCTGGACATGCTGGCGGACGTTGCGGCATGGAAACCATCACCCCACCTACCCACGCTATGGCGGTGGTCCAACGGCATTTGTCTTGCGTGTCCGACCTGACAACCCGCTCTGAACCCTGTTAGTCCACTCCTCAAGTGAGGATCCCATGTCTGTTGCCTATATCGCAGTAACCCTTTTGACCGCGATCGCAAACTGCTATGCCGCCTACCTGGATTTCTCCGGCAACGAGCAGGTCATCGCCGTCATGAAGATAAAGCGCGTGCCATTGTCATGGATGTTCCCGCTGGGCGCCCTCAAGGCCGCAGGCGCGCTCGGACTGCTGGTCGGCCCCGCCGTGCCATTGATCGGAACGGCCGCTGCGGTCGGGCTTGTCCTGTTCTTCATCTGCGCCCTGGTCGCCCACCTGAGGGTGCGCTACTACAAGCTCGCAAACTGGGCCGCATTCTTTCTTCTAGCCGTGGCCGCGCTGACGGTGAACCTGGCTCACCACAGCCCCTGGTGACCCGCAGGAGCGCCGGCGTCGCCACGGTGCGGTCCGAGCAAACACGGGGAGTGGCATCCTGCTTCTTTCAGCGTTCGTTGAAGTCATGCATCCACTGGAGACAGCCGTGAAGCCGCCCGCGCGGCGTCGCAACACCGGCGATCGCCGTCAAGACGCTTCTCGGACGTGAGCACCGGTTTCAGGAACGTCCGCGAGCGTGCGTGCGCAGTCATCGCGGCGGCGGGTGACAGCGGCCGTGTCGGCATTCTCGTAGAGCAGCGCACGGTCGTAGTCGTCGATCGCCTCCTGCCACCGCCCCATGAATTGGTGTATCAGCCCCCGATTGAAGTAGGCGGTAGCGTCAGGCCTGATCGACAGCGCGCGGGTGAGGTCCTTGATCGCCTGCTCGGCATGCCCCAGGTCGAACCAGGTGGAGGCACGGTTGATCAGGGCTTCGGTCATCGCAGGGCGGGCGGCGAGCGCCGCGGTGAACGCGGCCAGCGCGGCCCGGTGGTCGCGATCCCGCAGCTCAAGCAGTCCGAGCGTGCACAGCAGTCCGGGGTGGCCGGGGCTCAATGCGAGACCTCGTCGCACGTCCTGCCCGGCCTCGAGGAACCGGCCACGCGCATAGTGCAGGTTGGCACGGTTGAGTAAGGCGTCCACATAGGCGGGATCGAGCTCCAGCGCCTTGCCGTATTCTGCGACGGCCTCCTCGTCGCGACTCATCGACGCGTACGACAGAGCGGCATTGAAGTGGATCTGCGGGTACGCCGGTCCGGCGACGACGGCCAGTTCGTAGTCGCGTACGGCCTGGACATGGTCCCCGGCGGCCCGCCAGCTGTTGCCGCGTTCGAAGTAGCTCTCGGGAGACAGCGGTTCGTGCTCCAGGGCCTCGGAGAACGCCTCGGCCGCGAGAGCGTACCTGCGGGCACGGTAGTGCAGGCGCCCGACGTTCTGAAAGTACAGCGCGGCTTCACTGGAGTAGAGGTCCGGGCAGTCGCGCTTCAGGTCGCGCAGCCCCGCGCGCAGCAACCGCATGGACTTGTCCGGCCGTCCAGCACGCAGTTCGAGCAGCGCGCGCAGGTTCGTGTCGACGAAAATGGTGTTCGCGACCGGGTCCAGGCATTCGGGGACGTCGCGCAGGTGCCGCAGGCACTCCTCCAGTTGCCGTGCCCCGATCTCGTAGTCGCGCTCCTGCGGACTGTGCAGGCGAGCGTGCATCAGTGCCCTGACGTTCGCGCAGTTGAGCAGCGTGACCGGATTGGTGTTGCGCTGCTGGAGTTCGACGCAGAGCGCCTCGGCTTCCCGCAGCCGTCCCAGCATCATCAGCGAGGTGATGACCACCCGGTGCATGCGGCCTTCGACCAGGCCGTCCCGCGGCGAGTGCAGCAGGGCTGCGCGTGCCAGCCGCATGGCGATCTCGTAGAAGCCGACGACCGAGTAATAGCGGGCGGCCTCCGACAGCGCCTCGACGATGCGGCCGGGCTCCGCCGAGCTGCGTTCGAAGTGGTACGGAACCAGAGTGAGCTCCAGCGACCTGCGCCCCAGCCGCAGCAACTCGACCGCACGCTCGGCGTGGGCGTCGGGGCTGACGACGTCCGGGCCTGGGCTCGGCCCGTGCCCTTGCAGCACGATGCGGGCCTGGTCCGGGCGGATGCGCCGGATGAGGATGTCGAGGAACTCCCGCTGGAGCGGATCTGCGTGATCCACATTGATGAACACGACACGCTCCCCGTCCCGCCAACACAGCCGCAGGAACTCCACCATCGCGTGGGCCAGCCACGTTGTTCGGGTGCGGTGGTGGAGTCCCTCGTCGCGGCCGTCGGCGGTGAAAGGGATCTCGCCCGGTTCGCCGATGATCGGGGCGAGGTCGGGGGCCGCTTCGAGGACGATCGCGTGGCTGTCCGGGGCCAGGGTGACGATGGATCTGGCGAACTGCCTGATGAGGTCGGGGCACTCGCGCCGGATGCGCGGGAGCAGCAGGTTCATCAGCGCGTTGCAGCCCACGTACGGATAGATCCTGTGGGCGTGGCAGTCGACGTGCAGGGCGTCGGAAGCGAACGGCACGATCGTCCTCCTACGGCTCAGCTTGCGACGATGCAGGCGACGGAGTCGGCGGTGGCGGTGGCAGTGCTGCTGGCCGTGACCATCGCCAGGGCGGCGCGGATATCCGACTGTGCGCTGTCGGCGGTGGACACCTCCTGAGGAGTGGCGGCGTACGCTGGACTCGACGCGACGGCGCCGAGCGTGGCGGTGGCGAGAACGCCGAGAGTGCCGGCTGCGAGGCGGTGACGGACGTCTTCGAGCATGATGAAGTTCCTTCCTGGATTGAGCGGTGGTTCCGGCTTCAGATGAGGCGCCAAAGCCGCAGCCGCGGCTCGCTGCTGATCGCCTTCTGCGCGAGGTTCCTGAGCGTGGTGCGAGCCTGCGGCTCACTGTCGGCCATGAGAAATCCGAAGACCATCAGTTGGTCCTGAGCGGTCCTGACACAAAGGTGCTGGATTCCGTCATCATCGGTCGCATGCCGCCACATGAGGTCGGTGAATTGGTGGGGAGGCAGGGCGCAGGCCGCGCGGAGCGGCCCGACCCAGACAACTGCCATCATCATCGGACGCGGCCGGGCTCCTTCAGGGGCCGTCCCAGCCGAACCCGTTCACCGCGACGGCAGCCGTTCGCCGTCCGGTACTCGCTGTGCGCACATGCATGGTCATGCCCCCTTGCCGGTCATGAGGAGGAAGGGGCGGTGGGAGCGTCACGCCGCTCGCCACTGCCTGCCTTCGCAGGATGCGGCCACCGCACCGCGCTGTCACCGTGATCGGCCTGGCGTGATCCTGCCTGGCGTATTCGCGCCAGACATGCGGAGATCTTGCAACCTTCCGGAAAATGACCAAGAGGTGGCACAATTCAACACAGGGAGGATTAACGTGATGATCACGAGACTTCGCCACGTTCGGCTCCCGCCGACGTTGCACGGCTCATCAGCGGCTTCCACGACGCCAACGGGGACGTCATGATCTGGCCCCGTGAAGCCTACGCAACCTTGCGGCCGGTAACATGATGCTCGATGCACTGGGCTTGTCTACCGTTGACGAGGCCGTCTACCGAGCCATGCTGGACCATCCCCACCTCGACCTCGCCGGTCTGGCCGCCCGGGTAGGTGTCGGCACCGACGCCGTGCGCGTTGCCCTGAACCACCTCGTCGATCTCACGCTGGTGCGCGGCAGCGCCGACGGATTCCATGTCGTACGCCCCCAGGCGGCTCTGCAGGCACTCGTGGCCAAGGCCGAGGCCGAGATTCTGGCCAGACAGCAGCGCATCGAGGCCACCAGGGCCGCGGTTGCCGCCCTCGCCACCCGGTACGAGGACCACGATGAGCCGGAGACGATCCGCAGGCTCAACGGCTTGGACACGGTACGCGAGCGCCTCGCCGAACTGTCCCAAAACGCCCAAGCCGAATGCCTGTCCCTCACACCGTCCGGACCCCAGAGGCCCGAGACCATAGCCACGGAAAAGAAGCTCAACCTGCCGGCATTACGGCGCGGGGTGGTCATCCGCAACATCTACCTGGACAGTTACCGCAATGATCCCGCCACTCTGGCCCACGCCCGGTGGATGGCAGAGCACGGCGGTCAGAGCCGGACCACCGCGACCCTGCCGCTGAGGCTCGTCATCGTCGATCGCCGGATCGCCCTGGTTCCCATCGACCCCGATCGTTCCAACGCCGGGGCGCTGGAATTGGACAGCCCTGGCGTAATCATCGGTCTGATCGCGCTGTTCGAGCAGCTCTGGGTCGCGGGCACGCCGCTCGGCGAGGCGTCGCCCAGGAACGAGCACGGGCTCAACCAGCAGGAACGCGAGCTGCTGCGGCTGCTGGCCAACGGCCACACCGACGAGTCCGCAGGCCGCCAGCTGGCCATCTCCACGCGCAGCGTACAACGCATCATGACCGCCCTCACTGAGCGACTGGGCGCGACGAGCCGTTTCCAGGCCGGCGTCGAGGCACAACGGCGCGGGTGGCTGTGACCAGCTGCTACGGCACTCGGTTACATCGAGTGCTGTGCGCCTGGGATGACAGCGAGTTTCCTTCAGACCATCGAGGACACGGCAGCGGACATTACCTCTTCATGGGGCCTTAGGACGCGCGGATGGCGGCGACAACCGATCTGGTCAGCCGGGTGAGGTAGTCCCCGTCCACTGGACCGCTCGCGATCACCAGCCGGAACGTGAGCGGTGAGATCATCAGGTCGATCCCCAGCTGGAGGTCCAGCCCTGCGGGCACGTCGCCCCGCTCGATCGCGCGGCCGAGTACCTCCTCGGCGGCCGCGCGCCTGGGCCGGGAAACGACCTCACGGAGTGCGTCGCCCAGCGTCGGGCACCGGCCGGCCTCGGCGACCAGGTCCAGGGCGATCTTGTTGATCTGCGGGTCGCGCATCTGCGCCAGCGTGGTATCGAGAAAGGCGCGGACGTCCCCGTCAAGTGTCCCGGTGTCGGGCACATGGGGGATGTGCTGCCTGGCGAGGTCGCCCACCAGGTCGACCAGCATCGCCTCTTTCGAGGGCCAGCGGCGGTACAGGGCGGCCTTGCCGACCCCGGCGCGCCGGGCCACGGCCTCCATCGACATCCGCGCGTATCCCTTTTCCAGCAGTTCGTCGAACATCGCCCGCTCGATGGCCGCTGTGACGCCGGCCTGCGGAACTGCGGCTCCTGCGGGTTTCCTCTTGGGGGGCATGAGGTCCTTCCAGCGCGACGGAACAGTTGCGTTCCAGCGTAGCGAGACCTACGTTAGGACGGAACGCATCCGTTCCAACGAAGGAGCAGCAATGAAGGTCTTCCCCCTCCGCACAGGACGGACAAAGGTGCCGTTCGGGCAGTTCTACGGCGGCCTGGACGGCTACAGCATGACCGACTTCGTCACCGACAAGGAGCATTACATCTGGGTCCCCATCCACAGCTACCTGATCGAGCACCCACAGGCCGGGCCGATCCTGGTGGACACGGGCATCAGCCCGGAGCAGACCGCACACGTCGACTACTACCGTGGCTCGATCATGGAGCACGTCACGGACGTAGACGAATACGACCTGCCCGCCGACGAGACCATGACCGCGCAACTGGCGCGGCACGGCTACCGGCCGTCCGACGTGTCAACCGTGATCATTACGCACCTGCACGAGGACCACGTGGGCTCGCTCGGCCTGTTCCCCGACGCCGCCGTCCATCTCGGCAGGGCCGAGTACGACGCGCGCCACTCCAAGGTCTTCGGCCTCGTCCCGCTGGGCTTCGAACCCTCGATCGCTCCAGTGCGGCACTGGCGCCCGGTCGACTTCACCGGGGCGCAGATCGGCGGGTTCGACTCCTCGGCCGACCTGCTGGGCGACGGCCTGGTGACCCTGCTGCCCACGCCCGGGCACAGCCCCGGCAGCACCAGTGTCCTGGTCCACGCAGGCCGGTACCGTCTGCTGCTCACCGGCGACGCGCTCTACACGATTCACCACCTCGCCGTGGACCAGGTCCGCGCGATCCAGACCGGTGCGGAATCGCTGTACGTCGACTCCGTCCGCCGGATGCAATGGCTGCGCCGGCTGGTGCCCGACGTGGTCGTCCTCACCGCGCACGACCACACCCAGTACGGCAGGCGAGTGGCTGCCGAACTGGCCGAAGGAGAACTGTCGGAGGAGGCGCTGGCCTGGTGCCGGTCGTACGAGCGCACCACCTTCGACGAGCTGTACAACCTCAACCCCGCCCGCCTGCCCCACCACGACGCGGCCTGACCACCCCGCTCTCCGAGGCGCCGAGCCGCACGAGGAAGATGTGATCATGAAGGAGAGAGCTGTGGTGCTCGGCTCCGGCGGGCTTGCCTTCGCCGGCTGGCAGGCCGGCGTCCTGTACGGCCTGGCGTCCGCGGGAGTCGATCTCAGCGTGGCCGACCTCATTGTGGGCACGTCGGTGGGCTCGGTCGTCGGCGCCGCGCTCGCCTCGGAGTCGATCGCGCTCGAGGGCCTGTACGAGCGCCAGCTCGCCGGGACGGACGGAGAACTCCCAGCGCGCCTGAGCCCGTCCGGAATCTTGGCCTACGTCTGGGCGATGCTGCGCTCCCGCACTCCTGAGGAGTACGCCCGCCGGCTCGGCAGGCTCCGGCCCGCACGTGTCGACACCGGGGAGCGCGCCGCCGTGATCGCGGACCGCTTGTTGTCCCCCCAATGGCCCGTACGTCCGTTCAAGGTCGCCGCCGTGGACGCCGCCATCGGAGAGCTGTGGGCCATCGACCGCGACAGCGGCGTCCCGCTGGTCGAGGCGGTGGACGCGAGCTGCGCGATCCCAGGTGTCTGGCCGCAGGTGACCATCAACGGGCGGCGGTGGATCGACGGCGGTGTGTACTCGCCGACGAACGCCCACCTCGCGGCCGGCTACCGGCGGGTCGTTATCATCGCGCCGGTCTCGCGTGGCGGCGGCCCGCTGCGCTCCGCCCGGGCCCACGCCGACCTGCTGACACGGCAGGGCGCTCGCGTGGAGGTCATCGACCCTGACAAGGCGACCAGGGCCGCCGTCGGCGGCAACCCGCTCGACCCCGCCCGCCGGGCATCCGCCGCCCGCGCCGGGCTCGCCCAGGCGCGGGCGCACGTCGAGCGCGTCGCCGCCGTCTGGCTCTAGAAGTGTGACTGGATCGGCCGCGCCGCCGCACCAGAGAGACCGCCGCTAAGCGATCAGGACCTCGTCGAGCCAGTCGTACATGACGCCCTGTTTGAGGATGAAGTTGTCTGCCGCGCGCAAGAACGTCGTGCCATCCTCCGGGGTGAGGACGCGGTGCACGTTGGCCGGGTGCGGTGCGGTCGCCACCGCACGGTCGCACTCCGCGCGTACCGCATCACTGTCGCCTGGGTCGCTCATGCACAGCAGTGGGCAGCGCAGTTTCTCCGGCTCGGCGGTGAGTTTGGGGTAGCCCTTGCGATCCTCGCCTCCGTAGAAGACCGCGACCTGCTCGACCGCGGAGAAGGCCAGTGTGTGCTGGGAGACGTCCTTGGAGTCGTACTCCGGGCGGCTGAAGAATCCCATGACGCCGTCCGTGTCGGGGACGAACGGATCCGCCACGCACGCCGCGATCCGCTCCTCGTAGGTGGCCGCGCGTACCGCCACCCAGCCTCCGGGGCCGCCGCCGTAGAAGGCGATGCGCGAGGCGTCCACGTCGCCGCGCTCGTACAACCAGTCGACACAGGCGCCGACCCCGACCTCGGTGTCCGGGCGGAAATGGATCCCGTGGTGGGGGTTCAGCCCGATCCCTGGGAGGTCGACCAGAAGGATGTTGTAGTCGCGTTCGAGTCCGCCCGGCGCCACCCAGAAGTAGAGCTCTTCCGCGATGACGTCTCCGCCCACGAGGGTGGGGCGGGGCGTTCCGCTGGCGTCCGGGCGCAAGAAGTAGCCGGGAAGGGTCTTGCCCTCGTACGGGATCTCGATCGCCTCGATGGGCCGGGGGCTCAGCGCTGCGAACTTCCTGAACAGGGAGCGGAAGTGCTCCACCGCCGGCACGTAGCGGGGGTCGGTGGGGCGCAGAGCGTAGTGCGCGTTGTAGTGGTAGGTCATCGCCCGCAAATACGCGTTCTTGGCGGTCACCCGATGGTCCCGCGCCCGCGCCGTCTCGGCGACTGATTCGGCCTGCCGCCCCTGCTCGCTCCAGGCGCGCCACCAGCTCTCCGTGTCCTTCTCGTCGACCTTGGATGCCGCGATCAGGCATTCGCCGATCGCTGCTCCGCCGAACGTCGCGCGGTTGAATGTGTGGAGCAGGACTCCGTCGGCGAAGACGTCGTCGAAGTACAGTTTCTTCCGGTTGGGCATGCTCATTCCTTCCTCGTTCGGAGAGGGGACGCGGCTCCGCGGAGGATCGTGTCGGCGAAGCGAAGGGCGAGTTCCGGCGTGAACTCCGCGTCGGGGCGCATCAGGCCGAGCCAGCTCGGAATCGCGCAGAGCAGATCGACGAGCACCTCGACGTCGAGATCCTCGCGTAGTTCTCCCCGAGCGATGCCCTCGCGAGCGACAGCAGCCACCACTTCCTGGTGGGGACCCGCCAGCACCTGCCAGCCGATCTGCAGGAGCTCCGGCTCGCTGAGCGCGACAGCGGCCAGAACGCGTGCGACCGGCCGCTTCTCCCAGCCCGCCCACAGCTCTCGCATCAGCTCCGCAAGATCGCTCCGCATGGCGCCTGTCGTAGGCGGACGGAGGGCTTCGGCCGACTTCGCCAGTGCCGCGGCGACCAGCCCGCTCTTCCGCTTGAAGCGACGGTAGATGGTGGCGGTGCCGACCCCGGCTCGCTGAGCGATCAGCTCCAGGCTCGCGGCCTCGTAGCCCACCTCCGAGACGACCTGCAAGGTCGCATCGATGATCGCCTGGTCTGCGGTCTCCGATCGGGGACGGCCCGGCCTGCGCGTTTCCATGGTTCCTCTCAGGCGACAGTTTTGATAGTGAGTGACTCCGTATTTATATTAGGTCAAGCTTTCCGTTCCCGAAAGTCCTCGTACGCGGTCGCCCGGAGATTGTCCCCCTGATCCGCCGGCCCAGATCGCTGCCTGGCCCCGGAACGTGGGAGGGCAGCTGGAGGTGGCGCGGCAGGACGCTCCACGCCAGCGAACAATCCAGGGTCGAGACTCCTTGTCCCGCCGGCCAGCCACGGCAACTGGTCACGTCCACGGACGTGGTGTATGAATCGATCTTCGCGTGATCCTGTTTCTGCAGGTTAAGCGGTAAGTGTGGCCCCACCGGGACCTGGCTGAAAGTCCCGCTCGGCAAGCTCGCCACCCTCCTGCCAGATGGAAAGTGATCCATCGATCGGTGTAGCCGGAGCCGGCCCTGTCAACCAACGCGGTGCTCTGGTTTACGCGTACTCTGGCTACTGCGAGACGCGTCAGTGGAGGTACTGGGTGTCACTCCACGGTGCCCACCGGGATCGTCCAGGACGACGCCGGGGCGGAGGTCACATGCTCGGGCTCAGCTGTACGCGAACAGGTCCTGCCTGAAGCCCCTCGCCTTGAACAGATGGTCACGCGAAGCTTCGAGCTCCCGCCGCAGCCGGCCGAGATCCACGTCGAGCAGGCGCCCCCGCCACTTGCGGACCTTGCCGGCGACGATCACGGTCTCGACGTTGGTACGGTCCATCAGCGACACGACCGCTCCCGGCACGCTGTTGAGCGGGGCCACGTTGAGCGCGGTCGCGTCGAGAAGGAGGATGTCGGCCTGCTTGCCCGGCGTGAGCGAGCCGGTCCTGCCGTCGAGCCCCAGGTGCCTGGCGCCGTTGATGGTCGCGTAACGCAGCACGTCGCGGACGGTGAGGAGTTCGGGCGTGCCCTCGGCCGGCTTCGGCCAGTTGTTGGGCGGCACGGGGTCGCCCTGGTCCAGGACCAGCTGGTTGACGAGCATGCGCTGCATGGTCATTGCCGAGCGCATCAGCGTGAACGCGTCCGCGGCCATCGTCGTCTCGACGTCAGAGCTCAGCGAAGGCTCCATGCCGAGCTCCTGCATCTTGAGGATCGGCGGGGTGCCGTGCCGCATGACCATCTCGATGGGGAAGGCGATCGAAACCTGCGCACCGGAGTCCCTGAACACCTTCCAGGTCTCGTCGGACATGCCGGTCATGTGGATGAAGAGGTTGTCCGGCCCCAGCTTGACCCCTCCGGTGCCCTGGGCGATGGCGTCGAGTGTCGGCCGCATCCCCCACGCGCCGACCGAGTGCGCGGCGATCCTCAGGCCCAGTTCGCGGGCGATCCGCCAGGATCGGGTGTACACCTCCTGGCCGAGGTGGACCTCGCCGCCCATGATCATGGTCACCAGCTGGTCGTCCGAGGAGAACCACTGGTCCCTGATGCGGCGGGCGTCCTCCGGGTACTCGGCTCCGGCACGGCCGTCGCCCTCGAAATAGCCGAACGCGGTCCGCCGCCCCGTGTCCATCAGCGCCTTGACCGCCGCGTCGGAGTGTTCCGGGGAATGGTGGATCTGCGACACGTCGAGCGCCAAGGTGACGCCCGCGTCAAGCTGCGAGAGTCCCGCGAACAGTTCGTTGATGTACACGTCCTGCGGCCGGTAGGCCCGCGCGAACCCGTACAGGACGTGATCGGCGTAGTTCGGGTTCGCGCTTGGCGAGCCTGATTTGTCGTCCTGGAGCAGGCCATTGGCGAGAAACGCACGCTCTGCCGTCTCGAACATATGGTGGTGCGTGTCGACGAAACCCGGCATGACAATGCGCCCGCGCGCGTCGATCACGTCTGCGCCGGAGGCGGTGATGCCGGGTTTCACCTCGACGATCTTCGTGCCTTCGACCAGGACGTCGGCGACCTCGAAGTTGCCCACTTTCGGGTCCATCGACATCACCGCCCCGCCCCGGATCACGTAGCGGCGTCCCTTGCCACCGGTGTTCCTCGGTGGCGCCTGGTCACCGTCCCGGGCATCTGCCGGGGACGCGGCGAGCAGACTCGCCCCCGCCACACCGGCCGCCGCCGAGGTCTTGAGAAAATTGCGGCGCCCGGGTCGTGGATCGGCGTTCTCCCGCCGCTCCCCTTCGTTCCGCCGGTTCACCATGATGAATTCTCCTTCGTAAAGCTGGTCAGGACGCGCTGACAGTTGGGGTGGCTCGCAGGGGGGTGAGCGCGGTGCTCCAGTCGACGACCTGGCCGAGCATGGAGTCCAGCGCCTCGAGGTTGTAGTCGCCGGGCTTGAAGACGGTGAAGTCCTCGAATTCCGTCAGCAGGTGGAGGGTGACCTGCTGGCGTACGTCGGCCAGGTGAAGGTTGCCGGCGATCGTCCGCAGGTGCTCCACGGCGCGGGCACCGCCCACCATTCCGTAGGAGACGAAGCCGACCGCCTTGTTGGCCCACTCGGCGTACAGGTAGTCGATGGCGTTCTTCAGCACGCCGGGAATGCTGTGGTTGTACTCGGGCGTCACGATGACGAAGCCGTCGAAGGACGCGATGGTGCTGGCCCACTGCTTGGTGTGCTCGTTCTGGTAGTTGCCGAACGCGGGCGGGAACGGTTCGTCGAAGTAGGGCAGCGGGAAGTCGCGAAGGTCGATGAGCTCGAAGGTGGCGTCGTCACGGCGCGAGGCGTGATCCCACACCCATCGGGCCACCTGCTCACTGTTCCGATCCGGGCGCGAGCTGCCCACGATGATGCCGATCCGGGTCATGACGGTCTTCTTTCAGTTGCGCTGCGGGCCGACAAGGGAGGACGCCCCGCCGAATCGAGTTGATGTGTCTACTGGAGAGATTACGCCATCGAGTAGATATGTCAACTCACTGGTAGAGTGGCCTCATGGCGCAGCTTGGATTGACCGAACGTGAGCTCCGCGCGTGGCGGACGTCCTTCCGGATGGTGGAGTCGTTGCGGACCCGCATCGAGCAGCAGCTACAGGCCAGCAGTGGCCTGTCCAACGCCGACTACACCGTGCTCGCCCTGCTGTCCGAGGCGCCCGGCGGGCGGATGCGCTCCTACGAGCTCGGGCGGGCCGCCGGCTGGGAGAAGAGCCGCATGCACCACCAGCTCGTCCGGATGCACCGCCGGGGCCTGGTCGCCCGCGAACGGTGTGGCTCTCGCGGCATCTACTCGGTTCTCACCGAGGAGGGGCTCGCCGCGCTCAAACAGGCCGTGCCCGGGCACGCCGAAGAGGTCCGGCGCCTGTTCGTGGACCGGCTGACGCCCGACGAGCTCGATCAGTTCGCCGATTTGGCCGCCAAGATCCTCGACAACCTGGAAGCGGACGAGCAGCCCCCTTGACGCGACCCCTCTCTGTCAGACTGCATGCGTGAACGGGTCCGCGCCATCCTGGTGGAGGGCGATCACCTGCGCACCATCAAGCGGATCAAGCCAAGTCGGCAGCCCTACTGGGTACTGCCCGGCGGAGGCGTCGAGACCGACGACGCTTCCCTGGAGCAGGCGCGCCACCGTGAGCTTCACGAAGAGCTCGCCGCAAGGCCGATGTCCGAGCCCTCGTGCACATCCTCACCACCGAACTGGACCGTCAGTACTTCTTCCTGTCCCACGTTCCGCGAGGCGGTGCTGCGGGTTCGCGTGAAGGACGGTGAACAGCGGGCCTGGGAGTCGTGGGGCGGTTCCGGGCCGACGAGCGCGGCGTGGTGGACGCCGGGGTCATGGCACCGCTGGACGGCACGTACGAAGGTGCGTCCCCGACCGGCCTGCTGTGGTCGATGCGGCCGGCCGAGCCTCCCCTGGACGCTTCTTCGCCCGCCGCAAGCCGAATCCGCTGCGGATGTCGCTCACGGTGGAGACCGACGGAGCACCGCTGGCCGAGACGCGCTTCGAGCGCACCTTCACAGACCAAGACATTCTCGAACGTACCGCACCGTACGACAGCGGCCTGACGGGCACGCTCTACTCACGGGACGAGGCGGCACCCGGAGTGATCATGCTCGGCGGCTCCGACGGCGGCCGGCTCGACCACTCCGCCGCCCTGCTGGCCACGCGCGGATACACCGTACTGTCGCTCGGCTACTTCGGCGTCGAGGACCGGCCGGCCCACCTCATCCACATCGACCCTCGGTTACTTCTCCCAGGCCATCACCTGGCTCACCGGACGACCAGAAGTGAGCGGACCGCGGGTGGCGATCATCGGGCAGTCCCGTGGCGCGGAACTCGCACTCCCGGTCGGCGCACCGGATGAGCGGTGGCCGCGGTCGTCGCCGTCGCGCCGGGCAGCATACGGCACGCGGGCGTCACCGCCGACAGCCGCGCTTCAAAGGAACCGGCGTGGGACCTGAAGGGCCAGGCTCTGCCGTTCATACAGGCGAAGATGTTGGTGAGGACGTTCTTCCACTTCATGAGCGTGGGGCTGCAGCCGCCGGCCTGTACCGCGTCAAAACTCATCGCATCGGGCTCGAGCTGGAAGTTCACCGAAGTAGCGACGCGGAGCGAATCACCGACCTGAACATACGCCGACGAGACCGGCTCGGCGGCCTCCTCCACGAGTACTCACATGCCGCTTAACCTGCACGGATGGAAGTTTCGGCAGGGGCAGAGTTGGAACGCCTCAGCGGGGCGGCCCGACCATGACCTGGCCGTACGCGTCGGCGGCCTGCGCCATCACGGCTGGATCGATCTGGACGCCGTCGGGGCGCGGGGTGGCGTGGTCGCGGCCGGCGTTCTCCATCCGTCGCAGGGCGACCTCGTCTGCCTGGATGCTCATCGAGCCCCCGGCGTCGGCGACGACCTAGACCTTGTAGCCCTGCTCGAGCGCGGTCAGGGTCGGATACACGGTGCAGACGTCGTTGGTGACCCCGGCGATGACCAGGTTGCTGCGCCCGGTCGCGGCCACGGCGGCCGCGAAGGCAGGGTCGTCCATGGCGTTGACCACGCCGATGCGCTGGATCCGGGCGGCGTACTCCTGCGGGGCGACAGTGGCGATCTCGGGAGCCAGGGGGCCCTGGCCGTGGTCTTCCAACGAGGTCGTCAGGACGAGCAGGAGGTCGAGGGCCTTGGCGGCCTTGGCCAGCGCGACGGCGTTGGCCAAGCATCTTGGCGCGCCAGCGCCTCCGGGCGGACTCGATCAGATGGGAAGGCACGCTGCCAGACGCGTGAGTGGCTGACCCATCGGTGGCGCGATCGTGGTCAGTTTTTGAGCTGTGAACTGGAGGGTCCGCGGGTGCAGAGTGGGCGCCGCGTGATGGCCGCCGGCCCGCCCGGGCCGGCGGGTCCGCCCTGCCACAGAATCCAGCCCGGAAGTGGACATGAAGGCTATCTGCATGCTGCGCGGCTCCGCCGAGCCATCTACCCGAATCCCGGCCTCCAGCACAGCCGTGCAGCGGAGACCCACGAAGGAATCAAGCACGTGGCGATGAACGCGCTGACCCAGGTCGCCGGGTACTGGATGGACCTGACGGGAATCTTCGCCTTCGCGATGTCAGGGGCGTTCGTCGCCGTACGCAAGAACTTCGGCGTCTTCGGGGTGCTCCTCCTGGCCGAAGGGGCCGGTCTGGGCGGCGGCCTGTTCCGCGATCTGGTCATCGGGGTCGTTCCCGTCGCTTTCACCGACTGCGGCTACTACCTGATGCCCGTGGCCGCCGCGCTGGTCGTCTTCTTCAGTTCGCGGGTGCACCGCCACAGCGGAGTACTCGCGGTCATCGACGTGTGCGACACGGCCGCTCTGGCGCTGTTCGGCGTCACCGGGGCAGTCAAGGCGCTTGGACACGACTTCAGCTGGCCGAGCGCCGTCGCGCTCGGCGTCGCCAGCGCCGTCGGCGGCGGCATCCTGAGCAGCGTTCTGGCTATGGAGGTGCCATCTTCGCTGCGCTGGGAGCAGGATCTGTACGTGCTACCCGCCGTCACCGGCGCGGGCTCGGCGATCCTGCTCGACGCGTTCGGCGTGCTCAACGGCGTCACCGCGCCGTGCGCCGCCGTACCGGCCTTCGGCCTGGGGCTGCTGGCCACGCGCCACCGTTGGCGCACGCCCCGCGCCCGCATCTGGCGTAACCCATTCTCCGGCATGCGCCACCAGCCCGCGCAGGCCCGGACTGCATCGACGGCTGACAGCGAGAGGACGCAGTTGGCGGGTCCGTACAACGAGCGTCGCCAATGGGTTGCCACCACCTCGTCCCGTGTCCGACCGGCAAAGGTCAGGGAAGGATAAACGCCGAGGTCCTACGCGGCAGGGCGGCCCGGGTAGACCCACACAGGCCGTCGGAGGTGCCACCGACGACCGGGTGCGTGTGCCCGTTCGACCAGGGGCGTGGCCGGCTTAAGGGATTCGCCGCCTTCATGGTGACGATGCGGCTGCGGCATGGGACTGTCGCTGATGACCGGCGACGCCAGGTTCGTCCTTGCCATCAAGTCGGTCACCACCGCGCTGGCTTTGCGCCTGCCGATAATGTCATCCGCCCAGGTCATGACCTTGCAGGGCTTAGCACGGCGTGACACGATTTTCCGGCCACTAGGAAAGGGACCAAGTGCGGCTTGCAGCGCCCATAAGATCAAGACCGCGTGTTAATTATCTGCGAGCCCTAACTAACCGGCATTGCCGTTAGTGCCGGTCGCTGACGTCGCATGCCGGGGCGTACGAGCACGTGCCGAGCACGCTGGGGACCCGTTCATCCATGCAACGGCTTTCATCGAGCGATACGGGATCACCGTCGCCTTCCAGCAATTGATTCCGGAGGAACCCGGAGCGATTCACTGTTGACCGGTCCCTCGAGCACTTCTCCCCTGCCGCAGGTCCGTCCGGGGCTGCTGGTCTCCCAAGTGCTGGTGAAGATGCGGAGCGCGAGTCCGTAGAGCAGCCCCGGGGCCGCGCAACCACGCAGGGCGAGTTGCGGCCGTGTTCGGTGTCTCCGTACAGGGTGATGTAGGCGACCTCGTCGGTCAGGATGATGCGATACAGGTTCCGCAGGTCGTAGAAGCGCAGTTCGACGACGTCCAAGTGCTGCGCTGCCTCGCGCACGTACTCGGCGTTGTTGCGCACCTGCTCCAGCAGCATGCCCGGGTGGCTTTGGAGGTCTCCACCAGCACCGTTTGTAGGTCAGTGCTGACACCACCCGGACCAGGAGGGCACCCTAGTGTTGGTGGGAGTTGACACCACCCTGGCGGGCGCGCAAGCGGAGCTCGTAGAGCAGGCCAAGTGGCGGGAGCACCCCAATCGGGACACCCCCGAGCACGTCCGCGATCAGGCCGAACTGTGGGCGGGACAGGCACGCACCGAACTGGAGTGGGCGAAGAGCCTGAGCAAACGACTGTCTGAGGGCGCCTACACCATGGCCGATGATCCGGATTCGTGGCGAACGGTCCCCGATCACCTCAAGATGCGCGCCTAATCAACCTTGACTAGACGTTTCGTCCTCGTGTACTTTGGCCAAGTAGTCAAACTGGACTAGTCCCTACCAATCCGTTCGCAACACGGGAGAAGGAATCGAACCCATGGGAAAGCTCGCGATCGAGACGAGAGGGTTGAGCGGAGGTGGGCGCATGTCGGCGACGAAGCTCCTGGTACTCGGTATCGTGCACCTCTCCGGCGGCGCGCATGGCTACCAGGTGCGGTCCGAACTGCAGAGCTGGGGTGCGGAGAGTTGGGCCAAGATCAAGCCCGGCTCGATTTATCACGCGCTGAAGAAGGCGGCGGCTGATGGCCTCCTCACCGAACACGCCGAGCCGGGCAACTCCGGGCCGGAGCGCGTTCTGTACCGCGCGACAGCTCGGGGACGTGACGAGATGGTCGAACTGGTCCGCGACGGTCTGCGGCGCACCCACGACCCGGACATGCTCAACGCGTCCATCGCCATGTTGCCCATGCTGACCAGGACAGATGCCATCGCGCAGGTTAACGAGCGGGTCGCGCGCCTGGAAGCGGAGCTCGTAGTGCAGGCCGAGTGGCGGGAGCACCCCAATAGGGACGCCCCCGAGCACGTCCGCGATCAGGCCGAACTGTGGGCGGGACAGGCACGCACCGAACTGGAGTGGGCGAAGAGCCTGAGCAAACGACTGTCTGAGGGCGCCTACACCATGGCCGATGATCCGGATTCGTGGCGAACGGTCCCCGATCACCTCAAGATGCGCGTCTAATCAACTTGACTAGACGTTTCGTCCTCGTCTGCTTTGGCCAAGTAGTCAAACTTGACTAGCTCACCAATCCGTTCGCAACGCCGAGAGAAGGAATCGAACCCATGGGAAAGCTCGCGATCGAGACGAGAGGGTTGAAGAAGAGCTTCGGCACGACCCACGCGGTCGCCGGTGTGGACCTGGCCGTGAGCGCCGGGGGCGTGTACGGCGTGCTCGGTCCGAACGGGGCGGGCAAGACCACCACGATCCGCATGCTGGCCACGCTCCTGCGCCCCGACGCCGGAGAGGCGCAAGTGCTCGGCTACGACGTCGTGCGTGACGCCCGGGCGGTGCGGAGCAGGGTGGGCCTTACCGGGCAGTTCGCGTCGGTCGACGAAGACCTCACCGGGGTAGAGAACCTGTTGCTGCTCGCCAGGCTGCTCGGCTACTCGCGCCCGCGGGCCAAGCGGCGAGCGGCCGACCTGCTCGACGCGTTCGGTCTTGCCGAGGCGGCCGACCGGCAGGTGAAGAAGTACTCCGGCGGGATGCGCCGGCGCATCGACATCGCGGCGAGCCTGGTCGTCACCCCCGAACTGATCTTCCTCGACGAGCCCACGACCGGGCTCGACCCGCGCAGCAGGAACCAGGTCTGGGAGATCGTCAGGGGCATGGTCGCCGAGGGCGCCACCGTGTTGCTGACCACGCAGTACCTCGACGAGGCCGACCAGTTGGCCGACCGGATAGCGGTGATCGACCACGGGAAGGTCATCGCCGAGGGCTCGAGCGGCGAGCTCAAGGCATCGGTCGGCGCCGGCTCGCTGCACGTACGGCTACGTGCGCCCGAGCAGCGGGCCGAGGCCGAACGGGTCCTCGCCGGCGTCCTCGAGGTGGCGGCTGAGCCGTCCGCCGACCCGGCCGCGCTGTCCGCGCGGATCTCCGACCCTGAGCGGGTCGCCCGCGCCCTGGCCGAGCTGTCCCGCGGCGGCATCGACGTCACCGAGTTCGCGCTCGGTCAGCCGAGCCTGGACGAGGTGTTCCTCACCCTGACCGGACACGCCGCCGAGGAGACACCCGAGGAGGATGCCGCATGAATGCCACGTCCGCGGAGCAGGCGTCGGCGCCGGTCACTGAGGACGCGCTGCGCAGTGTGCTGTTGGCCGGTGAGCGGCCGTCTCGCCCCGGCCCGGTGCGCACCTCGTTGACATTCGGCTGGCGCGCTCTGCTGAAGATCAAACACGTCCCGGAGCAGCTCGTCGACGTGACCATGTTCCCGATCATGTTCACGCTGATGTTCACCTACCTGTTCGGCGGCGCGCTCGCCGGGTCGACTCAGGAGTACCTGCAATTCCTGCTGCCCGGGATCCTGGTGCAGGCGAACGTCATGATCACCATGAACACCGGCATAACGCTGAACACCGACATCCAGAAGGGGGTGTTCGACAGGTTCAGGTCACTCCCGGTGTGGCGACCGTCGCCGCTGGTCGGCGCCCTGCTCGGCGATCTGGTGCGCTACTCGATCGGGTCGGCGATCGTGATCACGCTCGGCCTGGTCCTAGGGTTCCGGCCGGAGGGTGGCGCCGTCGGCGTGGTGCTCTCGGTGGCGCTGCTGCTGGTGTTCTCGTTCTGCCTGTCGTGGCTGTGGACGATGCTCAGCCTGATCCTGCGCACGCCGAACTCGGTGGCGGGGGTCAGCATGATGGTGATGTTCCCGCTGACGTTCGTGAGCAACATCTTCGTGGACCCGAAGACGATGCCCGGGTGGATGCAGGCGGTCGTCGAGGTCAACCCGATCACCCACCTGGCGACCGTGGTACGCGGCCTGATGGACGGCTCGGTGCCCGCCGGGGAAATCGGCTGGGTGCTCGTCTCGTCCGTACTTCTCGCCGCGGTCTTCGGTCCCATCACCATGGTCCTCTACCGCAACAAGAAATAGATGCCGCTCCCGCGAGCACTTGGTCGAAATCAACTCCGACAACCCGGCCCACTCGGCCAACGCCATCACCGCTACCAGACCCGGACACGACAAGGAGAGCCGAATGAGCACCATCCCCAAGAAAACCTCGGAAACCGTTGCGCACACGCCCGGGCGGGCGAGCAGCATCGGGGTCTGGATTCTGCACGTCGTGCTGGCGGCGATAATCGCCGGCGGCGGAATCTCGAAGCTCGCCGGCGACCCGATCATGGTGGACATGTTCGCCGACATCGGGGCTGGCCAGTGGCTCCGGTACCTGGTCGGAGCGCTGGAGGTCGCGGGAGGGGTTGGACTTCTGATCCCGGCTCTGGCGGGCCTGGCCAGTCTCGGGTTGGCGGCATTGCTGACCGGTGCTGTCATCACCGATCAGTTCGTGCTCGAGCAGAGCCCTTGGCTGCCGCTCGCCTTACTCATCGTGGCGGCCGTGATCGCAAGGACGCGGTGGTCGCGCACCGAGGCCGTCGTCGGCACGCTGCTCAGGCGCTGAGACAAACCTCTCGAACGGAGATGTGAGATGAACGAGATGGCCTTTCGCGTGACATCAAACGATGGCACCACCATCGCCTACGACAGGGAAGGAAGCGGTCCGGCCGTCATTCTGGTGGGCGGAGCACTCGACGAGGGGGTGGAGAACGCGCCCTTGGCGCCAGCTCTCGCCGAGCACTTCACGGTCTACAACTATGCCCGTCGGGGACGCGGCGCGAGCGGCTTCACCGAGCCGTACGCCGTGGAAAGGGAGATCGAGGACCTGAATGCGTTGATCGCGGAGGCGGGCGGCTCGGCACACCTGTTCGGGGCGTCCTCGGGCGGCGCGCTGGCGCTGGAAGCCGCCGCGGCCGGGTCAGCCATCGACACGATCGCCGTCTGGGAGGTGCCCTACGCGGTCGGGGACGACATACGCCCGCGATTCGAGGAGTACATCGCAGACACCCGACGCGCCTTCGACGCCGGGCGAGACGAGGAGGTTCTCGAACTGTTCATGCGCATGAGCGGCGCCTCCGACGACAACATCGCGGCCAGGAAAGCGGCAGGCAAGCAGACGGCGCATTGGGCGCATTCGGTCGCCCTCGCGCCCACGCTGGTCCACGACAGCGTCTTCCTCAACCGCTACCAATTGCCGGCCGATCGACTGGCAACGGTCACCCAACCGGTCCTGGTCACCACTGGAGGGCCGATCACGGTCCCCTATATGGCAGGCCTGCCCTCGGACTTCTTCGACCGCGCAGCCGACGAGCTTGCAGACCAATTACCCCACGCTCAACGGGAGACCCTCGAGGGGCCGGATCACGTCGTCGACCCACAGACCGTCGGCCCGCTGTTGCTACGGTTCTTCAGCACCGAACACTGAGGGGCCTGCGAGGTGTTGCGGGAAGACCGATTAGGCACCGCGCAAGCAGATCTTCGTCGCGCCAGGGACACGGGGCGGACAGGTGGTGTCAAGGTTGATGTCGTCGGCGGCATCACAGGCCTGATCCTGGGCGTGCTCGTCACCAACGTCTTCGTCACCACGCAAGGCCGGGCCGTCGTACTGACCTGGGCTTCAGTGGGACTCGACCTGGCCTACTCGCTGCTCATCGGCTCCGTCGTCGGTCGTACCCTCCGCTCCGGGCCGACTCAGTACCGCCCACCGAAGCCCTGCGCAGCACATGACCAGGCACCTCGGTAGGGCCAGTGATTCCGGGCTGTGGTCGCATGCGGTCACCGTTCCCGGGCGGTGGCCCGGTGCCGAAAGTCGTGCCCACGGCGTGCTCACGGCGTGCTCACGGCGTGCTCACGTCAGGAGTGCCACCGATGACGCAGCCGCGTTCCCGGGTCGACCTGTACGCGGCGATCCGACGGGATGCCCGATCTGGGATGTCCAACCGCGCGCTGCAGCGCAAGCACGGCGTCGGCTTCCGAACCGTGACAGCGGCGCTGGAATCTGCATGGCCGAAGGAGAGAAAGCAACCGCCCAAACGCGGCTCACGGCTTGACGCGTACCGAGTGGTGATCGACGAGTGGCTGCGCTCGGACCTCGACGCGCCGCGGAAGCAGCGACACACGGCGAAGCGGATCTTCGATCGACTGCTTGACGAACATGACGGGGCCGGGGTGGTGTCGTACTGGATGGTCCGCGAGTACGTCGCCACCCGACGCCGTGAGATTCGCGTCGAGGTCGGACGGGAACCTGCCAACGCGTTCATCCCGCAAGAGCACCGCCCGGGCCGCGAGGCCGAGGTTGACTTCGGCGACGTCGCCATCCGCCTGCGCGGCGAGCTCGTAACCTGCGCGCTGTTCAGCCTTCGGCTCTCCTACTCAGGCAAGGCCGTGCACAGGGTCAGTGCCTCGGCTGGGCAGGAAGCCTTCTTCGAGGGTCACGTCCACGCCTTCAACGTGCTCGGCGGGGTGCCGACCGGGAAGATCCGCTACGACAACCTCAAGGCCGCCGTCGCGAGCGTGATCGGGTTCTCCCGCCAGCGGGTCGAGGCCGACAGGTGGACCGCCGTCCGTTCCCACTACGGCATCGAAGCCTTCTATTGCCAGCCCGGAATCCAAGGTGCGCACGAGAAGGGCGGCGTCGAGGGGCAGATCGGCTGGTTCCGACGCAACCACCTCGTCCCCATCCCAGAAGTCGACTCCCTCGCCGAGCTCAACGCTATGGTCGACGCCTGGGACGAAGCCGACGACGCCCGGCGGATCGGGTCCCGCGCCCGCACGGTCGGGGAACACTTCGCCACCGAGCAGCCACTCCTCGCGCCCCTTCCGACCGAGCCGTTCGAGACCGGCCGCTGGTTCACCCCGCGCGTGGACCGGTACGCCCAGGTCACGGTCCGGATGAACAAGTACTCCGTGCCCGCGCGCATGGTCGGCCGTCAAGCCCGGGTGCTCCTGAACGCCAGCGACCTGGTCGTGTTCGACGGCAGGACCGAGATCGCCCGCCACGAACGGCTCATGACCAAGGGCTCGACCCGGGTCGACCTGGACCACTATCTCGAGGTCCTCCGCAAACCGGGCGCGCTACCCGGTGCGAAAGCGCTGGAGCAGGCCAGGGCATCCGGGCGGTTCACGCCCGTTCACGACGCCTGGTGGGCCGCGGCCTGCAAGGCCCACGGTGACGCTGACGGCACCCGTGCCCTCATTGAGGTCCTGATGATGCACCGGCACCTTCCACACGACCACGTCGTCGCCGGACTCGCGACGGCGCTGCGTGCAGGCGCGCTCACCGCGGACGCTGTCGCGTTGGAAGCGCGCAAGTACAACGACACAGCAGATGGCGGAGCCGACGACACGACAGCGGACCACCAGTCCCTGATGAGCGGCGACAGGGCACGCGGAGAAGGCGAGATCCCTGCCGTGCGATCGCTGACCGAGCGCCGGCTCCGCGCCCACATCCCGGCCGACACTCGGCCGCTGCCGAGCGTGGAGAAGTACGACCAGCTGTTGGCCAGCCGACGTGACACCCCGAACGAAGGAGCCGCACCGTGACCACCAAGCGCCGTGGAATGACCGAAGAAGCAGCCGACGCCGCGATCGACCAAGCGTGCCGGATGCTGCGAATGCCCACCATCCGCAACTCCTTCACCGACTACGCCGACCGGGCAGGGCGTGAGCAGATGTCTTACCGCGGGTTCCTCGCCGAACTATTGCTTGCCGAGTGCGACGATCGCGCCCGACGCCGGTCCGAACGCCGGATCAAGGCCGCCAAGTTCCCCCGCGAGAAGTCCCTGCGGGCCTTCGACTTCGACGCCAACCCCAACATCGATCCCGCCGGGATCCACACCCTCGCCAAGTGCGAATGGGTCCAGAAGGGACAGCCGCTGTGTCTGATCGGGGACTCCGGCACCGGCAAGTCCCATCTGCTGATCGCACTCGGCACCGAGGCCGCCATGGCCGGCTACCGGGTCAAGTACACCCCTGGCGACCCAGCTTGCCAACGAGCTCGTCGAGGCCGCCGACGAGATGACGCTGGCGAAGACCATCGCCCGCTACGGCCGCGTCGACCTGCTATGCATCGACGAACTCGGCTACATGCAACTCGACCGCCGCGGCGCGGAACTCCTCTTCCAGGTCCTCACCGAGCGTGAGGAGAAGGCCTCGGTCGCGATCGCGTCCAATGAGTCCTTCGGCGGCTGGACCAAGACCTTCACCGACCCCCGGCTATGCGCAGCCATCGTCGACCGACTCACCTTCGGCGGCACCATCCTCGAGACCGGCACCGACTCCTACCGTCTGGCCCAAGCCACAAGGCAGCGGACAACCTGACACCCGTCGGGCGCGGAAGCGGTGTCGACGCAAACCAACATCCGCGGCACCGACACGTGCCCGGCGGTGTCAGAACTCGCCAACAAGCGGTGTCGGACGAAACCTCCGCAGCCACCCGGGCGCAGCCCTCGGTCGAAGCATCGCATTGACTCCTGCCCGGTCGGGGATCGGGCAGCAGCACCCGGACCGCTCGAGGGGCCGTACCGCGCCCGACCAGATGGGCGCGAAGGCGTCTCGGGAGAGCTCGTTGCCGCGCCCAGTGAGCACACCGACCCACCGCGCCCTGGCCAGGTATATCGGGAGAGCACGGCGACGGCCCAGTCGCAGCCTGATGGCTGCCCCGGCGCATCCTCACGTGACCGTGGTTTTGTCAACGACGGCCGAATTCTGACCCCCTGACGACGGTTGAATCTTGACCCCCTGATGTTGTCGTTGGCTACTGCTCGTGCTCGGATCGGGCTGGTGGAACCCGGCCCAGGTCGCGGTTCTTCAGCCGGTAGCTGTCTCCCTTCAGTGAGATCACTTCGGCGTGGTGGACGAGGCGGTCGATCATGGCGGCGGCGACCACGTCGTCGCCGAATACCTCGCCCCAGCGTCCGAAGGGCTTGTTGGACGTGACGATCAAGCTGGCGCGTTCGTAGCGGCTCGAGACCAGCTGGAAGAACAGGTTGGCGGCCTCGGGCTCGAATGGGATGTAGCCGACCTCGTCCACGATCAGGACCGGGATGCGGGCCAGCTTGACCAGCTCGTCCTGCAAGCGGCCGACGGTGTGCGCGTCGGCCAGGCGGGCCACCCACTCGGCCGCGGTGGCAAAGGCGACCCGGTGACCGGCCTGGCATGCGCGGATCCCCAGCCCGATCGACAGGTGCGTCTTGCCGGTGCCGGGCGGGCCGAGGAAGACCACGTTCTCCCGGGCGGTGACGAAGTCCAGCGTGCTCAGATGGGCGATGGCCTCGCGTTTGAGTGAGCGCTGGTGGTCGTAGTCGAAATCTTCTAGAGCCTTGCGGGCCGGGAAGCGGGCGGCGCGGATGCGGGCCTCGCCGCCGTGGGAGTCGCGGGCGGCCACCTCGCGTTGCAGGCAGGCGGCCAGGAACTCCTCATGCGTCCAGGACTCGGCGCGGGCTCGTTCGGCCAGCCGTTCGACGGCCGCGGCCAGCGACGGCGCCTTCAGCACCCGGGTCAGATAGGCCAGCTCGGCGGCAAGGTTGCGGCCATTCGCGGCCGCCGCCGACGCGGTGCTGGTGGTTCGTGTGGCCATCACGCCACCGTCTCGATGCCGAGCAAAGCGTCGTAGTCGCTGAGCTGGCGTTGTTCCACCTCAGTGTCGATCGGCGTGGCCACGGCCTGCAGCCTGGCTGAGCGCAGCGCCGCCGCGGCCCGGGCGTGAGCGGGGTCGGTGAGCGTCTGGTGGGCGTCCCAGCAGCGCTCGTGCCGGGCCATCACCTGGCCGGCGCAGGTCACCGTGACGTGCTCCAGGTCGGCGACGACCTCGACCAGGCGGCCGATCGCGGACGGGTGAACGGAGTAGTCGTTGGAGGCGACGCGCACGTAGTGATCGCGCGCCAGCCGGGTCGCGCTGCGCCAGCCCACGGTCGGCGGCACTGGCGGCAACGCGACCATCGCCGCCCGATCCGCGCCGATCCGGTCCGCCGGACGGCAGTCCAGACGGCGATGATGGCGCTGGTTGGCTCGCTGCAGCCAACCCTCCAGCTGGGTGTTGAAGTCGTGCGGGCCGGTGAAGGCGCGGCCCGGCAGGAATGAGGTCTCCAGATAGCCGTTGGCCCGCTCCACCAGCCCTTTGGCTTCCGGATCGGCCGGCCGGCACTGCAGGATGCGAGCGCCCAACGTGCCGCGGAAGGCTTCGGCGTCGCGGGTGAGCTGCGGGCGGCCGCCTTTCCATGCCCCGATGGCGCCCTCGTTGTCCCACACGAGAGTCTTCGGGGTGGCGCCGAGCAGGGACAGCAGCGCCCACATCCCAGCGAACAGATCCCCCGCTGCGCGGGAAGGCAGCATCCGGGCCAGCAGCCAGCGCGAGTAGCCGCAGACCAGGACCAGCACCGGCAGGCTCATCCCGCGGCCGGGCCCGACCGGGATGCGGGCCGGCGGGAACCATAGATCGCATTGAGCCAGCTCGCCCGGCTGGTAGCTGGTGCGCGAGGCCGGATCGACGGGCCGGTACTCCGGCCGGATCTGCCGGATGCGGTCCTTGAGCACGGTTATCGACCGCTGCCAGCTGATCCGCTCGGCGATCACCGTCGCGGGCATGTCCGGCCACTGCCGCAGCAGCTGGCGGATCTGCGGTTCTACCGCATCCACGATCGACTTCTTACTTGGCCGTTGATACTTCGGCGGCTCCTCGGCCGCCAATGCCCGCCGCACCGTGTTCCTGGCGATGCCCAGATGCCGCGCGATCGCTTTGATCGGCATGCCCTCGGCCCGGTGCAACCGGCGGATCTCCGCCCAGTCCTCCACCTTGATCACCCTCCAGAGTGAACTGCAAGGGGGGTCAGATTTCGGCCGTCGCCTGGGGGTCAGTATTCACGCGTCGTCGACAGGTTTGGCCGAGATGAACCCGATGCGGCCATCACGGCCATGTCAACAGGCTCGGCCAGCCGACGTCTCATGCACCGCATGATCCCACATCACCGCATGTCAGAGCCAGGATCAAAGCGCGCCCTGCAGGATTCGAACCTGATGGGAGTCAACGGGGTGCCGATGGAACCGACGAAAGCTGAGACCGCCCTGACCCCGGACTCGTCTAAAAACCGGGGATGGCCAGAAAGTGGACAGCAAACTGGTCTGGGGAACGGTCAGGCGGGGCGAGCACACTCGGGCGGACCAGGTGTGTGGTGGCGGACAACGCGCCACCGGCGGCGAAGTTCCGCACGAAGTGACAGGAAGGCTGATTCGATCATGACTGAACGCCTGCGCGTGGCCGTGCTGGCGGGCGGCCCCTCGGCCGAGCACCAGGTGTCGCTGCAGTCGGCGCAGGCGGTGCTCGACGCCCTGCCGAAGGACCTGTACGAGCCCATACCCGTCATCATCGACCGCCAGGGCAGATGGCCGCTGGAACTGCGCCGCGGCGTGGCGGACGTGCTCTTCCCCGTGCTGCACGGGCCGTTCGGAGAGGACGGCGTTCTTCAGGGCCATCTGCAGACGCTGGGCATCCCGTACGTGGGCTGCGGTGTCCTGGCCTCGGCCGTGGCGATGGACAAGGTCGCGATGAAGCGCACGTTCGTCGCCGAGGGTATTCCCGTCACTCCGTACGTCTGGTTCACCGACCACGAATGGCGCACCACGACCGACCACTGGGGCCTGGTCAAGACGCTCGACTGGCCGATGTACGTCAAACCGGCCAACATGGGCTCCTCCATCGGCATCTCGCGCGTCACCTCCATGGAGGAACTGCGCGCGGGCGTCGATCTGGCGCTCACCCACGACCGGGTCGTGCTCGTCGAGCAGGGCGTCGACGCCCGCGAACTGATCTGCGGCGTGCTCGGCGATCATGACTCGCCGGAGGCTTCGGTGCCCGGCGAGCTGAACGTGAACGGCGCGTGGCTCGACTACGAGGCCAAATACCTCAGCAGTTCCGAGATCTCCACGATTCCCGCCGCATTGCCCGAACGGGTGGCCGAGGACGTGCGTGAGCTGTCTCTGCGCGTCTACCGGGCGATCGGCGGCTACGGCCTGTCCCGGGTCGACTTCCTGTACGAGGAGGACACCGGACGCCTGTACGTCCTGGAGATCAACACCATGCCGGGCTTCACCCCCCGATCCGTCTACCCCAAGGCATGGGCGGAAAGCGGCGTCCCGTACCCGGACCTGCTGCGCCGCCTCATCGACCTGGCGTTCGCGCGGAGCGGCTCGTGATCCACATGACGCTGGCCGAGATCGCCCGGGTCATCGGCGCGGACCTGCACAGCGTGGGTGAGCCGGAGGCGCTGGTGACGGCGCCGCCGGCGATCGACTCCCGTGACGTCGTGCCGGGTGGACTGTTCGCCGCGACGGCCGGGGCCCGCGTGGACGGGCATGATTACGCGGCGAAGGCCGTGGCGTCCGGGGCCGTGGCCGTGCTGGCCTCCCGGCCCGTCGGGGTGCCCGCCCTTGTGGTCGAGGACGTGCAGACGGCGCTGGGCGTACTGGCCCGGCACGTGCTCGCACGCCTCGGTCCGATCGTGATCGCCCTGACCGGCTCGGTGGGCAAGACCACGACCAAGGACCTGCTGGCCCAGGTGCTCGAACGGCACGGGCCGACGATCGCCACCGATCGATCGTTCAACAACGAGCTGGGGTTGCCGCTCACCGTGCTGCGTGCCGACGCCACGACCCAGTACCTGGTGCTGGAGATGGGCGCGGGCCGCAAGGGCGACCTGACCTATCTGACCGGAATCGCGCCCCCGCAGGTGGGCCTGGTGCTCAACGTCGGTGCCGCGCACGTCTCGCGCATGGGGGGCAGGCTGGCCGACGTCGCTGCCGCGAAGGGGGAACTGGTTGAGGCGTTGCCCGCCGGCGGGTTCGCGATTCTGAACGCCGACGATCCGTACGTCATGGGCATGGCGGGCCGTACCAAGGCGCGGATCGTCCCGTACGGCGGATCGGCGGGCGTGCGTGCCGAGAACGTGCGGCTGGGAGACCTGGCCAAGCCCTCGTTCGACCTGGTGACGCCCTCCAGCCGCGCCCGGGTCGAGCTGGACCTCATCGGCGAGCACCAGGTGGGCAACGCGCTGGGCGCCGCCGCGGTGGCGGTGACGCTCGGGCTGTCCGCCGGCGAGATCGCCGACGGGCTGAACGCGGCCAGGCGGCGTTCCCCCGGGCGACTGGAGGTGTTCGAACGGCCCGACGGCATCACCGTCGTCAACGACGCTTACAACGCCAACCCCGAGTCCATGCGAGCCGGGCTACGGGCGTTGAAGGCGATGGCTGGCGGACGCCGTACCGTCGCCGTGCTCGGTGCGATGGGCCAGCAGGCCGATGCCTCGCGCGCCCGGCACAGGCAGGTGGGGCGGCTCGTGGCCGATCTGGGCATCGACGTGCTGATCGCGGTCGGGCCGGGGGATCCGGTCGAGATGGCGCGGGAGGCGGAGTCGGCGGGCGTCACCGTGCGGACGGCCGAGAACACGGCCGCGACGGTCAGGCTGGCCGCCGGGCTGCTCGAACCGGGGGATGTCGTGCTGGTCAAGGCCTCCAGCGAGATCGGACTCAGCGCCTGTGCGCGGGAGCTGGCGGGTGGCTGAGCCGGTCGCAGTGCTGGGGCGGCGGCTGCTGGCGGCGCGGAAGCGGACCTTCGTCGGCCGGGAGGAGGAGCTTGCCGTCTTCGAGGCGGCGCTGCGTATCGGGGGCCGGGTGTTGTTCGTGCACGGTCCGGGCGGTGTGGGCAAGTCGGCGCTGCTGTGCCGTTTCGCGCAGGAGGCGGCCGGACGTCCGGTGACAAAGCTGGACGGCCACGCATTGGGCCCGTCCCCGGCCGCCTTCGAGTCCGCCGCCAGACCGGTGCTCGACGGCGAGCGTGCCGTGCTGCTCATCGACACCCTCGAACAGATCCAAAGCCTGGAAAACTGGCTGCGCGAACACTTCCTGCCCCCTGCCGGTCGGCGCGCTCGTCGTCGTGGCCGGACGCAACTCCCCGGATCTGCTGTGGCAGGCCGATCCCGACTGGTCGGACACGTTGCAGATCATGCCGCTGCGCTGCGCCTGGCCGCCAAGGTCGACGGCGTGGAGTCCGTCGTCGCCATGCGCTTCTGGATGGAC
Organism: Nonomuraea helvata; assembly: GCF_039535785.1. Lineage (NCBI taxonomy): Bacteria > Bacillati > Actinomycetota > Actinomycetes > Streptosporangiales > Streptosporangiaceae > Nonomuraea > Nonomuraea helvata. The sequence continues at coordinate 3,298,705 of NZ_BAAAXV010000001.1, forward strand.
AGGCAACCGCAGGCGTACCGCGTCTACCGGCGTACCGCGACTGGGGGAGCTGAGTGGCTACCACCGGCACTATCACAAGTACGACCAGGGAAAACTCGCGTGCTCGGAGATTCGGAATACGCCCTGTTCTCCCACGACTGGCGGGGCCTCGCCCGTCCAGGTGTGGCTCGAACGGGTGCTGACGGCCGGGCCGCGCAGGGATGTTCCCGAGGTGCCGGAGCTTGAGCTGGCGGTGTTGTCACAGGAGGAGTTCGCGGGTGCCGTGCGCAAGGCCCTGCGGCACCTGTCGCGCCCCTCCGAACTGGCCGCCAACCCCCTCGTCCGCAGCAGGCTGGTCGCCGGGCACGCCGACCCCGTACTGGCCCTTCGCCAGCTCCGGGAAGAGAGCATCAGGAACCTGAGCGGGGACCCGCGCGCGAGCAAGCCGCATCGCGCTGGACACCACCTACCTGCGCGGCGTGCCCACTCAGGAGGCCGCCGCCGAACGGCTCGGCCTGCCCTACTCCACCTACCGCCGCCATCTGGTCTCCGGAATCGAGCGCGTCTGCGAGGATCTCTGGCGTCGCGAGCTCTATGGCGCGCACGAGAGCTGAGCGGGTCAGCCGGACAGGGCGAAGGCGGCCGCCGCCTCGGCGTGCAGGCGGGCGCTCGGCAGTACGGGGACGGGGCTGTCCTTGTCGCTGATCAGCAGCTCGATCTCGGTGCAGCCGAGGATGACGCCCTCGGCGCCCGCGTCGGCCAGGTCGTCGATGATCGCGGTGTAGGAGCTCCTGGAGGAGGGACGGAGCGTTCCGCGCACCAGCTCGTCGAAGATCACGTCATGGACCAGCTCGCGCTGCGCGCGCCCGGGGACGATCACCTCGAAGCCGTGGGTGGCCAACCGGTCCCGGTAGAAGGGCTCCTCCATCGTGAAGCGGGTGCCCAGCAGGCCGACCTTCCGCATGCCTCTGGCTGTGACCTCGGCTCCCACCGCGTCGGCGATGTGCAGGACGGGCACGTTCGTGCTCTGTGCCACCTCGTCGCTCACCCGGTTGAAGGTGTTGCTGCAGATGAGCAGTATCTCGGCGCCCATCGACTCGAGCCCGCCGCCCGCCTCGGCCAGCAGCGCTCCCACATCCTGCCACCGGCCGGCGAAGATGAGGTCTTCGACCGTGGTGTAGTCGACCGACCAGATCAGGCTGTTGGCGGAATGGCTGCCGCCGAGGCGCTCGCGTATGCGCTGGTTGATGACCTGGTAGTAGATGACCGTCGATTCCCAGCTCAAGCCGCCGATGAGCCCGATAGTACGCATGGAACTCCGTTCGTAACCGTGTCGCGGCAGGCTAGGCGGAGTACCTGCTCATTTCGCAGACCAAAAACTGTCCGGTTCTTCGCGGGCAGCTTCTGGTCATAGATCTGACCTGTCGAATGGACAGGCGGAGTCCCTAGCTTGCCTCCGGTCAAATGTGAACTTCACCCATCGGGGGCGATCCGTTGAACAGGAAGAGCACCGGCGTGCTGTCCGCAGTGCTGGCCGGGATGCTGAGGACGAGCGCGTGCGGTACGGACAAGACCGAGACCGCGCAGGGCTCAGGCGGCTGCGACACCGGCAAGGGCACGCTGGTCGTCGGCGTGATCGCGCCATGGTCAGGCAAGCTGTCCATGACCGTGGTGGCCTCTGTCCTCGCCGCCGGTGGCGTCTTCACCATCTCGGAGGCGACGGCCACACCGTTCACGACGCGTTGGCGCCGTAGAGCTCCCGGTGCCACAGGTCGGCACAGATACGTTCGATGCCGGCTGTCAGGTGGCGACGGTAGGTGGTGAACGGCAGGCCGAGTCGTTCGGCGGCCAGCTCCTGGGTGGGCGTGCCGTGCAGGAACGTGACAGACAGTGCCCGGTGGAGCTTGGCCGAGCGTGGGTCATGGCGTAGGTCGTCGATCGCCTGGCGGAGCAGGTCGCCCAGTGCCGTGGCCGGGTCCTGCCCGGCCCGCTCGGCGATCAGCCTGGTGCGCGTCAGCGGGGAAGCGGCCAGCGCGTCCAGCCGCGACAACTGGCGCAACGCCTTGCGAACCGCCTCGGCGAACTCCGCCTGGGACAGCACCGCCAGCTCCGCCGTCTCGGTTTCCGGCCCGTCGGCGGGACCCGTTACGGGCAGGTGGTTCACCCGCTCCAGCCACGCCCGCGCCGGCACCGCGCGCCAATCATGAGCGAACAGCGTGTACGCGTCCTCCCCCAGCCGCGGCTGCTCGGGGATATCCCGCATCCCGTAACGCCGTAAACGCTCCACCCACGCCTTGCCCAGACGCTTTACCGCGATATACGACCAGGCCATCCGCTCGGCCCGCAGACAATTACCGATCACCCGCCACTGAATCACATCCATCACCGGCGAATTCTCGCAATGAGGCGGCAGCACCCATAGCCGGCTGACCGCCAGATGTTCACCGGCGCGCAATGGCGTGGAGGCGCGCGCATGCGCCCACGCCATGGCCACGACGGGATCGGCCGTCAGTTCTTGCTCATCGAGTTCGGCCAGACGCAACCACGCTGTGAAGGCCACGACCTCACCGGTTTCGGTCCGTCGATACAGCCGGAACGCCTCCGGCTGACGTTCCGCCCAGAAGGCGGCGCAGGCGGCGGACGCCGCACCCTCCGCTGCCGTGGCCACCCGGACCAGCGTGCCAACGTCCTCCTCGCGCAGCACCTCTTCCTGGAACTCGCCCTCGTCGCGGCAGCGGTGGAAGTCGGCCGGCGCCTCGTTGTCGCGATGCAGGTAGAGCAGTGCCGCCACCGCGCCGAGTACGTCCGCGTCGCTCGCCGTACGTACCCTCTCCGCCAGGTGCGCGTGGATGCGGTCGTGCATCGCCGTATACCCCTCGGGATCCCGCCATCGCAGGTCCGCCTCCAGCACCTCCCGCACCACGTCATGCGGAAACAGCCCCAGACGGCTCGACTCCACGAACGGCAACCGCCGCAACCATCCGAACAGCCTGCTGGCGTCTTGCGGTAAGGCCGCCCGCAGCAGTTCCTCCGTCGTCATGTACGCATGCGCGCAGATTTCCAGAGCATGCCGATGCGCCGCCGAAGGCAGCTCGCCCACCAGCTGATCCAGCAACGTGGCCACCACGTCCTGATTCGGCATCCACCGCCTGCCGGCCCCGCCGTCCTTCACCGCCACCGCCGCCCCCAGCAGCAGCGCCAGCGGATGACCACCGGCAAACGCCAGCAGCACCTCGCGCAACTCGGCCGCCACCCCGCAGGAGTCCAGCAGAGCCTGCGCGTCCGCGGTCGGCAGGTCGCGCAGGGCCAGCACCTCCAGCGCCCCCGCCCATCCCGAGTCGGCCTGCCACCGCAGGTCCGGCGGGTTTCGCCCCGCGATCACCACCAACGCCCCCATGGGCACCCGCGGCAGGAACCGCTCGCGCAGCCATCCCTCCAAGCCCTGAATCCGTTCGAAGTCGTCGACCAGCAATACCGCGTCCGCATCCCGCAGCACCAACTCGGCCTCGGCCTCGAACGCCGCCGGCGACGGCTCCACCGTGCGCCCGTCCACCACCGACACCGGCCGCCCCGCCACCACGGCCGCCTGCGCAAACCGCCGCAACAAAGCCGACTTCCCGATACCGCCGGGACCGTGCACGTACAGAACGCTGCAGCCGCCGCCGTACAACGCCGCGTCGAAAACCGCGAGCTCTTCCTCCCGCCCCACAAACGCCATCTCACGCGCCGCTTGCAGGCGCGATCCCAGCAACCCGGACGTATTACTACTCCCCGATGACATATCCCCTAATCCCTCTCCGGACACCCGGCCGGCACTGCTGTCAAGTCCCGGTACGACCTCTCGGACGCGCTGGCCGGATTCTCGGTGAACCATCCACAGGTCGGCCAGTCAGCCAAGAATTCAACAGGACGCACCATGACGCTTCGCCCCGTCTCCTCTCGAAATTATGAAGACAACGAGCCGTGACAATATCGCCCGCTGTCCACCACAAGTACAGCAGACCGTACCTCCAGACATTCGCCCGCGTCGCACAACGCAAAAATAACCCGTTCAATGCGCGGATCGTTCACGTGATGAATTTGGCATTCGGCGCGCACCCCGTCCGATTGAAAATGAGAGATCCTTCCGAATTACGACGCACTAGAGCAACGGAACCTCCACGCTGCACCTAATCAGCACTTCGCTCGTTGAGGATTCCCAGGGATTGCGAAGGGAACCCTGCTTTGATGCGGTGGCGATCGACGATGCGCTGGACCTGTTCGCGCTGCTGAGGCCGCGCTCAGCGCGACCTCTGGTGGCAATCGGGTATTGGCCGCGGTGCAGAAACGCCCTGGGCCTGGCCGTCGGGGTTCAGGCATCGAATCGAGGGGCTGAAGGCACAGACGGACGGTGGGCGCGGAAGAATTCGATGATGTCGTGGGCCAGCAGGTCGGGTTCTTCGTGGGCGGCGAAGTGTCCGCCGCGGGGCATGTGCGTGTAGCGCGTGACGTTGTAGGTGCGCTCGGCCCAGCTGCGTGGGGGCCGGCTCAGGTCGGCGGGGAACAGGGCGACGGCCGTGGGCACCCTCACCCGTTCGACACGTTTTGTCATGCCGTGGGCGTACTCGTAGTAGGGCCTGAAGGAGGTCGAGATCGTGCCGGTGAACCAGTAGAGGGAGGCCTGGGTGAGGATGAAGTCGTCGCTGAAGCGCGAGGACAGGTCGCCTCCGCAGTCGCTCCACGCGCGGTACTTCTCGACGATCCAGGCGAGCAGGCCGGCGGGTGAGTCGGCCAGGCCGTGGGCCAGGGTGAGGGGACGGGTGTTCTGCTGGTGCTGGTACCCGCCTTCCTGCTCCTGCCAGGCCGCCACGGAGGCGAGGTGGGCCTGTTCCTGCGGGGTGAGGCCGTCCGGGTCGTAGTCGGCCGGGGCGGCCACGGCCAGCAGGTGGATGCCGACCAGCGCCTCGGGGTGGGCCTCGGCGAGCCGTGAGGTGACGCCGGCGCCCAGGTCTCCGCCGTGCGCCGTGTACCGCTCGAAGCCGAGTTCGTCGCGCATCAGCCGGTGCCAGAGTTCGTGTGTCTGCTGAGTATTCGTGAGCGTGGGCCGCTGGGGTGAGAAGGCGAATCCGGGCAGTGAGGGAACGATCACGGTGAAGGCGTCCTCGGCTGCTCCTCCGTACCGGGATGGGGTGGCCAGCTGGTGGGCGAGGGGGATGAGTTCGAGGAAGGAGCTGGGCCAGCCGTGCGTGAGGACGATCGGCAGCGCGTCCGGGTGCTCGCCGTCGAAGCGGAGGTAGTGCACCGGTGTTCCGTCGAGGTCCGCGAGATGTGACGGGAGGGCGTTGATGGCGGCTTCGTGGGCTCGCCAGTCGTAGCCGGAGGCCCAGTACGCGACGAGGCGGCGGAGTTCCACGGTGTCGGTGCCGGCCTGCCAGCCGTGCACGGGCCACGGCTGGGGCCATCGCGTGGCCCTCAACCGGGCGCGGAGCTCGTTCAGCTCTGCGTCACTGACCGTGATCATGGGTGTGTTGCTCGGCATGGCGTTCTCCTTGGTGTGCTGCGTGTGCCGGCGCACGTCGCCCTCACTGCGGCCGCTGTCTCGCGCCGATGCCGGCTCATGTGGGCGTGGAGTCGTCGTCGGGCACGCCGCTGCCTTCGTAGGAGCCGAGGTTCTCGATCAGGTCGAGGAGTTCGGGGTGGTCGATGAACCGGTCGCGGTGCACTTGGGCGATCTTGTCGCCGATCTCGGGGTCGGGGTCGTCGGTGAGGTCCAGTGAGACCATGTTGGCCGCGAGCGGTATACCGATCGCGTCGATCTGACGGTGCAGCGCGTCGTACATGTAGGTGCGGTAGGCGTCGATGTCCTTGAGCGCGTACATGGTGCCGTAGTGGAACTCGCCGCCGAAGTCACGACCGACCATGAAGAACTCGACAGCGTCGAGCTTGTCGCCGAGCGTGCGCAACAGGTCGAGCGCGTGCTGGACCTGGCCTTCGGGAGCGTCGGGCTTCAGGGCGATGCGGATCTGGTGGTAGATCATGGCAGTTCTCCTTCGAACGGACGTTGATACAACGAGTGGTTGCGTTGAGGACTCTAGGTTCTGCTTCCTCTTAACACAACTGTCTGTTGCCTTAATTCCCGGCTTAATGCACCTGCGAGTTGTACTAGGATTTGCGTCGCTCTAACCTGGCCGTATGGCAGGAGAACCGCTGCAAGACGTTCAGCATCTGCACGCCGACGCGGCCACGGTTCGGCCGGGCGGACGGACGGCGCGCGTGCGCGAAGCCGTCATCGATGCCACCATCGCGGAGTTGAGCGAGGTCGGCTACGCCGCGCTGCGCGTCGATGCGGTGGCCGAGCGCGCGGGCGTCAACAAGACGACGATCTACCGCCGCTGGGGCAACAAGGTCGGCCTGGTGTCCACCGCCCTCATTGAGCGCCGTGGCCAGTTGGTGCCGCCCGCCGACACCGGCAGCCTGCGCGGGGATCTCATCGAGCTGCTCAAAGAGATCCGGCTCGGCCTCAACGTCCCCTGGGTCGCCGCGCTGCTGCGCGAAGCCGGCCCGCGCACTGCCGCGAACGCCGATCTGTACGAACTCCTCGACAGGTTCTGGCCGGCCCGGTTCAAGGTCTCAGGAGTCATCTTCGAGCGCGCCGTCGAACGCGGCGAACTACCCGCCGACACCGACCCCGACTTCCTGCTGGAGATGCTCTCGGGGCCGCTCTACTTCCACTGGCTCATGCTCGGCCACCCGCTGGACGACGACTTCCTCGAGCGAATGGCCGACTTCATCCTCCATGGCGCACAGGCCAGACCACCCGGCGCAGGGGCGTCGGAGAGCGGCGGCAGGTAGCCAGTTTCAGGCAGTGTGCTGGTAGGCGGTGTACGTGAGAGATGCTGGGCCGCTGCGGCTGCCAGGAGCCGGATCGACCCCCCACCGACCACGAGAAAGCGCTCTCCTGGTCGCGCCTGTGCGCGGCGCACAGCGTGCCAGGCGACGGCGCCGGGTTCGACCAAGCATGCGTCTTTCACGTCCAGCTGCGAGGGCAGAGCCAACAGCGTGTATTCCGGCACCACCACCGCTTCGGCCAGGCCGCCGTCTCGGTAAATCCCGAGGCTTCCGTGGCCGACTTCAGTGCATGTCCGCGTACGACCTCATCTCCCGAACGGGGTACGACCTCACGTCCAGAGGGTCGGCGTGTCATTGACGTGTTCGAGCTGAGTTAGTGATCATCCTTCGATCTGTCAGCCGGCAAGCAGACGAGATCGAAGGATGACCACGGGGACTGCACCCTCAGCCTGCAGATACTTCTTGACGGTCTTCCAGTCGTGCCCGCGCCGCGACGTGCCGATGATCGTTGGCGTGATTTCGTCCGCGCCCACGCCGCGAGCACGCTGGCTTGTGATTTCTTCACGGTGGACACCGTCACGCTGCGCCGGTTGTACGTCTTCTTCGTGGTGGAGGTCGGCACCCGGTTCGTGCACGTGCTCGGCGGGACCGCTCACCCTGATGGCGCATGGGTTACCCAGCAAGCCCGTAACCTTCTCGTCAATCTGGAGGACCGGGCCAACACGTTCCGGTTCCTGATTCGGGATCGGGACACGAAGTTCACCAGCAGCTTTGATGAGGTCTTCGCAGGCAACGGCATTCACGTGCTGAAGATCCCGCCACGGTCGCCTCGCACGAACGCGTTCGCCGAGGGATGGGTACGCACCACACGCACGGAATGCACCGACCGACTACTCATCTTCGGCGAGCGACACCTTCGCACCGTGCTGGACGAATACGCCGATCACTACAACCGACACCGGCCACACCGCTCCCTCGCCCTCCGAGCTCCCACCAATGATGCCTCCAACGTGATCCCGCTGCCGCTGGGCCGGATCGAGCGCCGCCACGTTCTCGGCGGTCTGATCAACGAGTACCAGCGCACGGCTAACCAATGAGGTGCCGTCACGAATGCGCAGGTCAACGCCTTTGGGCCTGGTTTTGACACCCTTCACGCAACGCAGCCCGCCCGGCACGTGACCGACCTCAACGACCAGCGAACCGTCCGCCGATAACCCGTCGTCGCGGGGCATGATCAGCGAATACCGCCACGCCGCTTAACCGCAGCTCAGGCCCCGTAACTCAATATTCGAGCGGTACACCCACCTCAGCGCATGTGGATGCGTAACGATTGGCTGGCGTCACTCGTCCGTACCGTCGACTACCTCATTCAAGTCATCCAGCTCAACCTCACCCGACTTCCAGAAACGCCGCAGCGGTCCGCAGCAGTACCACACCAGGAAGCCGGCCACCGCGAATATGACACCAGCCATCGGCACGTCGCCTTTGCAGAGCATGACAATCCCCCCGATGGCCATGGCCAGCGTCATTGGCACCAAGAGGACCAAGGTGAGCACGACCCAGAATCGCCGCATGCTGTGCAGGGTGTTTTCGGCGGCGTCCTGCACCGCCTGTCTGACTCCATGATCCGTTTGCACGGAGGGCGGGGATGCGTCGGCGTCTCGCACGCCGCCGTCCCGGGAAACAGATGGAGGCGAAGGGGCCTCGGACGGCCCCTTCGACCGCAGGGATCCGTCGGCGCCCGGAGTGCAGAACGCAGGCCTAGCAGGCGGGTCCGGCTGGGCAGTGGTCGGCGCCCGTGAGGGGCTGGTCTTTCCCAGAAAGGCCCGGAAGCCCTTCCAGGTGAAGGACGCCGCGCCGAACCACAGCGCCAGCTTCCCCAACATGTCCGGCCACCAGAACCAGGCCACCAGGCCACAGAGCCCGGCCAGCCCGAAGAGTGCAAGGCCGAGAGAGATCCGGTCTTTCGACATGCGCACCACTCAACGTTGTCAGAGGTCTCCCAGTTGAGACGTGTGGCGGATACCCATGGTTCCAAAAGAAGACGGATGGTGGCTGAATGGCCCCGTTCAGCGGAGTGTTCGCACCGTGCGTATGGGCATCGACCCCGGGACGGCACGACGTCGAATGCCCTCGACAGCGCCATCGTCAGGCCGGTCTTGTGTTTGATTAAAAGAGATAGATATTGGTCTCAGGCGCACGCGGATCGAACCCGGAACCTATGGATTAAAAGCTGCAGAGTCCCCTACTCGACGCACTACCGCGTCCTGTTTCACAGTACCACTACATGCCATTTGACCCGCGTTCACCGCACCTGGCCGTTGACAGCGCTGGGCAGCGATCACGGTATTGATCCGACTTACTCTGCGTGGTGTGTCGAGTGGACTATGTTATGTCTTTCTCAAGATCCTCTTGGTGTGTCGTCAAGGACGATGAGGGGGAGAGGGTTGGCGAGGAAACGGTTCGACATGGTCGATGTGGTGGAGATCCTCACGCGCTGGGAGGCCGGAAAGGGCGCGTTCGACGGTGTAGCGGGCCCGCCATGGCGTCCTGAAGCCGAGACGACAACCGTGTATGCGGTGGCAGATCCCCTGTCGGCCCGAGTTCCTGAGATCGGCAGTAGGTAGCGCCGTTATCGCAGCGTCACGTGTCGCGGGCCGTGGAGTTAGGGGGAGGTTGGTCCGCGTGGTCGTAGGCTTCCTGCGACGCCGACACCTCGCCGAGGTGCGCGATCGCCCATTCCTCCAGCGCGCGCAGCGGTTCGCGCAGAGTGCGGCCCGCCTCGGTCAGCGCGTACTCGACGCGGACCGGAACCTCGGGGTAGACGGTACGGCGTACGAGCCCGTCCCGTTCCAGTCCGCGGAGAGTCTGGGTGAGCATCTTCTGCGAGATGCCCTCAATGCGTCGGCGCAGCTCCGAGAACCGAGCGCTGCCATCCCACAGGGCGCCCACGATGAGCACCGTCCAACGGTCGCCGATGCGATCCAGGATGTGGCGGGTCGGACAGTCCGCACGATAGGGGCTGCTGCGGAGCACTGACTCGGCCTGAGTGGTTACCACAAAGTGCCTTCTTCCTATCAGAGAGCTGCCCTCCTACGGCAATCACAGGGCGTCGCCTGACGCCATCCGTCCCGGAGAAAGGCACCTCGTGTCCCGTATCACCGTCATCGGCGGCACCGGCTACGCCGGTTCAGCCATCGTCGCGGAGGCCGCCTCTCGCGGCCACCAGGTAACCGGGCTGAGCCGCTCGCTCCCCGACGCGCCAATCCCAGGCGTACCCCTGTACGTCGTCGGCGGCTACTCCTCCCTGCGCCCCGCACCCGGGGCGGCCCGCTTCGTCACCGACCTCAGCCACATCCCCGCAGAGCTCCACGACGAGATCCGCGCCGGAGCCGCGCTCATCATCGAGGACCTCCCAGCCACGCCCCCGACCCTCGACTGGGTCTTCGTGAGCCCGGCGCTCAGGTTCGGCGCACGTATGCCCGGCGAACGACTCGGCCGTTATCGGCTCGGCGACGACGTCGCGGTTCAGCCCGAGGACGGCGGTGCGATCTCCGCCGCGGACTACGCCCTCGGGTTCGTCGACCTGATCGAGAAAGGCGACCACCACAGGGCACAGGTCAACCTCGGCCACTAGGCAGGCCCGTTGTCCCGTCTCTGAAGATCTTGCCTCTCGACGGAGCCCTGACCAAGCCAGAGGCAATCTCGGGTGAGACGGAACCGCGGCCGAATCTCATTCAAACAAGGGCTCTGTCTCAGTTAACCTTGACAGACCCAAAAGCGGTCTTCAGCCAGCGGGCTCAGGCTGGTGCCGCCGTTCTGGAGGGTGCGAGCAGGCCCAGGGCGCGGGCCGTCTCAACGGCCTCCGCCCGGCGGTGCGTGCCGAGCTTGGCGTACAAGTTACGGATGTGCGTCTTGACCGTGTTGGTCGAGACTGAGAGTTCGCGGGCGATTTCCGGGGTGGTCAGGTTGGTGGGCAGGTAGCGCAGTACGCGGACCTCGCTGCCGCTGAGCGGTTCCCGCAGCGGCTCAGGTCTGGTCGGCGAGCGAGCGGGCCGCGTGCCGGCCAGCAGCAGGGTCTGGATCTCGGCGATGAGAGAAGCGTGCGCGGTGCGATGCCGGACGTGGCGCTCGAACAGACCCGGAGCCGGGTAGAGCAGGAACGGGAGGAGCACGCCGTCGGGCTCGGCCAGGTCCAGGGCGCGCTCCAGGGCGGTTTCCGCGGCGGCCTGGTCGCCGAGCGCTTCCCGGGCGATCGCTTCAAGCAGGAACGCCTGCGCTTTCCTGGCCGGCCAGGCTAGCGGCGCGGTGCCGTCAAGGACCGGGGCGAGTGCTGCGGTGGCGGCCTGCGGGTCACCCTGGGCGAGGCGCAGCGCGGCGGTGGAGTTGCGGGTTGTCCCGTGGCTGCGGTCCTCGTCGCTGTCGTTGAGCCCGGTCAGGAACCGCGCGGCGCGGTCCGTCTCGCCGAGGCGCAACAGGCTGTGCACCAGCAGTTCCCGTGTCGGGGGCAGCAGGTAGTGCCGGGAGGCGAGGTGCCTGGACAGCGGCACGCCGGCCTCGAAGGCGGCGAGCGCCTGCGTGGTTCTGCCGCGTGCCAGTTCAAGGACCCCGCGGACGTAACGGATGGCCAAGACGACCGCAGGCTCGGTTTCTGTGCTGAGGAAGCGCTCGGCGCGCTGCACCCAGGGCTCGGCTTCCGCGGGCCTCACCTGGTAGGCCAGCACCGCACCAATCGTCACGGAGGCGACGCGGGCGGCCGGCTCACTGGCCCACCCATGCCGCTCGGCCAACTCGACCGCCTGCGTGCCGAGTTCCACCGCGCGGGCTGTCGACCGCAGGAGGTTCGTCGCCGCCAGGTAGGCCAGGCCGGTGAACTCCAGGTAGGGCCGCCGAATCTGGCGGGCTAGCGCGATGCCGCGTTCCAGGTTCGGTCTCGCATCATCGGGCGCGTCTGCCCAGAACTCGGCGATGCCGAGGCTGATCAGCGCCAGCGCCCGCAGGTCCTCCCCCAGGCCAGTCACCGCGATGCCCGCGCCGCTGGCCTGGACCATGGCTTCCAGCCTGGCGGCCTGCTCAGTTACGGCTGGCAGGTCCGCACGCTGGCGGGCAAGCAGCAGCCCGACAAGGCCAAGCAGCAGCCGCACCTGCCCCCGCCGGGCTTCTGGCACGCTCTGCGATCCCCGCTGCGCCTGGCCCAGGTACCCTTCCGCGGCTTCCAGCGACCCTCGGGCCAGCTCGTCCGCCGCGGCTACCGCGGCCAGTCCGGCATCCGCCGCGGCCAGCCCGGACGGGAAGCCGGCTAGCAGCTCGTGCACGGCGCTGGCCTGGCCGTCCAGGTGCAGGGCGGGCCAGTGGTCGGTGAGCAGTTGGGCGGCGAGGTCCCAGCCCTCGGCGTCCTGGGCCTGCCGCACCGCCTCAACCAGGTAGCCGTGCCCGGCCAGCCACTCTGCCGCTGCCCGGTGCAGCCCGGCCACCGCTCCCGGTTCGGTGCGGCGCAGTTCCAGCCGCAGCAGGCCGGCGAACATCTGGTGGTAACGGAACCAGGAGCGTGTCGCGTCCAGCGAGACCACGAACGCGCCTGCCGCCTCCAGATCCTGCAGGATCCGTTCGGCGCCCTCGGCTCCGGTCAGCAGGCTGGCCAGCTCGCCGTTGACCCGCTCCAGGATGCTGGTGCGCAGCAGCAGCATCCGCACCTGCGCGGGCTGCCGGTCCAGCACCTCAGCCAGCAGGTACTCGGCCACCGTGCGCTCAGTTCCGGAGAACTCGGCCGCGAACCGCTCCGGATCCGGGTGCCCGGCCAGCGACAAGGCGGCCAGCCTCAGACCTGCCGCCCAGCCCTCCGTTCGCTGGTGCAAGCCCGCCAGCGCCGACGGCGGCAGCTTCGTTCCCGCCGTCGCCAGCAACTCGCCGGCTTCGGCCAGCGAGAACCGCAGGTCGCCATCCCGGATCTCGGTCAGCTCGCCATCCAGCCGGAGCCGATGCAAGCCCAGCCGTACGTCGTGTCGCGCGGCTAACACGAACCGCAGCCCCTGTGGCGCGCGCATCACCAGCAGTTCAAGCTGCCGGAGCGACTCCTCGCCGAGCTCGTGCACGTCATCGACCACGAGCCACAGCTCGTCTTCCAGTCCTGCGAGGTCCCCGAGCAGCTGTTCCGCTATTGTCTGCCCGTCCAGGCCCGGTGCCCCCGTCACTGCGCCCACGAGCCCCGCTCCCGGTGCGGTCGCACGCAATGCGGTAACCACTGACAGCCAGAACCGCTGCGGGTCGCGTTCCTCCCGCCCCGCCGCAACGTACGCTGCCCGCCCCGCCAGCCTCCGCTGGCTGATCCATGACCGCAGCAGCACCGTCTTCCCGCTGCCCGCAGGCGCCGACAGCATCGTCACCCGCGCCGACTCGTCAAGCCGGCCAAACAGCGCAGGCCGGGCCACTACCCCGCCCGGGCCAGCCTCGCCGCCTACCTTGGCCGTGAGCTCCGGTCCGTTCAGTCCCACAGTCTGATCATTGCATTTCCCGCGCCTGGACCGCAGTCGCGCGAGGAACTGTCGCCGGCCAGGGTGCCAGCCGCTACGCGCAATCACCCTGATCAGATGGGCTTGGTGTCACCCGGTCGATGTGAATTCGTTCCGGCCAGTCCTGTAGGCACGCGCACCCGTGCGGCAGCAACTCATGCCTGCTCGGCCAGTGCGCGCCACTGCTGCCAGGTGGCGAGCCGCTCGCGGTACGCCTTCTCCGCGATGGGGTAGGGGAAGCTGCCGAGAAACAGGCGCAGCGGCGGCTCGGGGAGGTCGACCAAGGTGAGGATTACCGGCGCGGTGACCGACGGGTCGCGCGGTGCGCGGGCACCGGCGCCAGCCCGCCGGGCCTCCCGTACCGGCTCGTAGGCGGCGATCGGCGCGGTGTGTACCGCCGAGTCGCCGGCCCAGTCCGTGCCGTACGGCCCGGGCTCGACGAGCGTCACCTTGATGCCGAGCGGGCCGACTTCCTGTGACAGCGCCTCGCTCATGGCCTCAAGGCCCCACTTCGAGGCGTTGTACAGGCCAAGCGTCGGGAAGGCGGCGATGCCGCCGATGCTGGAAACCTGCAGGAGGTGCCCGCTGCCCTGTGCCCGCATGACCGGCAGGGCCGCCTGGGTCACCCACAGCGGGCCGAGCAGGTTGGTGTCGATCTGGGCGCGGGCCTGCTCTTCAGTGGTCTCCTCGATCATGCCGAACAGGCCGTAGCCGGCGTTGTTGACCACCACGTCCAAGCTGTCGAACTCGCGCGCGGCGCGGTTCACCGCGGCGAACACTCCAGCCCGGTCGGTCACGTCGAGGGAGATCGGCAGGAACTGGTCACCGTACTTGTCGGACAGTTCCCGCAGCGTGTTGATGTCGCGTGCCGTCGCGGCGACCCGGTCACCACGTTCCAGCGCCGCAGCCGCCCAGATGCGGCCGAAACCGCGCGAGGCCCCGGTAATGAACCATGTCTTCATGCGATCTCCTCAAGATAACGATGAGCAGCCGGGGGTGTCCCTGTGCCGGCGCTCCCTGTCATGCGTGCCAATCTGGCCGGCCGCCGGATGAGCGGTCATCGCCCTATCGGGGTGATTCACGGCGGTTCCCTGGTCCGTGGGTCAGTTGCACAGGGTGCCGGCGGCGGGCAGGGCGCGGTTGACGAGGTAGTTGTCGGTGTACTTGGCGACGCAGGAGCTAAGGAGGTAGGTCGTGTAGTCGTCGCCGTTGGCGGAAAGCACCCGGCTGCCGGGCAGCTGGGCGGCGAAGCCGAAGGCCCAGGGGTAGGCCGACATGACCTGAGGGGTGGACTCCAGGATCAGGGCCGGAGGTGCGTGCTTGACGGGGGTGGCGGGTGCCGGGCTATGGGCGGGAGCAGGCCAGCCGAGGCAGCCGGTCAGGTTGGTCCAGGACTCTACCTGGCCGCCAAGGTGGGGAGAGATCTTGTGAGCCAACCGCTCGAGCCGTGCGAGTCCGGTGTAGGTGGTGGCGGCAGGGGACTGGTCGAGGCAGGCAGTTGCCTGCAGCTGGACATGGTCGAGGATGGTCTTGTCCGCGTCGTGGGTGAAGGCGGTGGCATCACCGCCGAGTGCTTGCTTGATCGCGGCGGCGAGGGGAGGCCAGGTGACGGAGCTGATGCCAAGGAAATGCTGGGTCGCGGCCTGGATGTCCTGGCCGGTAACCGTCTGGGTGGTGCCCTTGGCGGGGATGGCGGCGCGGTTGGCGCGGGCTACGAGCTGGTCGTACAGGCTCGCGGTTGGCGGTTCGGGCGGCGCGTGGCCGAGGTCTGATTCCCGCCAGGCTTGCTCGCCGAGGACTTGGGAGAGGCGTTTCTCGAGCTGCTGGACGCGGGTGTTCAGCCGGATGGCGCGTTCTTGGGCGGCCAGGAGGTCGGCTTGCAGCGATGCCCTGGTGACGGCGGTCCCGGTGACGTTGCCTTCCGAATGAGCCGCCGGCCGTGCTGCGGGCACCGCGCGAGTCGCTCAGCGGCAGCGAGGTCCGCGTGCTGCGGGCCTGCTCGCGCCCTCCCGGAACGCCGTCAGGCGCCAGCGGGACTGAGACACGAGTCCGCATACGGCCGCGGCTCCCGTTGCTGGGAATCACCCTGACCGCATGACGGCCGGTCACCCTGCCTTCGGCAAAGCTGCGTACCAGGACGACGAAGCGTATCTGGGCAAGGGTGATGAGGATGGATCAGGAAGACCGTCCGGTCCTGGTGACCGGGGCTACCGGCAGCACCGGCCGGGCCGTGCTGGAGGCCCTGGCCGGGCGCGGAAAGCCAGTGCGGGCGATGGTGCGCCGGGAGGCGGACCGGGAGCGTCTCCCGGTCGGCGTCCAGGCGGTCGTGGCCGACTTCGACGACGCCGTATCCGTGGCGGCGGCTCTGCGCGGCGCCGGACGCGCCTACCTGGTGACGCCGTCCGCGGAGCGGGCCGAGGCGCAGCAGCGGCGTTTCGCGGACCTAGCGGCCGAAGCCGGCGTCGAGCACGTGGTCGTGCTGTCCCAGCTGGCCGCGGACAAGGACTCGCCGGTGCGGTTCCTGCGATACCACGCCATGGTCGAAGAGCATGTCCGCAGCCTGGGCATCGGGTACACGTTCCTGCGGCCCAACCTGTTCTTCCAGGGGCTGCTGGCGTTCGCCGGGCTGGTTTCCGCACAGGGCCGGTTCTACGCGCCGATCGGCGACGCGAAGGTGAGCGCGATCGACGTGCGCGACATCGGCGCGGTGGCCGCGGCCGCGCTGACCGAGGCCGGGCACGAGGGAGCGACGTACACGCTGACCGGCCCCGCGGCCATTACCCACCACGACATCGCCGCGGCACTGGCCTCCGCCCTCGGGCGCGACGTAACCTTCGCCGAGGTACCGCCGGATGTCTTCGCTGACAGCCTGAGCGGGATGATGCCCCCCTGGCAGATCGACGGTCTCCTGGAGGATTACGCGCACTACGGGCGTGGTGAGGCGGCGGAGGTGACCGCGACAGTCGCCGATATCACC
Organism: Nonomuraea helvata; assembly: GCF_039535785.1. Taxonomy (NCBI): domain Bacteria; kingdom Bacillati; phylum Actinomycetota; class Actinomycetes; order Streptosporangiales; family Streptosporangiaceae; genus Nonomuraea; species Nonomuraea helvata. Next base: position 3,314,998 of record NZ_BAAAXV010000001.1, read on the forward strand.
GGCAAACCCTCCAGGAGCATCGGCCAGTTCGCCCGCGACTACGCCGCGGCGTTCAGCAGCTAAGTGCACCTGTTCGCAAGTTCGCCGGGATCGTCCCCGGCGTGTGCCGTTCTCGAGTACGACCCCTCACTGGCACCGGTCGCCCCGGGGCACCGCTTGCGCGAGGGACGGGGCGCGACAGGATCACGCAAATAAGGTGATCATCCCTTCATACCCCGGCAGGTGAGGCTGTGGAGGACCCGCAAGAGGATGACCGGTGATGGCCGGGAAAGGAACACCGATGACCAGCGAGCGTCATGTGCTGCACGTATCCGATGCTGATCTGGAGGAGCTGCGGTCGAGGTTGAGCGGCACGCGCTGGCCGCAGCCATGGCCGCGGCAGGAGGCTGGCGGCGACTGGCTGGCAGGGACGAGCGAGGGGGAGCTGCGGCGGCTGGTCCGGTACTGGGCGGACGGTTACGACTGGCGGTACCGCGAGGCCGAGATCAACGCGCTTCCCGGCCATGTCGCTTCGGTGGACGGGGCTGGCGTCTTCTACTGCGGTTCGACGCCGAGGAGCCGGGGGCGCTGCCTCTCGTGCTGACGCACGGCTGGCCCAGCTCGTTCCTGGAACTGGCCCCGCTGGCCCGTCGCCTATCCATGCCGTCCCGGCACAGCGGGCAGGCAGCGGACGCGTTCACCGTCGTGGATGTGCCGACGGCGGTGGCCGTGTTCCCCGGGACCTTAGCCACCCGCCGCGGAGCTGGGCCGAGCGGACCTTCAACGTCACCCGATACACCGCCATGCCACGCGGCGGCCGCTTCGCCGCGCACGAGGAAGCGGCGGTGCTCGCCGCCGACCTCACCGAGTTCTTCCGCCCACTGCGGCAGGCCACCTGACCTCGCTCCAGCCGCCACGGGGTGCTGGGTGGAAACCGCCATTTTCTCGGCCAGCCGGTGTTGAATCCTTGCGCGTGCGTCGAAGACGATAAGGTTGCCTTGCGTGGTTAGGTGATTTTCTTGTCATGCTGTGTGGATAATGAGGGTTTTGTGGCCCCTCGGGATCGCCCCGCTGGTCTTGCGTAGCGATCGGTCCGAACAGCACAGCGTTCACCCGCACTCCGCTTCGCGCCAGATGCACGCCAAGATCCCTGCTCAGCTGCACCACTCCAGCCTTGGCGGCCGCGTACGCCATCTGGGCGGTCGCCGCACCAGTCTCGCAAGGAATGACACGGCGTTGATGACCGAGCCGCCGGCCGGGCCGGTGTTACGCAGGTGCGGGATGCGCCGCCTCCGTCTACTTCGTGGTGGCCGAGGCACTCACCAACATCGCCAACAGCCAGGTTCGGCACGCGGTCGTCAGCGTACGCCGCCTCGACGGCCGGCTACACCTGCGGGTCGTGGACGACGGGTGGGACGGAGCGAACGAGAGCGGCTCCGGCGTCGTCTGCATCAGCCGACGGGTCGCTGCACACGATGGGTCCTTTTCTGCTGGCCAGTCCTACCGGCGGACCGAACCGTCCTCAACGTGACCCTGCCCTGTGCGATGTGAGGCCCCTCGACCACGCGGTCAAGTACGGGTCGCCTGACGCGGCTTCCTCGGGCCCGAACAGTGCGAGCCGTTGTGATGTCAATTGTCGTTGGTCCCGTACAGTTCGCGTTGCCAGAGTTCCTCGCAGATGCGTTCGACGCCGGAGGTCAGATGGCGGCGGTAGGTGGTGAAGGGCAGGCCGAGTCGTTCGGCGGCGGCTTCCTGGGTGGGGGCGCCGCGCAGGTAGGTGGTATCGAGGGCGCGGTGGAGCTTGCTCGCACGGGCGTCCTGGCCCAGCGTGTGGATGGCCTCTTCCAGGCGCCGACGCAGGGCCTGGACGGGGTCGGAATGCCCGGCGACCAGCCTGCTGCGGACGAGGGGGTTGGCGGCCAGCTCGGACGTACGTGACAGGTGCCGCAGGGCCTTGCGGACGGCTTCGGTGAACTCCGCCTGCGACAGGACCGCGAGTTCGGGCTCCCGCACGGAGGTGGCGTCGGTGGGTGTGTCGGCCGACATCAGCCGCTCCAGCCAGACCTGTGCGGGCAGGGCCCGCCAGTCGTGGGCGAACAGGGTGTATTCGCTGTCTCCCATCCTGCAGTGCTCGTCGAGCTCGTACGGACTGTCGCGCCGGTAGTAGCCGACCCTGACGTCGTCGGCGGGCACGGCCATGAACGACCAGGCCATGCGTTCGGAGCGCAGGGAGTGGCCGACTCCGCGCCATTCCATCACCGAGGACAGTCCCTGGTTGGCGTCGCGTACCCAGATTCGGCCGACGCTCAAGTGCTCGCCCGGCCTCAGCGGGGCAACGGCGCGGGCGTGGGCCCAGGCGGCGGCGACGACCGGGTCGGCTGCGGCCTCCACGTCGCTGGGCCGGTCCAGGCGGAGCCAGACGCAGACGCCGGCCAGCTCGCCGGTCGCGGCATGCCGGTAGAGGTGGAACGCCTCTGGCTGCCGGGCGGCCCAGAAGGCGACGGCGGCTGCCGACTCCTCGCTGTCGGCCTCGGCCACCAGAGCTACCGTGTTCTCGGTTGCCCCGATCTGAAACACCTCCTCGTACACGTCGTCCTCCTGGTGCCAGAAGTCCCGCCCCGGCAGGGACCTGCGATGGCGGCGCAGGTAGAACATGGAGCCGACGACCCGGAGCACGTCGGCGTCGGCCACAGTTCGGACCTGGGCCATGAGGTGACCGCCGATGCGCTGCCGCAGGTCGGCGTAGCGCTGCGGGTCTCGCCAGCTCAGGTCCGCCCGAAGGATCTCGCGTACCACATCGTGCGGGTGCAGCCCCGGCGTCCCCGACTCCATGAACGGCAGCCGCCGCAGCCATGAGAACAAAGCGGCGGCGTCGTCGTCGGGCAGCACCGCGCGCAACAGGTCCTCGGTGGTGATGTACGTCTGCGCGCAGACCTCCAGCGCGTGCCGATGCGCGGGACTCGGCACATCCCCGACGAGCTGGTCGAGCAGGGTGGCCACCACATCCTGGGCGGGCGTCCAGCGCGAGCTCGCTCTCTCATCCTTGATCGCCACCGCGGCGCCCAGCGACAGGGCCAGCGGATGACCGCCGGCGAAGGCCAGCAGCGACTCGCGCAGGCTGCCGTCAGCCACGCCACGGGCCTCCAGCAGCGCCGCGGCTTCCGCGGGCGAAAGGTCGCGCAGCGGCATCACCATCAGCGTGCCCGCCCAGGTAGGGTCGGCCTGCCACGTCAGGTCCGGCGGGACGCGCCCGGCCAGGACGACCAGCGCGCCGACCGGGATGCGGGGCAGGAAACGCTCGCGCAGCCAGCCTTCCAAGCTCTGAATGTCTTCGAAGCTGTCGATGAGCAGCACGGCACGCTCATCGGCGAACACCGTCTCGGCGGCGGACTCGAACGCGGCCGGGGACGGGCCCAGCGTGCGCCCGTCCAGCAGCGTGACGCTTCGCTCGGCTGTCAGGGCTTCCTGCGCAAGCCGGCGCAGCAGCGCCGACTTTCCGACACCGCCAGGGCCATGCACGAACAGCACCCTGCCACCGCACCGCAGCGCCGCACTGAAGGCGGCGAGCTCCTCCTGACGCCCGACGAAAGCCCCATTCCCTGCGGCCAGCAGACGCTGTCCCAGCAGGTCGAAACCCTGGTCGTTCACCAAACGCATACCGTTACCACGACTTCCATCCGAAATGTCGGCCCATCATAATTTCGCAAACATGCGATGCGACTCCAGTCGGGTCACGAAGCGGTGTGAGGCTGATCACTGGCGCCACACCACCGTCGTCGCGCGGTCCTGGCCGACGGCATCTGCGACCTCCGGATCCCGCTTGCTTGCTACATCGAAGGGATACCTCCTTCCCCCGCCCTCAAGACAGAACCTCATGCCTGTTTGTTGCCTTTGCCTATTTTGGGGAGCGCACGGGTCTACGGGCTACCCGCGCCCCCGCCAAGCGCTTAGAAGGCGGATACCGATTGGACTGTGAATTGATCATTTCTATGGTGGACGCTGTCCGCGGTTGTCAATTCACCACAAGATCCTCACTGCCGGCCGCGGAAAGTACAGCGGTATTTCTCTATGGCTTTTACCTTGGAGATTGAGTGAAGCATTTCTATTATGCGGTATTTGATGCAAGGCGACCCCCGCGGGTTCACGCCTAATTGTGTGATCCCGACCACATCGACGCCTCGGGCAGAAAGTGAGCAGAAAATGCATATTTGGTGCCCGGCCCAGTCATCCGGGCACTCGGGAACCCGTCAGAGAGTCACGAGGCGGGCCGCGCCCGGATCGGGCACATCGGGCAGCGCGGCTCATCGGTCTTGGGGTGCCGGTCCGCCCCGCCGGGGTGGCCGTCTTCGCAGGCGCGCGGGCTGTCCGGGCGGGACACCGGTGACTTTTTCGATCTTGTGCAGCTGCGAAGTGGCGCGACAGTCTCATGGACCGGTGCTCGTACCGATGAGGTGCCGAGGTCGAACGCCAGGATCTTCATCCCTGTTTCCCGATGAACTCGCGCAGCGAGTGAAAGCTCGCCTTCTCGGTGCGGGCCTGGGTTTCGTAGTCGACGTGGACGAGTCCGAAACGGACGGCGTACCCGCGGGCCCACTCGAGGTTGTCCAGCAGCGACCAGCAGAAGTAGCCGCGCACGTCCACACCGTCGGTCATCGCGGCGCGGATGGCGGCCAGGTGGTCGCGCAGGAAGTCGACGCGACCGGTGTCGTCGAGAGTCCCGTCGTCGCCGTAGCCGTTCTCGGTGATGAAGATCGGCGGGAGCGCGGGGTAGCGCCGGGCCAGGCCAAGGAGAGTCTGGTGGAGCCCTTGCGGCTCCATCGGCCAGCCCAGCCCGCTGGTCGCCGCGCCGTCCGGGGTGACGCTGCGCACCCCGAGGTCGAAGGCGGATCGCTACCGAGGCCGACAGATCCCCACACCTTGGACAACCCCGGCATACGCCTGATCCAGCGGCATGGCTTCGTGGAGAGCCCGCTGCGGTGAGAGTCGCACGGCGGGTTCGGCGGGCGGGCCGGGGAAACGGATCTTCAGAAGCGAAGCCACCGCGCCCCGGCTCGACCCGACACCCTGGCTTCGGCCGCCCACCTGTTCCTCACCGAACTGCGTCTGACCAGACCAAAAGCGGCTGCGGCCGCCTGACCTTTTACAAGATCCTTCAGAGGCTCCAGGTGCTGTTAGCCACCTGGACAGGCCGATGCCCCATCTGTCATCAACGACCACCATGACGAACTAACAAAGTACTACTGGTTGAGTGCCGAGATCCAGGAGCGGAGTGCGGAGACGGTGGTCTCGGCCTTGTCGGTGATGAGGTGGAAGTGGTGGCCGGGCACGTCCACGATGTCGATGGGCGGCGGCCACGACGAGCTGACCGGCCGGTGCTCGCGCAGGTAGGGAAGCGGGTCCTGGGCGCGCAGCAGCAGCGTCGGCGCGCCGGTCGGCCGAGGCTGCCAGCCGCGCAGGATGCGTGTGTAGGCCCCCATCGCGACCAGGGACGTGTCGTCGAAGAGCTCGTCGAAGAGCTCCCCCAGCTGTGACGCCCGATAAGCGGGCATGCCGAGGAGCCACTGATCGCCCTCGTTCTCGTCGGTCACGTGGTAAGTATCGATCATGGCGATGCCGGCGGGAGGTGTCCCGAACTCGGTGAGCCTGGTCGCCACGGCCTGAGCCGTGCATCCCCCGACGGAATAGCCGGCGAGCACGACAGGGCGGTCGCCGAAGTGGCCCTGGAGGATCTCGGCGTGCAGGTCGATCAAGGTGTTCCAGTCCTCGGGCACGACTCCTCCGCCGGACAGGCCCGGGTAGGGGATCTCGTACACGTCGCGTTCGCCCGCGAAGAGGTCGGCGAATCTGCCGTAGATCCCCGTTGCGACACGCGGGTAGAAGTCGGGAAAGCAGACCAGGGCGGTCTCGCCGGGTCCGGTCGCCAGCCGCTCAGGAGGCAGGGCGTGCGCTCCGCGAAGCCCGGACGGGAACGTGGGCAGGGCCATCGACGCCGTGACCAGCATGCGCATCGCCTCCACCTCCTGGCCGGCTTGCGACATCCTGCGATAGAGAGGCGCGATCAGAGATTTCACGGGTCCGGGTCCCGGTTGTGGCAGCACCTCGTTGTTCTCCCGCTGTGGCAGCGCATCGTCGAGCAGGTCAAGGAGGTGTCCGGCCAGTTGTTCCGGGCCGGGATGGTCGAACGCCACGGTCGCGGGCAGCCGCAGCCCGGTGAGCGTGCTCAGCCTGTTACGTAGCATGACGCCGGCGAGCGAGTCGATACCGAGCTCGGCGAACGACCGGTCGAGCCGGACCTCGTCCGCGCCGGTGTGGCCCAGGACGGTGGCCACCTCGGCTCGTACCGCCTCCACCAGTGCGGTACGCCGCTCGGCGGGTGGCAGCGGGGCGAGTCGCCGGCGCCACGTCCCCGGCTGTTCCTCCTGCGACGTGGTGCCGGCGGTGGGGCGCGCCCGGCGCAGCAGGCTGTGGAGCAACGCCGGTACAGGCCCGTTCCACGTCCGATCGAGCAGGAGCGGAGCGAGCACGGACTCCGACGAGGCCAGAGCGGCGTCGAACAGGCTCAGGCCCTGCTCGTCGGTCACCGGCGCCAGAGGACCGTTGCGTACGGCGCCCGCCATGCCGCAGGGGTGCTGCCACGGTCCCCAGACCAGCGAAAGTGCGGGCAGCCCCCGCGCGGCGCGATGCTGGGCCAGTGCGTCGAGGAAGGCGTTGGCCGCGGCGTAGTTGGCCTGCCCGGCGTTGCCCAGCAGGCCGGCCGCGGAGGAGAACAGCACGAACGAGGACAGGCCGAGGTCCCGCGCCAGCTCGTGCAGGTGCCAGGCCGCGTCCACCTTGGGGCGCAGCACCTTCGTCATCCGCTGCGGGGTCAGCGCGTCCAGCACTCCGTCGTCCAGGACGCCTGCGGCGTGCACGATCGCGCTCAGCGGCGGGTCGGCAGCGGCCACCAGGCCGCGTACGGCCGCGCGGTCGGAGATGTCGCACGCGGCGACACGCACGGACACACCGAGGTCCGCCAGCTCGGCCCGCAGCGCTTCCACCCCGTCGGCGGCCTCTCCACTCCGGCTCGCGAGCAGGAGATGGGACGCCGAGTGGCGGGTGGCCAGGTGCCGTGCGAGCACGGACCCGAGCGCGCCCGTGCCGCCGGTTACCAGAACGGTGCCGCGCGTGTCGAGAGTCCCCGCCGCCTCCTGGCCGGGAGTGCCAGCCATCTCCTGGCCGGCTTCGGTCAGACGTGGAACCAGGATCGTGCCGGCGCGGATGGCCAATACCGGCTCGCCGGACGCGCGTGCCACCGGCAGCGCGGCGGCGGACTCGGGGGTGTCGTCGACATCGACCAGCACGATGTGGCCTGGATACTCCGCCTGGGCGACGCGTGCGAGCCCCCACACCGCCGCCGCGGCCAGGTCGGGGTCCGGCGAGGTGGCGTCCCGCGTCACCACGACCAGGCGCCGACCTCCGGCGAGACCGACCGCGCTCCAGGAGGCCAGCACCTCAAGGGTCTCAGTGGTGGCGGCGTGCACCGCGGCCACCGGGTCGCAGCCGCGAGACCAGCCCTGGACGTGCACGATGACATCGTCCTGTGAGCCGGCGGGCTCACCACTTTGATCCGGCTGGACCCACCGCACGCTGTAGAGGTTTCCGGCGGGCCGCCGAGGGGTGTGCTGCCCGGCCGGCCGTCGCAGCGTCACGGTTTCGATGCGGGCGACCGGTGAGCCGGTGCCGTCGGCGAGGTTCAGCCGGATCCTGCCGTCTCCCAGCTCTCGTACGTGGACACGCAGTTCCGTGGCGCCGGAGGCGATCAGCCGTACGCCGGAGAAGGTGAAGGGCAACCGGGTGTCGGCGAGTTCGGGGGCGGCGACGAGGCTCGTGTGCAGCGCGGCGTCCAGCAACGCGGGGTGCATCACGTACCCGGCGGCGCTCTCCGCGTCGGGCAGCCGGACCTCTGCGAACAGATCGCCGTCACGCCGCCACACCGCCCGTACGCCGCGGAACGCGGGACCGTAGGCGAGGCCGGCCGAGGCGAGGACGTCGTATGAGCCCTCGACGTGCACGGGCGTGGCGTGCGCGGGCGGCCACGCGGCGGATTCGTCCGGCTTCCCGGCAGCGGTGGCACCGAGCGTCCCCGTCGCATGCCGCGTCCATGCCTCGTGTGTTCCCGCGTGCTCGGGACGGGAGTCGATGTCGACGGTCCGCCTGCGCGTCTCGTCCGGTTCGCCGAGCGTGACCTGGATGCGGACGCCGCCGGCGGCCGGGAGTTCGAGCGGTGCGACGATAGCCAGGTCCTCCAGGACGTCGCAGTCGACCTCGTCGCCGGCGCGGACGGCCAGCTCGACGAGGACGGTCGCCGGCACCAGCGCGCGGCCCCCGACCACGTGGCCGGCGAGCCACGGGTGCGTCCCGGCGGACAGGCGGCCCCGGCACAGCACCCGATTCGTGCCGGGTTCGGGTTCGGCGCCGGTGAGCATCGGATGCCGCAGCGCGCTGCGGTGGTCGGTGGAGTGGCGGCTCACCCAGTATCGCCGGCGCTGGAAGGGATAGGTGGGCAGGTCGATGAGCCGCGCGCCGGTACCCGCGAAGACGGCCCGCCAGTTCACCGGTACGCCTCTGGCGTGCAGCGCGGCCATGGCCTCGAACAGCACGTCCACGTCGTCGGCGCGGGCCCGGCCGGTGGCCGCCACCGCCGGGTCTTCGGCGGCGAGGCCGTCTCGCACCAGGGAGGTCAGCACCGCGTCGGGCCCCACCTCCAGGTAGGACCGCGCGCCCCGTTCCTCTGCCGTCCGTACGGCGGCCGCGAACCGGACCGGGTCGCGCACCTGCCGCACCCAGTATTCCGGCGAGCGCAGTTCCTCGGCCACCGGCAGGCCGGTCATCGTCGAGATCATCGGGATCGCCGGGGAGTTCAGCGTGATGTCCCTGAGCACGTCACCGTACTCGCCGAGCATCGGCTCCATCAGCGGAGAGTGGAACGCATGACCGACCCGCAGCCGGGTGGTCCGCCGTCCCCGCTTGGCGAACCCGGCCGCCACGGCGGAAACGGCGCTTTCCGCACCGGAGATGACCACGGAACGCGGGCCGTTGACCGAGGCTATGCCGACCGCGCCGGTCAACGCGGCGGCCACCTCCGTCTCCGTGGCCTGCACCGCCACCATCGCACCGCCAGCGGGCAGGGCGCTCATCAACCGCCCCCGTGCCCCGACCAGCCGTGCCGCGTCCGGCAGGGTGAAGACACCGGCGACGTGCGCCGCCGCCAGCTCCCCGATGGAGTGCCCGACGAGGTGGTCCGGGCGGATCCCCCATGATTCCAGCAGCCGGAACATCGCCACCTCGAAGGCGAACAGGCCGGCCTGGGTGAAGTCCGTACGGTCGAGCAACGCGGCGTCGTGGTCCATCACGTGCGCCAGCGAGGCCGGCAGGTGCGGGTCCAGGTGCCGGCACACCTCGTCGAACGCCGCGGCGAACACGGGAAACGCCTGCCTCAGCCGTGCTCCCATGGCGGGCCGCTGGGCGCCCTGGCCGGTGAACAGCAGCGCGAGCGGCGCCGGCCCGGCGGTGTTCACCAGGACGTCCGGGTGCGGCTCACCGCGTCCCAGCGCGTCCAGCGCCGTCCGGTCACCCCCGGCGATGACGGCCCGCAGCGGCAACGTGGAGCCGGACACGGCGAGCGAGTACGCCGCGTCCACGGCATCGACCTCACCGAGGGCTGCCAGATCTCGCGCCCTGGCACGCAGCGCGGCCTCGTCGGCGGCGGACAGCAACCACGGCGGCTTGCGCGGAGCGGACGTCTGCGGGACGGACGTCAGCGTGCCGGACGTCTGCGGGACGGGCTCCGGCTCTGGGGCCTGTTCCAGGATGACGTGCGCGTTCGTGCCGCTGATCCCGAAAGCGGACACGCCGGCCCGGCGGGGCCTGCCCGTCTCCGGCCAGGCCCGCGCCTCGGTCAGCAGTTCCACGGTCTTGCGTGACCAGTCCACATGCCCGGTGGGCGCGTCGACGTGCAAGGTGCGGGGCAGCAGGCCGTGGCGCAGGGCCTCGACCATCTTGATGACCCCCGCCGCTCCGGCGGCGGCCTGAGTGTGGCCGATGTTCGACTTCACGGAACCCAGCAGGAGTGGCGGCGCCTCCGGCCGCCGCGAACCGTAGGTCGCGATCAGCGCCTGCGCCTCGATCGGGTCCCCCAGCATCGTTCCTGTCCCGTGCGCCTCCACGGCGTCCACGTCCTGCACCGTCAGGCCGGCCGCCGACAGCGCCTCATGGATGACCTCCTGCTGCGCGGGGCCGCTGGGCGCGGCGAGCCCGTTGGAGGGGCCGTCGGAATTGACGGCCGTCCCCCGTAGCAGTGCCAGCACCGGGTGCCCGTTGCGCCGGGCGTCCGACAACCGTTCCAGAAGCAGCAGCCCTGCCCCCTCCGACCATCCCGTGCCATCGGCGGCGGCGGCGAACGACTTGCAGCGGCCGTCCGGGGCCAGCCCGCGCAGCCGGCTGAACGCGGTGAATGTGGAGGGTGTCGCCATCACGGTCACCCCTCCCGCCGCTGCCAGCGAGCACTCTCCGGCCCGCAACGCCCGGGCCGCCAGGTGCAGCGCCACGAGCGATGACGAGCAGGCCGTGTCCAGCGTCATCGACGGGCCGCGCAGGCCGAGCTTGTACGAGATCCGGCCGGAGACCAAGCTGCCGGCCGACCCGAGTGCGAGGTGCGCCTCCAGCTCGTGGGGATCGTTGACGAACCGCATGCCGTAGTCGTCGTACATCACGCCCACGAACACGCCGGTGTCGCTGCCTCGTACGGACACGGGGTCGATGCCCGCCCGCTCGAAGAGCTCCCACGACGTCTCCAGCAGTAACCGCTGCTGCGGGTCCGTGGCCAGTGCCTCTTTGGGCGACATCCCGAAAAACGCGGGGTCGAAATCAGCGGGATTGTCCAAGAACCCGCCGCGCAACGTCAGAGACTTGCCCGGCATGTCGGGATCGGGGTCGTACAACTCCGTCAGGTCCCAGTCGCGGTCTTCAGGAAAGCCGGAGGTGGCGTCCCGCTCGTCGAGCACCAGCCGCCACAGGTCCTCGGGTGAGGCGACGCCGCCCGGGTACCGGCAGGCCATCGACACGATGGCGATCGGATCGTCATCGGCTGGGGCACGCTCCAGCGCGACCTGCCCGCGCGGCATCGCCTCGCCGCTGAGCCTGGCTCGCAGGTGGCAGGCCACCAAGGCGGGGGTCGGGTGGTCGAACACCAGCGTGCTGGGGAGTTCGACGCCGGTCCTGGCGCTGAGCCGATCCTTCAGCACGATCCCCGCCATGGACGTCAGGCCGAGCTCGGTGAACGGCCGCCTGGGGTCGACTTCCCCGGAATCCAGCCCGAGCAGCGTCGTGAGCTCGGCCAGCACCAGCTGTTCCAGGGGACCCTCCGCGGCTGGCACTGGTCCGAGGTCGAGGGCCGTGATCTCGTGGCGCTTCGGCTTGCCGGTCGAGGTACGCGGCACGGCGTCGATCACGTGCACCGCGTCGGGCACCTTGGCCTCGGTCAACTCCGCCCGGCACGCGGCCAGCAGGGCCCCCGTGTCGAATCCCTCGGGGCCGGGGACGACGAACGCGACCGGCACCTCGCCGAACACCTCGTGCGGCACTCCGGCCACGACCGCGTCGGCGACCCCTGGACAGCCGAGCAGGACTCGCTCGACCTCCTCGGGATAGATGTTCTCCCCACCCCGGATGATCAACTCCTTGAACCGGCCGGTGAGCGCGAGATGCCCGTGCGCCACCCGCCGCCCCCTGTCGCCCGTGCGATACCACCCGTCCACGAAAGGCGACTCCTGGTCGCCGTGGTAGCCGAGCATGAGCCCGGGACCTCGAACCCAGACCTCGCCCTCGTCGCCGTACGGAACGTCTTCGGTGCTGTCCGGATCCACCAGCCGGATCTCCACACCCGGCACCGGAGGCCCGCACGAGCCGGCGACCCGCGGCCCTTCCGGCCGGTTCACCGCGATCATGCCGCACGTCTCCGTGCTGCCATAGGCGTCGAGCAGCGGCGCGCCGAGCACCTCCTCCGCCTCCGCGCACAGCCGTGGGGCGAGGGGTGCTCCCGCCGTGACGCACAACCGCAGCCCGGACGGCCGCCGTCCGTCCCGCCGGACGGACTCCACGAGCCGGTGATAGACGGTCGGCACACCCGCCAGCATGGTCGGCTCGCGTTCGTACAAGGCATCGAGCAGGCTTTCCTCGCTGAGCACGTGGGCGCTCGCACCCGTCGCCACCACACCCAGCAGGCACAGCGAATACGAGAAAGAGTGGAACAACGGCAACGGCCACAGCAGCCGATCCCGCGCGGACAGCCCGAAGATCGGCGCATGACAGGCGGCCGCGGACCACAGCCCGGCACGTTGCGTCGACAACACGCCCTTGGCCCGGCCCGTGGTCCCCGAGGTGTAGTGCAACCACGCAGGATCGTCGAGAGCCAGTTCGTCCGCCGCCCGGCAGGGTGCTTCCCGTCCGGCCAGGTCCTCGTACCGCAGGCAGCCGTCCGGAACATCACCGCCATCCCCCACGAGGATGACGAGGGAAGGCGAGGCCGCCCGGCGCACCTGCGGCAGGCTGGAGACGTCGGTGAAAATCACCTGGGCTCCGCTGTCCCGCAAGGCGTAGGCCAGCTCGGCGTCGGAGGATCTCGGGTTCAGCGGCACACCCACCGCCGCCGCCCGGGTGATCGCGAGAGAACTCTCGAGGGCCTCCACCCTGTTGCCGAGGAGGATCGCCACCCGATCACCCGCAGCGACACCCAAGGATCTCAGCTGACCCGCCAGCCTCATCGTCCGAACGTCCAGGGACGCGTAGTCGACCGCCCGGGACGCGTCCGAGAAGGCGATCCGCTCCCCCTGGGCGGCCGCATGCCGGGCCAGCAGCTCGGGCACCGTACGGATCATTTCACTGTGCGCCAAGGTCATCCTCTCGCCAGGTACGGAGCGAATTCGGCACGGCCCACCCGCGCTCGCACGGAAGGGGCCTCGGCGCATCCGTGCGCCGAGGCCCGTCTCTCTCAGAACCGCTAAACGAGGTCTGTCACGACGAGCCAGTTGTAGTGAATCAGCTTCTGCCGCGTCTCGGTCCACTGCTGTTCCTGAGTGTTCACCCAGTGAGATGCGGCCGCCACCGTTCCCACCGTCCCGTCGCGGACGGCGTGGTCAGTACCAATCCACCCCATGCGGCGGCGACACCCAGCCCGGCCACCGCGATCATCATCCGCAGCTTGTGGACGACTCCCCCTGAACTCTCGAGACGGTGGGACGGCGAGAGCATCGCCGGCACACCGTGTCTCTGTGGCACGACCACCCCAGTGTCGGCTCTTCAACTGTTCATGTCCCAGACCGTTCACTGTCCATTCCCCGCCCCCAGGGGTCTCGAAGACCCTGCGCCGCAGGTGCAGGCGATGACCTGGGCCAGCGGCTCCAAGGCCTCGATGAGGCGGGCGGCGGGGATGCCGCCGGGCCCGGCGATGGAGCTGGACGATGCAGGCTGCCAGGCGCACTATCTGATCCGTGAGCGGGATGGGAGTCCCCCTCCTCATGGACGAGGTCCTCCCCGGGGCCGGCATCCAGACCGGCCTCTGCATGCGGCGGGCGCTCGGCAGCAGCAGGACGGCGCCCAGCAGGTCGGCCTTGCGTTCCGTGCGAGGCCTACCGTTGCAGGTGGGCCAGGGCCCGGTTCAGGACGGGAATCACGGCCTGGGTGGCACCGGCGCAGCGGCGCGCGTCATCGCTTTCATCGGCGTGGGTCACGCAGAACTCATGACTCGCCTTGACCGCGATGACACAGGCGTTGAGCTGCGCGATGGCGAGCTCACGGTTCGACCCGAGCTGCCTTTTCAGCAGTCTCCTCGTCACCGCGAGGATCTCGGCGCTGTCCATGTCGCGGCATACCTCGAACAAGGACTCGGCGGGATACGGCGTCGTGAACACCACGGAAGCGCAGGCCAGCACCGCTTCCTCGCATTCCTGAAGCGATCTGCAGACCTCATCGAAAAACGCTGCAGGGGGTAGGACGTTCGTTTCGCCGGCGCGGTGGACGTACAGCGTCATCGCACTTACCTTTCGACTGCGGACGGGCTGAGACTCAGCTGTGCGTGCACCGGTCAGGGGTGCATTGACAATTCGGGAAGCGGGTCCGTCATGACAATTCCGTTGCGGAAGACGGGGCGTCGCCAATCGGAGGCGTCCAGCGGGAGAAGGGTGTGACGATGTCTCCGGGCCGCTTCAATGCGTGTGTCGTGTACGCCGGCGGGATATCCGCTTGCCGCGACGATGGCTTCGATGCGTTCGGCGCCGAAGTTGATGGGAACCGCGTCCGAGTACTCCGACGCGCTCACCTCAAGCCACGCGCTCGTGTCCTGGCGTATGCTCTCCGCCAGTTCCCGGATGGCGACTTCGGGGGTTTTGCCGAGGTTGCGCGCCTGCCAGTAGCGCAAGATCCGTGCGCTGTGCCCGATCATGCCCGTCATGGCGCCTCCGCTGGTCAGAAAGTGACCATTGCCGAACGAGTCGCCCGCCACGACGCCGTTTCTCGCGATCAGGGCGTCGTCCCCCATCCTCTCGATCAGGCTGAACAGCTTGGGACCGTAGGCCATTTGCACGCGGCGGAGGGCCGACTGCTCGATGCCCAGCACCTCGGCCGCCTGCTGGATGTAGAACTCATAGAGCAGGTGCTGGTAAGCGCCGAAGTACTCGGCCGACTGCGGATCGGTGCCGGCCGGTACCAGGCCCTCGACGATCGGGTCGAACGACTTGAAGTCCGGGACCTGGACCAGAACCCACCCGACCTCGGGATCGTTCTCGTGTCCGACCGCGATCTGCCGGACCCAGTATTCACGGCCGTCGGCGTCGAACTGGGAGGAGATCCTCCGGCGCAACCGCCCGTCGACGAGGATCTCCAGCAGTCCGGCTATGAAATCCGCCTGCGCGACGACTGGCCCTCGCCCATCCTGATGATCGACTGACACATCGTGCTGTTCGAAACCGAGTCTTCCCGCATCGGTGCTGTCGAAGCCTTCGGCGATGACGAACAACTCGGGCACACCGAGGTCGATGGGCTCGCTGCCCGGCATCGGTATCCGAACGAATCGACCCTTGAAGTCGAATTCCTGCAGCTCCATGATGCGAATCCGGTACCTGCCGTCCGGTTGCCGGACGAAACCCTCGCCCTCCGCGTCCATCACCCGGTGGTGGGTGAACAGCCTGACGCGCGGCGGGGTGAGCCCCGTGGCGAGGTCCATCTCGGCGATGGCTTCGATATAGCGGCGCAGCAGCCGAAGAATGGAGGCGGCTTCAGCCTGGAACGTAGAGGGGCCGTCCAGCACGTCTCGGAGATCGGACCGAATGGTCTCGGGTTCGGGAACACGGGGCACGGGCGGCGGATCGAGCACGGTCAGCACCCGGTGCGGTCGCCCGTCCCGCCACCGATCGTCGATGAACTCGACGTGTTCGATGGTGCCGACCAGGTGCAGGACACGGTCGTACTTGTCTATGACCTCGTCCGGCGTGACGTCGCCGGCGAGCGTGTTCGTGCTGTAGAAGCGTTCTGCGAGGCGGAAGACGGTCCCGTCCTTGTGGTGAGGCACGCCCGCTTCTCCGTACCGGTCCATCATCATGCGATCGATGAGGCCCAGCTGGTGGAAGAGATCTACTCGGAGGTTCCAGTGAACGCCGAGGAAGGGATCTCCTCTCATATCGACGCCTACCGCACGCCGTCCCATGGCGATCGTCCAAAGCATCGCCATCATGTTCGTGCCGCCCAGACCGAGTGCCACGAAATCCGGGTCGGTGACTGGGGAGGCGGCCACATCGGCCTCATCCAGGTGATGCATGCGGTGTTTCACAGGTGGCTCTCTTTCTCAGACAGCAGAAACTGCTTCCCATCGGGGAGGAGCAAAATTCCCTATGAATTCCTGGCCGACCACACGTCGACCGGAGAGTTCGCAGGCATGAGTGTCTGCAGCGATGGTCCGGTCATCGCTGTCGTCAGCACAGCCATGACCACCATGAGGGAATAGACCGCCGGACTGATCAGTCCGGCTTCACGTCCCACGCCGAGTACGACCAGTTCGGTCAGCCCACGCGTGTTCATGAGAATTCCGATGGCCGCAGACTCTCTGGCGTCGAGGCCAGACACACGTGCGGCGCCGTACGCGGCGAAGAACTTGCCCGCCACCGCCAGCGCAACGACGACGAGGACATCGACAAGGGTGAGTCTGTCCAACCGGGAAAGATCGACCTGCAGTCCGGCCACGAGGAAGAAGACCGGCAGCAGGAGTGCGGAGTTGACATCGGTGAGGCCGCGTACGCTCTGAAGGAACCGGTTACCGTCCACGCCCGTCCGCGCGAGTGCGGCGCCGAAGACAAACGCTCCGAAGATGTAGTGAAGCCCCATCCACTCGGTGGCCGCGCCGGCGAGGAGGAGCCCGCAGCAGACGACCGTGAGCACGCCGACGCCGCCCGCCTGGTTTCCCGCCCGCACCCTCGTCTTTCGGGCGATGAAGGGCACGACGGTAAAGGTGATCACGACGAAGGGCAAGAAGGCGACCAGCCGCCAGGGATCCTGCCCGGTGCCGCCCACGACGGCCAGAACGGTTGCCAGCAGCACCCACGCCAGGGCGTCGATGAGCGCGGCAGAGCTGATGGAGATGTTGCCCAGCCTGGTCGTCAGCCGGCCTTGATCGGAAAGGATGCGAGCCAGGACCGGGAACGCCGTGATCGATAGCGCGACACCCATGAAAAGGACGAAACCGAGCGGTGGCGCCGACTCCGCGCGCCAGAGGTAGAGCGCCAGCACCGCGCCGAACCCGAACGGCAGGAGGACCGATGAAACGGTGATCAACCCGACCGTCCTGCGCCGGCCCCGCAACAGTGCCGGATCGATCTCCGTTCCGACAGTCAGCATGAAGATGGCGACGCCCACGGCGGCGAACGCGGTCAGCTGCTGCCTCGTATCGGCGGGAAACAGCCACTCCACGGCCGGAGCTCCCAAGAAGGTGGGACCCAGCAGGATGCCTGCCGTGATCTCGCCCAGGACCACCGGCTGGCCCAGTCTGCGGGCGAGCATGCCCAGGACCCGCGCGAGCCCGAGCATGATCGCGAGATCGATGAAAAGCATCACGACGTGTCACCGCCGTCTTCGAGGCTCCCGGCCGAGGTGATCACGTCCAGCACCCAGTCGACGTCTTCCACCGTCATGAAGGGGTTGAGCAGGGTCAGCTTGAGCCACACGGACGGCTTCCGGGTGCGGAGCTCGGTACGTCCGACGACGGCTTTGCCCTCTGCCAGAATTCTGCGGCGGAGGGACACGTTCACCGCGTCGGACCTGGCCGGCACGTCCGCCCGCGGAACGTACCGGAAGACGACCGTCGACAACACCGGATCGCACGCGAGCGCCAGGTACGGCGTTAGGGCGATGCGACGCGCGGCGTGTCGGGCGAGCATGTGACAGTGGTCCACCATCTCGCCCAAGCGCTCGGTGCCGACCGCCTGCAACGTGACGGCGATTTTGAAGGCGTCCGCCCGCCGGGTGGTGCGTAGTGACCTGTCGGTGTGGTTCAGATGACCAGCCCGCAGGTCGTCGGCGGCGTTCACGTACGGCGCCTCGAACGCCATGGGCGCGAACGCGTCCGCGCGGCGTGTGAGCAGCACCCCTGCTCCGATTGGCTGCCAGCCGAACTTGTGCAGGTCCAACGAGACGCTGTCGGCCCCATCAATGCCGGTCAGCAGCGACGCGAGCTTGCCGGAGAACAGCGCACCACCACCGTAAGCGGCATCAACATGCACCGCCGCGCCATGGGCACGGGAGATGGTGATGATGTCCTCGACCGGGTCGATCGCGCCGAAATCGGTGGTCCCGGTGGTGGCCACCACACAGGCGGGCCACCGGCCCTCCCGCGTACCGCCTTCCAGCGCTGCCCTCAGTGCGTCCGGGTCCATCTGATCTCGCGCGTTCGTCTCCACCGGGATCACGTTCTCGTCGGGGAAACCCAGCAGCCGCGCGCTGCGGCGGATCGAGAAATGGGCCGACCGCGAAGCATAGACCACCGACCGGCCGTGCGCGGGGCCTGGACCGCCGGGACGGTCACGGGCCAGGAAGAGTCCGACGAGGTTGGATTCCGTCCCACCGGACGTGACGACGCCGGCGGCGGCGTCGGGGTCGTATCCCACAAGCGTGCACATCGCCCGGACGACCTCTGACTCGATGATGATGCCGGCCGGTGACTGGTCCCACGATGTGAGATCGGCGTTCAGGATGGCGGCGGCCACGTCCGCGGCTGCCGAGATCGCCAGCGGAGGACTCAGCAGGTGCGCCGACCAGGCGGGATCGGCCAGGTCGACCGCACCGCGCGCGAGGATTTCAGTCAAGGACGCCAGAACACCGACGCCTCGACCTTCCCGCAGGAGCAACGGGCCCAGTGCGTCACGCACATCCCCGGCGAGCTCGACCGGCTCGCCTGCGGGAACCGGGCCGCCCCGCTGCTGTGCGCCGTCCGACAGCGCTTGGAGAACAGTTCCGATCAGAGTGTGGAGGTCGTCCGATCCGGGGCTGCTCAAAGGAAAGTCATGTGTCGTTCCCCGAGGTTCTGGCTCCGGCGTTCCCAGGCTGATCGCATTGGTGGTCATCAACGGGTTCCTGGTGGTCGACGGGCGCTCAGTAGACGACCCGGGCATCGGACGCGGTCCGCGCGTCACGCGACCGCCGCAGGTCCCGGCTGATGTTGAGTCGTTTGAGCCAGCGATCATTTCCGTCGAACGCGGCCGCGAAAGTCCTGCGACCGTGCACGGCACGGTAGTTGTCGACGAAGAGCAGTTCACCGGGGTGCATGCTGTAGCCGACGATGGCCGTGTCGATCGCTTCGACGAACACACGCAGAGCAGACAACGCCTCAGGATCGTCGATGTCCCAGTCCACGGCGTCGGAGTCCAGCCGGACGTAGGGCGATGAAAGGTCACCGAAGAGCACCGGCGTCTTCTCGGGATTCCGTAGGAGCCGCTCGATGCGAGCGTAGCTGCGGCGCGCGACCGACGTCAGGCCGGGACCGCTAACCAGCGCGGGGTCAGCGTTCTCCGGCCGGTGCGACTCATCAGGCCGCAGGACGAACCTCGGCTGGGCGAGGATGTCCCGTACTTCGCCAGAGACCACGACGTCGTCGAGACACGCGTATGTCGTCTCGGTCGCCCCTGGGTTCCGAAGGCACATCAACGCGACATAGTCAGCCCGGTAAGGATGGAAGGCGTCCTCCGTGTGCCACAGCAGCGTGGCGTCGCTGCTGGAGTTGATCTGGCGACTCTCATGGCCCCGGACGGGAACGACCTCGTGCATCAGCCTGCCACCTTGTTGACTGGCCCAGCCGAAGACGTCACCCAGTAGGCTCGCGCACAGTGTGAAGTAGAACTCCTCGCGAGCCGATGCGCGCCTTGTCTCCTCGGCGCCGGCCCAATGGCGCGGCGTCGCGCCGATCGCCGTGTCGTCGACCGGAAATCCGGTCACCAAACACACGCCAGCGGGCTCACTCAGACGGAATTCGGCAAGCCCTCGCCGTACCGTAACCGGTAGCTCATGGGCGTGCACGTTTACGTTCCGCAGGAATTCCTCGTCCTCAACGGTCCGGTACCGCTCGGTCATCCGTGCCAGCAGCTCCTCGATGACGTCGACCTCGCGGCTGGATATGCGGATCTCATACATGCGCCCACCGTCCGAGGTCCGCGCCGGCATCCTGGTATGTCATTGCGATCCCTTCCGTCGTGCATGTCGCCATAAAATCCTTCACTTACATATTCTTTTCGATGTCGTTAACAAGTGCCAACGACGCTTCCGTCTTCCTTGTGCGGCCTGACCAGGCCGGGTGAAGCATGCACTTTACGGACTACCAATGGCCATACCATTTTCTGCTCATTAAGTGTTCGCCGAGCACCGGTGGTACTCGGCGGCCCGGCTGCTGGAGCCGGTGGTGTCGACCACCTGACCAGGTGATCGACAAATAAGGCGCGGTACTCCGCGAACCGGAAGGTGCGAGTTCTCTACGGCTGGCCGAGCGGTGCCAGCTGCTGTACCTTCCATGCGTGGCTTCCGAGAATTCGCGTTCCATGCCCGACAGTGCGGCCAGCACGGTGAACACGAGGAGCACCCGCGGAAGTTCGCCATGGATGGGGACGAGGGCCTGTTCTCAACCACCCGGCCGGGTCATTCCCACAGGCGCACACACCAGCCGAGAACGCGTCGGCCCTGTTGAGCCCAGTGAGCAAGAAATGAGCAGGAAAGTGGACTGGTCTGTAAGTTCAGGCCCCACATACGCTCCCCGGTGCGAGATCGCTCCCCCAGAAAGAGAACGCTATGAAGTCGTACCTGCGTAAGGCCCTCGCCAGCTGCGCAGCCGCACTGGCGGTCATGGTGGCCCCTCCCCTCCCCCACATTCGCTATCAACCACGCAGACTGCAACGTGTCGTACAGTCGTGAATTTCTGCGAATTCAAAACGGTCTAGACCGTCACTGCTTCGCGAACGGCGACACGATGAGCGGGGCCATCTACGGTGTCGACCTCATCTCCGCAGGGAACAACAATGTGGTAATCGAATACATCGATGGCTTAGGAGGGGCCCTCAAGAGCCTTCCTGCTTGAAAAGTGGAACCTCTGGGACTTCATTAACGACTCGTCGGGGATCAAACGCAGAATTCATATTATTTACAAGATCAGAATCATTTAGGTCGCATTCCAGTGACGGGGACTGCGCCCCACCGCGCGGCCGACTCCAGTGGCCGCACCTATCGACCTCACGCGAGCCCGCGTGTGTCCCTCCAGCCGAGAACGCTTCGGCCCTGGCTGCGGACACCGCGATAGCGGAGGCGAGCATCGCGGTCGTCCACGGCCGTGCGGGGTCCTCATTCAAACGTTTCATCCCTGGCGACAATCGGCTCGCCAAGGGATCGGCGACTCTCGGACATGTGGTTGAGCGACTCGCGAGCGGGGCGGAAAAAGATCGCAAGGCCGCGAACCTTCCTTCCCCCGGCGCTATCC
Organism: Nonomuraea helvata; assembly: GCF_039535785.1. NCBI lineage: Bacteria > Bacillati > Actinomycetota > Actinomycetes > Streptosporangiales > Streptosporangiaceae > Nonomuraea > Nonomuraea helvata. Next base: position 3,336,011 of record NZ_BAAAXV010000001.1, read on the forward strand.
AACCCAGATGTACGACGAAACATAAACAGATTCAGAAGGGCATCCATAGATGCGATCAAAGCTGGCCACCCTGTTCCTCGCCACGCTCGCCGCCGGAAGCTGCGTCCTCGCCGGCGCCTCGCCCGCCTCGGCCACGGAGTCGCAGTACGGCAAAAGCAAATGGATCAGCGCCGAGAGCGGCTGGCAGAACGCCGGCGTGTACGTCGAACCCGGTGACCTGGTGCAGATCCACTACGTCAGTGGCCGGTGGACGGTCGACCACCGCGAGTTCCCCTATGTGTCCTCGCGCGGCTACCCCTGGGACATCGACAGCGAGATCTACCAGGGATGCAAGGTCCTCAGCCAGTACCCATACGGCACGCTGATCGCGAAGGTCAACGGAGACCACTACAGAATCGGCACTGGGGCTTCCATCCGGACGCGCCAGGAAGGCTTCCTCCAGTTGCGCATCAACGACGCCGACGGTTGCCTCCGCGACAACGACGGCGCCGTCCGCGTGACGATCACGGTCACCGACTAACTAGGGCTCGTATGCAGTGGAGAGTCACCGGACCTTCCGCAGCTCAGTCGGTAGGTTACCGCGTGTCTAGGTCTCCGGCTCGCGTACGTTTTGCGCCCTCCCCTACTGGGATGTTCCATGTGGGTGGGCGCGGTCGGCTCCGTATACCTGGGCGGTGGCGCGGCAATCCGGAGGCACGTTCGTGCTCCGTGTCGAGGACACAGACACGGCCCGTAACCGGCCGAAGTGGACTCAGGGCAATCATCGACGCCTTGGCGGCGATCGGGATCAGCACCGCAGATCCGGTCTTCGAGTGCCCGTATTTCCAGTCGGACAATGCCGCCCGGCACCGGAAAGCGTCCTGCGGCTGTACCGGCCGGCCGGGCGTACTACTGCGACTGCACTTGCGAGCAGCTCAAGAGCGGACAGGGTCCGAGCACCTGGGGGTATGACGGGTTCTGCTGTGAGCGGGGGCTGGAGTACGTCGGGGGGCGGGCGCTGCGGTTCCGTACGCCGGATGGGGGGCGAGACGGTGGTCGAGGATCTCGTCCGCGGTCAGCTGATCTTTCCCAGCAGCGCGCGGGCGTCGCCGGACAGCATGCGGTCGTAGGCAGCCTCTACCTCGTCCAGTGGGCTGGTCTCGATCATGGGCCGCACGCCCGTCAGTGCGGCGAAGCGCAGGGTCTCCTCGACATCGAGGGCGGTGCCGGACGGGTGGCCATGCACGGACCTGCTCGCCGCGCGATGAGCTGGAACGGGCTGACCTGAATGGATTCCGGCGTTGCGCCGAGCATGATGAGTTCGCCGTTGTGACGCAGCCCGTCGATGGTGGCGCCCATGGCGTCGGAGCTGGCCGCGGTGGCGAGCACGACCTTCGCGCCGCACAGGGCGGACACCGGCGGTGGCGGGAGCCAGGGTGCCGAGTCCGGACCGACGGCATCCCGTACTGTGGCTCGGCACGGCTGACGAACCGGTTTGCCAAGTACGGGACGACAGTAGGGCGTTCCGGTTGGCGCGCCGTGCTGGTATGCGCAGCGCACCTGACTCCCATCCCGGCTCTCGGCATTGCGGCCATTGCCATCGGGTTGGAGGTGTGCTTCGTGTCCCAGATGCTGTCGAGAGATGTCGTTGATGTCCCATCACGCTGGGCTCGGTGCTCTTCATCCTCTTCCCTGCGGTGCTCGCCGCCATCTCGGGGACCTCGGCCGTGCGCGAGACCTCCGTTGTCCTGAGGATGCGGAGGGCATGGCGGCGCGCGAGGCGTGGAGAGGCCGTGCAGGTTCTGACCGGTGTGGCGCTGCGGCCCGGCCGCGGACTGTCCGTCTCAGGTGCGCGTGTCGTGCTGGTGAGCGGCCGGGTCGCCGCGACCTGGACCGTCGACGCGGGCATCGTGGTCATCACCCCGCTGCGCGGTTTCACCCGAGCCGAGCACACCGCCGTCACGCCGTCCCCTGAGCAAAGGCCGGCGGGAGATGTTCGAGCCGTCTACGCGGGCAGTGTTGTATTCGCTCCCGTCGCGGCAGAGGACGGCCATCAGTCCGACCTACTGTAGTGACGACCTGCTGAGAACTCGGATGCCGTCGCCGCCTAAGGGCTCAGGAAGGTGCCCGTCCGCCGGGTGTGACGCACCCAGGGCGGGCTACGAGGAGCGCTGATCCGGCACGCCCTCGTCGTCCGGGTCGAGCCGCGCCCAGACTTCGGCGAGGTTGCGCAGGTGCTCGTCGTCGAGCCGGTCGAAGAAGAGCCTGCGCAGGTCGCTGTGCTGCTGGCGCCATGCCTTGCGCATGAGCGCCCTCCCGTCCTTGGTCAGGACCGCCGTGAAGCCACGTCCGTCGTCGGCCGTCCGTCGCCTCTCGATCAGGCCGCGACGCTCGAGCCGGTCGGCGAGCCGGGTGAACCCGCCGGTGGACATCAGGCGCTGCTGGGCGAGCTCCGACATCCGCATGCCGTTCCGGCCGGCCTCGCCCAGCAGTGCCAGCACGCTGTACTCGGCCATGCTCACGTTCAGCGGAGCGAGGCCGGCCTCGATTTCACGCCAGATCCGATCATGGGTGAGCAGGAACCCCCGCCACGCCTGGTCTTCAAGCTCTCGCAGCTTGTCGGTCGCCATGAGCAGCACGGTATCGACAGGTCATCTCGAGAACCAACCGATGTGTCTGCCTGCACAGCAAACCTTGTTCGCGGCCAGAACATGGTGTTGGCAAGCCGGTGCGTGACCTGCTCGCCCCGACGTCGAGCGCGAGGAGACCCGGGCCCGTCGTTATCTGGGGTTGTCAAACGAACTTGCTGGTCAGCCGCATGAAGCTCGTTAAGGCACGTCAGGCCCGTCAGGCACGTAGACGTCAGCATGCCGTGCATGGCCGGGACCGGCGCGAAGGTATTCGAGCGTGTGCGGAGGCGATTGATCAGCAATGGGCCGTTGCGATGGTGTGTCGTTCGGGCACGGCGCAGGGTCGCGGCGTCCGGAGTGGGTAAGCGCCACGGAAGCGGGCGGCGGTGCCGTCCGACAGCAGGATCCCAGCGGCGGCGCGGTCGCCTGGCGGATCGCCGGCGCGGAGGCCGTCGAGTCGAACGCGCCGCATAACGTGCCGTCCGCGGTGAGGACGTCAGCCGGATGCAGGTCGCCGTGGAGCGCTGCGGGACGGGAACCGGCAGAGGAAAGCGCGGGCGAGGGCGGGCAGCCAGGTGTGTTCCACGCGCAGCAGCGCCCCCGCAGACGGCGTCGCCCCAGGGCAACCGAATGGTGAGGGTCGTCGCCAGGCCGGTGAGCAGGAAACTGGACTGGTCACCTGTGGCGTTCCCCCCGGGGTGTGGACACCCGGTTTTCATGCAGCCGGTGCGGCCACTCTAGCCACAAGACGATCAGAAGACGACGAGTCAGAAGAGCTGGCGGGCACCCTGGTCCGGGTTCCGGCGTCCGCCAGGTCAAGTGGTTGATCATGCCGTCAGCAGCACGGATGTCGCCATTTCGGCCGACCCGTCGGACCGCACCAGTGCTCCGCGCGGGTCGTCTTCCGCGGCTGCCGACTCGTGATTCGCCCTGCTGGGTGTCAGCTCATGGCCTGCCGGAAGTACTCCTCGGCGCTGGTCGGCTTGATGCCGGGGTAGCGGTGGTTCTCGAGCGGGTCGAGCTTCCCCTTCCCACTGACCATGGCCCAGTTGTACTGCAGCAGGAGGTACTCGAACGTGTCGGTGGCCACCGCCTTACGGCGTTCGATCTCGGCGCGGAGGTCGTCGGTGCTGCCGAGCCGCCGTGCCTCGAGCCGTCGCCCCGAGCCGCGCTCCATGGCCTGGTGCAGTTCCTTCAGCGTCAGCACATCCCCGGCCACTCGCACGGTGCGTCCGGCGGTCGAGGGGTCGAGGGCTACTTCGGCGGTCCACTCGGCGGTGTCGGAATAGGTGGAGAAGTCGACGGGTTGATCGCCGTCACCCCAATAGCTGAAGGTGCCGGACTCCCAGTCGACCCAGTTGTACCAGGGCTCGTTCAGGACCTCGAGGAAGGCGCCGATGAGGACTGAGGTGGGTGCCACGGTGCTGGACCGGTAGGCCTCGGCGGCCTTCTTGCGGAGGTCGGCGAAGTCGTTGTCACCGTAGTCGAGTCGGTCTATACCGAGGGAGAAATCTGAGGGGATCCAGCGCGGAACCCCGGCCTTCTCGGCGGCACGCAGCAGGTTGACCTGGCCGTCGATGATGACCTCCGCACCCCCCTGGACGGCGGAGACAACGACGTCCACTCCCTGCAGCGCGGGTGAGGCGGTCGGCGGGATCGCGGATGTCTCCTTCTACGACCTCGATGGCCGGGTCGTCGAATGCCTGCAGGCCCTTGGCGTTGCCGGGCCTGACGAGGGCGCGGACCTGCACGTCCCGCCGTCGCAGACTGTCGATGATCAGACGGCCCAGGCGACCGGTGGCGCCGGCCACGAACACAGTAGACATGGATGCTCCCTGTAAGGGTGAGATGGAACGGGACCCGCTGAATGCGGCAGCCCCCGGCTGAACACCGGACAGCGATTCATGTGCGGCTAGGAGAACTGGCTCGCAGGACTGGTTGGACGAGCCTCTGCCTGCTGGATGCGCTCGAAGAGAGGCCAAGCGGCTTTGCCCGGGGCCGGCCATTCGCTGGTTCGCCGTCCTGTGCTGCTTCAGGGCCCGTCGCGCGAGCTCTGAGAAGATCTGCGACGTCAGTGAGTCCGACCTCGATGCGTCCATAGATGCGGGGGTTGAGCAGTGTCGTACCGTCGAAGTCTCCGGCGGAGGCGAAGAACGCGACCGGGATCGTCAACGCCTGGAAGAAGGCGAACAGTGGCCGCAAGGCGTGTTCCAGGACAAGCGCATGGTGGTCGCCTCCGCCCGTCGCGGCAAGGAGGACGGGCTTGTTCGCGAGCGCATACTGGTCGACAAGGTCGAAGAAGTGCTTGAACATGCCCGGGTACGTACCGCGGAACACAGGTGCGGCGGCGATGAGAAGATCGGCATCCTCGGCGAGCCGGAGCGAGTCTTCGACCTCGGGCGTGACGTCATCGCGCTCGATCGCTCCGGTGAACCCCGCGCCCAAGCGGTACACGTCAACCCGGGACACCTCGATGGGGAGCATGTCCTTCAGAGTGTCGAGGACAACGTCGACGAGTCCCATCGTCTTGGACGGCTGACTGGGGCTGCCGTTGACGACGACGACGCGCAGGACCGGACCGGTGTCCGCTACGGCGGTCATGCCGCGCTCTTCTCTCGCAGTGTGACCTCGTGGCGCACGACGGGTGCCACCTCGGTGCCGAGCAGTTCGATCGCCTCGAGGTGCTCCTTCTGCGGCATCCCGCCGAAGCCCATCTGGATGATGGCGCGGTTGAGGCCGTACAGCTCGTGGTAGGTGAGCAGTTTGTCGATGAGCTCCTGCGGGCTGCCGACCAGCAGTCCGGCCGCGGGCGACGACTGCGCGTCGAACGCGGCCCGGGGAAGCCGGAGGCCGACGCCGCGCTGGTGGTTGTTCTCCATCATGCCCCTGGCGAAGTAGGGGTACATGGTGTCGCGTGCACCCTGGCTGGTCCGCCCGACGAACCCGTGCGAGTTCACGCTGATCGGCAGCGCGTCCGCGTCGTGCCCGGCCTTCGCCGCGGCTGCTCGGTAGAGCTGGACCGTCTCCTCGTGGAAGGTCATCGGTCCGAGCAGCAGCGCCAGGGCCAGGGGCAGACCGAGGTGGCCGGTGCTGATGGCCGACGCGGGCGATCCGCCGACCCCGACCCAGATCGGGATGGTGCCGCCGTCGGCGCGGGGCGCGATGTCGGCGTCGACCAGGGGGGCGCGGAAGCGCCCCGACCAGGTGAGCGGGTTCTGGTCGCGGATCTTCAGCAGCAGGTCGAGCTTCTCGCGGAACAGGTCCGCGTAGTCCTTCAGCTCGTGCCCGAACAGGGGGAAGGACTCGGTATAGGAGCCGCGGCCGGCGATGATCTCGGCGCGGCCGGCGGACAGCAGGTCGATCGTGGCGAACTGCTCCCACACGCGTACCGGGTCCTCCGAGCCGAGCACCGTGACCGAACTCGTCAGCTTGATGCGCTCGGTCTTCTCCGCGGCGGCGGCCAACAGGATGGCCGGCGCTGATCCGACGAAGTCGCTGCGGTGGTGCTCGCCCACGCCGAAGACGTCCAAGCCCACCTGGTCGGCGACCTGCGCCTGCTCGATCGTCTCGCGGACGCGCTGCCGCGGGGACGGCAGGGCCCCGGTGGACGGGTCCTCCGTGAGCTCCCCGAACGTCATGATGCCGATCTCGAATGGCATGTCGTTTCCTCTCTCCGGCCGGAGGCACCGCGCGCCTCCGACCGCCGATCCACACCTCCTTCAATCTGTCTGCGCAAGCAAATATTCCCGGGCGCCGCCTGAGGCCTGTGCCACATACTTTGCGCAGGACGGGTCGGCCGCATGAGACCTCAAGGACGAGCTCAGATGCGAAATCGGGTCAACTCCAGGAGTCAAATAGTTGCCTGCAAAGGCAACTTATGAGCTCCTTTGCGTGCGAGTAGGTTGGCAACAGTCCTCGCGTATCCCGCGATGCCCGCACGGTACGTGCCTGCCGGGCAGTCGGGCCGTCTGGTGCGACCTGAGCTGCTCTGCTCACCCTCGCCCCGGGCCGGTGCTGGGCCGCCGGGCCGGTAAGATCGTTTGGGGGTTCGCATCTGCGGCCGGTGGGCAAGCCGTGCGAGATAGCCTGGGGCGACGTGAGATCGTCGTGAGGTGGCGGGGGTGAGTCGGTGACGGACTCTCGGGTACCGGGTTCAGGCGCCCCGGGACGTATCGGTGAGCATCAGGTCGTGCGGCTGCTCGGTGAAGGCGGGCAGGGCGCGGTCTATCTGGCGGAGTCGCCCGCCGGGGGGCCAGTGGCGATCAAGGTGCTGCACGGGCGGCTCGCCGCCGATCCGGAGGTCCGGCGCCGGTTTCTGCGCGAGGCGAAGGTCGCCGCCAGCGTCGCGCCGTTCTGCACGGCGCGGGTGATCGGCACCGGGACGCTGGGTGTGCAGCCGTACATCGTCAGCGAGTACGTTCCCGGCCCGTCGCTGGACGCCCTGGTACGCGGGGATGGGCCGCGCACCGGAGGCGGGCTGGACCGACTGGCGATCAGTACGCTGACCGCCCTCGCCTCGATCCACCGCGCCGGCATCGTGCACCGCGATTTCAAGCCGGGCAACGTGATCCTCGGCCCCGAGGGGCCTGTCGTGATCGACTTCGGCATCGCCCGCACACTCGACGCCGTGACCACCACCAACCAGGTGACCGGCACCCCGGCGTACATGTCGCCGGAACAGCTCAGCGACCAGCCGCTCACGCCGGCCTCGGACATGTTCTCTTGGGCGAGCACGATGGTGTTCGCGGCGACCGGGCGCATGGCCTTCACCGGCGGCAGCGTCCCGGCGGTCCTGCATGCCATCCTGCACAATCCGCCCGACCTGTCCGGGGTGCCCGAGCCGCTGCGCGCGATGGTGGCGGCCTGCCTGGCCAAGAACCCCGCCGACCGGCCGACCACCGAGCAGCTGCTGCGCGACCTCACCTCCGGCGACGGCGCCGTACGCCCCGGCGGCGGGGCCGAACGCATGCTCGCCGACATGGTGCGGCCCAGCCTGCCGGCGGTGTCCGTCGCGCCCTCGGCCCTGAACGGGACGATGGCGGAACCCAGGCGCTCTCGCGGGCCGCTGCTCGCGGCCGGGGCCGTGCTGGTGGCGCTGGCCGTCGCCGCGGGCTTACTGCTCGTGCCCTCATGGCCGGCCAGGGACGAGGGCGGCGGTGACAAGGCCGCGGCCACCTCGTCCGCCGTGGCCCGGCCGGTGCTCGACCTCGCGGCGTACCCGACGGTCGACGTGGCCGACGGCTTCGACGGCGCCGCGCGCTACGACGGCTACCAGATCTACAGCGACGAGGTGATGCCGCGGATCAAGGCAGAGGGCGGCAGGCTCACCTGCGAAGCTCAGGTCCCGTTCTACGGCTGGTACGCCCTGCCCGGGGCACCGTCCTCCGGCGACACGGTCAGCATGATCACCCTGGGCGGTTTCGCGGGCACCGGCAAGCAGGAAGACAGCGTGTTCGTCGGCCGGATCAAGGACAATATCAACTACATCGGCGCCTGGTACAACCACACCCGCAAGGAGGTCGGCATCGACATACTGGTCGACGGCAAGTGGCGCCACGCCCCCAACAGCGCCAGCCTGTCACTCGCGCCCGGAGACCGCCTCGCCCTGGTGCTGTCGGGCGGCACCACGGTCACCTCGTACGCCGAGACAGGCGGCGCCTGGCGCCGCCTGACCACCGTCAACCTCGACCTGAAGGCCACGCCGCAGGAGTGGACGCGGTGGCGCCACGGGTTCGCCCTGCGCGCCACGACCGGCACGGTCACCCTGGACGCCGCCGAGGGGTACAGCGCCGCCGGCTGATCCTCAGACCTTCACCGTGGCGATCGGCATGTCACCGTGGTGATCGGCATGGAGGAGTCGAGCGCGCGCAGCCGGAAATTGGCGGCCACTGCGCCTGCCGAATACTCCATCCATGCAGTGGGATTCAAGAACTCGAATCACTACCTCATGTCATAGCTGCTCATCGAGTGCGGCCTCATGTCGCACCACGTCAGGCAAGTAGACCCCCGCATGCCGAGAATGGTGGGGTCCGGCGCGAAGACATTCGAGCGTGTGGAGAGGCGATCGATCAGCGATGGGCCGTTGCGATGAGGCGCTGCAGCGCGGCGTGGGCGGGTCCGCCCCAGGTGGGCTTGCCACCTGGGCGGCCGCGGACGTCGGCTTCGCAGATGAAGAGGCCCCTGAGAGCGCGGAGCGCTGACAGGGCCGTCCTCATGGCTGGCGGTCAGAAAGTGAGCAGGAAACTGGACTGGTCACCGGTCACCCATGGGCACAAGCTGCTGTCTGTGGCACACAGCACGCTTTGCGTGCTTGTCGGAACGCATCATCACCCCCCGGACATGGGAGCCTGCGTGAAGCAGACGTTAGAAAAGACCGCCCTCCGCACAATAGTCGTGATAAGCACGCTGATCGCATCCATCGCCCTCGTCAACGCTCCCGCCAGAGCCGACGTCTACCGCGACTCGATGCTTCGGAACTGGGAAACAGGGCTGTGCCTGGACAGCAACTTTGACGGACGCGTCTACACTCTGGGCTGCAACAGCGGGAACTATCAGCGGTGGATCATCGAGACCTGGGGCGGCGGGATCCCGCGCGGTCCCGATGACGGCCCGCTCCCACCCGAGGGGGTGAATGAGGGCCCATGGTTCGCTCTCAGGAACGCGGCCACGGGACGGTGCCTCGACAGCAATGGCAGGGATGTCTATACGACGCCCTGCCAGACTGGCAATGCGTATCAGGCATGGCTCGTCTGGGACCTCTGGTCTGACAACCTTACCATCCAGCCCTATACATATGGCTTCGCAGGGCACAACCCACGCGGAAGTCTCGACAGTGACCGTGCCGGCCACGTATATGTGCATGAGGAAAACGACGGCGGCTTCCAGAACTGGAAGCCGGGCTTCTAGTGCCGTATCAGGCCACGTTGGGATACGGATCACTGGCGCCCGAAACGGGCCGCTGGGCCACGAGGACGGCGGGATTCGGCTCGAACATGGCGGGATAAGTCCGGCACGATAACGCGATCTTCGCTGTTCATAGCCCGGGACCGCGACCCGGAACTTGATCGTGCGGGCCATCACCGTGCGGTGCTGACCGTCCTCACCCGGATGGAACCCCGCCGGCAGGTAACGCAGGAACTTCAGCTGAGTAAGCGTGTTGACCACCGTCGGCGGCGCCCAACCCTGCAGGCTGCACCACGACAGGAACTCCCCGACGGTCCCCATGATCGCGTTCGCGGTGCCCTCGCTGCGATACCGCACCGCGGCGCCCGGCTTGCGTGATCGCGACGGCATCGGCTCATCCACCAGCCACCGCATCATCGCCATCAACTGCGGAAGGCTCGGGCCGGCCCAGTCCAGCCCATGACCTCGACAGGTACAAGGCGATCCGGCCCGCGTACGTCTTCTCGGTGTTGAACGCCCGGCCCGCCCCACGCAACCCCGCCAGATACGCGCACGCCTCGACATGCAACTCGAGATCCTCATCATCAACCACCACCCACGACACCGACTCGTCGGCGGCCACCGCCCGCTCAGGCCGGAAGAAGCGAGGCAGTGCACCTGACATGGGGTGCCGTTAACCAACGTGGCACCAGCCGCCAAATAGGCCCTGAGCTGGATATCAGCTACCCGCTTCCAATTCGGCACGCACTGTTGGCGGTTCGATGCTTGCGCAGGCCGGCCACAATGAAGATGAGGCCCTGTAGGGAGCGGCCCAGCCGATCCAACGAGGGCACCACGAGGGTGTCGCCGGGCCGTAGGTAGTCCAGCGCCTTCACAGCTCCTCGCGTTCGGCGTTCTTGCTGGACTTCTTGTCGGCGAAGATGCGGATACAGCCCGCCGTGGTGAGGGCGGCCATCTGGCGGTCCAGGAGTCGGCCGCGGGTGGAGACGCGGGCGTAGCCGACGAGCGCTCCCGAGGGGCCCGCGGGTTCGGCCGCCAGCGGGTCCTCGCCGAGAGACCCCACCAGCAGCGAACCTTCGGCAAGCGCGAGGTTCTTGGCCGTAGTGTTCACCAGGAGCCACCGCCGGGGGCCAGCATGGTGACGGTCACCGTGAGCGGCTTGTCGGGGGAGGTCTGGCTGCCGCGACCGAAGGCACCGTGGGTGACCATCCATCGGCCGATACACCCCTGGCAGAACCGGCGCGGTGGGCGGCCTAGCGCCCACGACGGTGGTTCCAGCGCCTCCTCCACGATCTCGAAGTCGGCGTCCATCTCACGGCACAAGATGCAATCGTTCCGGACGTGGGGGTAGGGCAGCACAGGCTCGGCGAGGGGGCTCCATGACCCGGAGCGTGGAGAAAAGGGTGCTGACGTACTTGCTGAACACTCAGATTTCTCAACACGTTTTTCAACAGAACGCGGAGGCAGGTAGGGGCGGTCCGGGGCCCGTTCGGCTGCGGTGTTGAGAATCGATCGATTTTCAACACCCTGATCGGACTTGGGCAGCTACCGTCGGCGGCCGGCATCAACGGCTGCTGTCACTTTGCCCGGTGATGCGGTCGGAGAGCAGGTCGGTGACCGAGCGCGGGGCGCGGCCGAGGAGTTCGCCAAGAAACGGGTCGACGCCGGCGAAGCGGCCCTGGCGGGCGGCCTGGAAGAAGGTGAGCAGCATACGCGCCATGGCCTCCGGGGAGCCCGCTGCGATCCGGCCGGCGATCCACTGCTCGTCGTCGACGACGACCCGTTCGATGATGCGGCCGGTGAGGGTGGAGGCGATCTGGGCGACGTCGTCGAAAGTGACGGCGTCGGGAGCGGTGACGGTGATCGGGCCGTCGAAAGAGCGGTCTCCGGCGAGGATGAGCGCGGCGGCTTCGGCGGCGTCGGCGCGGTCGGTCCAGGAGACGGGGCCGTCGGCCGGGGCGGTGATCGCTCCGGTGTGCTGCCAGGGGCCGAGAAGCCAGTCCAGGCTGTGAGCGTAGAAGCCGTTGCGCAGTGAGGTCCAGGCGATGCCGGTGTCGGCGAGGAGCGCTTCGGTGGCGGCGTGGTCGCCTGCGGGCGGGAACGGGCTGTCGAGACCGGCGCCCTGGTGGCTGGTGTAGAGGATGCGCTGCGCGCCGGCTGTGACCGCGGCTTCGATGGCGGTGCGGTGCAGGGCGACGGCGTCGGCAGTGGGGTCGTTGGAGGAGACCAGCAGCACTTGCTCGGCTCCTTCGAACGAGTCGCGCAGGGCGTCGGGGTCGTCGTAGGAGCCGTGCCGCACGCGTACGCCGCGGTCGGCGAGGTGCTGTGCCTTGGCGACGTCGCGCACGCTGACGCCGATCTGGTCGGCGGGGACAAGCTTGAGCAGGTGTTCCACGGTGGCGCCGTTGAGGGCGCCGGTCGCGCCGGTGATGACGATCATGATCAGTTCTCCTGTCGGTGGTCTCACGGGATCGCGGCGGTGACGTGCCAGGGCCACGGGCCCTGGTGTAACAGGTGGCCGCTATCGCCTTCGGAGTAGCGGGAGCAGGACGTCGTCGACGAGGTGCTCCAGGAACGGCCGATCACACGGTCGGCCGGCGAAGATGAGCCGGTGCACGATGACGGCCGGGGCGACCTCGGCGAACAGCGCGGCCGCGCCGGGCACCAACCGCTCACCGCCTTCGATGGCGCTGCGGAACGGCTCCTCGGTCATCGCCGTCTCATCCCGGCGCAGGATCCGCCGCATCTCTGCGGCGAGGCCGGGGTCGCTGCGCATGCCGGTGAACAGGGCGCCGAGTAGCCCGATCTCCTGTTCGGCGATCTGATCGGCCAGCCACTGCACGGTCGCCAGCAGTGCCGCACGGAGGTCGCCCGGCGGGATGGCCGGGGGTGTTCCCGGCGCACGGTGTTCGACCGCTGCGGCCACCAGAGCGGCCTTGCCCGGATAACGCCGGTAGACCGTCGGCTTGCCGACCCCGGCCCGGGCCGCGACCGCGTCGATCGTCAGCTGGTCGTATCCGACCTCGGTCAGCACCAGCAGCGTCGCCTCAAGGATCGCGATGTCACGTGCGGCGTCCCGTGGCCTGCCGCGCACCGGCGCGGGCCTGCGCCCATCCAACACCGCCCACCTCCTCCGATTAACGAAACGAAACTGGAACGTAACGTAATTTAGATGAGAGGCGGGCGTCAGGCAAATTCCGCGCTCACGCCTGGGAACTGGGATTTTCCGCCGATCCTGCGGGACCCGGCGACGTGGCGCCATCCTCTGGTCGCCCGGCACGCCGACCCCCTGCTCCGGGCCGACCTGCTGGCCCTCGCCGACCGGATCGGCCCGCTGCTGGAGGCGCTCGACCGCCTCCCGCACACCCTCGTCCACGGCGACGCCGGCCCCATGAACCTGCTGGTCCCGGCCGACGGCTCGGCGGAGTTCGTGGCCGTCGACTGGAGCTGGCCGCACTCGGCGGCCGTGGGCTTCGACCTCGGCCAGCTCCTGGTCGGCCGGGCGCACACCGGCGAGCTCGACCCCGCGGACCTGCCTGAGGTCCACGAGGCGATCGAGGCCGCGTACGCCGCCGCGACGGCCGGCATCGCGGACCCCGGCGAGGTCTCCTTCGGCTACGTGGCCGGGCTCGTGCTGCGCAGCGCGTGGACCGCGATCCCCTTCGAGCTCCTGGACCAGGAGCCCACCCCGAGCTGCACGACCTGTTCCGCAAACGGGCCGCACTCGCCCGCTTCATCGTCGACCTGGGGCGCTCGTCCCGCCTTTGCGACGGATGTTGACCACCGGCCGCCGCCTCGACGGGCTGAGCCACGACGAGACGGCGGCCGGAGTCTTTCTCAGGCGTTGATGGTGGCGTAAGTGTCCAGACCGTAGTTCTTGGCGTAACCGTTCTCGACGCCGACCAGGAGCTCGACGACCTCGAAGTAGCGGTCCCAGAAGGACGTCTCACGCAGCGCCTCGACGAGGAGCTGGTACGCCTGATGATCGCGGGCTTCCCACACCCAGACATCGGTGACGCGCGCGGTGTAGAACTCCGTGTCGTAGAAGCGCGACCGCACATCCTTCACCTTGGCCGTGATCGCCGGGAGGATCTCGGTCGTGAACACCTCCACCCGCTGCTCGACTGACATGCCGAGCCACTCGGACGTGGTCTTCACCAGCATGAACGCCGTCACGCTCGGTTCGAACGACTCCGTGGGCATGATGTCTCCCTTCTCGTGATGTGTCGGGTCTTAAGCGGCGTATGCGCCGGCCTGGATGTCCTCGATGAGAGTCGGCCCGGAAGGGGCCCACTCCAGCTGTTCGCGGGTCCATGTGCTGGAGGCGGACATGTCCATCGCGAAGAATCTGCCGACGAAGCCGAAGTGCTCGACGGCGTTCTCGGGTGCGACCGGCCTTACGGGGAGGCTGAGGGTGCGCCCGACGGCCTCGGCGATCGTGCGCGTCGAGACGGCCTGCTCGGCGACGGCGTGCAACCGGGATCCGGCCGGTGCCCCCTCGATCGCGAGCCGGACGAGGTGCGCCGCATCGGAACGATGCACCGCGGCCCAGGCCGTACCGCCGTCACCGATGTAGGCGGATACGCCGTGCCGGCGGGCGGCCGCGACGATGGAGGCCATGAATCCGTGATCACCGATCGCGTGCACCGTCGGGGCGAAGCGCACGCTGATCGCCCGGACGCCCTTCTCGACATACTCGAGCGCGAGGTTCTCGCTGCCCCCTCGCGGGGAGTCCGGGCCGACCGCGGGCGACGGGTCACTCTCGACCGCGGGCCTGCCCTGCGCCAACCCGGACAGTGCGGCTGCGAGGACGAAGGGGCGACCGCTCCCGATGAGCGCGTCGGCGATCGTCTCGACCGCGGCCCTCTCGGCTCGGTTGGACACCGCCGGGTTGGCCCAGTCGTGCTTGTTAGCCAGGTGGACCACGGCCTCCGCGGCGGCGGCCCCGGCGCGGATGGTGTCGAGGTCATCCAGGTCGCCGCGCCGTACCAGGGCGCCCTTCTTCTCCAGCGCGGCGGCGGAGGCGTCCGAGCGGGCCAGGCCGGTGACGTCGTAACCCGCCTCCAGCAACTGGTCGACGACGGCCGAGCCGATCCATCCGGTCGCTCCGGTGACGAATACCTGCATGTCAGTACTCCTTTGTGTACAGCTTTGTGTTCGGCGGCGACCCGGACGGGCCACCGGGGTCTGAGTGGTCGGCGCGTACTCGTCGGGACAGCAGCGACTGCAGGACGACGAGCCCGCCGACGATGAGCACGGTCGCCCCGGTCACCCGCAGTCCGAGGTCCGTGCCCGAGACGAACGCCGTGATGACGTCATGGGCGCGGCCGGGTGTGGTCACGGCGAGTGCTTGGGCGACGGTGTGCGAACCGTGGGCGCGGATGTCCGGCGGGAGCGTGGCGACGAACCGTGCGGTGAGCACGGTGCCGATGACGGCGACGCCAAGAGCGCTGCCGAACTCGCGGGTGGTGGCCTGTAGCCCGGCCCCGACCCCGGCCTGGGCCGGTGGCAGCGAGCCCGCGATGGCGCCGGACAACGTCGGCAGTGCCAGCGCCACGCCGGCTCCGGTCACCATGAGCCACGCGGCGTATCCGGCGTACGGGGTCTGGGCGCCGCTGGTGGACAGGCCGAGCAGGCCACAACCGACGAACCCGAACGCGAGCGCGATGGTGACGTCGAGGCCGACGCGCCGTGACAGGCTTCCTACATGCCGCGCGCCCAGGATGACCGGGATGGTCAGCGGGATGATGCCGAGACCGGTTCGCAGCACACCGAAGCCCATGCCGTGCTGCAGGAACGACGCGTTGACGTAGAACAGCGCGAACATGCCGAAGAAGACCGCGGTCATGCCGAGGCAGGCGTTGCGCAGGCCCGGGACGCGGAAGAGCCGTGGATCGAGCAGCGGGTGCTCGACGTACAGCTCCACGAGCGTCCACACCGTGAACAACACGGCGGCGCAGACGAACCCGGCGATGACGAACGGGCTGTCCCATCCTTGCTCCGGGCCCTGGACGATTCCGAGCAGCAGCGCCACCGACGCGCCGACGAGCAACACCGCGCCGAGCAGGTCCAGGCGGCGGTCATGCCGCGGCGACACCGGCGCGACCTGAGCCACGAGCATGGCCAGTACCAGCGAAACCGGCACGGCGGCAAGGAACAGCCAACGCCATGATCCGCCCGACAGCAGCGCACCGCCGCCGACGTTGCCGACAACTCCCCCGATTCCCGTCATCGACGCCCAGGTCGCGATCGTCGCGCTCTTGCGTTCGGCGGGTACGGCGTGCAGCAGCACGGCAAGCGTGTTGGGCAACACGGCGGCGGCACCGATACCCGTGATCGCCCGGCTGACCAGCAGGAGGGCCACGTTCGGCGCCGCCGCCGACATCAACGCGCCCGCCGCGAACAACACCAAGCCGGTCAGCAGGACACCCTTGTGCCCGAAGCGGTCACCCGCGGCACCTCCTGGGATCACCAGACAGGCGAAGAAGATCACATAGGTGTCGACGATCCAGACCAGGGCCGACGCCGACGGGCGCAGCGCGCTGGCCGCGAGCATGGGAACGGCGAGGTTGACCGCGGCGACCATCCCGACGACGAGCACCACACAGGCGCACATGACCGCCGGCAGGCCGTGCCGGCCTCGCCTGGTCGAAGCGTGATCGGGGATCGAGACCTTGAGTGGCATGACGACGACGCTACGGACGCCGCGGTTTTTGCGCCACGCAACTTCTGCAATGAGTCCTTGCGTAAGATGCAACTATGACCGACCAGCTCGACCTGAACCTGTTGCGGGTGTTCGACGCGCTCCTCCAGGACGGCAGCGTCACAGCGGCCTCCGAGCGGCTTCATCTGTCCATCCCCGCGACCAGCAGGGCCCTGGGCCGCCTGCGGCGGGCGATGAACGACCCGATCCTGGTGCGCGCCGGCCGCGGGATGGCTCCCACGCCGT
Organism: Nonomuraea helvata; assembly: GCF_039535785.1. NCBI lineage: Bacteria > Bacillati > Actinomycetota > Actinomycetes > Streptosporangiales > Streptosporangiaceae > Nonomuraea > Nonomuraea helvata. The sequence continues at coordinate 3,352,472 of NZ_BAAAXV010000001.1, forward strand.
TCGCCCTGCGAACCGCACCACGAGTACGGTCACTCCTCGACGAAGCGTCGGCCCTGATCAGCGCCGACCGCGAGCTCACGATCGCCGAGCTCAAGCGCACCTTCACCATCCGCATCAACGACGGCGTGGCCGCGACCCTGGCGACGGCCGCAGTCGAAGCCACCGCCACGCTCGCCCCGGGCGTGATGTTGCGCTTCGTCGCCGAGGGCAGCGAAAACGTCGAGGCCCTCCGCGACGGCTCGGTCGATCTGGACATCGGCGCCGGCGACGTCACGGCTCCCGACATCCGGTCCGCGGTGCTGTACCGCGAACGCATGGTCGGCATCGTCCGCGCCGACCATCCGCTGGGCCGTCACCGCCGCCCGACGTTGACGCAACTGTGCCGGCATCCGCACGTCTCGGCCTCCCGACGCGGACGCGCTCGCGGACCGCTGGACGACGCGCTCGACGCCGCGGGCCTCCACCGCCACGTCGCCGCCGTCGTCCCCACCTCGGCCGTAGCCGCGCTCCTGGTCGCATCCAGCCAGTACGTCGGGCTCGTCCCCCAACGCCTCGCCGAGCAGTACGGCCAGACCCTCGGCATCCGGTGGTTCCCCGTCCCCGCGGACCTGCCGGAGGTCGACGTACGTCTGCTCTGGCACGCACGGCTCGATGCCGACCCCGCGCAGCGCTGGCTACGCGACACCATCCGCGACGCGCTCCGCACGGAGAGGTGAGTCGTTGACACTCCGACACGATCAGAGCGGTCGTCGCGCCAGCTCACCTCCGCCGACGGCCCCGAGCCGTGCGCCGCTGATGCCGTGGGGCGTGCGGAGCGTGGCCGACGGGTCAGCGAAGGACGACCGTGGTCAGGGCGTGTGGCAGGAGCGTCACCGTCCCGCCCTCGACAGGGATGGATCCGAGTGACTCGTCCTCGTTGGTCACGTATGCCGCGACCTCGCCGCTCACTCCCTCCCAGGTAACGGGGGCCATGCCGGTGTTGAGGATCTCGACGACGCGGGAGCCGTCGGTGTTGCGGAAGGCGGACACCTTCAGGGCGGGCTTCGCGACCATCGCTTCGAGTCTGACCGCGCCCGGCCTGATGAACCGGCTGTTGGCGGCCAGCGCCCACAGCCCGGTAGGCCTTGGCCTCCTCGTCGATCAGCAGCAACGCCCTGGTGTTTCCCTTGGAGGCTCCAGCCAGTACAGGTAGCCGGAGACGTGGCCGAGGGTCAGCGCGTCGTGCACGGCCAGGGCGATCGTGAACCCGTCGGAGCCGCTGCCGTCGTACCAGTTCTCGTTCCAGCTGGTGCCGTTGGGATGCCACTCCGACATCCACGTCGGCCTCGATCGCCGTCGTGTACGCCTTGGCCTCGGTCCAGCCGACAGATTCGGAGCACACCAGCCCTGGATGCCGTCGCGGAAGCCGGGAAAGTTCTCGACCTCCGTGGTCGTCATCAGCGCGCCGCCGAACTGGGCGCCCTCGAGCACCAACGGTTGCAGCTGCGCCCGTGCCGCGTAGATCGCAGCGGTGTAACCGGCGGGACCTGATCCCACGATGATCAGACTTCTGATGTCATCAGCCGCCATGGCTGATCTCCTCCTGCATCAATGATGCTGAGTGAATGTGCTGTATCGGTAGGGCGGCCACCTGCGTAGAAGGCCATGCGCGTGCCGTTCGCTCAGTGGGGTGACTTCTCTCCGGCTTCGATCGCGAAGGGCAGCCGGTTGGTCGATGGCGGCAGTGGGCAGATGGGGAAGTGCTCGCTGAACGCGCAAGGCAGGTTGACGGTGCGGTTGAAGTCAAGCGTCACGTTGCCCTCGCTGTCCGGGCCGGAGACGTCCAGGGAGCGGCCGGCCCCGTAGGTGGTGACGCCGCTGGTGGCGTCGGTGAAGACCGTGAGCAACATGCCGTGTGAGCTGAGCACCTGGAGGGTGTGCTCGCTGCCCGCGTACTCGAAGTGCACCAGACCGGGCGTTTCGTGGGTGTGGGCGTCCGAGCCCACGGAGTCGAGCGTTATGGACGCCGGCGCGTCGAACTGTTCGAGCCGACCCGGGAGCACCCATTTCCGGCTGGGCCCGTAGGTGGGCACACCGTCGAAGTCGTGCCTGGCCGGTGAGCTCGGGTCGTAGGTCACGATCAGGTACGTGCCGCGGTAGGTGATGCCCACTTCCCGCTCCCCCACGGTGACCCGGAGGTCGTCGGGAGCGCCGGCGAGGGCGAACCGGCGTTCGGTGGTGAAGGTCTCGCCGTCGAAGGCCATCGGGGTGCCCTGCGGGTCGATGTGGATGGCGTCCCCGTGTTGCCACCACCGGCCCGGCAGCCCGGGATGGTGCCGGGGTGTCTCGTCCAGCCACTCGTGGGAGGTGGCGGACAGCCAGCCGAAGGGCTGGGTGAGCCATTGCTCCCAGCCGGCCCTCCACTCCTGCCAGGCGCGCGTGAACTCCTGCGGAACGTGTACATCGCTCATTGTCGTTCTCCGTTTCCTTGTGACGCGGCGGTCAGACCGTGGTCGTGGTGGGGCGGGCCCATGTGGCGAAGAGGGTCAGGGCGAGCAGGGGGAAGACGACCCCGGCGGTGAGGGCTGTCGCGATCGCCCCCGCCTCGCCGGTGCCGCCCGCGGCGGCGGTGCCGTACACGGTGGTCATCACGGCCAGGCCGAGTGCGCCGCCGAGTTGCTGCATGGCCTGATTGAGGCTGGACGCGGCACCGAGATGGGCCGCAGGCGCCTGGTGCATGATGACGGCGGTGAGCGGCGCGATGGTCAGCCCCGCGCCGAGTCCGAGCAGGACGAACGGCCCGAGCAGGCCGCCCGCGAACGTGTCGGCGGCATTGATCCGCGACATCCACGCCAGCCCCGCGAGCAGGCCTGTCATCCCGAGGGCGCCGACGATCCGCTCCCCGTGTCGCGTCACCAGGCGGCTGGTCAGGAGGTTCGTGACGAGCAGCGCGGCGCTGAAGGGCAGAACGGACAACCCCGTCTGGAGCGGGGTGAAGCCCAGGACGTTCTGGGTGAACAGCGCGGCGAAGTAGAGGAAACCCGCCTGGCCCGCCGGGATCAGCATCATGGCCAGCAGCGGGGCCGCGCTGCGCATCCTGGTGAAGAAGTCCAGCGGCACGACCGGGGCGGCGTGGCGCCGTTCGATGAGGACCAGAGCGAGCAGCCCGGCGATCGCCAGCGCGAACGAGACGAGCACCGGCGGGCTGGTCCAGCCCTGCGACTCGGCGTTGATGAGGCCGTAGACGAGGGCGGTCATGCCCGTCGTGGACGCGACGGCCCCGCCGACGTCCAGGCGGGCCGGCGCGCGAGGCGCCTCCGGAACCAGCAGGCGTACCCCGACCAGGACGGCCAGGCCGATGGGGATGTTGACGAACATGACCCATTCCCAGCCCAGGGACGTGGTCAACATCCCGCCGAGAAGCAGGCCGAGCGCGGCGCCGACGCCGATGACCAGCACGAACACGCTCATCGCCCGGGCGCGCTGCGGACCGGGCCTGGTGATCGACATCAGCAGCACGAGCGTGCCCGGCGCGGCGAGCGCCGCTCCCACGCCTTGCAGGACGCGGGCGGCGATGAGCATCGCCGGCATCGTGGCCGCACCACCCAGCGCCGAGGCGACGATGAAGATCGACACGCCGATCAGCAGCGTGCGGCGTGGGCCGACGATCGACCCCACCTTGCCGCTGAGCAGGACAAGGCCGCCGAAGACCAGGGCGTAGGAGGTGACGACCCAGGACAGGCCGGTCGCGGAGAAGCCCAGCGCGTGCCGGATCTGCGGCAGCGCGACGTTCACCACGCTGTTGTCGATCACCAGGATGAGCTGGGTGAGGCACAACACGATGACCGCCGGGTAACGCAGCCGTTGTGCGGAGGATGGGTGGCCGCCACTCTCCGCCGGCTGTCGGTCGGGCGGGATGCCGCGGTCGTGGGCGGCGCTTCGGAGGGGTTGGGTGCTCACCGTGAGCGTCCTTTCTGACTGTGGCCGGCTCTGGCTGCGGCCAGCGTCGCGGCTCGGAGTCTGCGTCACCCCCGGACGCGAACGCACAAAAAATTGCCGACTCGGCAAGAGGCACCCCGAGGGAATGCGCGCCCGTACGTGGACGGTTGAGGCCACGTACGGACCTGGATTCGGAGTCAGGCGCTTGCGTACCTCGTTGCCGAGCCAGCAAGGATGGTCACTGTGGACGACGATCTCGACGCCGCGCTGGCGGCCATGGGGCCGCGGCTTCGGCGGTTGCGCCGCCATCGCGGCCTGACCCTGGCCGACCTGGCCGCGGAAACCGGCATTTCGGAGAGCACTCTGTCGCGCCTGGAGAGCGGCGGGCGGCGGCCTAACCTCGAACTCCTCCTTCCCCTGGCCAGGGCCCACGGCATGCCGCTGGACGAGCTCATCGGGGCACCGCAGACCGGCGATCCGCGCGTCCACCTGCGGCCGATCCGGCGCGACGGCATGACGTACATCCGGCTGACCCAACGGGCGGGCGGCACCCAGGCGTACAAGCTGATCATTCCCGGGGCGACGGGCCCCGCGGAGCCCCAGCCGCAGCGCCACGAGGGCTATGAGTGGCTGTACGTGCTCAGCGGCCGGCTCCGGCTTGTGCTGGGTGAGCAGGACCTCGTCCTGGCTCCCGGCGAGGTGGTCGAGTTCGACACGCATGTCCCGCACTGGATGGGGAACGCCGGGGCCACGCCGGTCGAGTTGCTCATCCTGTTCGGGCCCCAGGGGGAACGCTCTCACGTACGTGCCCGGCCGCGCCCGAACGACGGCTGACGCGCGGGGCCCGGCCTCCGCTGCCCGCTAGCCCCGTTTTCCGCACGTAAGTGATCTTCAGCGGAGGTCTCGTGGATCGATGTCGAGGAGGTCAAGGAGATCGAGTTGGAGATCGGTGGGTTGCGGGATGGTCGGGGGTGACTGGCCGGTGCCCGGGATCAGCCGGATGCCGGCCAGAGGGTCGAGGACCAGCTTGCCGGTGGGCACGGCGGGCCGTCCTGCGTACAGGCCGTCGATCTTGGTCTGGCCGCGAGCCGCCAGGGCCTGGCAGACCTGGCGTTCGATCAGGCAGAAGATGAGCAGGGCCAGGCAGATCACGATGATCAGCGCACTGAGGCGGCGGTTGCTCTTCAGGTACAGGCTGGTGACGGCCAGCGGCCCTTTGAAGGCCTGGTAGCGGCGCTCGACCGCTTCTTGGCCTTTGTAGTGGCGCAGCACCTGCCCGGCGTCGGCCTGATCGGCACCAAGGTTGGTCAGCAGGGCGTACCAGCCGTCGGTGGTGGCTTCGGCGTCCAGCGCCTGCTGGTCGAAGTGCCAGGCCAGGGTGGGTTTGCCGGTGTCCGGGTCGGTGCCGGTGAGCGTGGTCAGATAGGCGCTCACCCGCCGGGCGCGGCCGATCGCGGTGATCCGGTCGCTGACGGCCTGCTCGTCGGGATAGTGACGGCTGCCCAGGCCGCGCTCCAGCCGGGCCAGATCCTCACCAGCCCGCGCCAGCTTCTTGGCCCGGGCGGCCTCGGCCGCCTGAGCGCGGGCCGAGGAGTGCACGAAGATCCTTCGCAGCCTCAGCACAGGGTCCTTCTTGCGCGGCCCGGCCACCGTCATGACGTCGTCACGCACGTGCCAGACGCCACGCCGCCGGATGGGCTTGCCCTCGTCCCGGGCGGCGACATAGTCCACCCGGGTGGCCGCAGAGAGCTTCTGACCAGCCAGGGTCTCGGCGCTGACGTAGTGCTTAGAGCCACCACCGTCGCCAGCAGGTCCGGCGGCACCGACGGACGCCCGTTGACCGGCGTATACGTGTCCGCGAACGCCTCCGGCGGGAACAACGCTCGCCGATGTTCGGCCAGGAACGCGAACCTGCTCCCGGCCGGGATCAACTCCCGGCACACGACCCACACCTCAGGCCCGGCCGCAACCATCCGACGGCCCATCATGACCCGAGTGCGACTCCCCGATTCCAGTCTGAAAAGCCACCAAGATCTTCAGGACATTCCTACTAGATGACGGTGCCCTGGGCGCGCCAGCGCGTCGCCCGAGCCGTACCAGCACCACCTCGGTACGGCACGAGCTGACCGCGCTCGATCAATCAGCGCGGGCCTCGCCACCCGGCGGACGAGGTGACGAGCCAGACCGCGCCCGAACAGGCCACGGCGGTCGCCAGCGACAGACTCCCCACCGCGGCGACCGGCGCGTGCGAGGCCAGCAGGGCCGCGCTCGGCGCCCAGCCGAGCGCGCACAGCCCCAGGGCGAGGACATACCTGGCGGCCATCGGGCCGACAAGCGTCCCAGCCAGGTCACTCACGCCCGCGATGAGTACGGCCGTGACGGGAGCCAGCAGTACCCCGGCCCACCACAAGTCCACTGCGATCGCGGGCGAGAGGATCTGCGGCAGCCACAGCGCTTCCAGCGTCGCCGCCGTGCGTGCCGCGGGAAGGGTGTTTGCCCAGATCAGGACCCGCTCCATCCGCATCCCCGTCACGGGCACGAAGTCGTGATCGCGCTCCACGGCCAGGCCGCTGACGAGGTGCTCACCCAGCAGGTGCGGTACAGCGAGGAGCAACGGCACCCAGGCGTAGGCGGGGGCCGTCACCAGCAACCCCGCCACCGCCACTAGGAGCACCGCGGGCATCACCAGACGGTCGGCCAGCGCCCGTCGCTCCTGCGCCAGCGCCCGGTAGAGAACCGCGCGCTCGGCGGCGAACGCCGGCTGGTGTCCCAGCGAGGCCACCCCGGGACGGAATCGCTCGGCTCCCAGCTCCTGGCCGCTGTTGGAGTGGCGCAGCACCTCCCGCGCTCCGGCTGCCTCTCGCGCCGCCGAGTCGGCGGGTTCCTGGTATCCATCGGCCACGGCCACCAGCAGAGCCACTGCGCACACCAGCGACGCCAGGGCGGCCAGCAGCGGAAACGCCGACCCCGGCGCCGGTTCGAACGCCACGTCCATCAGCCCCTGCGCGAGCGGTGCGAGTCGCAACCATGCCGCCGTGGGCAGGTCGGAGGCGTAGGAAGCCAGCATCGCCACTCCCCAGACCGCACCGGCGGCGCGAGTGGCCAGGAGCGTCGCAGCGGGCCCCAGCGCAAGCAGATGGCGGGCGCATGCGGCCAGCCTGAACAGCAGGAGCAGCACGGCGCAGGCCGCAGCCGGCTGCCAGGCTGGTGCCGGGTCGAGCCCCGCCGCCCAGCGCGACAGCGTCCCGGCGGCCAGGACCATCAGCGAGAAGCGTGCTGGCCCGGCCAGCAGGTGCCGGGCCAGCACGGCGCGGCCGCCCCCGGGAGCGGTCAGCAGCCACGAGACGTCGGCAGTGGCAAGCCGCAGCGGGGAGCGGCGCGTGGCGGTCAGCAACAGCAAGGGCAGGACGAGTGGCGCGATGACGGTCACTCGCCCGGCCACGCCGTCCTGGCCGGGCGGCGCGAGCGCGAGCAGCCGGAGCTTGAGCTGGAGCAGGGACACCAGGGCCGCCACCGCGAGCAGCAGCAGCATCCGCCAGGGGCGTAGCTCCCGCACCCTCCGTAGCCAGGCGGTGAGGGAAAGGTAGCCGAGGGCGCGGCCGGCAGCCGCGAACGCATTCACCGGGGCTCCGACGTCAGCGCGAGGTAGACCTCCTCGAGACCGGCCTGACGGGACAGCCCCGCCTTGTGCGCGAGGCTGGAAAGGTCGCCGCCAGCCTTCACCCGTCCGTGTTCGAGCACAATCACCTGATCGGCGATGCGCTGCGCGTCGTGCAGAATGTGGGTGGCCACCACGACGGCCGCCCCGCCCGCCGCCAGATCACTGAGGGTGGTGCGCAGCCGCAAGGCGCTGTGCGGGTCCAGGCCGTTGAACGGCTCATCGAGCAGCAGCACCTCGGCCCCGTGCAGCAGCGCCATGACGAGGGCGAGCCGGCGCCGCAGCCCTTGCGAGAGCTCGTGGGGCAGCGCGTCGCGCCGGTCGCCGAGCTCGAAGCGCTCCAGCAGGTGGCGGGCGCGCCGCTCCCACCCTGGCAGGCCGTAGGCCAGCGCGATGAAGGAGATGTGTTCCCAGACCGAAACGCCTGGGTACAGGTCGGGCTGTTCCGGCATGTAGGAGGTCGCTTGTTGGGCTCGGGTGCTGCCAGGAGGATGGCCGCCGACCAGCATGGTGCCTGCGTCGAGCCGGACGAGTCCGGCAGCCGCCCGGAACAGGGTGGACTTTCCCGCGCCGTTGTGCCCCAGGAGCGCGGTGATCTGCCCGTACCCGCAGCGGAATGCTGCGCCGTCCACGGCTGTCCGCTCCGCGTACCGCTTCACGGCTCCCTCACACTCCCAGGCCGCGCTCATCGCACACCCACGGCGCTCGCCTGCCAGCCGCGCACCAGCTCCTGCCAGCCCTGCGAGCCGAGTGGCCCGCTGCCGCGCACCACGCCGGACTCCACGTGGCAGTACAGCGGGGTGGCCTGGCGCGGGTTGTAGAGCTCGCGTAACGGGTGGTCCGCCGAGGCCAGCACGGTCATGGCCGGTATGGCGTGCTCGGCGACAAGGCGCTCCGTCTGGGCTCGACTGCCGGATTCCTCGTCAAAGACCACCATCACCAGCTCGCTAGCCGCGGACTCGGCCAGCCGCCACAGCGCCGGTATGTGCGGCAGGTGCTCACGGCAACTCGGGCAGTGGTGGGAGACAAAGACGAGTGTGAAGGCGCGGTCGGCATAGTCGTCGCTGTCCAGCACCGCCCCGTCGAGGGTGACCGCGGAGAACGGCGGCGCGGGCATGCCCTCCGGCAGTGCGAGGTCGTCCGGCTGGTGGCGGAAGGGATCGAGCGCGAACCTGAGCTTGGCCGCCATGCGCAGTGTCAGCGCCACCGAGCCCAGCAGGGCGGCCCAGGTGAGGGCGAACATCGCCGTCGTGGTCATGACGCGCTTCCCTTCGCGTTGCCCGGCTGCCATGCCGGGCGAAGAATGAGGCTCACGTCGGGCAGGCTCAGCCAGACCGTGGCGAACAGCGCGGCCATCGCCGCGACGAGCGCGAGCACGTCGGCCGGGAGAACACCCTGGCGGGGCGTCAACGCCTCCAGGAGCAACGCGGCGCAGGCGCAGGCGGTCAGCCCCGCGTTGCGGACGAGGTCGAGCGTGGAGATGGGCTGGGTGCTGCGACCGAAGCAATTGCAGGAGACCCGCCGACCTCTCCGCAGTGCCAGCGCGAGTCGGGCTGAGAACAGCAGCAGGAGCGCCGCAGCGAGCAACAGGCCCCACCTCAGCGCGGCGCCGCCGACCGCCATCAAGGTGGCGGCGCTGCCCTCCGCGGCAACCACCGCGACCGCGGCGGGGCGGGCCGCGCGAGCGGGCAGGCCGGACAGCTCGGCGGTCGCCTTCGTGAAGGCGGGTAGATCACGCACCTTCGCGACGAACGCCAGGGCGAAGACCAGGGCCAGGCTCAAGCGGAAAAACAGCAGCGCGTGCTCGGGCAAGGGAGTCAGCATGCGCGTTCACCTCCGGTGTGGTCGAACTCCCAGTACGGGCGGGGCGGCTGGTCGGGCGCCGGCGCGGTGATGAGCTGGCGGGCGAGGAAGCCGTCGGCGTCGGCCACCAGACCGAGCAGGCCGCCGTCCTCGTCGCTGCGCGTATGCCAGGCACGCAGTGGCTCTGTGCAGCGCCACATCAGCTCCTCCTCACCCGGGCTCGGCCTCGTCACCGCCAGTCCCAGCCCTGCGGCCTCGGTGCGGGTGATGGCGTGGCCGTGGCTGTCGTAGCCAGAGACCAGCTCGTCGATGATGCGGGCGCGGTCCTCCTCGGTCAGGTCGGGCCGCTGGCGGGCGATGAGCTCACGGCCGGCCCTGCGGATGTTGCGGTCGGCGCGGTAGAAGGTGGACAGCGTCGTGGGGAACAGGCGCTGGCTGACGGCCGAGAAGACCTCGAGCCGGTCGGCCCGCTCATCCAGGCCGAACCACTCCCCGGCCATCAGGGGTAGGAGCCTGATGTCCTCGGCGGAGATCCGGCCGGGCGCCGCGACCTGCTCCCCCACGGCGGAGATGTGCGGGTCGATCGGTCCCAACTGCGCCATTGGGCCCAGCACCAGCTCGTCGGCGGCTAGGCACAGCAGAGTACCCGCGGATTCGGCGTGGTCGGGGACGAGCACGGCCAGCCGGTCGGTGTGCTCGTGCAGCAGCAGGGCGATGCGGCGGGTGGCGTCCACGTCTCCTCCGCTGGTGAGCAGGACGAGGTCCAGGCGCTCGGCGCGTTCCCGGCGGCGCAGGCACTCGTACAGGACGTAGGCGTGCGCGGCGTCGAGCCGGCCGGCCAGCAGCGCGACAGCCCGGCCGCCGCGCGCGCGTTCCAGCTCGGCCAGCGCGTCGATCACCGCGTGGCCGTCCGCGACCCCGGACGCGCTCACGACGGCTGTCCCGTGTTGATCAGACAGCTCGCCAGCGCGTCGGTCATGCGCAACTCGGGCACGCGCTCCTCGACGTACATGAACTGGCCGACGGGATTGTTCTCCAGGAAGACGTGGCGGCCGTCGGGGGTCAGGATGAGGTCGAGCGCGCCGAAGGCGAGACCATAGCTGTGTACGAACTCCAGGCAGCGCGCCGCCACCTCGTCGGGCAGCCGGTGCAGGCGGTAGGGGACGTCCACCTCGTAGTGCCTCAGATCCACTGCCGTCTCCGGCCGCTCCTGCGAAAGGATCTCGGCGGCGAAGACCTCGTCTCCGATGACGGTCACCCGCAGTTCCCTGTCCTTGTCGACGTACTCCTGGAACAGGCAGGGGGTCAGCCGCACGGCCTCCAGCGCCGCCAGCTCGGCCTCTCCCAGCAGGGTCGTCGGCATTTCCAGCGACAGCGGCGGGCCGGTCGCCGCCTCTGCGGCCAGTTCGACGGAGGCGAGCGCGGCCGGCCCCGCCATGCTCTTGAAGATCGACCTTCCGCCGCACTCGGCGTGGAAGGCGCGCACCGCCTCCGGGTCGGTGGTGATGAGCGTGCGCGGCACCTCGAAACCCATCCCGGCGGCTCGCCGCAATTGCTCGGGTTTCCAGCTCGCCGCCCTGACGTCGCCGGGACGGCTCATCCAGTAGCAGTCGAGGGAGGCCAGCAACCCGCCCATGGTCTGCTCCAGCTCCGCATTGGCGAAGGCACGCTCCAACGGGCTCAGCTCGGCCGACACGCCATAGGGGTGCGGGCGGCGCAGCCACACCGAGCGCACGCGCTCCAGGTCGGCGATCCGGCCGGTGCTCAGCCGGAATCCACCCGTCCAGTTCCGACAGCGCAGGGCCGTACTGATCACCGCTGTGTCGGGCAGGTGGTCGGAATTCAGCCGCACGGGCTCGTGCCCCCAGCCGACCAGCTTCTTGATGACGACGTCGGCGTGCGGATCCATGGTGTTGGTGAAGATCAGTATTTGCGTGCCCTGCATCTGTGGCCCCGGTCGGTGGTAGTGGACGGGAACGGAGTGCTCCGGGGCAGCACTGAGGCCTGCCCCGGAACCCTCCGGCAAGGTCAGCAGCCGATGGGGCCGGTGTCCCAGAGCTGCCGGTTGTAGGTAATGCAGGTGCCCAGCGCGCAGACCGTGAACTTGGTGCAGTAGCCAGCGGAGGCGGCGTCGCCTCCGACCCACATCTGCTGGTCGGCGTCGTACGCGCCGAGCGGCTCGGCAGTCGTCTCTGCTGGGGTCGTACGGGCGAGTCCCAGGCCGAACGGAGCCTTCATCGCTGTTTCCTTTCGTTTGGCGATGTCTCAAGCGTGGCGACGGGCGCGTTTTTCTGACAGTCACGAAAAGAAGGGACAGATCATATGGTTAACCCACCTTGCAGTGACCTATCGTGAAGATCGTTGATCTCGCGCCGGTGGAGGTCGGACGTGGACAGTCATGCCAGGCGCCTCGTAGGCAGGCAGGACGAGCTCTCGACGGTCGACAACGTCCTGGCGGCGGCGCTCGCCGGAAGCTTTCAGCTCCTGACGCTGACGGGAGAGCCGGGCATCGGCAAGTCGCGGTTGCTGGACGTGGTGGCGTCCAGGGCCCAGCAGCGAGGCATGTGCGTGGTCAGAGGGCTGGCCTCGGAGTTTGAATGCGATCTGCCGCTGGCCCTGGTCATCGATGCCCTCGACGAGCGGCTGGCGAGCCTGCGCGAGGAGCTGAGCGAACGCGTCGGCCAGGCGGCGATCCCCCTCCTGACCTCCGTCTTCCCCGCTCTGCCCGGAGAGCCCGCCGCCGACGTACGAGACGGCCTGAACGCGTTCACCCGCAACCGCCTCTACCGGGCGGTGCGGGGCGTGCTGGAGGAACTGGCGTCGCCCCGTGGCCTGGCTCTGGTGCTGGACGACGTGCATTGGGCCGACGACGCCTCAGCGGAGTTGCTCGGCTATCTGGTGCGCCACCCGCCCGGCGGCGGCGTGCTGATGGCAATGGCCTATCGCCCCGCCCAGACCTCTCCTTCCCTGGCCAAACTGGTACAGGCCGGCGCCGAGCATCACCACCGGCTCGCCGTGGGCCCGCTGAGCAGCGCCGAGGTGGCGGAGTTCCTTGGCGAGACGGTCGGCCGCACCCGGCTGCGGACGCTGTACGAGGCCAGCGGTGGGAACCCGTTCTACCTGGAGGTCCTGGCCGAGCTGGGACGGCATGCCACGGCCGAGACCGCCCCGGCCGAGCTGCCCGCCGACCTGCGCGCCGCGCTCAGGCTCGAACTCGACGCGCTGCCGCCCGACGCGCTGCTGGTCGCCTACGGCGCGGCGGTGACGGGCGAGGAATTCGAGCCCGCGCTCCTGGAAGCGGCCGCGGCGCTGCCGGAGGAGACGGTCGCCGAGGGCATGGACCTGCTGGCCGCCCGTGACGTCATCCGCCCGGCCAAGTCGGCGGGCCGTTTCCGCTTCCGTCACCCGCTGATCAGGAACGCCGTCTACGGCTCCGCCGGAGCGGGCTGGCGGGTCCGCGCGCACGCCCGCATCGCCGCCTACCTGGCCACGGTAGGCGCGCCCGCGTCGCTACGCGCTCACCATCTGGTGCAGTCGGCCCGGCCGGGTGACCGCAGTGCGATCGAAACGCTGAAGCAGGCCGCGCAATCAGTCGAGGAGCACGCCCCCACCACGGCGGCTCGCTGGCTGCAGGCAGTGCTGCGCCTCGTGCCGGAGGACGAGCCGGACCGGATCGAGGTCCTCATGGAGCTGGCCAAACTCCAGGCGGTCAGCGGCCAGCTCCGCGAGGGGTGGAGCACGGCGCAGGAGGCCCTGCGGCTGCTGCCCCGCTCCGACCACACGCGGCGGGCAGCGGTCGTCCGGCACTCGGCCATGATCGACCGGATGCTGGGTCGTCCGACGAAGGGACGGGATCTGCTGACGGCCGAGCTTAACCGCATGCCCCATCCCCTGCTGCGCGCGACGGTGCCGTTACGGCTACGACTGGTCGGGGATAACCTCATGCGGGGCGACGTCCGTATAGCCCAGCACTACCTCGACCTCATACCGGAGATCTCCGCGCAGGAAGAGCCGGCCATGGCCATGGCCGCGGCCGCGATGCGGCCCATGACGGCCTACGCGGCCGGGCGGCTGGACGAAGCGCTCTTCCACGTCGAGGCTGCCGAGCGCCTGGCGGGCAAGACCTCGGACGAGCACCTGGCCGAATGGATCGAAACCTTTTCCTGGTTCTGCTGGTCGCAGATGTTGTTGGGCCGCCAGAAGGAGGCGCAGCACTGGTTCTCGCATGCTGTCGCTGTAGCCCGGGCGACGGGCCAGAACTACATCCTGCCGAGCCTTTTGGCCGGACAGGCCCGAGCGCTCTGGCAGCTCGGAGAGCTGGCGGCGGCGGAGGTAGCGGCCGACGAGGCGACCGAAATCGGCAGATCGCTGCACGCGGTGCAGTTGCTGGCCTTCGGGCTGACCGAGCGCTGCCTGGTGGCCTCCTGGTCGGGGCAGCACGAGGAGGCCCTGCGACACGGCGAGGAGGTCATGCGGCTGTGCGAGAGCGAGACGGAGTCGTGGGCGGCTAACGCCCGCTACGCCGGCGCACGCGCGCTGATCAACGCCGGGGAGGTGATCCCGGGCGCGCAGGTGCTGGCGCAGGTGTGCGCGCCGCCCGCCAGGAGCGTGCTCGACCGGAGCACGCTCCTGGCCAGCTACGAGGCCATGGCCTTCGCCGAGATGACCCGGCAACGAGGCGAGCAGGCCACGCTGTGGGCCGAGCGCGCCACCCGGCTCTCCCAGGGCGGTCTCCCTCCCGCCCTGGCCACCGCCTGGCTGAGCCGCGCCCACGCGCTGCGACTCGGCGAGCCCGCCGCTTCGGCCGAGCAGGCGGTGCGCGCGGCTGAGGAGTTCTCCCGCACCGAGCACTGGATCGAGGCCGGGCGCGCATGGCTGTGCGCAGGCACCGCCTTCACCGCCGCCGGCACGCCCGGCCCCGCCCGTACGGCACTGCACCAGGCGGCCGAGATCTTCGTCCGGTGCGGATCCAGGCACCTGCTGGCCGAGACCATCCGAGAACAGCGCAAGAGCGGCGTGCGTGCGCCGTCGCCCTCGGGCGGCAGGGCGCGACCTTTCGGGCTCTCGCGCCGCGAGATGGACGTCGCCGAACTGGCGGGGGAAGGCTGCAGCAACAAGCAGATCGCCCAGCGACTGTCGATCAGCATCCACACCGTGGAGTCCCACCTGTCGCACATCTTCACCAAACTCGGGGTCGCCTCCCGCATCGGGATGAAGAATGCCCTCGATGGCTGGATGTGACCACCACGACAAACCCTGATCCGGCCGAACGCGGAAATCACGGTTTACCGCGATGTCCCGTGCCTGCCTCGTGCCGCATGCTGATCATGTCCTTCACCGAGCTGGAGTGCCGACATGACCATGATTTCTATCGTTCCGAAATCGCCGATCCTCCACCGCGGGCTCCTGGACGTCCTCCACGAGGAGGGCATCGACTTCGCAGCGATCACGCCCGTCCTGGTCCTGGTGGCCGACGGGGAGCACGGCGGCCTGGCCGAAAGGGTTGCGGAGGCGATCCTCCGCCAGGAACCGGCGGAGGATCGCCCACCCGCTCGCCATCCTGACCTGTCGGCCAGGGAGAACGAGGTGCTCCAGCGGGTCGCCGACGGTTTGACCCAGCAGCAGATCGCGCGGAGCATGGGCATCAGCAGGCACACCGTCGACACCTACCTGCGTAGGGTGCGGGCCAAGCTGGGACTTGGCAACAAGGCCGAGCTCACCAGGGCGGCAGTGCTCGGCCCGTCGTCCTGAGCCGGCCAGTGTCAGGCGTGTGCCCCGCAGACTCAGCTCCAGGTCGCGGGATGACGGTCCCACCCAGGACGAGCTGATCCCCGATTCTGGGACGCCCTGGAGGGTGACCTTCCTCCGCCTCTACGAGGGCCGCACACCGGGCGAGAGATGCTTGGCATCAGTTGGTGCCCATGGCACGATCTACCCCTGTTGGGGAGATCACGGCGGCTGGGTTCGGAGGGGGATGAGCGAGTTATCGGCGCAGCCGCGCGGCCATCAGAGCGGGGCCTATCGTGCGGCCCGCCTTGGGCTGCTGGCGGGGCTGTCCGCCGTGGTCGTCTCGGGATTGCTGCCCTGGATCGCGCCAGCCCGGTCGGGAACGGCCGAACAAACCGAGGGATTCGCTCCGGGTTTCGGCGAAGCCGTGATAGGCCATCTGGGACTGTCCTATCTGGATGTTCATCGCGCAGTTCCGGTAATGCTCCTAGTGACGTTCGCGTTCACGGGGGGCGCAATCATCGCGTCGCTGCTGGCGGTGGTCGCCCTGATCCGGTCATCAGGTGGCGTTCATGTGGTAGGCGCCGCACTCGCTGCAGTGGACGTTGTCGCGTGCGGCGCGGCCGTCGTGCCGTCTCATCCCGACTTGGTCCCCGGTGTTGGGCCTGTAGTGGCCGCGTTCGGATTCTTCGCGCTCGCGACCTGCCAGACCGTGCTGGCGAGGGGAGAACCGGCCGCTCGTGCAGGTCGGCGACCGAGATCTTAGGAGCGATCGACAGCGGCCCGGAATGGGGCCAAGCCCGGTCGATCGCGCCAAGCCCAGTCGCGGGGACGATGGAGCCGCCAATTGGCGACACTCGTTGGTAGCAGCGCTGACCGGATCCGAACGCTGGATCCTGTCCCGTCTCCAGAACGGCGTAATCCTAGGTCGGCGCCCTTCGCGCGTGGAGTGAGGACAGCCTCGTGTGGACCGGGTACGCTCTGTGAGGCGTCCGCTCCTGGTTGCGTCTTGTAGGCGGCCTCAACCTGGACGACGCGGTCGGGTTGACCGCGACGACCACGAATACGTCGTCATGCTCGACACCGCTGACTAGGTCGAGGCTGTTCCGCCCCGACTTGGCGCGAATTCGTCGCCTCCCGGACAGCCGCAAGTGGCGACGGTGCTGACTTCACCTCCCGTAACGTCACCCCCGCCCTCGGCTTGGACAAGGGTCAGGCCCACAAGCTCGGCCCACGGCCGTGTTCGGCCCGTTCCGGGCTCGAACACCTCGGCCGACGCCCATCGTGGTCGTCTCACTGTTGTCGTCGAGGGACGGTCCCGTCCACGTCGCCGGCCACGCCGTCACCCTCACATAAGCGGAGTGGGTCGTCTCACAGGGATCGCGACCACATCTACGAGGCGTTCCTGACGTTCAATGCCGCGATCATCTACCGAGACGTCTCCAGCCGCATTGTGTTGGGCATACCATCCGCCGACTGCCGGACGGCCGATGTAGCGGCTATGGCTGCTGAGCGGGACGCCGACGTGCTCCTCGATCAGCGTGCGGAAGTCGGCCGAGGTTGGAAGGGGCGTGTTGACGATTCGTTGAGGATTCTTTAGGGCCAGCCCGCCGGAAAACCGGCGTCTCGTGGGCGACCACGCACACCAGCCGCACAACTCGCACTCCTTTGGTCCAGGTCCGCTTCGACGCCGAGACCTGCCGCGTCTGCCCACTTCACCAGTGGTGCACCACAGCGAGGCATACATAGTGGTTTGTGACCATTTCGGACGGTATATCGCCGTGAGGTTGATATTCCGAGGAAGTTCGGTTTCATCGGCAACTTGATGAGGTGACAGCGCGTCAAAGCCTTTTGTACGATGCGGGCCGACATCGGATAGGGGCACACGAATGGTTGACACGCCGAAAGCAATGGCGGCCCTCCTCTCGCTGGTCTTGACAGCAGGCCTCGTTGCCTGTTCATCAGACGGAGACCAGCGCGGGGCGGGAGCGGACGCCGGTCAGAGGTCCTCGGGGGCCGGCATCAGTGGAGACTTCGCACAGCAGAACATGATCGTTACGGCTGTCTGCTCGCGGGGGAACGGCAGCGGCGGAGTCATCAATGTCGACGGCTGGAACCCGCAGAGCTGGAAGCACGTGGCGCATGCGGAGTTCCGGCTGCCGGACACGGCGATTGTCGATTCCGACAAGGCCCGGCCTAACACCGCCGTGAGGCAACTGTGCGAGCCAGATGAGCTGCCCGCTGATGCCGCGGACGTGGCTGCCATCCGATCACTCTTTGACCAGGACTTCACGAAGATGGCCGTGGTCACCGAGGACCCGCAGACCGCGGCGACTCATGGCGGGTACGTCGACCGTTCGGGCAAGTTCACCGATCTGACCGGGAACGAGGACTTCGGCAACACTCCGCACGAGGACAATGCGGCCTTCTCGCGGGACGGGAGCGCGGTCTGGTTCACGTACGAGGTGGTCGACCAGCCTGGGATCTCAACCAAGAACCGGGTCTCGAGCCGAGCGCTTGCCGGGGACCACAAGGTGGTCGACCAGTTCGAGGTCGAGACCGTCGGCGAAAGGAACCTCATCATGGTGGGGAGAACGCCGAGCAGGGCGGTGCTGGCCAACGGCGCCGTCCTCTCGCCGGACGGAAAACGCATCCTGGCTGAAAGCCGCGTCCTGGACGTCCCTGCGGAGGGCCAAGGGGTGGGCCCGGACCTCGTGGACAAGGGCAGATACCTCTCTTGTGGTGGTGTCGGCTGGCTCGACAACGACACGGTGCTGTGTAGCGAGGACGGCAGGTTCGCCGCGCTCGACATCGCCGCGGGAGCGCAGCCTGGAGCGCCCATACTCCCCAGCAACGACCACGACAACCACGCCATGGTCATCTCCCCCGACGGTCAGAGATTCGCTTTCCTCTCCCAGAAGGGGGCCGCGATAAATTACTACCTCTGCGATACCAAGCCAGGATCCACGCCCCAGAAGATCGAGCGGACCGGGGAGTTCTCCACGCTCGGTGACACTGCCGCATTCATCGAGTGGCGCTGAAAGGCATTCTGCCTGCCGATAATTCCATCCACACAGGTCGTCCGACTTGCATGGCTTGACCAGCGGCGCCTGACCGATCTGATCGGCCAGGCGCCGTAACGTGGACCTTGAACTGTGCGCAGCGGACCTCCATCCGGATTGCTCGTTTCTGAACGGTCACCACAGGTCCGTTGGGCCTCGGATTTACCCTTCGGGCCCAAACCTCCGCGGCGTCAGCTCGCTAATCAGAGTAAGCAAGCACAGTCAAGGGCTGCCATCCGCCCTACGATTGCTCGTTGGATACTCGTCGGCACCCGATACGGCAGGACACCGGACGGCATTCTTGGACATTTCTAAAGCGGACAACTTGTGACACCGCGACACAATGAGACACGATTTGATAGAGGGCGGCATTGAGAACTGCTATTTTTAATCCGTAGGTTCCGGGTTCGAGCCCCGGGAACCCTACCACCCTATACCCCACCTGACCTGCACTTTCTCGATTCTCGACCGCCTTCTGCAAGGTGAAGATGGCCGGTTCATGCTCGTCACATGCTCTTCGGCACGCGTCCGGCACATCAGCGGTGCGCCTGCCGACAATTCCATCCACGCAGCTCAAGCGGCATGTGAGTACTCGTGCAGGACACCGCCAAGCCGGGCTCGTCGGCGTATCTTCAAATCGGTGACTCGCTCTGGCTCCGTGATCCGCTCCGGGACCGGACGCAACGGGGCGGCTTTGGGCCAGAGCTTGATGGGCTCTGTGCCCGTTATAGAACAGTTCATACTCGCGTAGGGCGTGCCGAAGGTGGCGTTCGTTCCAGACGAGGCAGCGGTCGAGAAGCGCGTGGCGGCAGGACTGCACCCACCGCTCCATGATGGAGTTCATCCGCGGCATCCGAATGCCGGTGAGCACCGTCGTGATGCCGGCCTCGGCGAGGACCTCGTCCATGAGGATCGGGAACTTGCCATCCCGATCTCGGAGCAGAAAGCGCGCTCGGCAGCCTGCGTCTTCCAGGTCCATCACTAGATTCCTGATCACCTGGGTGACCCAGTTCGCGCTCGGGTGAGCGGTGGTGCCGAGCACGCGGACGCGTCTGGTGGCGTGCTCGATGACCGCCAGGACGTACTGGCGTTGCCCGCTGAGGGTGACGGTCTCGATGAAGTCGCAGGCCAGTAGGGCGTCGACTTGCGAGCGCAGAAAGTCGGCCCACGTGGTGGAAGCCCGCTCGGGTGCCGGGTCGAGGCCTGCCTGTTTGAGGATCTCCCAGACGGTGGACGGCGCGACCTTGATGCCAAGCGTGGTGAGCTCTCCGTGGACCCGCCGATAGCCCCAGCTCGGGCTCTCCCGGACCAGGCGCGGATGGAGGGGACCGTGGGTGGGCGCCCGGGCCGCTTCGGCCGGCAGATACGGGCGTGACGCCGTCTCATCAGATCGCGGTGCCAACGCAGGACAGTGTCCGGCCGGACGAGAAGCCTCAACTGGCGCAGAACCTCGCGGGGCAGCGACGTCAGGAGAGCGGCAAGGAAGGCCCGGTCCTCGGGCGAGAATCGCACTCTGGTGTCGGCGCCGAGTTGGCGTTCAAGGACGGCGATCTGGTGACGCAGGACGAGAATCTCCACATCCTTGTCCCGATCGCTCATGGGCAGCAGCCGCAGCGCGAGCCGGGTGACCAGGTCAACGCCGTCGGCCTGCTCGGCTACGTCTGGGAAATCTCCGGACGCTGGGGCATCGCCTACCGCGCCTCGGCCCTGCTCCCCGCACGGGAGGCCGCCGATGCCTGACCCGCTCCTGGTGCTCGCAGTCCTGGCCGCTTCGGCGGTCGGGCTGTGGGCCTGGCGCCGCTGGCACTATGCCTCCTTCTGGCTCATCGTCGGCTTCCCGCTCATGGCGATCAGCGTCCGCGCGTCCTGGCGGCGCGTCGCCCTTGGCTGCGGACTCACCAAGAAGCGGCAACGCTGGTGGTTCACCACCGTCCCCGGTGCCATCGCCTCGACAGGCCTGGTCAAGGTCCGCCGCCGCTTCCAACGGATCGCCGTCGACACCAAGCCGTTCATGTGGCTACCCATGCCGACCCGGTACGGCTGGCGCGTCACCCTGTGCACGCTGGAGGGTCAGATCCCCGGCGACTACGCCGACGCCGCCGAACGGCTCGCGCATTCCTGGGGTGTTCACGCGGTGCGCGTCACCTCCGACAAGCCTGGTCGGGTACGGCTGGCCGCCACCATGCGCGATCCGCTGGTCAAAGTCGACCACCTCCCGCCCTCACCCGACCTGCTCAAGGTCACCGTCGGCAGACTGGAGACCGGCAAACCGTGGGTGGTCGACTTCCGTACGATCCCGCATTGGCTCAACGCGGGAGCGACCCAGTCCGGCAAATCCAACCTCGCCAATGCCCTCATCGTCGGCCTCGCCCCGCAACCGGTCGCCCTGGTCGGCTTCGACCTCAAGGGCGGCGTGGAGTTCACCCCGTACGCGTCTCGGCTGTCCGCCCTGGCGTGTGACCGCGCCGAATCCGTCGACCTGCTGTGCGACCTGGTCGGCCTGATGATCGACCGCATGGGCCTGTGCCGTCAGGCCGCTGCCCGCAACATCTGGCAACTCCCACCCGCCATCCGGCCTGTCCCCGTCGTCGTCCTGGTGGACGAGCTCGCCGAGCTCTACCTGATGGCCGACAAGTCCGAGAAGGACGAGGTCGCGCGCACGTCCACGGCTCTGCTGCGGGTGGCGCAGCTCGGGCGGGCCTTCGGGATCTACCTGTTCTGCTGCGGCCAACGGATCGGCTCCGACCTCGGCCCCGGCGTCACCGCCCTCCGTGCCCAGTGCTCCGGCCGGATCTGCCACCGGGTCAACGATCCCGAGACCGCGACCATGACCCTCGGCGACCTCGACCCTGCCGCCCTCGCCTCCGCCCGGACCATCGCCGCCGACACTCCAGGCGTCGCGATCGTGGCCTCCTCCGATGGCCAGTGGTACCGGGCTCGCTCCTTCTACGTCAGCGAGCAGATCGCCGAACACACGGCCAAGGCCCACGCCGACCTCACCCCGCCCTGGGACGAGATCACCGCCCACATCACCGAGCCCATCAACGCCTGAGAGGGGGTGGAACGATGCGACGCTTCGCCTGCTGGCTGCTCGACACCGGCCCGATCCTTGTCCTGGCCGTCATCGCGGGTGCCGGATCGTTCACCCACATCCGCGACACCGCCGCTGACCACGGCCAAACCGGCTGGATGTCCTGGGCGGTGGCGGTGTGCATCGACCTCACCTGTGTCATGGCCGCCCGCGAGCGTCAACGCGACAAGAAGACCGATCGCCCCCGGCGCAGCTGGATCTCCTGGCCCGTCCTCGTCCTGTCCGGCGGCGTCGTCCTGTCCCTGGCCGCCAACCTGGCGCAAGCCGTACCAACCGCCTGGGGCTGGATCACCGCCGCAACTCCGGCGGGCGCGTTCCTGATCGCGGTCTCCATGCTGGAACGCCGCGCGGCGAACCCTCGTCCCGAGCCGTCCCCGGCCATCGTCCCCGTCCTGGCGGTCCAGGACGAACAGCAGGACGGCCCCGCACCCGCCCTACTCGATTACGCCCGCCGCGTCGCCGACGAGCACCACGCCAAGCACGGCAAGCCCATCACCCGCGACGCCCTCCGCTCCCGCCTGGGCGTCTCCAACCAACTCGCCTCCGACCTGCTCGCCACCCTACGAACCGCCTAACCAAGGGAGAACACCGATGACCAATCGAACGGCCCTCATCACTGGCCTGCGTGACCTGGCCGCCTTCCTGGAGGCCAACCCCGATCTTCCAGCAGCCCGCAACCTCACGGTCCACCACTTCCCCCGCCGCGCCGACGACACGGAGCTGTGCGCCGAGGTCGACCAGATCGCCGCCCAGCTCGGCACCGTGATCGATGCCGAGGAGCTCCCGCACGGCCACTACGGCACCTCGATTCACTTCGGCCCGGTCGAATACAAGGCCGTCGCCATCCTGTCCGCCGCCCGTGCCCAGTACGCCGCCGACGACAGCTATCGCGGCTGCGTCGACCCCGAGTAGGAGAACCCGATCATGCGAATCCGTCTCGACGGCACCCGCGCCGAAATCGTCGACGCCCTGTTCCGTCTCCGCACCAACTTCACCGTCTCTGGCGTTTCCCGCGTCTATCCCGATCGTGGCCGTCCGCACCACTGGCGGATCTACGTCAACACCCTGCCCAAGGAGAGGAGGTGATCGCCCTGTACGGCTGCTGCACCTGCAACGGAACCGGCCTCTACGACAACCAGACGTGCCGCGACTGCGACGGCACCGGCATCGACAACCACGGCGCGCAGTACTCCCGGGACCCGCAAGCGGTCCCTTAAGAGCAGCGCCCCCGGCCTGGCCGTACATCCGCCAAGACACACGCCAGGTCGGGGGGCCATCCCTTCACCCGAACGAGCGAAAGGAGGATCCCATCTTGCCCACAAAGCACACCGATCCGCACGTACTCAAGGGTTTGATCACCCGACTCAACGCCCCCGACTTCGACCGCTGGGCCGACCAGATCCACGCCACCGGCGGCTGTCGACAGCCCATCCACCTACGCGGCAAGGTCGAACACTGGGACACCGCCACGGGCACCCTGCTCCACCGCTACACCACGCGCAACGAACCTGACGGCGTCCTGCGCCTGCCCTGCAAGACCCGCCGCGCCTCCCGCTGCCCGGCCTGCGCCGAGGTCTACCGCGCCGACACCTACCACCTCATCCGCGCGGGTCTCATCGGCGGCAAGGACGTCCCCGAGACCGTCACCAGCCACCCGACCCTGTTCGTCACGCTCACCGCCCCGTCCTTCGGTGCGGTCCACTCCCGCAAGGAGACCAACGGCAAAGCCCTGCCGTGTCACGCCCGCCGCGACGCCGCCACCTGCCCGCACGGCAAGGTCATCTCCTGCACAGCCAAGCACAACTCCGACGGCAAGCGCCTCGGTGAACCGCTGTGCCCGGACTGCTACGACTACTCGGGCTCGGTCCTGTTCAACGCCCTCGCACCGTTGCTGTGGAAGCGGTTCGCCGACTCTCTTCGCCGACACCTGGCCAAGCTCGGCGGCCTGGCCCTCAAAGACCTCCGCCACCACCTCACCGTCTCCTTCACCAAGGTCGCCGAATACCAGCGGCGCGGCGTCGTCCACTTCCACGCCGTCATCCGCCTCGACGGCCCTGGCGGCCCTACCGCCCCGCCTCCGGCCTGGGCAACGACCGACGTCCTGACGCAAGCCGTACAACATGCCGCCCGTGTCGTCAGCGCCCTCGTTCCCGCTCTCGACGAACAGCCGGCCCGCCTCTTCAAGTGGGGCCAACAGCTCGACATCCGCCCCATCACGATGACCGGCGACCTCACCGAACAAGCCGTCGCGGGCTACATCGCCAAGTACGCCACCAAGGCAGCCGAATGCGTCGACACCCTCGACCGCCGCATCAACCCCCTCGACAACCTCGACGCCTTCAACCTCCGCGACCACCCCAAACGCCTCATCGCCGAATGCATGAGGCTCGGAACCATCGAGGACCTGGCCGAACTCCGCCTTGCCGAATGGGCCCACATGCTCGGCTTCCGAGGTCACTTCTCCACCAGGTCCCGCAACTACTCGACCACCCTCGGCGCACTCCGCGCCGCCCGTGAAGAGCACGCCCGCGACAACGAGATCACCACCGGACGCCTTCCGCTCTTCGACGAGGACACCGTCCTCGTGATCAGCGAATGGGAGTACGCAGGCAAGGGCCACAGCGCCGGGGACCAACTCCTCGCCGACGCGCTCACCGGCTCCGCCGTACCAAGGGGCGGCCTATGACCCGGCTCCTCCTCACCGTCCCCGAGGCCGCCGAGACGCTCGCCATCTCCCGCAGCAAGCTCTACCAACTCCTGCACGCGGGCGCGCTCACCTCGGTCCTCATCGGCGGCTCACGCCGCATCCCCCTGTCCGCCCTGCACGACTACGTCAACCACCTCACCGACAAGGAGGCCGCAGCATGACCACGACCCTGATCGCCACGCCCGACGAGCCCAACCACGATCGCAAGCCCCGCACCATCCGGCGGCGCACCAGCGGCGAAGGAACCCTCTACCAGCGCACCGACGGACGGTGGGAGGGAGCCACCTACGTCCCCACCACCGACGGGCAGACCCGCCGCATCCGCGTCTACGGCAAGACCCGCCGCGAGGCCGCCGACAAACTCACCAAGAAGATCAACGACCACCGGCAGAAGTTCCCCCTTCCGGCCCGCGACCCCGCACTCGGCGACTACCTGACCACCTGGCTCAACCACATCGCCGTACACAAGGTCCGCCCCAACACCCTGGCCCGCTACCGCGCCTGCCTGCGCCTCTACTTCCCGCTACACCTGCTCAAGAAGAAACTCCGTCAGCTCACAGCCAAGGACATCCGCCTGTGGCTGGACCAGCTCCGCGTCACCTGCCGCTGCTGCGCCCTGGGCACCGATACCACTCGCGACCCCCAGGCCGCAGACCCTAGCCAGCGGCCCCGCTGCTGTGCCCTTGGCCGCTGCTGCCAGCGCTACCTGTCCCCGCTGACCATCCAATACATTCACGCCCCGCTCCGCACAGCCCTGGAACACGCCGTTCGCGAAGACGACCTACCGCGCAACGTCGCCCGCAACGTCCAAGTCCCCGTCGTCCGTCAACAACGCACCGAACCCTTCAGCCCGGCCGAGGCCCGCACCTTCCTCGACGCCGCCCAAGGCTTCCGCCTGCACGCCCTGTTCGACCTCGCGCTCCGCACCGGCATGCGGCGCGGCGAACTCCTCGGCCTGCGCTGGAGCGACCTGGACCTGACCGGCGGCACGCTGGCCATCCGCCAGACCCTGCAATACGTCCCCGGTACCGACCTGGTCATCAGCCCCACCAAGACCCCCAGCTCCGAACGCCGGATCGCCCTACCCCGCGAGGCCATCGCCTCCCTGACCCGCCACCGCAACCAGCAGCAGGCCAACCGCGACGCCGCAGGCCACGCCTGGGCCGACACCGGCCTGGTGTTCACCACCAAGACCGGTGTGCCGCTCCAGCCCAGCAACGTCAACCGCGACTTCCACCAGCTCCTCCGTGGAGCCGGACTCCGCAAGATCCGCTTTCACGACCTGAGGCATTCGTGCGCCTCACTCCTGCTGGATCAAGGCGTGGACCTCATCATGATCAAGGAACTCCTCGGCCACGCCCACATCGCCATCACCGCCGACGTCTACGCCCACGTCCGACTCCGCCTCCAACGCGACGCCATCGAACGCATGTCCGGAGCACTCGACGAGCAGCCCGAACCGTAGCCGTCAGAAAACGATCACAACGTCTGTAGCCGTCAACGTGGCCGTCAAGCGCGTAACGGGGCCTCGCTGAAACGCTCTACAGCGAGGCCCCGTTCGTGTCACTCAAATCTTAATGCCCGCGTCCGGACAGTTAGATCTGAGCGAACACATTTAGCGAATTAAATTCGCCCGACAAATACTCAGAGCGGAAAGTTGTTATGCCACGGGGCATCCAGCTCCTCCGGGTCAGCACCCGCTTCCCTTACTGCATCGTCAATTTCTGAGATCCCATCGACGATTTTGACGTAGGGGGTGTCGAAGTCCCCGTCGTAGAAACAGATGTCCTCGTCTACGAGGTGCTTGGGCACCTCAATGGCAGCGATACGGAACCGGCCATCCAGCATCGGGACAACCCAGACCCACGAGTAGCGGTCAGGATCGCTGCTCGGTCGACGAGCCGAGATCTCCGCCTTGGTCATGACCAGGCGATTCTCAGCTTGTGTCTTCATCTACCCTCCCCAGAAGATCCGGATGACGGGGCCATCGAAGGTATGGATCTGCAGGTGAGGGAAGTCTCCATCTGCGTTACCCGTTCCATGACCGAGAACACGTCCATCGGGACCGAGTTCATCGTCCCAATGATAGGTGCCGGGCTTCCGGCCGAAGTACTGCTTTGTGCCCGGCCCGTCAAAGCCCTGAGCGTTCCGATAGCCATGCCCTTGGAACTTTCCAAGGAACAGCTCCTCCGCCTGACTACGCGACTGAACATGGATGCTGGTCGCGCCCTCATCAATAGCTTTGGCGGCCTTGGAAACGGCCCCACTAGACCAAGGAATATCACAAGGTCCGGAGTTGTGGACGAGTACGGCTTGGTCACCCGCCAGCACATAGTACGTGTGGACGGCCGCGACAGTGAGGTCATAGACCTTCGGGTGGCTGCGCTGTGCCTGGGTGCCGACGACCTGGGCGGTGGTGCCGGTCGGGGTGCGGAGGCGGTCGGCACCCGTCAGGT